>CAMWKO010000001.1 GCA_947174885.1 uncultured Clostridia bacterium
ATAAAATCTCCGATTTTATCCACGAGGCCGTAGTGATGGGAAAAGAATAAAAAAACACCGAGTTGTTCACAACTCGGTGTGCCGAGTGCATAAAATCTCCGATTTTATCCACGAGGCCGTAGTGATGGGAAAAGAATAAAAAAAACACCGAGTTGTTCACAACTCGGTGTGCCGAGTGTATAAAATCTCCGATTTTATCCACGAGGCCGTAGTGATGGGAAAGAATAGAATAACACCGAGTTGTTCACAACTCGGTGTGCCGCAGTAGTGACAGAGAAAGCGTAAAATAAAAAGTGAGACAGAATAAAATGCAACAATTTAATAACCATATAAAAGAGAAACCTTCGGATATTTCTGTTTGGCAGATGAATGAAATGTCAGAGGATGATTATATATGCATTGATATGCGGGGAGAAATCGCATATCAGCATGGACATATACCCGGTGCAATATGTTGGGATTGCAGTGATGATATGACTAAGGATCTGCCCGGAAACAAAAAGCTGATTGTGTATTGCAGTTATGGTGAAAACAGCATTGTACTTGCTGATAAACTAAAACAGCAGGGCTTTGAGGCATATAATCTGGCAGGGGGATACAGGGAGTGGCTTTTGCATAATTTTGAAGAGTTAAGTGCAGAGGAATTAAAGAGATATGACAGGCAGATTATTCTGCCGGAGGTAGGAAGTGAGGGACAGAAGAAGCTGAAAAAATCAAAGGTGTTAATTGTGGGAGCAGGCGGACTTGGCTCTCCTGTTGCTGTTTATCTTGCCGGTGCCGGTATAGGTACGATTGGTATTATGGATGCCGATACAGTAAGTATCTCAAATCTCCAAAGGCAAATAGCACATAATATTGACAGGGAAAATATCAATAAGGCAGAATCAGCAAAATTGTCTATGCAAAAACTCAACGATAAAATTGAGGTTATATCATATCCCTATGCTTTAACAGCAGATAATGCAGAAGAAATTATAGGTAAATACGATTTTATAATTGATGCGGTAGATAATTTTGAAACAAAATTTTTACTAAATGATACTTGTGTGTTGTTAAAGAAACCGTTTTGTCATGCCGGCATTTTACGGTTTGAAGGACAGGTAATGACATATGTGCCGGGGAAATCGCCATGTTACAGATGTATTTTTGAAGAAATACCGGAGAGCGGCTCAGTTCCTAATTGCAGTCAGGCAGGAATTATTGGGGCTGTTGCAGGGATTATCGGAAGTATTCAGGCTTTGGAAGCGATTAAATATTTATTGAATATAGGAGAACTTTTAACGGGAAAAATCTTTGTAATGAACGGATTATCTATGGAAACACGAATTGCACATTTTGGCAAAAAGAATGAAAGATGCAGAGTCTGTGGCAGTCACAAAACGATAACGGATATCAGGGAAAATTCAGAAGAATATATGAGAAAAGGATGTAAAATAAATTAGAAACCGTAAAGTTAATCATAAAGAGTATAGGGAAAATTTAAAACCGAAAAAAGAGATGATAGGAGAATACAATGTATGAAGATAATGTAATGACTGATTTTTTCAGAATACAGCTTTTAACAATAATACTAACAATATATGGATTATTTTATGCTGATAATTCATCTTATCTGCTTTGCGTTGCAGGACTGTTGATGATTATATTTACTGTTGAAAATCTGTCCGAAGAAAGAAATATTTTTATCGAACTACTTAAAATATTGTTTATTACTTTATGCTGTATTATCTCTAAAGGATTTTTAGTATTTCTTCTATATGGAAAGCTTGAGTATAAGAAAATGGGCGTGATGTTTCCGTCGATATTCTTTTTGATATATAAGTTTATCAGCAATAGAAATACTTTTTTTGATATTCTGCCGGTAACGATTGTTCAGATAGCAGTACTTATGGGGTTTTCTCTTATTATTTGGTATGTAAAAAAGCTTTTGGATAAATACATAGAGTATAGAAATCAGATAACAGCCTCTATGTGTAAATCGGCAGTAAATGAAATGACTGAGAGGAAATTGAATCGTGTCCTTCTGGCACAGAGTAATATTATTGAGAGAAATGCCAGATTAGAGGAGAGGGAAAATATCAGCCGTAATATTCACAATAGTGTGGGACATACAATTACGGCTGCAAGTATGGCACTTGATGCAGCTTCGGTTTTATGGGAGGTTTCTCCTGACAAAGCAATAGATAAAGTTAATACTGCAAATGAAAGAATACAAACGGGTCTTGAATCCATACGACATGCAGTTCGCGTACTCGATGCAGAGGCCGAAAATATATCTATTGATGATTTTAAGCTTGAGCTTGAGGCTATCATAGATAATTTTACAATGGATACGGATATAAAAGTGTATTTTGATTTTGAAATATTATCTAAGGATGTGCAAATACCACATGAGCATACGGAATTTATGACAGGAGCAGTTGAGGAGCTTTTGACAAACGGAGTAAGGCATGGAAATGCAGACTGTTTTACGCTGTGCCTGCTGGCAGACAGCAGTCATATAAAGGTGACGGTTACCGATAATGGAAAAAGTGATTTTGACGGTAAAAATTCCGTTTTGCGTATTGAAGAGGGATTTGGACTTAAAAAGATAATTAAATATATTGAAAAAACAGGAGGAAGTACAGAATTTAAAAATGAAAACGGTTTTCGTGCAGAAATGACGATACCACTGGAATAAGATAAATGAAAGCGATTTTCATTCAGAAATGATGATATTAAAACAGAATATATAAATGAAAGAAAAGAGGAAGGCTATGTTAGATGTTTTATTAGTGGATGATGAGCCATTGCTGCTTGAAAGTCTGGAAATTATTTTAACCATGAATCAGATAAATGTTGTAGGAATGGCACATGACGGTAATGAAGCCTTAAGCCTGTTAGAAAATACTTCCTGTGGGCTTGCTTTGGTCGATTTGAATATGAAAGGAATGGGTGGAATCGAACTTATTCAAAAAATTAAAGAGAAATATTCCCATATTAAGATACTTGTGCTTACCACATTTTATGATGATACGAGTATTACAGAGGCAATAGAAGGTGGAGCAGACGGATATTTATTAAAGGGAAGCGGAAAGGATGCCATACTTGGGGCGGTAGATAGTATTATGGGAGGTCAGAATGTGATTGACCATATGGTAATGCAGCGTATGGTCAGCCTTATGAAGAACAATAAAGATATTTCCGGTACAGGTAAAGAACTTTTATCTAGTATGACAGACAGGGAAAAAGAGATTTGTACATTGATGTCTCAAGGCTTAAACAACAGGCAGATTGCAGATGAATTGTATATTTCGGAGGGAACGGTCAAGAATTATATATCTTCTATTTATGACAAGACAGGCATTCATGACAGGTCCAGACTTATAGTTGCCATGAAAGAATAGTATATAGAAAAACCGCAAACACAAAAACTACAATATGACCATAGTCATACCACAAATATGACTATGGTTACTTTTATATATTAAAATATTTATATATCATAAAATCATAAAGTAATTTTATGATTAAACAAATATCATAAAGTCATAAGGTGATTTTGTGATTAAAACAAATATCATAAAGTCATAAGGTGATTTTGTGATTAAAACAAATATCACAAAATCACAAAGTAATTTTATAAGTAAACCAAATATCATAAAATCACAAAGCGATTTATAAGTAAGATAAATATTATAAAATCACATGACGATTTTATGAAACGAATGCAGGAGGTGAAACCATGACACAAAAAATTTCAGCTTTTTATTATATAAAGAACAATAAGAGAAGAGTTCTTGTATTAGTAGTAAGTCTTGCAATGTTTTTTATTGCCAGTTATCTTACAATGTTTCTGTTGTCCACAACCTCTGAAACATTTAAAGCTATACTAACAGAAAACACGCAATGTGTGCAGTATATTACATTGGGTGGGGATGATTTGGAGGTGTATTACAGTGAGGCAGAAGAAGAATATACGAAGACATATACTGAGCTGGTTTTGGAGAAATTTGAGAAAATTGATTCTGATATAAAGAGGTGTGAGGGTATAGAGGAGGTTTTTTTTGCACAGGTGGAATATACCAGAATTGATTCAATTGTTGGAAATTATTATATTGAATTGCCTATGGTAAACGAAGAACAGATGAATAAGCTTCTTAAATATATGGGGGCTGATTTACTGGAGGGAAGACTTCCGGAAAAAGAAAACGAAGTAGTACTTGATACCGTTTTAATGAAAAATCAGGGGTATAAGCTTGGTGACGGACTAAGTCAAAATGAAAATGTAACAATAGTGGGTGTGATTGATTGCGGGTATTATTTTGGATGCGGATTGGCAGACGAAAATAAAACTGTCTATACTAATCCTATGATATGTGTTGTTACGGACGGAAGCATAAAAGACCTGCAGATGACATTAAGGAAACAGGGAATACTGCTTGAATATTCCGTATTTATTGATATTGTAAATGGAGAAAAGAATTTAAAGGCAGATATAACGGATGTTATTGCCACATCTACAAATCTTTTATCTGTTGCAATTATAGTGATTGTAGCCATTCTCGTAATTATTGTTAATATATCGTATATGAGAGACAGGCGTAGTGAGTGGTGTTTATATGCCTCCATCGGATATGGAAGAAAAACTATTTATTTTTCTATTCTGAGGGAATTATTGTTTACATTTGTTATTGCATTTTTATCGGCAATTATTGTATGTGCTGTATTAATGAAAATAATGGATATTACGATAATAACGGAATTGGGACTGAGATGTACATATTTTATGCCCGAAACGCTTATGGAAATTGTTTGTGTATATGTATTCTTATTTGCATTAATGCAGATACCTGTAAGAATGGAAATATACAGAATAAAAACAATAGATGCAATAGATGATGATATGTAGAAAGGTGGTCTTGTTATGTTTAGTGTAAAAAATATTACAATGATTTACGATATTGAAAAAGAAAATAAGATGTATGCACTTGGAGGATTTGATTTAGAACTTCCTGATAAGGGTTTAATTGGGTTTATCGGACCGTCAGGAAGCGGTAAGTCTACATTGATGTATTGTCTGTCTACCTTAAAAAAGCCTACGGCAGGTGAAATAATTTATAACGGAAAGGATATTGTAAATATTAAGGCTTCAGAACGTGAAAATTTAAGGAGAGAGGAATTTGGGTTTGTATTTCAGAGACATTTTTTAGTTCCGTATATGTCTGCACTCGACAATGTTACCGTTGCGTCAAAAAGGAGCAGTAAGGAAGTAAGGCTTTTGGCAGAGAAGAAACTTAAATTACTTGGTCTTTCAGACAGGGAAATCGAAAAAAGACCGTCAAAGCTCTCGGGTGGACAAAGGCAGAGAGTTGCAATAGGTCGTGCAATGATAAATGAGCCAAAGGTATTGTTTGCAGATGAGCCGACAGCTGCTCTTGACCATGAAAATGCTTTTTCAGTTATGAGTGTTTTAAAGGAGTATTCAAAGGAACATTTAGTTCTTGTAATTACTCATGATATTTCAATTTTAAAGGATGCAGACCATATTATAGAGATGTGGGATGGAATGATTAAAACAGGAAAAGGCGGTGATGAAAATTGAAACCTTTTTCAGCAGTCTATTTCATAAAGAAAAATAAATTAAGAGCAGTATTGTTAGTATTTATGATTGTTATTACATTTTCAATATATCTTGGCGGTTTATACATATCAAATGTTGAAAGTATATTTGAAAAAGAACTTGAAAAATGTAAAAAACAGACATTTATCATGCCTTATTGGAAAGATAATGAATATGAAGATTTTAATAAAACCGTTGAAATGTTAAAAGAAGAAGATGATATTATACTTCTTAGGCAGGGAATAATCAATAATATATATACAACCTCGATTATGAATTTTAATATGGGAGTGCAGGCATATTCTTTCAGAAATGCAAAGGATTTTGAAACATATTGTGAATTTTATGGGATTAATATTAAGGAACAGCTTGAGGGTAAGGAGCTTGGTAACGGCAGTTTGATTTTCAGTTCCTTACAGGCAGATAATAGGGGGATGAAGCTTGGCGATATCTTTTCATCAGATAATCCGGATGAATATGTAGATCAGGAATATGAGCTGGATGCCTTGACGGATGAAGACGGATATAGCGTATATTGTATTAGTGATACGGATAATTTAGTTTATATTATTTTACAAGGTAACATGAGCAATGAGGAGTATAAAAATCTGAAAGACAGACTGAAAACCGAAAATAAGGTTAATGTTTTTGATTACGATTCTTACAAGAATAATGTGGACAATCAGTTAGAAACTTTCAGCTACATTTACTTTTTTGTTATATTGCTCATGTCAGTGGTTATGGCTATAACCATAAATGCTGCCTTTGTAGGAATGTATCAGCACAGGCAGGGGGAGTTTGCACTATACAGGGCTATTGGAATTTCAAAGATGAAATTAAAATTAAAAATTGTTTCAGAGGTATTGATTATAGATGTTATCGGAATAGTAATTGGCTTATGCATCACAATTACCGGAGTATATCTGCTTAATCATCTGTATCTGATTGAAAGAGGTTTAAGACTTTTCTATTTTAATGAGATGTCTTTAGCGGGTATGATAATAAGTAATATGATTATTTTCATTCCGATAGTATTTTTGCAGGGAAGAAGACTGATGAAAACAGATATTTGTGATTATTAATTAGAGTTTCCGTATTTTTTATTTTTAGCTTCAAAAAGCTTACATCATCATGATGATGTAAGCTTTTTGTGTAAGATGTCTATGTTGCCTTTGACAACAAGACTTTTTGAAGCTAAAAATAAAAAATACGGAAACACAAGGATTATTAATTATTGCATATTTTTTCTTACATGATATACTTATAAAGATGATGCTTGAAACAAAGAGTGATATACATTCATAATAAATTATAAACGGAGGAAAGATTTATGTATATTGTATGTTTAGACTTAGAAGGTGTATTAGTACCGGAGATTTGGATTGCTTTTGCACAGGCAAGCGGTATTCCTGAGCTTAAGAGAACAACAAGAGATGAGCCTGACTATGATAAATTAATGAAGTGGCGTCTTGGTATTTTAAAGGAGCATGGCTTAGGCTTAAAGGAAATTCAGGAAACAATCGCTAAGATTGATCCGATACCGGGTGCAAAGGAGTTCTTGGATGAGCTTCGTTCAATTTCACAGGTTATTATTATAAGCGATACATTTACACAGTTTGCAAAGCCGCTTATGGAAAAGCTTGGATGGCCTACAATTTTCTGTAACTCACTTGAGGTTGCCGAAAACGGAGAAATTACAGGCTTTAAGATGCGTATTGAAAATTCTAAGCTTACTACGGTTAAGGCATTACAGTCTATCGGATATGATACAATAGCAAGCGGTGACAGCTACAATGACCTTGGTATGATTAAGGCAAGTAAGGCAGGTTTCCTCTTTAAGAGTACAGACCAGATTAAGGCGGATAATCCGGAGCTTCCTGCATACGAAACATATGAAGAACTTATGGCTGCCATAAAAAAGGCTATGGAGTAACACCGGGTTGTTTACAATCCGGTGCTTGTAGTGATAGAGAAAGTGTTACTATAAACCGGGTTGTTTACAACCCAGTGTTTGTAGTGATAGAGAAAGTTGTTAAAAAAGCTGTTGTGATATTTTGCAACAGCTTTTTATATGATTAATTCTTAATAAGAATGAAAAATATTTTTATTTATATGATGAAATAAAAGACCATTTATATTATAATTTAGAGTAAACGAAAGAAAGGAAAATATATGATCAAAAAAATTTTTCATAAAGGTTTTGATACATATATAATGTAAATCGTTAAGAATATCGTAGAAATGATTAATTGTTTGGAAAAAAGAAATTATTTTATTAAAGAAAAGTGAGGATTGAAAATGGACCGATTAATACAAAATGCGATAGGAAAAAAGAAAATATTTTTTATTGTAACTGCTATTTTGATAGCGGGCAGTCTGATTTTGGGATTTGTAGTAAGCAATGGACTTTTTTCGCTGACTATAATTATAGGGCTGTTTGCAACTATATACTATATCTCTAAAATTCAGCCACTTATAGATTCTAAAGAATATCTTGAAAAATGGAATATGTATCCGGCAATTTCGGATATTAATCCAAAAGAATATACATTTCCAAAGTCAAAAATATGTTGTGGAAGATATGTATTTTATGCTGCAAACGAAAGAAGAATTATACCTTATAGAAATGTAGTATGGATATATGTAACAGTTACAAAAAATTATGGAATAACAGTAAGCAGAACATATAATTTTATGTGTATTGACAGAAAGTCTTTCGCCATGAATATTAATAAAAAAGAAGTAGATGATTTGATTCAGATAATATCGCAAAATGCACCTAATTTAATACTGGGATATGGTAGGGAACAGCAGGCGGCATATGATAGTTTGGCAGATCAGTTTGCAGCAAGCAGAAGAAATTAATATAAAAATGCAATTTTTACTCCTTTTTGGGGGATGAGAAATTATTATATTTTTAGTATTCTATTTTCGAAAGGAATATAGAAAGAGGATATAATATGGATACCTTATTAAGTGCCAGAACGGCTTTGAAAAAAATAATTAACAGAAAGGTAAATATTGCTCATGGGGACAGTGATATTATCCTTATGAGCTATTCATGCAATCATAATAATAATGAAAAGAAGTTTTCATACAAAATAGAAGAATGTAATGATGAGATTCTATTTAGTGCAAAGTGTTATATAAACACAAACGGATATATGGAAAATGATTTTAATTCTTTAGAAAAGGTTAAATTAAAAAATATAAAAATTCAAAATGAGGATATGTACAGACTTAGGGAAATAGCAGGCAAATATGGAATGTCTTCTGTATTTAGCAGCTTTAAGCCGGAGAAAAAAGAAAATATTGACAGCAATCAATATTCTCTTTGCGTAAAATGGGATAATGGAGAATCGGCAGTTATAGATTCAGTAGGAAGTGAGTCAAATGTTTTGAAGCACTTTTTTGAAGGTATTATAAAGAGAGAATTAGGAGTGATTATAGAAAGTTAGATATTGACCTTAGATAAAACATACATTAATATATAGATATATTTTATGTGTGAGATATAGTGAGATATTAGAATGGCTAAGATTAGTGTAATTATGCCTGTATATAATTCTATGGACTATTTAGAGGATAGCATAGGAAGTGTATTGGGACAGACATACAAAGATTTTGAATTAATTATTATAGATGATGGCTCTAAAGATGATAGCTTTAAGATATGTGATAGGTTTGCGAAAAAAGATGACAGAGTCAGATTATTTCATGTAGAAAATCAGGGTGTTTCTGCCGCCAGAAATCTGGGTATCAGTAAATCTACAGGTGAATATATAAGATTTATGGATGCAGACGATACGTTTCACGAAAACTCCCTAAAGCTTATGATAGGTGGAATGGAAAGTGATGACAGGGTGGATATTGTTATTGGCGGATATGATACCAATGATGAAAATTTGTACACCGGTGATTTGGAGGGTTTAAAGAGTATTGAGTTTATGGTTAATCACTATACCTCATATATTCCAAGCTTTTACTATGGTGTTACATGGAATAAGCTCTATAAAGCTGATATTATTAAAGATAACAGACTTGCCTTTGAACTGGGTATTAACTGGTCAGAGGATTTTTTGTTTAATATAGCCTATTACGAAAAATGCAGATATGTATATTATATAAAGGAACCGGTATATTATTACTACAGACGAAGTAATACATTAGTGTCTTCCATAAACGAATATTCTGTAGATGCGGCGTTGGATATAGAAATGAGACGTTTTATGGTAAGCAGGGAGCTGGTATTACATAAAAGTAATAAAAAGGAAACCATTAATGATGTATACAATTTTTTGCTTAGCAGAGTAAACTTAAAGTTAAATGAAATATTGTATATTAAGGATAAAAGTAAAAAAGAAAAATATAAGCTTTTTTGTTATGTACTTGATAGAGAGGATGTTCATTCCTTTATACGTGGATGTCCATATAAAAATGACTATTTTTTGAATAATTATCTTATTTCCTCTGTAAGAAAAGGAAAATATAGAGGATTATTTATGTTATATAAGTTTAAATATATGGTAAAGAAAAATAAGCATATTCATAGTTTTTTAACTAAAGAAAAACGTATATTGCCAAAGTTTCCTCTATAATGAGTTATCAATATTATGTTTTAAAAGACAGTTATTTTCAAAATTTATATATATTTGTAACAGGTATTGATATGGAAAAAGAATGGAAGATAGTTATAAAAAATAAATCTTCTTTATTTAGATTTAATTTAAAGGAGATATGGAAGTATAGAGATTTGTGCTTTACATTTGTAAAGAAAAACTATACAACAATGTATAAGCAGACGATACTAGGACCACTTTACATGATATTAGCACCACTTTTGACAAGTGGTGTATTTACGCTTATATTTGGAAGCATTGCAGGAATATCCACAGATGGAACGCCACAGTTTTTGTTCTATATGGCAGGTAACATGATGTGGTCATTTTTTGCAGGCTGCATGGGTGACAATATGAATATTCTGGGTAACAATGCATACATAATGGGCAAGGTATACTTTCCAAGACTGATAATACCGATATCAAGTATTATTACAAAGATATTCAAATTTATTTTTGAACTGTTTATGTTCTTTATATTTTGCTTTGTGTTTATAGCAAGAGGAAGTGAAGTGAATTTCAATATAATGCTATTGGCATTACCGCTGTTTATGATACAGTTAGCGCTACTGGGACTTGGAATAGGTATGATTATATCCTCTCTTACAGTTAAATATAAAGATTTAGGTGTTATTGCCGGTTTTGGGATGAAGATATGGATGTATGTATCTCCTGTTATTTATCCGGTTTCAGGTCTTGAGGGAGGACTAAAGGTATTGGCTATGTGTAATCCTGTAGCACCTGTTATTGAGGCAACAAGATACGCATTTTTTGGACATGGAATGCTTTTGACACCATACTTAATACTGAGTGTGACAGTCACAATTATCATATTTATGACAGGACTTATACTGTTTAATAAGGTTGAAAAGGACTTTATTGATACTATATAAAAATATACTTTTTGGAGGCACGGATGTCAAAAAAGTTTAGCGTTATTGTTCCGGTTTATAATACCGAAAGCTATCTGGAAAGATGTATAGACTCTATACTCAGCCAGACATATGATAATTTTGAACTTATCTTAGTAGATGACGGCTCAAAGGATGGATGTGCCGGAATATGTGACAGATATGCTAATGCAGACAGCAGGATAAGAGTGATACATAAAGAAAACGGCGGTATATCAAGTGCGAGAAATAGCGGACTTGATATAATGAGTGGAGATTATGTCTGTTTTATAGACTCCGATGATTTTGTGGAAAAGGAGTTACTTATGAAAACATCATACAGACTTGATGCAGGATATGACATCTGCTCCTTTTGTGCAAGGCGTGTAGATGAAAATAATAATTATCTGTATGATTTAAGATTTAATGAAATGATAAAAGCCATAGATTTTAATAAAGAGGAGAGACACCGGATTATCTGTCGTGATTTTCTAAGCTATAGGGCAGGGTGGGAAGCGTGCTTTGCGGTGTTTAATGCAAAGCTTATTCAGACGAACAATTTACGCTTTGATGAAACCCTTGTATATGGCGAAGATTTATCATTTACTGTTAAATGTCTGCAGTATGCAGATAAATGGATTAAAATTCCTGATAATCTTTATAATTATACTATGAGAAACGAATCCTTATCTTTGAAAATTAAAGGTGAGAATATGTTAAATAAAATAGGAGAGGTTTATCAGTCAATACTGGAAGAAATGAAATTAAAAGACACTCCTGATACAAATGTATATAAAGATATTTATTATTTGTGTATGATTAATTACTGTATATCAACTAATTTTAAATATATGGATTTAAAAGAAACCAGAGAACTTATAAATAGAACTGAAATAATTAAAAAAGGCATAATAAGCTTTGATTTGCTTAGTAAAAGCAAAAAAAACATTCAGAATATATTTGGAAAAGAGCAGGGTTTTAATTGCTGGAATACAGCTAAATTTTATAAAGACGGAAATTATTTTAACTATAGATTAAGAAGAAAACTACATAGATATAAACTGGTATAGTGTTATAAAAGCAGTGTAAAACAATATACGGGAGGTGAGGAACATTTTGAAGATTTTAGTGGTCAATGATATATTACAGGGTGGCGGCGTAGAAAAGCTGATGTATGATTTTGTTACCTATTATAAGGACAAATATGATATTACAATACTGACAGATAAAAGAGATTTTGATTTTGAGAATGTTTATCCTCCGGAGGTTGGATATTTATACCAGATGGAAAAGGATTATCCTGTTTCTAATCATTTCTTAAAAAGACGGATTATTAAAAAGATAAGAGAACAAAGAGAGAAGAAGTTGAAAAATAAAATCAGGTCTATGAATTTTGATGTACTGCTATGTATGAAAGAAAGCTGGATAATGATGATGGCAATGACTTATGGTGACTATATTCCCAAAAGATTTGCATGGGTACATACTGATTATACAAAGTCATATTATACAAAGCATTGGTTTAATACTGCGGATTATGAAGTGGAATTTATGAGACGCTTTAATAATGTTGTCTGTGTTTCTAAGGTTATTGAAGAAAGCATTAAGAAGGTAATTGGTGACCCGGGAAATTTGCTGGTACGGTATAATCCCGTAAATAAGGAAGACATTATTAATAAATCCATGGAGGAGGTTTCGGATATTAAAAGGAGCAAAAGACCTCTTTTTGTTACCGTAGGCAGACTCAATATACAAAAGGGATATGATATTTTACTGGAGGTATGCAATCTGTTAAACAGTGAGGGCCTTCAATATGATGTGTGGATAATAGGTGGTGGAGAAAGCTGGAACAACTATGAGGTGCTGCATGAACTGGAGGATAAAATCAGAGAATTTAATCTAAAAAATGTTTATCTTCTTGGCGAAAGAAAAAATCCATACAAGTACATAAGTCAGGCAGACTGGTTTTTATCCACTTCCAGATACGAAGGATATTCCTATGTCAGTCAGGAAGCGTGTATTCTGAAAAAACCACTTATGCTTACAGCCTGCTCCGGAGTTATGGAATTGCTCGGAAGTGAAGAAAATGGTATGATTATGGAAAATTCCTATAAAGGCATATATCTTGGTATGAAATCAGCTATAGAAAATCCTGATTTAAAGGAAAAATATATGGGAAAGCTTATACCTGAAAGTGCAAAGTGCTACTGGGACGACAGACTGGATACGATAGAGAAGCTGTTTAGCTAAAACCTTAAACATAAATTTATTAAAGAATACATATGAAAATCATATAAACAGAGTGTACAGGATTTTCTATAATAAGAATGGCAAATTGGACAGAAAAATGGAACAGGTTAAAACAGGAAAAAAAATAAACGGAATAGTATCATTTGATTTAATTAAGGGAATTATGATGCTTGCAATTATTTTCATGCACTCATTTAATGACCACATAAGATACTGGGAGCTTGATTATAGTGCTAATCCAATGGCATATCTGCTGGCACCGTTAAAGCTGGGTATCTATGCTTTTATTCCGATGTTTTTTATGATAAGCGGATATGGTTTTGTGCCTGCTGCCAATAAAAAAAGAATTAAAAAGAAAACCTTTTATATTTTAAAGGCATATGCAATAGTAGCCGTGATAATCTGTGCAGTATCTGTTTTGAAAAAGATTATTAGCAGTGAAAGTATAATTGAGGCTGTAAAATTCAGAGTGGTTCCATTTGCACTTGGAATATGTCCCGGAGACAGAGAGTTTGCGGGCTTCTATATTGATTCCATAGGACCTGTATGGTTTTTACTGGCATTAATGCTTGCATGGCTTTGTCTTAATTTTATAATGAATATGAAAACAGAATGGATAAAACCGTTTTTAATAGTTGCCTGTGTAGCCTTTGGAATGGAGCTGGGAAGAAGATTTTTAATTCCTTTCTGTATTCCCCAAAGTCTAGTGGTAACAGGATATATGTATGCAGGATGGTATTTTAAGAAAAATGATGTATTGGAAAAACCATCAGGCAGTCTTAATATGGTTATCCTTATATTGATATTTGTAACCATTGCCGTATTTGGTAATGTAGACATATCTCAAAATGTATGGGAGCTTGGTGCTATAGATGTCATAGGTACATTTATTGGCGGATTTTTAGTGTTAAAGGCAAGTGTTTATATTGAGGACATAAGACTTAAAGCAGTAAAGCCGATAAGAACCATCGGAAGATATTCATTTTTCATATTGTGTGTACATACTGTTGAATATACACTTATACCATGGCAGGAGATTGTACATAAGGTTACTTATAACAGAATAACCGGTGTTATAATAGAATTTATTTTGCGAAGCATTATAGTGTTTACGGGCTGTTTTATAGTAAATAAAATTGCCAGATTCATAAAGTCACATTCAAGGTAGGAGTTAAGAATGGCAGAAAAAGATATTATTATAAAGGTTTGCGATGTGAAAAAGGAGTATCAGCTGGGAAATATTGATTATCATTCCTTTTGGAACGGTATTAGAAATAAAAAGAAAGATACATCAAAAAAGCTTATGGCACTTGATGGAGTAAGCTTTGAAATAGAGAGGGGAGAGGCTGTAGGTATTATAGGAGGAAATGGTGCAGGTAAATCCACGCTGCTAAAAATTTTATCGCGAATTACTACACCGAGTGAGGGGGTGGTATATATGGACGGTACCTTGTCAAGTATGCTTGAGGTAGGTACAGGCTTTCACCCTGAGCTTACAGGTCGTGAAAATATTTATGTAAACGGTACTATTCTTGGTATGACAAAAAAGGAAATAGATGAGAAACTGGAAGATATTATTGAGTTTTCTGAGTGCCGCAGGTTTATTGATACACCGGTTAAAAGATATTCTTCAGGTATGTATGTAAAGCTGGCATTTTCGGTAGCAGCATTTTTAGAGTCCGAAATAATGATACTTGACGAAGTACTTTCGGTGGGGGATGTGAAATTTCAGAATAAATGTCTTGGAAAAATTCAGGAGCTTGTAAGCAAAGAGGGAAGAACCGTACTTTGTGTAAGCCATAATATGAATACAATCAGCAGATTCTGCGAAAGATGTCTTGTACTTGACCATGGCAGGTTGATATTTGACGGAGACACAAGAGAGGCTGTCAGAAATTATTTTGGGGATAATAAGATAAGCGAAACCGTGTTGGAATGTGAAAACAGCAGACGTTTTACATGGCTTACGAGAGAGGATATAAGACTTAAACGTGCTGAATATGTAGGGAAAGAGGACAGCAGTTTTGGTGATGGGGAAGCCGTTATTTTAAAAATCAATTTTAAGAATAATGAAGATATAGAAAAGCTCTGCTTTAGGGTAGAGATACAGGATGATGTGGAAAATCCTGTGGCTACAGCTTTTATTTACGATTTTTATAATGGATATAAGGGAGAGCAGGGAGAGTTTACGGCGAAGCTGGATATTTCCATGCTAAGGGAGGGAAAATACAGGACTATTTACACCTTTTTTGAAAGAGATCAAATGAATGAAAGCATAGATTTAGACTGTATTATAGGACTTCCATTTAAAAAAGAGAGCGGAAAGAATAAAGAGATTGAATGGCATGCATCAGCCTGGGGCTGTGTGGAACTGCCGGAGTTAATTTTGAAATAAGCAGATATACATTTTAAGTATATCTTAAACAGGAGATATATATGTCAGAAAAGCTAATTAGCATTGTTGTTCCGGTATATAATGTGAGTAAGTATTTAGAAGACTGTATTACTTCGATTAGAAATCAAACCTATAAAAATCTTCAAATTATATTAGTGGATGACGGCTCAACTGATGGCTCAGGAGATATTTGTGATAAGTATAGTGAAGAAGATAATAGAATTGAAGTAATACATAAAGTAAATGAAGGGCTGTCAGAGGCGAGAAATACGGGTATTAAAAATGTCAGAGGAGATTATTTTTTATTTATAGATTCTGATGATTATATACACTCCCAAATGATAGAAATTTTATATAAAAGTATAGAAAAGAATAATGCTGATATTGCATTATGTAAAAGGGTAGAAATAGATGTCTGTATAGAAAATTTTACGGAAAAATCAAAAGTATTTACGGACAGTCAAATTGAAGGTGTTGATAATGAGCAGATATTAAATGGAAAAGAAAGTCTTGGAGAGTTATACAAAGAAAATTCTGTGGATTTTATTGTTGCGTGGAATAAACTATATGATAAAAAAATGGTGGATAAAATACATTTTCCAAAAGGGAAAATACATGAGGATGAATTTACAATTCCAATAGTATTATATAATGCGTCAAGAATAGTATATAAAAAGCTTCCGTTATATTATTATGTAAGACACGATGGAAGTATAACAAAGTCAGGATTTTCACTAAAGAATTTAGAGTTAGAGGAAGCGTTGGCGGATAGAATAAATTTCTATAAAAAAGAGAAGCTGAAAGAATATATAGGAAAAGGAATTCATCATTTTATCGGACAGGGATTGTATGATATTTCAAAAATGGGAAAGGAATATAAGAAAGAAAAGAAAATTCTGTTAAAGCGGGTTACAAAGCTGTATATTCGTTATTTTATTATTATTTCCCATAGGAGGAGAGATTGTAAAAATATTGTAAAAGAGTGGATTAAGTTATAATAAAATGTTAGAATAGCTATTAAAATTATATTTATAATAAGGGCTTTTCGTGATTTGGCTTTAATAAAATATTTAATTGGAGTTTCTGTCATTTTCAAATTAAAACTTCATTAACTCTAAAATAAAAATATGAAAAATAAAAATATGAAAAATAAAAATACTTAAAAGGAGAAAAAGAAATGTTATATATTGGATGCCATCTATCTTCATCAAAGGGCTTTTTGGCAATGGGAAAAGAGGCTGTAAAATTAGGTGCAAATACTTTTCAGTTTTTTACCAGAAATCCGAGAGGCGGAGCTGCAAAACCAATAGATGAAGAGGATATAAAAGCATATTTGGAGTTTGCAAAGGAAAATGGTATTGGGACTATAGTTGCTCATGCACCATATGTTCTCAATGCCTGTGCAGCTACTGAGGATATAAGAAACTTTGCTAAAGAAACTATGGCAGATGATTTAAAAAGAATGGAATATCTGCCGGGAAATCTTTATAATTTTCATCCGGGAAGTCATGTAAAGCAGGGAGTAGATATCGGAATAGAGTATATTGCAGAAATGCTAAATGAAGTTCTTAATAAAGATATGTCCACTACGGTTTTGCTTGAAACCATGGCAGGAAAAGGAAGCGAGATAGGCAGAAGCTTTGAGGAAATAAGGGCTATTTTAGATAAGGTAGAGTTAAAGGATAAGATGGGTGTATGTCTTGATACCTGTCATGTATTTGACGGAGGATATGATATTGTAAATGATTTGGATGGTGTTGTAAAAGAATTTGATGATATTATCGGACTTGATAAGCTTAAGGCGATTCACATAAATGACAGTAAGAATACTTTAGGCAGTCATAAGGACAGACACGAAAAGATTGCTGAAGGCAATATTGGCGCAGAGGCTATAATTAATGTAATCAATCATCCTGCCTTTAGAGGTCTGCCGATGAATTTGGAGACACCAAACGAACTGGAGGGATATGCCAAGGAAATTGCATTCCTCAAGTCAAAATATACCTTGGACTGATTAAGCGCATTTCTTAAAATGATTGTTTTTTGAAATTTAAATATCTTAATCAAATTTTGTAAAAAATATTTATTCACAAATAATTAAGATATTAAAAGTATATCGGATATTAAAAAATAATAGGTCGGCATAAACAACATTTTTACCAGTTTTATAATCGGTAAAAATGTAGCAAGATTTACGAAAATAGGACAACATACAAGTGAGCCTAATGAAAATACAGGTATGGTAGAGCAGTATGCCACATTGTTGTTAATAATTTTAGTCAGAATTAATACAAAAATCACCACCAGGAGGCTATAGCTAATCATGGCTATGGCTTCTTTTATAATACTGTCATTGATTCCGGCAAGAAAAATTGCAAATGTACCGGATATAGCGGCAAACAGAACAGGAATGGTAACATCAAATATGCACATAGTGTTGGTAACATTATTTTTTTTATCCTTTAAAAATGTAAAACCACCTGATAATCCTGCTATAAATATAAAAACAGCTATTATTCCCCTAATAGGAGTTTTTATATAAGATAATACATCAATATTTCCTGAGGCAATGTATTTTCCGTTTGTAGAGCTATAGTTGAAATTGAAGGTTCTGCCATTTGTGAGATTCGTTTCATAGTTTTCCTTTAATGCAATATAGTCATCTTCCGTAATATTGCTGAATACATTAGAGTTTTCGATATCCTCAATAAATTTGTAATAGCCTGTCTTTTCAAATACTTTGGCAAACATTAATTCATTACTGAGTATTGCAATGGGATTTTCAGGAGTGGCATATACTTCTATCAGGTTATTTGTATAGTTTTTTGTAAGCTTATCTTCAAAGCCCTTTAATATTTCATAGCCACACTGGATTGTTCCATTAAGAATGTCATTTGACATATCAGTAGTATTTTGGTAGGTTACAAACCTTACTACTCCGTTTGTTTCTGAAAGGCTCTCTAAAAGCTCATATGACAGGTCGGTATTGTCAGAATCTACTATTCCCATGGTAATAGCTGCTTCTAAGGAATTGGAAAATTCCTTTAATCCCAATGCACAGATTGGAATTAATATCAGAATAAATAAAAAGAATATATTTTTTAGTTGCCGTTTAGATAAATAGTAAAACCATGTAAAAAATCGTTTCATTTATTCCACCGTCCTTTTTATTTTTAAGTATTTTATGACAACTGACAATAAAAAATATACCGGTATAAATAATGCTGTTAATATGTAAGGCTGTATAGAATTATTACCAAGTACAATATTTGTAAGAATACTCATTATATGTTTTATTGGGAAAAAGCAGCTTATATTTGTAATGGTGTCAGGAAGCATCAGTGAAGGAATAAAGCATCCTGATATAAACGAAACAAATACACTGAATAAAAATATAAATAAGATACATGTAACATTATTTGAAAACACTTCGTATATAAGCAGAGTAAGTGCAGAAATACAAAGTGCTGCCAGTATTATAGGTAAAATTAAAGAAAAAGCAATTCTCATTTCAAAAAAGTAAAATAAAATCGGAAGTAATATAATTAATAAAAAGCCATATGAAGTCAGTATGGTTAAATATTTGATAAACATCTGCCCTAAAATACCTACATTGTTATTTATAAGTTTGTTTGAAAGATGCATACCGTATCTGCTATAGATAGTGGCAGAATTTATACTGTAAAACAGAAGGAACATAGCAATAGCAGCAATAACATAGTATAAAATCAGAGAAATATTACCTGTTGCAGAAATAACATGGTCATTAAAAGTATTTCCCCTGAACAGAACCGTAACAATATATGTAAGATTGAGTCTTTCAATCATCTCGTCTTTAGCATTATATTTGTAATGTGCATTATAGAAATCGATAGAGGTATATACGCCTGCCTGTGCGGTAGATAGCATTGATGCAACGGCAGATGCCATCTCGGAAATAATAGCTGCTTCAAAACCGGAGTTTTTTGGAAAAACAATTTCGATAGGCGTATTTTTTCCGCTCATAATATCTTTAGCAGCATCTTCCTGTAAAATAATTCCTGCATATACACCACCATTATCCAAAAGAGAAGGAAGCTCATCCCTTGTACAGGGAATAAAGTTAACATATTCTTTTATGCTGTCTGCTTCAGTAACCATATTAGTAATTGTAGTCATAAGCTTTGAATCATCTTCTGTAACTAAAGCTAAATTTATAGTGATATCCATATCAAGGTTATAGAGATATTTTGTACCACAAAAAGTAATTGCACCTATAACGGCTATAAGTGCAACTACTCCTAAAATAATATGTGGTATTTTTTTTAAAGTATTCTTTAGTTCAAGTAAAAGTAAAAGCTTAAATTTCATAATTAATCTTCTAGCAGGTCGTAAACTAATTCTCCCATTTTCTGTCTATTCTCCTCGGCAATTTTAACAGGAGAATATAAGTCTATGCCTAAGTCGGATCTTACATCATTATTAAATTCATCCTCTGTTAATTCAAAAATATTCTTCAGAGTGCCTGATGGTACTTCTATTTCATTTTCTAAAGGCTTGATATTAAATTTTAGTGCAATATCCAACAGTGTATTTGCTGATGCAGTAAGTTTTAGCTTTGTAACGTCTAAATCAATAGAATTGTCAGTAACTTTGCAAGTACCGTCAACATCTAATCTGGCTATTTCAATCTCTTCTGAATAGATAAGAGTTTCATTTGAGAAATCATCTCCATTGGTTTCAAATGTTGAATTAATTTTGAAATATTCATCATCATTTTCAAAAACCATAAAAGAAAGCTCCCTGCCGTTAGAGGTCTTCTGGTTTTTGAATGCAATATTTAAAGCGTTTTCATCATTTGTTATCTTTAAAGAAAGCTTATAGCTGTCGTTTATGGAATTGGTGTCAATACGCTCTATAGAAGTGATAAACTTCATATAGTTTTCATGGTCATAAGTAACAGTAACAGGAATTGCTGCTTTTACTAAAGAAGCATCATCTGTATAATACATTTCAACAGGAATAGTATTTCCTATAGCAGATTTTACGGCAGCTTCAATTTCACTGTATCCCAAAGTAAGTCCGAGAGATAATTGAGAGAAGACGGTTCTGACATCATCATCGTCGGTATTTGTATTATAATATAAAGAAGAATATGGTGAATATAATCCATATGTTGTTCTAAATTCATTAAAATAGTCAATAAAGTCATCATCAGTCAGTATAGTTTGCAACTGGTTGAATACAAGAGTTGCAATGTCAGAAACATTCATATTACCCACTATACGGTATGTCTCATAACCATTTACAGTTTCAGAATCCTCATCTCTTTCGGTTTCCATATTTTCTATAATGGTATCAAGGTCTTCCTTTAACTTGGCATTCAGTTTTGCCTGAAGATTTATAAGACGCTCGTCACTATATGAAACAGAATAGTGTTCAATTATAGAATTAATATCTTCCTGTGTAAAGGTAAGATCATCATCATAAAATGCAGAATTCTTATAATCCTCTACAAAAGTATTGTGATTTACATATAAAACATAGTTTAATAAATTGCTGGCAACAGCAAATATTTCATCATCAATATATAAATCAAAATCTATAGTATCTGCAAACTCATCGCTATCTATATAAGCATAAAAATTAGTCTTGTTATTAGTCATATCGCCGTTTGCAATATAGCCCATGGAAATAGGCGAAGAAATATCCTCTCCATATAGGGAATTAATTGTGATATCACCGCTTGTAGTAAAGGCATCTCCAAGGTTTTTAATTATATCATTGATTTTACATGAATCGGAACCGCTAAAAAGTGTTTCAAATCCATTTTTTATAAGATCTTTATCAGAATAATCTGAAAGACTGTTTCCGCTTGTAAGTAAAACGGCTGATAAAGTTGCCGCAGTACCTAAAGTAATTACACCTGCACATATGGCAGAGATTTTTGCAGCTTTTGATTTCATAATATACCTCCGTAATCTTAATATGAAATTCCGTTAATGTTCCTAAGTTAATATTTCCATTCTAATAATGTATTTATACAATATTTTTTATGAGTTCGCTACCCCTAATATTGGGGGAGATTTCAAATAATGTATTATTCTTTAAAACTAAAAGTCTGTCACATAATGAAAGCTCATCTTCGTCATGTGTTGCAATTAAAATACCACCATTATTCTTTTTGAATTCCTTTAAATAATTCCTGATTATATCCTTTGCAACTAAGTCCAAAGCAGCACTTGGTTCATCCAATACCAAAAAAGCCGGCTTTGCTGCCAGAGCAATGCCAATAGACAGCCTTTTTTTCATACCACCTGACAGATGCTTTACTTTTACCTTTAAAAATTCGTCTATGCCAAGTGTTTTTAAAACCCCTGTAGAAAGCTCCTCCTTTAAATTAAGAGGGGAGTCACAATACCACAGCCTGAGATTATCATAAGCGGATAAATCTTCTATGAGAGGGTTTTCCTGTGGGATATATCCGATAGCAGTTTTTAACAGCTTTTTATTTTTTTGTAATGATTGTTCTTTATCAGATAATATAGTTACATCTCCTGTGAAGGAAGATAATTCTCCACATATAATATTAAATAAAGTAGTTTTACCAGAACCGTTCATTCCTACGATACCTACACATTCACCGGCAGATACGGAAAAGGAAATGTTATCTAATATATTTTTCCTGCCATAGGATTTGGAAATATTTGATATATTCAATTGTGGTGTTTTTTTAACTGACATAGGCTCCTCTGTTTCAGTAGTAATGGTAATTAATTTATTAATCATTATATTATATTTATCTAGTATATTACAATAAATTATTATTTGCAAATCAGTTTCGCCTGTTTAGAGTGACAAAAATTGAATCTGCATCCATTCAGATTTTTACAATGATGGTGTATAATTTTATTTGTTGACACTAAGCATGTGTCTGTTATTAAGATTATATCTAATTGTCCGAAGTAATATGAGACAATTAAGTAATAGCAGAAAAATGATATGGGAAACTTCTTTTAGAATATGGAGGATTTTTAGAGATGAACATAAATGAACATAATAAACCTCATCCGCTGGTTGACGAAAAGGCAGAAGAAGTCGCACGGTATGTAAGACAGATTCAGTCAGGGGACAGGTCAGCATTCGATTTATTGTATGATTCCACAGAGCAGTACATATATTTTTGTATTTCCGGTCAAGGAGTGCCGGAAGGTGATGTGGCAGATGTGATGCAGGAGGTGTATCTGGCAGTTTACAAGGATTTACATACAATAAAGAAGCCCATTGCAGCAATGGGCTGGATGAAAAGTATTGCATTTCATAAATCCATGGACTATTTCCGGCGTAGGGGAAAAGATGTGCTGACAGAAGAAAAAACGGAGGAGGTCTTGGAAGTACAGGAAGAAGGAACACTTCGCCTTCCTGAGGATGTTATGGAGAAGGAAGAGATAGGACGACTGGTACGGGATTTGATAAATGAGCTGCCGAAGAAGTACAGGCAGGTATTGCTTATGTATTATTTTTTAGAGTGCAGTGTGGCTGAGATTGCCAAGGAAACCGGTATACAGGAAGGAACAGTAAAAACAATGCTGTATCGTGCCAGAAAAGAGCTTGGTGTATCTATAGAAACTCTTGAAAAACAGCAGGGAATTCGTCTTCATTCCGTACTGCTGGTTCCGGTACTTGGACTGTTGTTTCACAAGGATGCACAGGCGGCACAGATTCCTGCCGAAGTCCACGCCAAAGTGACGGAAACATTGGCACATGTCATCGGTACCACAGCCGGAAACAGTGCAGGAGTGGCAGTCGGAAACACTGTGGGAGCTACAGCCGGAAATGCTGCAGGAGCAGCAGCCGGGTTTGCAGTAAAGAAATTAATTATAACAATAATAACAACATTATGCATTGGAGTTGGTGCAGCGATGTTAATATGGCAGGGGAATAAGGACACGAATCAGGAAACAGTGCCATTACAGTCAACTGTGACTCTACAGCACACAGAGGTATTGATTGACAAAACTGAGCTTTTTGATGCATATAAAAAACTGTATGAAAATATAATGGCTGACCGCACATGGCCGGATAAATCGTCTTTAGGCATAAGCAAGGATTTGGGGGAAGCATTGCAGTATGCTGTACAGGATTTAGACGGAGACGGGAATGAAGAAATGGTGGTTTCCGTAGTTACTGCAGATTATATGGCGGCATACATGGAAAGGGTTTACAAATATGACCCTTTATCGAAAGAATGTGTACAGGTAGCATCCACAGAAACGTTGCCTGAATACTATGATAATGGTATCATCTATGAGCCGGCTGCAAATCCTATGCGGTTTATCAGTGGGATACTGTCTTTTAACAAAGAAAGCGGTGTATATGAGGAAATTGCAGGTACTCAATTAATTGAACGTTATGGTATGGAGGTTATCGGGCTGACATTTCCGGAAGAAGCAGACAAAGACGGGGATGATTTGGTCTGGAAAATCTGTGAGGGAGATAAAGAAACCTACATGGATAACAAAGAGGGTGAGGAGTGGATTCAGGATAAAATTGGCACGGGAAAGCCGATAAAAGTTAATTATATTCTTTTTTCCGAAGGGTGGAAGTATTGATTTTATAAGGACTTGAGAAATGATTTGTTTTTTTTGAAACCGAACATGAATTTCCTGCGACTTATTATATGTAAGTATTACTAAGACAACTAAATTCACATTTGTCATTTTAGTAATACATCTGGTATCGGTATGATAACACGTTTGTATTCAATATACCGGTGGCAGTTCTGAAAATTAAGTGCAGGAGGTTACATATGAAAAGATTATTGGCTACAGTGGGACTTGTGTTTGTAGGAGCATTGATTGGATGTATCATTGGCTGGGTATTTGACTCGGGATCTGTTACAGGATATGCCTGGTTTTTTGCAGGAGTTCCCATAGGGTGGAATTTTCTTAGTAAATATTTTGGATATTTTGTGTGTACAAATTTGCATACTCATATTTTCTTGTTTATAATGCGTGTGGCATTGGCGGGACTGATTGGATGGGTGCTTATTCCGGTGGAAATTATCCGATCATTGATAGAGTTCTTTTCCGGAAATGGAGAATAGATTACATAATTCCAATAAAAATAACAAAAACAGCAAAATAAAAAATTATTAATTTATTATTGACAAAAAAATAAAATTGGTTATAATAGCTTTAGCATTGACAAAGGCGTCATGGGAAAGATTTCCCGTGACGCCTTTTTTATGCTAGTCACTAGCTTTGTAAATATGCTAGCGTTTGCATAAGCTTCTGATTTCAAATAAAGTTTTTCGTGTATATAGAAAAAAATTTATGGAAAGTGGAGGACAAAGTTATGACAGATGAAATTTTACAAGTCATTAATGACAACATATTTGGTGTTTGGTTCTTAATTGGTGCTGCATTGGTATTCTGGATGCAGGCAGGCTTCGCAATGGTGGAAGCAGGATTTACCAGAGCAAAGAACTCAGGTAATATCATTATGAAAAACCTTATGGATTTTTGTATTGGTACGGTAATGTGGTTTTTAATCGGTGCTTCCCTGATGCTTCCGGCAGCAGAAGGTAAAACAGATATATTAGGTATTATGGGTACACCGGGCTTTGGTGTATTTACGGATTACGGAAACTTTAGTTATTCAGGATTTGTATTCAACTTAGTATTCTGTGCAACTACGGCTACTATTGTATCAGGCGCAATGGCTGAAAGAACAAAGTTCTCAACATATTGTTTATATTCAGCAATTATTTCAGGTATAATTTATCCTATTGAAGCTCACTGGACATGGGGTGGCGGTTTCTTAGCAGAAATGGGATTTCATGATTATGCAGGTTCAAACTGTATTCATATGGTTGGTGGTATATCCGCTCTTATCGGTGCTGCAATGCTTGGACCTAGAATCGGTAAGTTTGTAAAGGACAATAAAGGTAAAGTAAAAAAGGTAAATGCTATTCCGGGACATAACTTAGTAATAGGTGCACTTGGTGTATTTATTCTCTGGTTTGGATGGTATGGATTTAACGGAGCAGCTGCTACGGATATTTCTACATTAGGTTCAGTACTGCTTACTACTACAGTAGCTCCTGCAGTTGCTACAGTTGTATGTATGATATTTACATGGATTAAATATGGCAAACCTGATGTATCTATGTGTTTAAATGCTTCATTAGCAGGTCTTGTTGCTATTACGGCTTCTTGTGACGTAACTGATTGTGCAGGTTCAGCAATTATTGGAGCAGTTGCAGGGGTGTTAGTAATATTTGGTGTCTGGTTCCTTGATAATAAGCTTCATATAGATGATCCTGTTGGAGCAGTTGCAGTACATATGTTTAATGGTATATGGGGTACGATTGCTGTTGGTTTGTTTGCTACATCTTCTGCACCGGGCTTTGAGCTTGCAGGTATTGAAGAAGGTTTATTCTATGGCGGTGGTTTTAAACAGCTTGGACTTCAGTTTATAGGCATGTTTGTTACAATAGCATGGACAGTAGTTACAATTACAATAGTATTCTTTATACTTAAGAAAACAATAGGTCTTAGGGTTACAAGAGAAGAAGAAACAGTTGGTCTTGATTCGGTAGAGCATGGTCTTGCATCAGCATATGCAGATTTTGCACCGATTGTACCGGAGGTAATGACAACTACATATAAGCCTGAAAAAGCCGGAGATGCTCCTACAGTTGCGGAAGCTGTTCCTGTTATGGCTATACCTAAAGAGGTAACGACAACTGCATCTGATGTAAAATTATCAAAGGTTGATATTATCTGTAGGATGGAGAGGTTTGAAATACTCAAAGAGGCACTTAACGAAATCGGTGTAATGGGTATTACCGTAACTCATGTTATGGGGTGTGGTGTTCAAAAGGGTGCTTCAAAGTACTATCGTGGTGTTGAAGTAGAGGCTAAGCTTCTTCCAAAGGTTAAGCTGGAAGTAGTAGTTAGCAAGGTACCAGTTGATTTAGTGATAGAAACTGCCAGAAAAGCACTTTATACAGGAAATATCGGTGATGGAAAGATTTTTGTATATGGTGTTGAGAATGTAGTAAAGGTAAGAACCGGTGAACAGGGCTTTGCAGCATTACAGGACAACGATGCAGAATAGGTAATAAATATTACACTGGAATACGATATAAATAATTAGAAACAGAAAATATTTAGTTTTATAATAAAGGTGACATTTGCATATTTTGTATAGAGAATATGTAAATGTCATTTTTTATGTGAACGATACAAATATTATTATAGGTAAGACTTTCGGATTTTTTTGATAATATAAAAATAATATATGTACTCACGTTATGGGAACTGCATAAAATGCATATGGAATACTAAAAAACAGTGGAAATAATAGCAATATTGTGATATATTTAAACAAAGTGGCGGTATATGCCCTGACCAGTCATAAATAAAATTAAGTATAGAATAAAATGTTCTCCAAGGAGGGATTTCAATGAATAAATTAGAAAACGTAAAGAAATACTTTTATGAAAAAAGAAAGCTATTTGCAGGTGCGGCAATAATAGTCACCTTTTGTGCAGTTCTTATATCTTTAATAGTAATGAATGTAATTAAGGCACAGGCATTAGACGAAATTACGACTTCATCAAATGAGAAGAATTATGAAATAACATCTGATAATGTGAATATTACATTAAATGTAATAGATGGAAAATACACAATAGACGGTGGCGGAGCGTTAAGAAACAATGTTTCAATTATTATTCAGCCGGAAAATGAAAATATAGCAAACGTTGAAATTGTTTTGAAAAATGTAAACATACAAAATTCATTGGATATACCCGTTATACAGTTTAATGCGGCTACGGCTGACAAGATTACTTCATATACTTTATCGGTTGAGGGTGACTGCCGTCTTGAAAGTACAAGAGAAGGCGCAAAGAGTGCAGTTATAAGTGTACAGAGTGTTTCTGTTTCGATTATCAAACTGATGGAATATAAAGGAGTTGTGCGTGTTACAAAATTGTCGGATATACTTACTGAAACAGAAGTTAAATATGCTTCTGAATTAAGGATTACAAACAATCCGGGGGCTACGGGAACACTTACATTGGTTACTGCAAGAAACAGCTATGGTGCAGCTATTGGTTCTAACGAGGCAAACAGTGATATAGAGTTGGAGTTAAGCGAGGGAGACCCAAGTCAGGATAAAGTATTTAATCCGCAATATCTGTTGAGGGAAGATGGAACTTCGTATGATACACCTCAAAATGCATTTGATTATTTAAATGAAAAATATAATACAAATTATTCCCATGATACAGTATTACAACAAGGTAAGGAGTTCTTTCTAAGTTCTACAGTGGATGCAGGGGATGTCACTATAGATGGTGATGTTGAAATTAATATCAAGGGACAGGGTTATGGAGCCGGTATTGGTGGAGGCGGCAGTGAAACAGGTACTACGGCTTCAGGACGTGCAGGTGTTGTGAAATTAAATGCAGGTACAGTCGCTGTTAATATGCTTTCAGCTGCTCCTTGTATTGGTAGCGGACGTAACAGTGCAGGCGGAAATGTAAGCAGCGGAAACAATATTATTATAGAAGGCGGTTCATTATATATGAATGCAGCCGTTACCGAATATGACGGTACTTTACAGGATTCAAAAGGAAATAAGCTGTATTTATTTGAAGTGGACCTAACTGATGACGGAGCAAAACCGGGATTTTCAGTAGATTATGAGGAATACAGCATTGATATTTCTGACAACAGATATATGAATACATATTTGGTGGATGTAGAGTCAGAAAATAAAAATGCATCTGCTAAATTATCAGGTCTAAACTACAGATATGTAGGATGGGGACATGAAAACATATCAGAGATTGGAATAGATAAAAATAAAACTGAAAATATGTTATATTTTTATCTGCCTGCTACACCTACAGCAGAACTTACAATTCTGCCTGACAGTTATATAAGTACAGACCAGAATATAGAAGTATATTGGAAGAAAGCGAATGGTGATAGGGAGAAAATAGAAAAAAATCCCGAAAACAGATATGTATTGGCAGCAGAACAGAATGCAGAGCTTAGAATTTATGATGTTCCAAATCAGATTAAGGTTTCAGGTGTGACTATTGGAAATCAGACATATCCTGTTACAAAAACTTCAGATGGTACTAATGACTATTATCTGCTTTCATTTCTAATGCCAAGCACGGCTACAACCGCATTGGTAAACTATGAGGGTGAGATTGACATAGTATATCGTGACGGATTTAGTGAAAATGATGCAGATATTAGCAATCACGGATATGTGGCACCGGATGTAACGGTTTATAAATATGGCACGAGTATTTCACTACAGGCTCCTGCTATTACTGATTTAGTATTCGACGGTTGGTATATTACAGGAACAGATACAAAAATTACAGATATTAAATCAGTAGACGTCATATCATCAGATATATTGATTGACGGAAAAATAGATTTAACTGCTAAATGGAAATCTGTTGTAAGCTATGTATACTATATAAATAATCAGGAAAAGACAATTACAACTGCAGAATATCCATATGGCAGTTCATACCTGCTTGATCCAAATACAATTAATATAGAGCTTCCGAATATGGAAATATATGATTTTAAAGGATGGAGTGTTCCGACATCAGATAATGATTCATATATCTGCTCAATAGAAAACGGAAATACATATTTTGACAATTCACTTACAAGTAATTTGAAAATTACTGCGTTATATGCAAGAAACAGATATTATATATATGTAGATAAAACATTTTTTGATGCTGCAAAAGTCGATTTGATGATGGGTAGCAGTGAACTCACATTTAGTGAAGATGAGTATACGGAAAATGGCATTACATACCGCAAAGCGTTAGTAACAGGAGCTGCCGGCAGTGTGACATTAAATATTGCTGCAAAGCTTGGATATGAAATTTCATCTGATAGTTTAAATGTAAGCATTAGTAATGCTTCAGATGTGAGCGAAAACTGGAATGACAATTTTGTTTCATACGAGATGGGATTAGGCGATGATGATATATATGTTGTTAATAACAACAGTATGTTTATTCCAAAGACATATACTATTACATTTTATGACGGAATAAATAAACAAAAGCCATGGAAGGTAGTTGAATATACTGTTGAAAGTATGGAACTGCCAAAGAGTATTACGGATATACTCGGTGATGATGCAGAAGCTATCAAGACAAAATACGGCAAAGCTTATGAATTTTTAGGCTGGAAAGCCAATACAGGATTGCTTGAGACTGACCCATATGTTACAAATGTAGATACATTAGGAAATTATATTTTTGTAGGTGTGTGGGAGTGGTCAGAAGCACATCCGCTTGATATAACAGTATATGATGAGTATACAGGCAATGTCTGCGACTATATCGGAGCAATTCCTTATTTATATGATATTACTTCCGGAGTCAAGACACCTATTGAGGCAATAGAGATTTATGATGAAGAAACAGGTGTTACAAAGAATGTTATTTATGTAGTTCCCGGTGATAATGTATATATAGAGCTTGTTGCATTGGACAGTGCCGGAAATTATATGAAGAATGAGGATGGAAGCTATAAGGTTATTCAAATCGGTAAAGGAATTACTTTTGCAAAGATAGAAGATGCTCCAAATGACTATACCATCAGATACAGATATGAGAGCAAGAACTTAGAAGATGCAATTAAGAAAATCAGAGCAAATAAACAGTATATAACAGTACCGGATGATGTGAATGTTGAATCTGATATAAGCGTTGATGTAAGAATTAAGCTTACGCAGTTTACAATTCAATATTGGGATTTACGGGGATATGAAACCTCAAATCCAACTACATATACTATATTTGATGAATTTGATTTCAAGCCATTACTTGAAAATGTAGGATGGCATCTTGTAGTGTCAGATAAGGACGATACAAATTATGATGATGTTACAACAACTCCTATTACAGGTATAAATAAGTGGTCAACAGGTAATTTAGTATTAAAAGCTGATTGGCAGTATGGCTATACAGGATTTTATAATATTAATATTTTGGTAGATAATGATGAAAAAGGCATTGTTGAAATTATTTCGCCATCAGAAGATGGATATAGGGAAAAACAAAGTATATTCCTAAGTGTACAGTGTGAAAAGGGCTACAGATTAAAGTCAAATTCGCTTGTATATACAAAGGTAAATTCTCTTGAAACATATAGCCTGCTATCAAGAAATATAAGAGCGGTGGAATTACCTGTAATAATTGCTCAGGTAAATGAGGCAGCGGGACTTTACCTCTTTATGATGCCGGGTAGTGATATAGAGATTACTGCTGAATTTGAGCTTGAAGTATATAACATCAACTACAATGATATGGATGAGGGGGTGATTAACCGTAATCCTGTTTCATATACAATAGAAGATGAAATTATTCTTACAGCACCTGTTCGTGAGGGCTATATTTTCAAGGGATGGAGAGATGAAAACGGAAATATAGTCACAAAGATAAAGAACGGAGTTGGCGATATTGACTTAACTCCAAGCTGGGAAGCTGTTTCAAAGGATGATATTACTGCAGATAAAGATTATAATTCAAAAGATGATAACAAAAATGATACAAATGGAGAAGATGAAACTACAAAAAATATGTTTATTGGTAGTGGAAGCCTTGGTGGTGGACAGTATGTTCAAACCGGTGACAATACAAATATTATAAGATTAGTTTTAATACTGGTTTGTGCAGCAGTTATATTACTATTTGTTGTTATTAAGACTAAGAAAAATGATGATAATGACGACGAAGAAAATCAGGATATAAGTAATGAACATATATAAAGGGAAATTCGTTTCGCAGTAAAAATATGGATTAGCGAAATTGTATGTGTTTATAATTTAATTATTGTAGGAGAAAAGGCTGAAAGATGATTTCAACCTTGAGTTTGTGTTTTAATCGGGAGTGAAGGAACTTCTGATTGGAACATTAGGAGGAAAAAATGAAGAAACTAAAAATTTTTAACAGTTCTAAATTAAATGCCAGCGATATGATACTTATGGTAGTATTAATTGTATCAGCAGCAGTATTGTTTGTTATGTCTATGTCCAGCTATAGCGATACATATGATACATCAATTTCATATACAAAAGATACATTATCCGAAAAGACAGTTCAATGTGCAAATGAAATTGAAGCACAGTTTAATGAGAAATTTGCGTTGCTTGAATATATAGCTACATTGCCGGAGATAAATGAGATGAAGTGGGCGAATCAATACAAGTATATTAAAGGCAAAGAAGCAACGTTAGGTTTTGAACATTTGTTTATAATGGATATGACAGGACATGGATATTATGTAAGAGAAAATACTATACAGGATCAATCAGGAGAACAGTTTTTTCAGGATGTTATGAATAATGATAAGTTCATAACAGAGCCATTTATGGATTATAATAACAATAAGTCAATTACAACTCTTTGTGTATCAATCTATAAGGGTGGTAAAAAAGTGGGTGTTCTTTGTGGTGCCATGGATTTATCAAAGGTATATGATTTGGTAGAAAATATGCAGACAGGAGAAGATGGTCTGGCAGCAGTTATAAATGAAGCTGGTGAGTATGTAGCCAGTTCAGATATGACACAGGTACATAGAAAACTCAATATTATAACTTATTATCAGGATAGCAGTAAACATGATATTTCATTTATTAACGATAATTTAAATACTTTAGAGGATGTTACGGGTGAAATTACAATTGATGGTGTAAATTACTATGCAGGCATTACAAATATAGAGAACTGCTCATGGAAGCTTATACTTACAGTATCTAAGGCTGATTCAATCGGGCAGATGGACAATATTCTCTATACTCAGATTGCAGCAGTTATAATTCTTGTAGTTATTATCTTAGTAACTGTTAGATTTATTGCAAAGCTTATGAAGAAAGAGCGTATGGCATTTATTGATTCTCTTACAGGTATTAGTAATCGTGCCAGATGTACAATTATTATGGAAAAGCTGGAAACGCATAAAAAAGATTCTGTAATGATAGTAAGCTTTGACTTAAATGATTTTAAGCAGATTAATGATGATTATGGTCATAAACAAGGTGATAATGCACTAAAGACATTTGCCAAAATATTGAATAAGACGTTTGGTAAAACAGGTTTTATCGGAAGAATGGGTGGAGATGAATTTATAGCAATTCTATTGAATACAACTCAGGAAGAATATGAAAAACTTATTGCGGATATGAAGAATTTAATTAATTCAGAAAACTCAAACCGCAATCAGAAGTATGTTATTTCACCATCTTATGGAAATGCCATAAGACCTGAAAATGCTCCGGATGAGTTTACTATTCATAAATTGTATGAAGAAGCAGATAAGAAGATGTATGTATACAAGGATGTTTATAAATCAATGAAGAAGGAAAATGCATAAAATATTATTATAATAGCTTGTATTTAATTTTATTAAAAACCAAAAAGGCTGTCAAAAAAATATAATATATTTTTTTGACAGCCTTTTTCTGTACGCCATATGAACTCCATATTGATATTTTATAATGTAGGAGTAAAGGAGGTACAGGAGAAAACATAATGAATATATTTAGCCAGCTAGCACATACAGATGGAAAATGTGTAATTATTGTTACACATTCTAAAGAGGTTTCCTTCTATGCAGATGAACTATGGAGTCTTAGTAAAGGCAGTTTTGTTCCTGAAAAGTAAATGGTAATAGAACATGCCGATATGGTTTTTGTATTACTTTTAGAACCTAATAGTACAATTTGAATATAATTATATTGTAAATAATTTGAAAGGTAAAAGTATGAATAATAATATGAATTGTGGTTGTGATAGCAAAATGACTGACAAAATAAATATGCCTATTGCTATGGCTTATGTTCCATGGCAGGAATTCCAGAACATTGACAATTTTAAAAAGGGCTATCATAACGGTACTATTTTTAAAGATTTAAACAAGCCATTTTTAGGAGGTAGAATTTCAAGATGAATAATATGAATAATATGAATAATATGAATAACTGTAATTGCAGATGCAATCAAAACAGATTTTCTAATTCTAATTATAATCCTAATTCTAATTATAATTCTAATTCTGCCTCTAACTCTAATTCTAATTCATCATCAGAGATTGGCAGATACTCAAGATATATATCTTCAATGTGTAATCAGGTTGCCTTTGAAGATATGGCTAAATGTGACTTGATGGAACATTTTCAATTTATTAGCTTTGCAATAGATGATTTGCGTCTGTTTTTAGATACTCATCCTTGTAATAGAGAAGCTTTAGAATATATAGGTGAATTAATGAAGATTAGACATACAGCTTTAAAAATATATACAAAAAAATATGGTCCTATATATTCCTATAATATAGATGTTGAAGATGGCTGGACCTGGAATGAACAGCCTCTGCCATGGTCAAAGGGAGGTATGTAAAAATGTGGAGTTATGAAAAAAGATTACAGTATCCTGTTAATATCAAGACAAGAGATCCTAAGATTGCACAGATTGTAATAAGCCAATACGGCGGGCTGTATTGTTTTAAGGTATAATCAGAGAAAAGCCCTAAAATAAGGGCTTTCTTATTTATAATTTATAAGGAAAATATCTATAGACTCTGTTTTTTTATCATAAACTACATGATCCACAATAGAACGAAAAGAATTAGCCTTTTGTTCATATGAGTAATTATCCGATTCAATAATATCACATACAGACTTAATTGTTAATTTGTAATCGTCAATATTTTCTTTTGAAACTGACCTCTTTGCTTCTTCAATCCTGGAGATTAAATCCTGCTTCTCAGCTTCTAATAATGTTTTAGATTCTTTATATTCTTCCAATGTATCAATACCATCTCTGTATGCTCTTTTGATTCGTTCTTCTTTTTTAGATATATTATTTAAGCTTTTTTCAAGTGTTTCAATTATAGCAGCAGTATCAGATGATGATTTTATGATAGAAGTATATTGTATATTATCTGAATCTAATATAACACGCAGCTTATTGACAATAGACTTTTCTATAAAATCACTTTTAATGTGATGTGACACAGTACATAGTCCATGATTATATCCGGAGCATTGCCAACCAGGAGCATTCTTATAATATTGAATAGCTAATGACCTGCCACAGTCGGAACATTTAAGCATAGATGATAGCCAATGCTTGGTATGTCCTATAGGTCTGGCACGTTTTCTCTTACGGATGATTAACTGCTCCTGAACAGAATTAAAATCATCTTCAGATATAAGAGGTTCATGTATGCCATCAGATATAATCCATTCTTCTTTAGCTTTAATGGTATGAGTTTCATGGTGTTGTCTGTTCCAACGGACTTTACCCATATAGAATGGATTTTCAAGTATATATGTAATAGAGCGTGGCCGGAATTGATTTCCCTTTTTAGTTTTAATACCAAGCTTGTTAAGCTCACAGGCGATTACAAATTGTGATTTGCCGGATAAGTAGTCAGCAAATATATTTTTGATAATTGGTGCATCCTGATTAGGTACCGGTATACCGTCTTTCATGTCATATCCCATAGGTGTTTGTGCCTGATATCCACCCCTTACAGCTTTTTCTTTCATTCCACGCATTACTTCCCCGGATAGATTGTAGGAATAAAATTCATCATTCCACTCAATAATCATTTCAATGAGCCTGCCATACATACCTTCCATAATAGGCTCACTCACTGATAAAACATCAATATTATATTTCTTTCGTAACATTCCCTTGTAGAAGGCAGCTTCATCCTGATTTCTTGCAAATCTTGAAAATTTCCATACTAATATTGCCTCAAATGGTTTGGGTGTAGTTTTCGCTGTGGCAATCATTTGTTGAAAAGCCGGTCTTTTATCTGCTCTTTTTCCGGAGATACCTTCTTCTTCTATAAATGTATATTCAGGAAGTAATATATATCCATTTGCAGATGCATATTTTTTAAGTTCTTTTAGCTGAGAAGCAGGGGAGAGTTCTTCCTGCTTGTCGGTAGATACCCGAATATATCCGGCACAGAATTTAGTTTCGGTCATAGAAACACATCCTTTCAAAATTTCTAAGAATGTGCTATACTTCTAAAGTAACACATCCTTAATAATATTTCACACTTTTATTAGGGTTTGTAGAGTTATTATAGCTCCCTGATGATATCAGGGAGCTATTTGTTATGTGTGTTGTTTATTAAATAAAGCATCACAGGTCCTAAGACCATCAATATGTTCAAATAAGTCAGGCTTTATTTTCGCACCTAAAGAGTCTAAAATAAAATCAATACCTTCACGTCTTGCTAATTTAGCAGCAGAAACAAAGTCACTATCACCAGAAACAAGAACAATTTGGTCTACTTGCTTTTTGTATGCCATAGAGGAAATATCTAAACCTATTTTCATATCAACTCCCTTTTGTTCTATTTGAATACTAAAATCATTTTCTTTTAAATCCTCAAATTTAATAGTGTTATTACACATTTTCTTTACGATTTCAGGTCTTATAGTATAATGTGCTTGTTCATCTGCCAATTTTCCCAATCGTAAGGCAAATTTACGTTTTCTTTTTAATTCGTTAAAGAAATCATCTGTCCATTTATATAAATCAGTTTTAGCTAGATCGACTTGTTTTTTTAGAAATGGATGATAGACTTTCTTTGATGAGGGGGGACAATCATAGTAAAATATTCTATATAAATAGTTTTTTTCACCATGTGTGTTTAAATGTCGTTTACAATAAGCTGCTAATTCAATAGCACGTTGTTCAGGGGTTTTATCACCCATTACACTTTGTGCTCTTCGGCGGTAAAAACCACCATCTACTAATATTGCTGTTTTCATATGTGCCTCCAAATAAATAGAAAAAACTCTAGGGTTCTGTACTTCTTGTATGCCAAGAGACGTACTGCCTAGAGTGTTATTAACGTGTAAATTATTTACACTCTAATAGTATATTCTTTTTGGCAAAATGTCAATACAAAAAGTAATATGTTTTTTGTGACAATTTTTGTTGTTTTTTTTAAACAGACATTTATCATTAGTAGTAGTATTATTATACACTTAAATCCTTTAAAGTCAAAGTATAAATTTAATAGGTGATATAATAGTAAAAAATAATTCTTTATATAAAAAAGAGCAATACAATAGTGTACTGCTCTTTAATTTATGCTGCCTGTAAAGGCATTTGTCTTTAGTATTGTCAGTATGTTGTATATTTTACTATATTGTAAAATAGTTAAACCTAATATTCTTTTACTTATACTTCACAACCAGTGAATATTATATCATATTAAAAAATGTTGTCAACTCCTAGTAGTAAATTAATGATATTATTATGAAAAAACACAAAAGAAAAAAGAATTATGCAATATCTAATTTGGCAAATGAGAATTAAAAATGGAGTAACATTAGTAGAACTAAGTAGGAGGACCGGTATATCCAAGTCAGCACTAAATAATTATGAAAATGGAAAGCGGTCTCCAACATTGGTGCAGGTGGAAGTTATAGCAAGAGCGTTAGAATGTAGAATTACAGAATTATTTTATTCGGATATATTGTAGATTTATACATATATAGAAATATTATGTATAAATCGCTAATAAAAATATAAAATTATAAAATAGGTTAGGAAAAACTCTTTTTTCTATTATTATTGAGAATGTTTGAATATTATTGTAAAATAATGTCAAATAATGAAAAAGGAGAATTTAAAATGATAAAAAAGATATTATCATTAATAACAAGTTTTGTTATAATTTTTGCTTTAGTAGGGTGTGATTCTGATACACCAATAGAGAGTGAAAATACTGTAACAACTACAGAAGAAAAACAAACTACGAAAGAAAAGAGAACTACAAAAGAAGAAATAGAAACTACAGGAGAAGTTGCAACAGATAAAAACACAGATAGTTCTGTAACAACAAGCTATCAGGAAACTACAAAGCAACCTCTACATGAGGTTGCAACAACAAGACAGCCAACAACAACAAGGCAACCAGTTGCGACAACACAATCAGTTACCACAACACAGGTTGTAACAACACAAGCTGTAACAACACAAGCACCCACTACTGCAACACAGTTGAGGATTATTGGGAATATAAATTCTCATAAATACCACACTCATGATTGTGGACATTTGCCAAATGTAGAGAATAGGATATATTTTAATTCTGTTGAAGAGGCAGAAGCTGCAGGTATGACAATATGTGGTTTTTGTAATAGGTAGATAAAAGGCTGACAATATGTCAGCCTTTTATTTTATATTTTAGGTGTGATATGAATATGTATAAGTATTATTCAAATATAATATAAAATTCCACATATATGGAAATATTTGGTAATTTAATGGGAAATATTGAAAATTGAGGAAAAAGATATAAAATAGAAACATATACAATTTAAACGGGTAAGGAGGGTGCTTATGGAAAAATACAGATTTAAGGAGTAGGAATAATAACAGGGTACAGAAGATGTGATGTAATAAATTACTAAGGAGGTAGTATGATTAGAGTACTAAAAGCAGTTTCTGATATTGTAGAAATGCTAGTGAGTATGGACGAGAAAAAGATAATGAGGGTACATAATATAGTATACAAGATGTACATACGAAAATAATACGAAAGATAAATATTAGCATGCTTTATATAATTTAAAGAGCAATCCTAAAAAATAGGGTTGCTCTTTATTATTTATTGAAGTAGCAATGTTATTTACTATTATATATCTGTATATGCACTTACACAGATAATACAGTTTTTACAAAATCCACCTTCTAATATTTCTGGTGGAAGTTGAGGGAATTTTCTTGTTTTACTAATTGAATATATTTTTTGATTATATATCCCACAAATTGGGCATTTAGGATCTGTATATAGGTGAACAGCCTTGTATCCCATTCGTTGGTATCTGGCTAAATCACTTAGTATTCGTTTTTTATTACTTATACGTTTATCCAAAAACTCAGGATGCTTGTTATAAAGTAGTTTAAGTTCTTTTTCTGCCTCCAGTGGTTTTCCGGCTTTTTGCAAATATTTGACTAAACGAATATAGTCTTTTTCAAGAAGCGGTGGTCTGTCAAAGTAATCTGATAATTCATTTGATTTTCTTAAACATGCAATAGCTAAATCCATATTACCATTTCGCTTATGTTCAGTAGCTTTTCGCTGAAGAGTATAATATAGGTTACAGTCTTCTGATGGTACAGAAATAGATAATATTGAGTCAATATTATCCAAGTTAATTTTTTTAGATATATTTTTAGATTTTTTTAAAGCATTAGAATTATCATGTTCAGATGACATTGATACTGTTACTGTTGGTCCATATTTAGTAATCTTCTTAGATTTGAAAATATCAAAAAATCCCATATTTTATATATCCTCGCTTTCGTATTAATTATCATATTATTTATCATTAATTGGTAAATTTACAAGATAATACTACAATATTTTACAAAATTCAGCAAGTAAAAACCACTACTAATTTTATTCAGTAGTGGTTTCGTTTTTTAGGCTATTAGATAAATTTAAGAGATATTGTTTTATTACTTGCCTTTCCTGAGGTTTTAGCTTTATGTATTCTTGTAGTATTGTTTTGTCAGTAGCATCTAAATTATATTCGTCTACTAATTCATCAATTAAAGCATCTTGCCCGGTGAAGAACATTTCTCCCTCGCCTTTAGTCAGCCAAAAATAATTAATATTGTATTCTCGGCATATAGCTTTTGCCATCTGATCAGTAAGATTATTTTTACCTGTTTCTATTGCAGATATGGCATTCTTTTTAACCCCTAAATTTTTCCCAAATTCCTCAAGTGTTAAATTAAGATTTTTTCTAATGTATTTTATGCGTTCATTTATAGTAAATTCTGCTTCGTTATCTTTCCAACCCATTAAATAGGCAGGAGAAACATTAAGATATTTACTTATTTCTTCAATTTTATCGGATGGAATGTTTGTTATAATATTTGTTTCATACTTATACAATGTTTGTTTAGATACATTGATTTTCTTTGCTAGTTCAGTTTGAGACATTCCGATAGTATCTCGCTTTTTTCTTATTCTATCACCAATAGTCAATTAAAAGACCTCCTTTCCTATTGACAACTTGATTATAGCACATGAAAGTTACAAGTCAAGAAAAAAATAACTTGACAAGTTACAAAAACGTGTTATAATTCACAGTAACTTAAAAAGTTACTATAATTAGAAAGGAGAATAAGCAACATGGTTAATACAAATGAACTTCGGGGAGTTATTGCTAAAAATGGCAAAACACAGTCGGATATTGCAAAACTGTTAAACATTACTCCAAAAACTTTTTATACACGGATGCAAAGAGGAGTTTTTGGAAGTGATGAAATCCAAATAATGATTGATGAACTTCATATTGACAATCCTATGGATATTTTTTTTACTAAGGCAGTAACTTGAAAAGTTACGAGAGTTAGAGAAAAATCAGAAAGATAAATAGCCAGAAAGGAGAGAACAGTGAAAAAAGGATTAACACCATATGAAAATATGATGATTGAACAATTAAAATTTGAAGGTAAGCAACCAATAATAAATAAAAAAGGGCATCTATGTTTTACACAAAGACACCCTATTTTGTGCAGTAAAGAAATGATACCAGCATACATATCATTGGTAAGTATTGTGATTAGTATAACTGCAATAATATTGAAATTATGCTGAGAATTAAAGCAAAAACAGAAATAAGTACAGGTATCATAAATCTCCATTTATCTTTTAGCTCGTATCTAATCAAAAAATGTGCTTTGTCACTAAGTCGATAGGATGAATGAGTAGAATCAGCATAATCCAAAAGATAGTATTTAAAAAGAAAATTATATTTAGGATTATCATGTATTGATTTTGGAATGTGCTTAATATGCGAAAAACGCTTAAGTATTCTCTTTTCAGATGAAGATAAAAAAAGGTCTTTATAGTCAATTTGGGACATAATGATTTATTCCTTTTATATGTACTTGGCTTTGCAGAGCCTGTATGTAAATTATAAAGGAGAAATAAAGTAAAAACAATAGAAAGGAAGTAAGAATATGGAAAGAAACACAATTTTAGAACAACTTAAGCGTGAGGCTCTTTATGCACAGCGTTCCTTTTCTAAAGAGTTACTATATCAGACCTACGGAAAAGCACAGATGGCAAGGAAACTTGAAGTCCTTACACAATCAGAGTTCGAGGAGATTAATCGTATGACAGTATATTATATGAACACTGATAAAGAGTATATAAGACATTGTAACGAGAGCGTAACTAAATAACATAGAAAGTAAGGTAAATAACGGACAATCAGCCAGTCATAGAATATAGAGGAGGTGAGGCTATGACAAAATTAACAGCACGGATTTGGTATGACGGTAAGAATGTGGATGAAATGGAGCAAAGCGAGAGGGAGGCATTAGGCAGATTTCTTAATAGTAAATCAATGAGTGTGCTGGGATATAAAAAACTCCCCTCTGAAAGCGGCAACTTTCAAAAGGGGAAAGAAAACATCACAAAATGAATATAGCAGATTATATGTAAAAAGTAAATAGTCAAAAGAATATTTAGGAGTGAAGAAAATGAAAAGACCATCAATAAAATGCGTACATTGCGGCGGTAATGATTTTGAGGTTAGTGTAAATACATGTATACCACGAGCAATAACCTTAGAGTGCAAATGCGGCTATATTACATCAATAGCTTTCTTTGATAAACAACGAAAGACTTATGGAATAAATGATGAAGCCACCAAAGAATTGTACGAAAGAACACGTTATCAAGAAATAGAGCCTAAAGAAGCAACAGCAGCAGTAGTAAATTACTATAAAAATAAGGAAGATGAGTAAAGCAAAATGAAAAGTTATTACATAAATTGCGTGGCGGTGTTAGTCATAATAGCTGTAGTATCAGTATTACTTATACTTAATCCGCCACAGGAAGAACAAAAGGAAGATCCTGCAACAGCATTAATAATGACAGTGATACAGGCAGAAACAGAGCTGGTAAAACACACAGAGGTTAAAGCTACAGAACCTGTAGAAACAGTAAGATATTATGACGTTCCACTGGATAAAGACATACAGGACTATATTATAGCTAAATCTACAGAGCATAATATCAATCCGGCTTTGATTTTTGCAATTATCGAAAGAGAAAGTAACTATGATTGTGAAGCTGTCGGTGATGGTGGAAACAGCATAGGACTGATGCAGATTAATACATATTGGCAGCAAGATAGAATTGAAAGAATGGGTATAAAAGATTTAACCGATCCATTTCAAAATGTAGAGATAGGAATTGATATCTTGTCAGAGCTTATAAGTAGGTATGAGGATATTTCTTTAATGCTTATGGCTTATAATGGTGGACCGGGTTATGCAGATAGCATGACAGCGGCTGGTATATATTCTACGGAATATTCAGAATATGTAATAAAAAGAATGATGAAATTTGATTGCGATGTCACAAGCTAGGAGGTTTTAAATGAAGGATGAAATATACAACAAGGTCGGAGTAGATATATTGCTCAGAAATTGGCAACTTGAAGGAAAAGCAGTAATACTAGAAGATGGAAAGGTTACAGGAATAGTGAACGAAGGATATGCAGTACCAAAAAAACAGGAGGGATAGATAAATGAAAAAAAGTGATATAAAAAGCTGTCCTTTTTGCGGTGGACAAGTTGATGTGATAATTCCGGGAGGCAGGTATTTTAAATTTTACCAGATTAGATGTGATGGTTGTGGTGCTAACAGTAAAGAGTGCAATACACCTGAAGATGCTGCTGAATTATGGAATAAAAGAATAGGAGAAAATTAGAATGAAATATATTTATAAAGACGGAGATATTAAACCGGTACAGGAAAAAGAAGTAGCTATAAATATTACCAAAGATAATAAGGAGATAAAAATTAATGCAAAAGGAACAGCAGATGAAATATTATCTTTGGTAATGTACGCTCTTTGTAATATTTTTATTGAATTTATAAATAAGGATGATGCTGATGTTGCACTCGATTCCGTGTGCCAAGCAATTAAAAATGAGGTAAAGGATAATATAAAAAAAATGAGTTAGATTACTGTATTAATCTAACTCAAAATTAGAAATGGTTTGATAGAAAGTATTATACAAATATAAGGCATTAAAGTCAAGCTTTTAATAGATATATGTATACGTTTTTTCCGACCTAGTAATAGATATTAACAACTCAACGAAAAAGGAAAATAGTTTTTATGAAAAAAATCAGGATACCTATGCAGTATGATCCTGATACCTGGTTTGATGAAAAGCTTGAACAAGATTCATACAATGAGATTTTTATACAAAACATAATAAGAAATAGTATAAGGTCCGTATATGCCACTAAGGAGATAGTATCAGGTAAGCAGTTGGAGATTGAGATATATCCAGAGTTTTATAAAGGTCAAAAGGATTGTCCTGTAAAAAGAAAAGTAAATAAAGATGTTCAGGATAATCTGAATGATAAAAATGCAAGAAAGCAAGTCAATAGAATTATTGAATGCAATTTTACTCTAAATGATATATGGGCCACATTTACATATTATGAGGATAAGCGTCCAAAGGATATGGGACAGGCTTTAAAGAATATGCAGAATTTTATAAGAAGGGTGAATTATCACAGAAAAAAATTAGGTTTACCTAAATGCAGATACTTGTATATCACGGAATATGTTCCAGAAGCAGCAATACCTTGGCATCATCATTTTATTATGGATGGTGATATGGATAGAAATATAGTTGAAGCACTTTGGAAGCTTGGGGATAGGACAGAAACAAAGCGACTGGTGCCGGATGAAAGCGGATTACTGGGAATGTCTAACTATATAACTAAGCACAGAGAGAAGTCTCAGAAGCGTTGGAACTCATCAACAGGACTTATTAAACCTAAAGTAAAAGTAAATCATTATAAATTTAAGCGTAAAAAGATTGATGAAATGGTCATTAATCAAAACATCATCAAGGTATTAATGGAGAGTACATATAAAAATTACAGATATGTTGAAGCAGAAGTGTTTCACAATAAATTTAATGGATATTGGTACATATATACAAGAATGAGAAGGAGAGAATGACATGTTTGAAAAATATGGATATTTTGAAACAGCAGAGGAGATAAATAAAAAAGCGACTGAGCTATTAGCAGCAGGGGATAAGACAGGTGTAATGGAGCTTGCCAAAGAGAATGGTATAGAAGAGGAGATAGCAGACATATTTTGTTCAGGTTCAGGTGAAATAGATTACATATGCGATGATGAAACGGCGGCTATCGGAAAAATAGATATCGAAGTAGTGGAGCTTCAACCACAGGAGATATTTAAAGACTGGGTGGAATATATAAAGGCAAGTATCTTAAAGGATAAAAATATAGCCATAGCAGTAAGGAAAAAAGATAAGAGTCTAAAGGAGTGTATCAGTAAGATACTTTTGTGGTCCTTTAAAAATTCATATGATGTAGATAAAGATATTATAAAAGCGGCCCAAAAAGAAAATAAGAATATTCCGGATAATATAAGGCTTGGCATACCGGGAATGGGGACGGTCAAAAAAATGATAAGAGAGTACTTTTTGACAGATAAATAGGAGGCAGTCATGATTGCATATAAAGGCTTTAATCAAAATTTATGCTGCACAAAAGGTCGGGGAACATTTAAGTATGAAATCGGAAAAATATACACGGAAAAAGAATGTAAGACAGCAAGAAACGGTTTTCACTGTGTAGAAGAGCCTATAAGAGTACTTGATTGGTATGAGGATGGCAGATTTTGTATTGTAGAAATAGATGAAGATATTAATGAAAAGGATGATAAGCTGAGTGCTACGAAAATGACAATACTAAAAGAACTTGATATTATTCAGCTTATTACACATGAATGTTTATGGATCCAAAAGCATCCGAACAGGCAGACGTCTAACAGAATATTACAAGAAACTGGAATATCATACAATACCTTCCTGGTAGTAAGGGGAAAAGATCCAAAGGCAGCAGGAGCGAAAGATACTACGTTGTTTTTATTACAGGAAAAAAATAATAGCAAGGATATTAAACGTATAACAGTGATATTCATAGACGGTTTTCAGTATAAGCCAGATACTTATTACGATATTAACGAAAAGGAAGTGATTGCTAATGATGGCAAAAGAAAAATTAAGAAACTTAAAAATGCTTAAAGCAACATCCAAAATGATAGATATTGCAAAGAATAATAATATTAATGAGAAGGGTAAAAATGCATCAGGATATAGTACAGTAAAGTTAAGATACAATTATCAGTTTCTGCTTAGATGCCAAAATTTGGAAGGATTTATTAAAATTGCCATATTTTATCCTAAAAAGGTACAACAGGGTATATTGACACCGAGTGAGGAGCTATTTATAAATGAACAGACCGGGGAGAATATCACAAGATTACTGGATGATAAATATAATGAAACAGGATGGTCAAACAGATATATTGGCAATTCATATGACTGTAGTGTACCTCAATTATGGTATTGCAAAAACTATGCGTATATAAACAGAGATGGAAAGCAAACTATTAGCCAGCTGGGTAATCATAGAGATGCGTTTCTAAATATATATGAATTTCAAAAAACTGCAAGAAAAAATAAACTGGATTTGAGAGAAAAGAAAAAGCTGGAGGAGTGGGATGCAGATATGGCACTTGTGCCTGATCCACCGGCTGATATTGCAGAGTGGATGCATAAGCATCTGATAAGAGAACAGTTCATTTTCTATAATAAAAAAGCTGATACCTGTTACTGCACATACTGTAGGAAAGAAATGCCATTAGAAAGACGTATTCCAGTTATGAAGGAAATATATAAGCACAATAATAGAGCAAGATGCTATGTATGTGGCAGAGAAGTAAAAATGAAAAACCTAAATCAGCTTGCAATGATAACTAATACAGGCGGCTATTGGTATCAACTTATAAGTAAACTAAGTGATAATAGAGGAATTGTTTTAAGAGAGTTTAGAATAAGGCAATATTATAAAAAAGAGAATTACAAAAATCCTTACAATGAAGTAGTTGAAACAAAAAGAATTTTTTATGACGGTACAAATATAAAAAGATATCAGTATGAACTGTATAAAAACAGCTATTACAGATGGGTAAACAGAGATAATAACAGTTATTACTATGATAGTTCACAATTATACAAAACGAACCTGCGAAGCCTTAATCAGGTTATTGGGAAAAAGAGTGGGATATTACAATATATCAGAAAAGGTAATACAGACATACACAGATATATGGCGATAGAAGTTAAAAAGCCATATCTTGAAAAGATAGTTAAAGCAGGTTTTTATGAGCTTGCAAAGGATATTATGCAGTATAGCAGCTTTAAACCGGGAGCGGAGTTTAATGAAAAAGAAACTGAGCTTGTAAAGATAATGTGCATAGACAAAAACAGGCTTAACAGGTTTAAAACGATGGATAAACAGGACGGTACAACACTTTGCTGGCTACAGGAGGAAAAACGTAATAATACTCAATATCCTAATTCCATAATAAATGAAATGTCTTTAGAAGGATTAATACCATCGTCCTTTGATTTTTTAAATAAAAAAATGACTTATTTGCAGATATACAATTATCTCATAAAACAAACTGAACCGGATGATAGTTTAGGAACGACAAGAGTGACTTGGACGGACTACATAAATATGGCCAAGAAAGTGGGAATGAATATAGAAAACGAACAGATATATAAACCAAAGGACCTTAAGGCAGCCCATAACAGGTGTATTAAGATAATGCAGCAGGGTGAAATGAAGGTAATGGCTTTAAAACTGGAAAAAGAGTGGCCAACAGCAAATGATGTCATTAAAACTCTGAAAAAATATGAGTATATAGGAGAAAAATATTCAGTAATAGCACCAAAGAGCATATATGACATAGTAGTAGAGGGTACTATATTAGGTCATTGTGTACATACTTGTGATTATTACTTCGATAGGATACAGAGACGAGAATCATATATATTATTCCTAAGATATAGTGATAAACCGGATGTATCATATTACACGCTTGAGGTAGAGCCTTCGGGGAATATAAGACAAAAGCGAACTACAGGGGATAATCAGAACAAGGATTTTGAAAAAGCTGTTGATTTTTTAAAGGAATGGCAGCAGGTCATAAAGTTAAGACTTGACGATGAGGATAAAAAGTTGGGTAAAAAGAGCGATGAGTTGAGAAAGAAAAACTATGCAGAATTAAGAAAAAATGGAAATAAGATATGGCATGGAAGACTTGCAGGCAAGCTGTTAGCACAAGTGCTGGAAGATGACTTTATGCTTGTATAAAGGAGGAACAATATGGAACAAATTTCAGAATATCATCAGATTACATTAAATGAATACATGGAGTTAAAGAAGAAAATAGCGGACAAGCTCAATAGTATGGCTAATGACTATATTACGGTTGGTTATTATTTAAAAAAGATAAGGGATACAGAAGGTTATAAGCAGGATGGTTATGATAGTCTTACAGATTTTGCGAAAGCAGAGTACGGATTAAGCGAATCAACAGTATCGAGATTTATAGCTATTAATACAAAGTTTTCAATAGACGGAAATACACCACTTCTGATTGAGGATTTTAAAAACTTTGGTAGTTCTAAACTGTCAGAAATGCTAACTCTTTCAGATGAGGACGTAAAACTGATAAAGGAAAACACAACAGTGGCAACCATAAGAGAAATAAAGCAGTTTAATAAGCAGGAGCCGGAAGAAACTAAAAATGAAATTGAAAATGCTGAAAGCCGAGTAAATACTCAGCCTGAAGATGATTTGCACAAGGTAATAATAGAGTTTTTCAGAAATGAAAAGGAATTATTAGATGAAGTATGGCAGCAGTCTACAGAAGAGGATATAGCTGAAATAATAAATCCGATCGGAAACAGGACCTACAAAAAAGGTTTATATATGCTTTTATTCTATGACCATAAAGATGGGCTTGCTCTTAAGAAGTTTGGCCAAAGTGAAGCAAAGCTATATACCTGGTATGATTTTATGGCAGCTATAGTTTACATATATAAGGAATATTATGAGGACGGAAAGAGTGTTCATGAAGGATATTATGGAAAAATAATAGAAACGGAAAATGAAACGGAAGAGCCAAAAAACGGAACGAATGAACTAAAAAACGGAACGAATGTAACGAAAACACCAAAAAACGAAACGAAAATACATAAAAACGGAACGGAGGATGTAACTGCAAGTGAGGTAACAGGACCTGAGATAGTTCCGGAAGCAAATGAAGAGTTAGAAGAAAAAGTTACAGAGGCAGCAGTAGAGGAAGAGGAAAAAGAGGAGATTTTAACCAAAGAAGAAATTGCGATATCGCAAGTAAATACTCAGCTTGAAGAACAATCAGCTGCTATTGAAAACGGAGAAAAAGTACTGGCTGAATTACATCTCATGAAAATATATAAAATAGGCGGAGAAGTTTTTTATGAGGAAAACGGAGGGATTATAGCAAGAACTGAAACTATAGATGAAATAATAACAACAATAAGCAATGAAATATCAAAAGAAGTAGCTTGTAAAAATAAAATCTGTACTATCACTTTCAGAAAGGAGTAGCGTTATGGGAAAAGTAATAGACAATCTTGCCGGCTCGCCCTGTAGTGTAGCGGGGTATATGGCCAATAAGGGTATATGTGTAAACTCGAAGAATTGTAACAAGAATATACATCCGGAAGATAAATATGCCTGCTGGGGGTGCATCATGAATTTTTTATCACAGGAAGAGGAGGGAACAAAATGTACATAAGGCCAAGCATTTTCAAAAAATTAGTAAAAAAAGCATATGAGGCGAACGGAATATATCTTGCCAACAGAGATGGAACAGTAATTATAGCAGGTTCTAACTGGATTATAAATGTCAAAGAAAATGAAATTCCAAATAGAATTAAAGCAATTATTATTGAGTTTACCGGCTTTATTCCAAAGGCAGGAGATGAAGAATGTAGTATTAGTAAATATGGGATACAAATGGAAATACCTAATGATGAATTGTTGCTTAATGAAGCATGGACAGGTCTAAAGAAAAAAGCACATAGAACACCGGTATATATAAACACAATGTATAAACTAACAAGAGTATATCAGTGTGATTATGATTTTATGGTAGATAATATGCTTGATAATCTTGTATCAACAGCTGATACAGAAGAATATGAAACAGCTCCTGATGGTCCTTATATGACGAATGATAGCAGAATAATATACAGTAATGAGATTATGAAGCTGGCACACATGGTAGTGCATCCTGATGATGACACAATGCAGGAAGAAATACTTGAAGCTATTCGTAAAGTAGATCTAGGAGGTGCTAATGAATAAAGTAATTTTAATGGGTCGACTGACCAGAGAGCCGGAAGTGAGGTATTCACAAGGTGAAAGCCAAACAGCTATTTCAAGATTTACCTTAGCGGTAGATAGAAGATTTAAAAAAGATGGTGAAGCAACAGCAGATTTTATTTCATGTGTTGCCTTTGGCAAACAGGCAGAATTTGTTGAAAGATACTTGCATCAAGGCACAAAGATTGTAGCAGAAGGTCATATACAGACAGGAAGTTATACAAATAAAGACGGTCATAAGGTATATACAACAGATGTAATGGTTGAAACCTTAGAATTTGCAGAAAGTAAATTATCATCAGAGAATGGTAGCAGAACCAAAGTAGATGAGCAGGGATTTATGACTATTCCGGAAGATGATGAAGGAGTACCATTTGCATGAGGAGAATAAGATGAAAAAAATAGTTGTAAGAAATAAATCAATAGCGACAGAGGAATTTGCATTGATATTGGCAGCAGAAGCGGTAAAAGGAGATGGAGTTTATGAATATAAGGAATATACAGCGAAAGTCACTAAAGAGAATGATGAAGTTTTGGAAATTAAAGTAACAGGAGGCTTTTAGTGGATGAAGAGTATAGTACAGAGTGAGAAAAGATGTTATGTATGCGATGTATATGGATACTTGGAAGAACATCATATATTTCACGGAACAGCCAATAGAAAGAAGAGTGAGAAACATGGTCTTAAGGTATATCTGTGTTATCTCCATCACCGGGATAATGTAATAGGAGTACATTTTAATAAAGAATTGGATTTAGCACTAAAGAAGAAAGCTCAAGAGATATTTGAGAAACAGCATTCCAGAGAAGAATTCATGCAGGAATTTGGAAAGAGCTATTTGTAAGGAGTGAAAGAATGTACAAGGTTGATTTATATACCATAGTAGACAGTAAATCATATGCTTATCAAATATCATTTACTGATGAAAAGGGAAAAGTTCATGAAAGAAGCCATAGAAGGGAGATAAAGGCAAGTAAAAATCAGAAGGAGCTGTATGCGATAATAGATGCAGTAAAGATATTAAAAAGTAAATGCCATGTAGTAATACATACAGAGAGTAATTACATAATATCAGCAATAAGAAACTGGCTCACACAATGGCAGCAGGACAAGTTTATAAATGCTAAAGGTCAGGAAGTGAAAAACAAGAACCTGTGGGAAGAGTATATTTTACTCACATTAAAGCACGAAGTGGAGGTAGTAAAGGAAGATGGAAATTAAAAGTATCAGTACAGTGGAAAGCAGTAGTGAGATACACGCAAAGCTGCTTGTAGCGAAAGAGTATGCAAAGCCTACAGCGGTAGCAGTTGAAGTGTTTAAAAGACCGGCTTTTCCGAATATGATAAAAACTAGAAAGGATTAGGAGGGGTTATTCCCCTCCAGGACCATCTTTTCTGGGGCGTGAAGATTCTGGTAAAGGCTCTACATTATATTTTGATTTTGAAGAGTCTTTAACAGTGTTTTTAAGACTGTTCTTAGATAAGTCTATATCTGGAATATTTCCGTCATCATAGAGGTCAGTAACTTTTTTATTAGACATAACTACACCATCCTTTCAATGATAGTGTGTGTAGGAATAAGCAATTTATTCAAAAAAAGGAGATTGTTAAATATATAAGAAAATATTTGGAAATAAATAATTGAAAAAATATATTTGGTGGTATATAATCTCCAATAAGGAGATTATACAATGCGAAAAAGGCGAAAAGAGCTAAATTGTAATAGCAAAATACAATTTAATGAGAAATTAGAATTAACAATTTATAAATATCTTTGTAATGAGAAAATAACTTGGAGAAACTGGAAAAAAATAAAAAAAGAGTATAGATTTGATACATATAAAGAATGGAGTCAATATATTCAGAAGAAGTATATAGTTTATAGTACTGATAGTTTAATTGAATTTAAGAAATATTTAGAAAATATAATAAGAAAAAATAGTACAGTTTCTGTATTTGGAGAAAGTATAGTATTTCCTGGACTCGTTTCTTCTATTTTAACTATCTTGTTTAATATATTTGCAGATATGAAATATGATAAGGAAGGTGATTTAATATATATTATTTCATTTTCAGTTATCATGTCAATTTTATTATCATGTCTAGTTATTTATTTAATTAAACCAATGTTAGATAATGTATTTAGAAATAAATTAAGAAATTATATGTATAGTGATTACAAAGATGAAATTGAAAAGTTAATTAAAATTAGAGAAGAAGCACAAAAAACCACCAATTAATTGGTGGTTTTTTGCATCTTCCCTTAAGTTTCTTGTTAAAAAATATAAAAGGAGTTAAAATGACAAAAAAAGAAGCAAATCAACTATATTACATAAATAGAGAGATAAGGATGTGGCAGAGAGAGTTAGATAAACTAAGAAATCAGTCTAATATTAAAGGGCAAAATATTGATGGTATGCCTAGAGGAAGTAATAAAACAGATAAAGTATCAAAAAGAGCAATAAAAATAGTTGAAATAGAGGAGACTATACGAATATTGCATAACAAGGCGGTAACCTCAAAGGCTGAAATAATGAAATATATTGAAAACATACCGGATAGTTGTGATAGACAGATTTTTTTCCTAAGGGCAGCAGCTTGTTTGCCCTGGAGTGTGATAGCTGATGAACTAGGAGGAGATAATACAGAAGACAGTGTAAGGATGAGATATAATAGGATATTTCTATCAAAAAAATAAAAAGTTGTTCGATATGTTCGGTCAATATTTGCTATAATGTATTTGTAAAAGAGTGATATAAATTAATGGCATCTTTGTAGATGTCATTTTTTATTACAGAAAATAGGAAATTGGCAGCAGAATATTAAGTAATTACTTGCGATATCGCATTTTTTTATGCAGAGAAATAGAAAGAAGGTGAGCCTAATGGCACTAACAGCAAAACAGAAAAGGTTTGTAGAGGAATATATGATAGATTTAAATGCCACTCAGGCAGCCATAAGGGCAGGATATTCAGTAGATACAGCAAAAGAAATAGGATGTGAAAACCTAACAAAACCTAACATTTCAAAAAAAGTTGGGGAAGCAATGGCAGAGAGATCAAAAAGAACTGGGATTAATCAGGACAGAGTTGTTTTAGAGCTTGCAAAGATTGCACTGGTAAATATGACATACATTGTTGATGGTGAAGGAAAAATCAAGGACACTGCAAAAGATGAAGACCTTGCTTGCATTGAAGCCATAAAGTACAAATCGTCTGAAAGTGACACAGGTAGCAGTGTTGAAAGGGAAGTCAGGATTGCTTCCAAGTTGAAAGCACTGGAGCTGTTAGGTAAGCATTTGGGAATGTTTAAAGATAAAGTGGAAGTATCAACTATAAAGGAAGAACAATCACAGTTGGAAAGTATTATTGCTAATTTGATGAGTGGTGATGGATAGTGAGTTTATTATTATCAGATAAGTATAGAGCCTTTTGTAAGCACGTTCTTACAGATAAGGCTATTGTAGATGTTCTGGAAGGAACAACGGCGGCCGGAAAGACAACCGTTGGGGCATTTGCATTTATTAGTAAGATATACAATTCTAAGTCTGATAAAGCAAGCATTATATCCGGTCTTGATACAGGAACTATTGAGAAGAATATCATTAATGCAGAGCTTGGAATATTAGATATTTTTGGAAATATAGTAGAGTATAAAGGTGGGGGAACTAGTAAAGTTAAACAATCACATCTGATAGTGCATGGAAAATATGGAGATAAGATAGTATACATATTTGGTTATGCAGACAAGGCAAAATGGAAAAAGAATCTTGGTGCACAGTATTATGCAACATATATAGATGAAGTAAATATTGCTGATATTGATTATGTCAGGGAAACTGTAATGCGTTCGGATTATACCATGATGACACTGAATCCAGATGATCCAAATTTGCCAATATACAAAGAGTATATTAATTGCTGTAGACCGCTTCCTGAATATAAGAGTGATGCACCTAAAGATATTAATAATATGCTAAATGAAAAATCAAAGCCAGGATATGTGCATTGGTTTTTTTCTTTTAAGCATAATAAAGGTTTATCACAAAGCAAAATAGATCAGATTATATTAAATGTTCCTAAGGGAACAAAGCTTTACAAAAATAAAGTACTTGGTCTTAGAGGAAAAGCTACAGGACTTATATTTGGATTATTTGACAGACATAGACATCTTATCAAAAAAGAGAATGCAAAGAAGTACATTAGAAATTCTGCATTAAGAGAACAAACAGAATGGTTTGAGCATTTTACAGCAGGACTGGATACGTCATATTCCCAGAAGTCTCCTGATACAATAGCAATGAGCTTTGCAGGTATAACCAATTTGGGAACTTACATATTGTTAGATGAGAGAGTATATAGCAATGCAGATTTAGATGTTCCAATAGCACCTTCAGATACAGTTATTAATTTTGTCAACTTCCTTAATAGAAATCAAAAGGAATGGGGATTGGCAAGACAGGTATTTGTAGATAGTGCGGACCAGGCCACACAAACAGAGTTTAAAAAGTATAAGAGAACACATCCGGAATGTATATATATATTTAACGATGCCTACAAAAAAATAACTAACATAGACAGAATAATATTGCAGCTTGACTGGATGTCATATGATGATGAGCATGGTAAAAAACCATGCTTTTTTGTTGTGGATACCTGTACAGAATATATATCTGAATTGGAGTTATATTCATGGGATGAAACAAAGGATAACACTCCGAAGGATGGTCATGATCATATGATACAGTCAGTTCAATATGGATGGATACCATATAAAACAAAAATATTTAGAAAGGAAGAGCCAAAGAAATGAGGTTGATAGAGGCAATGAGGCATAAGCTTAGAAGTTTTTTGAAGATAGAAAATCCGCAAAATAATGTAATAACACTAAATAATCTAACAGATTTTGAAACATTATCTTATATCAATATGGTGTGGAGCTGGGGAGATAAAGAAGCAATCGAACAGTTGTATAAACAATTACAAACAGAGAGCAAGAGTCAAAGCTTTTGGAGTGCTAATCCTGAAATGGGAATTATTAAGAAACACACAGGACTGCCGGGAATTATGGTTAATACCTTAACTGATATAGTAGTAGCAGATATGAATGATATAAAAGTCGATAAAAGAGCTTTAGAGTGGGAAGATATGATAAAAACACTTGATATTGAAGAATTAATATCGGATGCAGTAAAGGATACATTAATAATTGGTGATGGAGCTTTTAAAGTATCAATAGATACAAATATAAGTGAATATCCAATGGTTGAATTTGTATCTGGTGAAAATATCGAATACACAAGAGTAAGAGGCCAAATTACAGAAGTAATATTTAAAACACCTGTAAATCATAATCACAAGCAATATGTTCTTGAAGAGGTATATGGAAACGGTTATATAAGAACATGTTTGTATGATTGTGATAATCAGGTACCAATTAACACTGTGCCGGCTTATTCAAATATTCTCCCGGAGATTAAATTCTCATCACAATTTATGATGGCGGTACCATTAATGTTTTTTAAATCGCCACGACATAAAGGAAGAGGTAAATCAATATACAGTGGCAAAGCAGATAACTTCGATAGTTTGGATGAAATATGGAGTGAATGGATGGATGCTCTTCGTAAGGGTCGTACTAAAGAGTACATACCGGAAAACCTACTGCCAAGAGATGTAAAAACTGGAGAAACATTAAAACCTAATGATTTTGACCATGCATTTATCAAAATGGAAGATAGTATGAAAGAGAATGATACTTCAAAAATAACAATTATTCAACCTAATATTCCGCATGAGAGTTATTTAAGTACATATATAACTGCTCTTGACCTGTGTTTACAGGGTGTAATAAGCCCAAGCACATTAGGAATTGATACTAAAAAGCTCGATAATGCTGAAGCTCAAAGAGAAAAAGAAAAAACAACCCTATATACAAGAAATAAGATTGTATCGGCATTACAGAAAGCAGTGCCACAGCTGATAGATGTTATGTTTAAAACATATGACACGATGAAAAAAGGAAGTGTATCAGATATAATTGTAGATTTTTCATTTGGGGAATATGCAAATCCCAGTTTTGAAAGCCAAGTTGAAACTGTATCAAAGGCTAAATCAAGTGCTGTAATGAGTACAGAGGCAGCAGTCGAGGAACTATATGGAGATAGTAAGGATGAAGAGTGGAAACTTCAAGAAGTATCACGAATTAAAGCTGAACAGGGAATAATATCATTGGAAGAGCCACAAATAAATACGGAAATAGAGGATTTTGAAATTAAGGAATCGAATGTTAATAGTAGGTGAAATAAATGCCAAGACATATAAATACAGAGTATGATATAGTAAGAGCACTCGAAGCTATAGAAGAGGAGCTTATAGCCTCAATGATTAATAATCTTGACAGGCACAGAGCAGAGGAAACTAAAGAAGGTATAGAGTGGAGTCAATGGCAAGTAGAACAGCTTGCTGCACTTGAAAAATATAAACGTCATAATAATAAAAAATACAAAACAACATTTAAAAATATTAACAGCATGATAGATTCTCTAATATCAGAGCAGCGAGCAGCTGGCAATGCAAGTCAGGAAATAGCAATTTTAAATGCTATTAAGAAAGGTCTTGATACTCATAGAGTTAGTGCAAATATATTAGGTGAGTTTTTTAAAGTAAATGACAGAAAGATGGATGCTTTAATTAAAGCTACGAAAAACGATCTGAAAAAAGCTGAACATGCAATGTTGCGAATGGCAAATGATAAATATAGAAAAGTAATATTTAATGCACAAGCCTATGCCGCATCTGGCACTACATACAAAAAAGCTGTTGATATGGCTACAAGGGATTTCCTATCAGCTGGTATTAATTGTGTAGAGTACAAAAATGGTGCAAGACATACAGTACAGGATTATGCTGATATGTGTATCAGAACAGCAAACAAAAGGGCATATCTGACAGGCGAGGGTGAAATGCGTATGTCATGGGGAATAACAACAGTGATAATGAATAAGCGTACAAGTCCATGCCCTAAATGTTTACCTTTTGTTGGAAAGGTCTTAATAGATGATGTTTGGAGTGGCGGAACACCAAGAGATGGACCATATCAACTTATGAGCAGAGCAATAGCAGCAGGGTTATACCATTGAATGTTGAGTTTGGGTGGTAGTAAAACAGTGTGAACTGCATTACAAAGCAGGTGTGCATAACATAAAAAATAATGGTTATGTGCTAACGGGGAACGGATATATCCTAATCCCGTGCTAAGAATCTTGAATAAACACTTGACTTTTGTGTGAACATATATTATTATTTATGTGTGAACAAAAGTGAGGTGAAAATATGAGTCCACGAACAGGAAGACCGACTGAAAACCCTAAGACAGAGGAAATAAAAATAAGAGCTACTAAGCAGGATAAGAAAATCTTGAAAGAATGCTGTGATTTGTTAAATAAGACACAATATGAAGTGGTAATGTCTGGGATAAAGAAAGTTTATACTGAAATAAAGAAATAGAGCGTTACCGCCCTGAGAAAGTAGTAAACGCTCTAATGGAGAAGTTTCCTTCTGTGAAATATTCTATCATAGGCAGGAACTTCTTTCAAGAACATAATTTGAAAGGAGTTTTTATTATGCAAAAAAATAAGATGGATAATGAGAAAGTAGAATATTTAGAAAAGAGAATAATAGAAATGATGAGAGGTTTAAATTCAGAAGAAAAAAATAGAATATATAATATAACATATATGATGTACATTAGAAGTAAATAGGAGGATACATTATGAAGTAGTATTTAGGAGGTACTATGATAGAAGAATGGAAAGATATAGTAGGATATGAAGGAATATATTGTGTTAGTAATTTTGGAAGAGTTAAAAGAATAGGAAAATATAGAAATCAAGTAACGGAATGGGAAAGTAATCGATTGTTAAAACCTGCAATTAAAAATAATGGATATTTATATGTACAACTATGTAAAAATAATAAAACTAAGTCCAAAATGGTTCATAGGTTAGTTGCAGAAGCATTTCTTGATAATCCTGATAATAAATTAACAGTAAATCATATTGATGGAAATAGAGCAAACAACAATGTTCATAATCTTGAATGGGCTACTTATATGGAGAATAATGTACATAGTCTGTATGTGTTACATGGGTATAGGAAGGGCGAGCGGAGGAATCAAAGGGGAAAGCCAGTAATGCAATATGATTTACAAGGAAATTTTATTAAAGAGTATCCATCATATCGAGAAGCACAAAGAGAGACAGGTATTAATTCCATTGATGCTGTGTGTCGTGGCGCACGTCAAAAAGGAAGAAAACAAAAAACTGCTGGAGGGTTTGTTTGGAGATATAAAGAAGATATTATTCAAGATTAAAGTGTAGAGACTATTCCGAAAGGAAGTAGGGCAGAGATGTACTGCTCGAAGCGCACTGAATAAAAGGGAACCAAAAGGTTCTCTTTTGTTATGAGATAGTCCGATATTGAAAAATATAGCCAAGATGTAAGGATAGCCATACTACATACTTTGAAGGTATTAGTACACCACCGGATAGTACTTGGACAAAGAAAGAGCTATCAGAAATAGAACAGGAGGCAAAGAATGAGGCTAGGCAGGAATATGCCAAGCGACAGGAGAAGCAATGCTCAAGGATTGCGAAGTATTCACTTGATGAAGAGAATAAGCGAGTATATCAAGGAAGAGCTGACAAATGGAGAAATATACAAAATGAAATAGAAAAAGAACAAAGTAAGAAGAGTATAGAAAACAGTTCAGTATTAGTAAATACAGAGATTATTAATAGTGTTGGATACAGGAGAAGAATTGATAATTTACCAGAAAATACAAAAATAAAACGAGAGATATGGAAAAAAACATTAGAAATACTTCATCATAGAGATGGTACGGAATTTGAAGACCTAGTATATATTAACTCTATATCAGGAAAATCATTTGTTAATAGAAGTTTTGATATGGCAAGAAATGCAAAACCAAATCGACAAATGAATAAGCTGCTTAATGAATCATTACCTTATACGATAGTAGCGATACATAATCATCCATATAGTAGTGTACCGAGTTTAAATGATATTGCTACGGCTGTAAAAAGAAAATATAAATATGGAATAGTAGTATGTCATAATGGTAATATTTTTAAATATAAGGTAAATAGCGAATATAATATTGTAAATACAGAAATTTATCTTGAAAAGTTAAATAATATTATATATAATCGGAATTATAAAGATGATTATGAAAAGTTATTTAATGAATGTATCTCTAAATTAAGAGAAGCAGGAGTTGAATTGGAGATGATTTAATGGTTACACAATCTGAACTACATAAAAAAATGGGATGTACCATTGAACAATATGTAGAAATAATAAAAAATAAAACAAAAGAAGTTAAAACAGAAGACGATAGCTGGGTTTCTCCACTATCAAAATTGTCTATTGAAGAATTAGATTATATTGCTGATTATGTTAAAAAAAATAAATTAGCATAGATACCACCAATCAGAAGTGATATGGTGGTATTTTTATGTCTGAAAAAAGAAAGGCAGGTGAGATAATTGGTCACAGTAGAAGTAACAAAAGATTATCGGGATACAGAAAAGCAGCTCCTTTTCCATAAAGGCGAGCAGCACGAAGTAAATGAAAAGAGAGCAGATGTTCTTTTAAAAGCAAAGGTAGTAAAAATAGTTACAAGGGCAAAAGAAGAACAAAAAGAAGAAAAGTAAGCACGCAGGTTATACTGGGTGCTATTTTTATGTCCGAAGACATTAAACTACGCAGAGACACTGTGGTATTAACAGTATATAGTGAGACACACTTAAAACAGGAAGGAGAAACAATGAACAAACCTTTATTTCCAATGAAGCTACAGTTTTTTGCTGAGGGCGGTAGCGAGGGAAACAATAATCAGCAGAATAATAGCAGCAGTCAGCAGGGCAATAGTGGGCAGCAGAATCAGGGATTTCAGTTTGACTACGATAAATTGGCCAATATAGTCGCAGGAAAACAGAATATTACTGAAGATAAGGTTCTCGGAGGGTATTTTAAACAGCAGGGTTTAACCGGTGATGAGGTACAACAGGCAATCAATGCTTTTAAGGAACAGAAAGCAAAGAATACACCTGATACAGTAACCCTTCAGAGTAACCTTGACACAGCTAATAAAGCATTAAATGAAGCCTTAGTTAATAATCAGGCAATCCTTGAAGCAATTGCACTGGGACTGGATGTAAAAGCCGTTACTTATGTGCTTAAAATGGCTGATTTTACTAATGCAGTAGGTAGCGATGGCAAGGTTAATGCAGAGGAAGTGAAAAAAGCACTTGAAAAGGTGCTTGAAGATGTACCGGCACTAAAAGGCAATTCACAGCAGAATAATAATGGTTCAAACGAACAGCATTTAGGTGGATTTCAGGTAGGGAGTTCGGGAAATCAAAATAATCAAAATAGCCAGGAGGATATACTTAGAAATATCTTCGGCATTAAAAAATCTTAAGAAAGAGGTAGAGAAAAATGGCAGTAAATGAATATGCAACAATTTTTAGTCCTATTTTAAGGGAATTGTATGGTCAGAGTCTTACAAGCTTTGATTTATATAATTCAAACACAGATTTGCAGATTGTAAACGGTAAGCAAATCAAGGTACCAAAACTATCCGTATCAGGATATAAGGACCATACAAGAGGTTCATTAGGAATGAACACAGGAACTTATGACCAGAGTTACGAATTAAAGACTTTAGATCATGACAGAGATGTGGAGTTTGTAGTAGATCCTATGGATGTAGACGAAACCAACATGATAGTAGCTATTGCAAATATTCAGAAGCGTTTTGAAACAACACAGGCTATTCCGGAAGCAGATGCTTACACATATTCAAAAATTTATGCTGAATATGTTCGTGTAGGTAATACGGTTAAAACAACCACTCTAACAGCTGCAAATGTATTAACAGATTTTGATGAAAACCTGTCAAAAATGGAAGATGCAGGTGTTCCTATTGATAGAGTAATTTTATATTGTACTACAGAATATAAAAAGCTGCTTAAAAACGCAGAAGGTATTACAAGGACTCTTGCAAGCGGTAATTCAAATCTTGATAGAAGAGTTAAGACTGTCGATGACATTAAGAAGATTGTTACAGTTCCGTCAGCGAGATTTAAGACTGCTTATAATTTTACAAACGGATGGGCAGCAGCTCCAACAGCAAAACAGATTGACTATATATTAATTGATCCTGAAGCACAGGTATCAAGAGATAAGTATGCGTTTATTAAAGTGTATACACCCGGTCACGACTCAAGAACGGCTGATAATTATCTGTATCAGAATAGAAAATATAATGGTACATTTGCTATTGATGAGCTTATGGCTAATGGCTGTATTATCCATACGGAAGCGACATCATAGGAGGAATTAATATGTATGCAATAAAAGCAAATAAGATGTATGAAGTAGATAATAACTCAAAAAAAGCATACCTTACACAGGGATATGATATTACTGATGAAAAAGGTAATATAATTGAACGTTCGCCAAAAGCAACGGTTTCATATTCTGAATATGAAAAAGTAACAAAGCAGCTTGAAGAGTTAAAAAAAGGTACTGATATTTCAACTATGACATTATATGAGCTTCTGGCTAAGTATGCTGAAATAAAAGGTATAAACATAGGACAGGCCGCTTCTGAAGAAGGAATTCTTAAAAAGATTAAGGAAGCAGCAGAATAGGAGGCATTATGTATATACCATATGCTGATAAAGCTTATTATAACAATGTATATGAAGGTAAAGATATACCATCGAATGAGCTAAAAAAAGCATTAATACAGGCTAGTAAACATATTGATACACTCACACATAATCGGATTGTAGGAAGAGGTATTGATACACTTACTGAATTTCAACAGGACATCATAAGAGATTGTTGTTGTACTCTGGCAGATTTTGAATACAACAATAAGGATATGATTAATTCAGTTATAAAGAATTATAGTATCAATGGTGTATCAATGTCATTTGATACAGGTTGGAATTGCGAAGTACACTCAGGTATTATTATAAAAAATGATATATACGGCGAACTGCAAAAAACAGGTCTTACCTGTAGAGTGTTAAGGAGGTGATAGGTTTTGAATTACCCATGTTTGATACCAAAGTCATTATGTAAAACTTCTGTTCATGTTGAACTTGAGCAGGAGGGAGTAACTAAGTATGGTGGTAAGCTGCCCAAAGTAATTATTGATACAAAATGCAATTATCAGGATGGGGCAAAAACAGAATTAACAGCTGAAAAGAAACTTATTACCATTAACGGATGTGCTTTGTTTCCGGGAGATATAGCACCTGAACTGTCTGTAATCAGTGCCGGAACTATTAAAGTATATGGTGAAGTAAGAAAAATAGCAAAAGGAACAAAATCAAGAAATCCAGATAATACTGTAAATTACACTAAACTAGAGGTGGAATAGTGAGAAAAGTGAAAAGTACTGTAACATTGAATAATAGAGTAATTAACAGACTTGAAGATGCACAGCTTAATGCTTTATTTAAAACCGCCGAATATGTTCATACTGAGGTAGTTCAAGCGAGAGTAATACCAAGAGATACCGGTACATTGCAAAATGAGAAATTTTATATTAATGGAAGTAATTTATCAAAAGGCAGTGTAAGTCTTTGTTTTGAAGGACCATATGCAAGAAGATTATATTTTCATCCGGAGTATCATTTCAATAGAGAAAATTGGACGGAAACAATTAATGGCAATAATGTTAGGCATGGTAGTAATCCTAATGCAAAAGGAAAATGGCTTGAGGATTGGTGTCCGGGCGGAAAAAAGGTAAGTAATATAAAAAAGACATATGCAAAATTCTTTAGAATGGAGGCTGGTCTGTAATATGTTGCTAAAAGATGTAAGAGATTTTATTGCTATGTTGGGTATAGTGGAAGATAGTCATTGTTATTCTGGAAAAATGATTAATAAAAATGATAAATCAATAGGTATATATCATTTAAAATCGAACAGGCAGCCGAATATCCCAATAGGAGGTATTAATAACAGCTCATACGGAATAAAAGGAATATCTATACTGATACATTGGACAGAGGACCAAATAGAAACAGAAAAAGCAGCTAATAAGCTGCTTAATTTATTATTAAGTATCAAAAATGTAACCATAAACCAAAGCACAGTCAAATTCATATTGCCGTCATATGACGAGCCTATTCCTGTTGATACGGATGATAACGGAATATATGAATATGTGATTGAGTGCTTATTTTTTTATGAAAGGAAGTAAAAATGTTAGATGAAGTAAGAACAGGAGTTAATCCGGTAAATGAAATTACCTTTGGGGTATGTATTACAGGAAGGCCTGAGGATGCAGAACTTGAAACGGCACAGTATACCACAGTAAAAGATGCTGAAAGTCTTTCAATAGCAATGGACGGACAGGTTGAAGAATGGAATCCTATGGATAGGGCAGGTTGGACAAGAAGACTGATGACATCAAAATCTATATCTATTTCAATGGGTGGAAAAAGAAATTATGGCGATGCCGGTAATGATTATGTAGCAAGTCTTGCATGGAAGAATGGGCAGGATGTTAATTCGGCTATGAAGATTACGTTTCCTAATCAGGATGCATTAATTATTCCTTGTGTAATCAATGTAACTTCTATGGCGGGTGATTCTACGGCAATAGATGCTCTTGAATGGGAAGCTTTGAGTGATGGCAAGCCAATATATGTAACATATCAGACAGTGTAGTTTAAATAGGGTGGTAATTCCACCTTATATTTTTGAAAAGAAAAGGAGATTAAAATGTCAAAATTATATGATATTTCAGCAAAAATAACAAATGAATTGCCTACAATGAGAATTACAGATGAAATTATAGTTACGGTAAACAATAGAAAAAATAATATTCTCGGTATTCAGGCAATGGTTAAAGAATCAGAGAAAAAGACAAAAGAATCAGGAGAAGACCTTGAGGAAATGGAACTTATGAATAAAGCCTTAAAATTACTTGTTGGAGAGAAAAAGACAGAGGAAATTAATGATTTGGATCTTCCAATTAATGAATATAAATATGTTTACACTTCAATCATGAAGCTGGCACAGGGAATTGAGCCGGATACTCCTATACCCACAGAATAGAGAAGAAGCCTGGTATGACATAGAGAAAGACTGGGAACTTATTGAGGCAAGTTTCCTTAAGCAATATGGAATAAGACTTCGTTCAGAAGATAATATGTCATGGAGTGAGTTTTGCTCTTTACTGTCTGGTATAATGCCGGATACTCCACTTGGTCGTGTGGTGGCTATTAGAAGCGAAAAAGATCTGAAAGTGATTAAAAATTTCACTAAGGAACAAAAGCAAATAAGAAATGAATACTTGCGATATCGCAATCAAAAACTAAAGGAGAATCCAAAGGCCTACTATGAATACTGGAAAGGTGTTCAAGGATGGGCGAAAAATAATTTTAGGATTACATAATGAAATGAAAGGAGGTAACGTATGGGTGAAGAATCAACAGTAGTAGGTCAATTAGCTTTAGAATTAAATGTTGATACAAGTTCACTGGTAAGACAACTCACATCAGCAAGTAGTGATGTAGAGAGAAGATCAGTATCAATATTTAGCGGAATGGGTAAGAAAATTGGTGCAGCGTTAGGATTTGCAGCACTAACAAAATTTACAGCTGATTGTATAAACTTAGGCTCAGAACTTGCAGAAGTACAGAATGTAGTAGATACGACATTTACTACACTTAATGAAAGTGTAAATGATTTTGCAAAAAATGCAATGACACAGTTTGGTCTTAGTGAGACAAAAGCAAAAAATTATGTAGCTACATTGGGTGCTATGTCGGAGTCTATGGGAACTACAGAAAAAGTAGCATATGAAATGGGAACGACAGTAGCAGGTTTGGCCGGAGATGTAGCATCGTTCTACAACATAGATGCTGATGATGCATATACAAAGCTTAAGGGAATATGGACAGGCGAAACTGAGGCACTTAAGAGCCTAGGTGTAGTGATGACACAGACAGCCCTTGATCAGTATGCTCTTAATAATGGTTTTGGAAAAACAACTGCTAAAATGACAGAGCAGGAAAAGCTTATGTTGCGTTACCAATATGTTACTAATGCATTAGGAAAAGCGACAGGAGATTTTGCAAAAACACAGGATAGCTGGGCGAATCAGACGAGAATACTTAGTCTTAGATTTGACAGTTTAAAGGCGAGTTTAGGACAGGGATTTATTAATGTACTAACACCACTTCTTAGACAAATTAATTTGCTTATGGAAGGATTAAATAAACTGGCCGAGGGATTTTCAAATTTCACAGCCTCAATATTTGGGGTATCAGAGGCTTCGTCATCACTGGGAAATATATCAACAGGTGCTGGTGAGTTATCAGGAACACTTGACGGAGTTACTGAATCAGCTTCAGAGGCACTTAGGGAGCTTGCAGGATTTGATAAGATAACTAAGCTGTCGGATGCTTCAGAAAGTAGTAGTAATTCCTTTGTGACTGATACAATTATTAATCCCGGAGAAACAAAAGAAGAAACTATAGCAACCAATAGCCTTGCAGGAGGTTTGAAGAACCTGAAAGATGCTCTTAAGGATTTATCAGATTCATTTGAGCCGTTCAAAAAAACTATTGGAGAGGGCTTGTATTGGATATATACAGAGGTCTTAGTACCATTGGCAAAATGGACAATAGGAGATTTGTTACCAGCCTTTATAGAAACTCTTGCAGGTGCTTTTGATGTGCTTAATGGTGTATTAGAGGTATTAAAACCACTAGGCTCTTGGCTATGGGATAATTTTTTAAAACCTATTGCACAGTTTACAGGTGGTATAATTGTAGACTTCTTTACAGATTTAGCGGACCTTTTAAAAGCCATAGGAAATAATGAGACGGCCTGTGTAGTATTAGGAGGTGTACTAACTGCTGTTACAGCATATACAGTAGGCAAAGCAGGCTATAATGGTTTAAAAAGTCTGGTAGAATATCTTCCTAAAATAAATGAAAACTTTTCTAAATTAGGTAAACTTGGACAAGTTACTCTTACAATAGCAGCTGCTTTTGTAGCAGCAGATGTAGGTTTTCATATTGGTAATAAAATATATGAACTATTATCCGGCGAAAAGGTTACAATGACTGCATCAATGCAAATTGAATATCTTTCAGATGCAAGTTTTGAAGAGATAGTTGATGGTTTGAAACTAACTATAGAGGATTTTATAAATGACATAAAGAAATTGCTTGGATTATATAAAGAAATAAATTACAATGAAAACATTTATAAATCCACAGATTCAAACAAGTCACTAAAGCAACTTTGGAATGATTCAGAGGCTGTAGCTTTACTTAAAGATAAACTTCAAAAAAAACAAAATAATGGTGATGATTTAATACTTTTGAATTGGATAAAGGGACTATTTTCAAGTAGTAAAAAAGGTTTTGAAGAAACTGGACAAGAAATAGGCAAGGCAATGGCAAAAGGAACTAGTAGTGGGTATACATCGCAGACAAAACAGGAAATATCAGCTGTAAGTGCAGGTACTGATGAGTTGGTTAGAAAGGGAATAAAAAAATCATATAATGAATTACCCGGATGGGTAGGAAAAACAGTTAGTGGCACTAAAAATAATATTATTTCCGCAATAAAGAGTTCAGAAAGTCTGGTTGGAATGGCAAGTAAGTCATTAATAGATAATGGATTTAAGAATCAATTTAGTACATTAAATGGCTGGATAGGTTCTGTAGCGACCGGAGTTAAAAATACACTTGTTAATTCAATAAATGGTGCAAAAGCAGTTGTTGGTGCAGCATCAACGGATTTAGTTAATAAATCGGTAAAAAAACCATTTGAAGGTATTGGTACATATTTTGGCAATATTTTTGGAAATGCGTGGTCTACTATAAAGAAGTCTGCAAGTGGAAGTAATAGCGATTTTGGTAAAATTACAGATTCATTTACAGATACATTTAAAAGTATCACTAATCAGCTTATAAAAGGTTTAAATACTGTATTCACTAATCCATTTAAAGCAGTTAATGATACTTTAAATAAGATTAAAAATGTATCTATATTTGGAACAAAACCATTTGCAAAGCTATGGAATAATAATCCGGTAGGTTCGGCAGCTATTCCCATGCTGGCAGAAGGAGGATATGTAAAACCTAATACACCACAGCTTGCTATGATTGGTGATAACAGACACCAGGGCGAAGTAGTTGCACCTGAGGATAAACTTAAGGAAATGGCATTGGAGGCAGTAAGGGCAGCAGGAAACGGATATAACAAAGAGATTCTAATGACACTTAAGTTGATTCTACAGGTTTTACAATCATTAGATCTAAATATCATAGTTAATGGTAAAAAACTAAAAGATGTTATTGTTGATGAAATAAATAAACAGACAAAAGCTAATGGTGTTTGTGAGATTATTTTCTAGGAGGTATGAAAATGGCTGTTTTAGCTGTAAAAGAGGGAATAAAGATAATTGAATTACCGGCACCTGTAGAAATTTCAGCCGGTAATGAAATTATTTGGGCAAGCAATACAGGCAGAACATCAACAGGAAAGATGATAGGAGATGTAATAGCAGAAAAGGAAACACTGCAAATTACTTGGGGAATAATAACAGCAGCCGAAAAGAATAAGATTAAAAAGTATCTTAAAACCGGATTTTATCCGGTAGTAATTAATATTGACGGAACTGAACATGAGATACAGGTATACAGAGGTACATTGACTAGTGAAGCACTAGGGAAACTTGATGATGGTATTTATTATTTTCGTTCTGTATCAGTGGATATTGTAGAACAATAGGAGGTATTATGTATACTAATATTAGTAAACATTGTAAAGAGGTATTAAGTAGAAGCAGTAGACAATTTACTGCTTCTATTATTTTGGATAATAATAATGAAAAGAAATATGATGCCATAAAGTCATATACTCTTACAAAAGGTTCATCAAGCGAAGAAATACCATTAATAGGAAGTACAGTTGCCAATAGTCTTGAGATGGTTATTCAACTGCCGGAAGATGTTACATTGAAAGGTCACAAACTGGAGCTTATACAAAGTGTATTATTGGATGATGGTACATACGAGGATATTCCATGTGGTCATTATATAGTATCACAGGCAACAGTAAAAAGTGGACTGGTAACTGTGAAAGCAGAAGGTTATTTATCTGCGTATGGGGAAAAGGCATATTTTAGCAAACTAAGTTATCCCAGTGATACATTATCTGTCTTAAAAGAAATGGCCGGAATGTCAGGCATGACAATTTCTACACAGAACCTAAAAGGGCTTAAGGTTACAACAAAGCCGGAGGGATATACATACAGAGAAGTATTAGGATATATTGCAGCTATGTATGGCAGATTTGCAGTAGAAATGAGGGATGGCAGTATAGAACTAAAATGGTACGAAAATTGTGATGATGATATATTAACGGATAAAATATCAGAACCTGAATTAGAGGAAAAAGAGTCAACAATTAATGTATTGAAATGTACAACTACAGATAGTACAGAATTATCAAAGGGTACCGGCATAATTGGGTTAAATATAAACAATCCATTTATGACTGATGAAGCAATGAATGTAGCGTGGCAGCAGATAGGTAATTTTAGCTATGTGCCTGGAAAAATTAATATAATGTCAGCTTCCCCATGCATGGATGTATGGGATATGTATAAATATGATGAAAGTAACATTATTAGTTGTACATCAATATTTACATATGATGGAGGTTTGCAATGTGAAATTTCCAGTGAGGGAATTAGAGAAACTGACAATGTGTCAGCTAAAGGACCTATTACCAAACAGCTGGACAGGTATTATGCAGAACTGGTTTTAATGAATAAGGCAATTATTAATAAATTGTCAGCTGAAGATGCAGATATAAGATATGCACAGATAAAACAATTAGATGTAATTCAGGAAAATGTTAAGAAATCAGTAATTGGAGAATTAAAAAATAACTTTGCGGATATAAACCTGGCTAATATTAAAATTGCTGATATTGGTAAATTTTTAGCTGATTCAGGAATATTGTGTGAAGTCATGATAAATAACGGTAATGTTACCGGGAAACTTAATGGTGTAAAAATAAATGGTGATTTAATTATAGCCAATACACTTAAGGTAAAAGATTTATTACTGGAAGGTGATGATGGTTTAATATATCAGATTAATGCACTTGCCAGTGGATTAACGAAAACGGAATTGACAGATGAAATTTACAAGAAAAAACTTGATGGCACGGATATAATAGCAAACAGTATAACATCTAATCAGATAGCATCAGAAACAATTACTTCAAATGAAATAAATCTTAAAGAGTTATTTTCCAAGAATATAACTGCGACAGGTACTATTACAGGGATGACACTGAAAGGTGCAAATGCAGAGATAACTAAAGGTAAAATAGGCGATTTTGTTATAGGTGATGGAAACATCACTATAACGCAATCAGCATATATAAATCCTACATATGCAAATTGGCAGACAATAAGTAAATTTGCAAGTGGTGATAATACACCAACATCAGCACAAATACTTATATCAGATTTTAATGCAGATGGAAATGTAACCTTGTTTGATTCATTAGCAGTAAGACAATTATTGTTAGGTAATAATTTAATAGATTATTATGTTACAAATTATGGATATGAACCAAAACAGTCCAATGTTACATTTAAAATAAATTCCAAAGATCCAACGAAAACAATACAATTTAGTGGGACTAATGCTTGGGGAACAGCAGTTAATAATTATATTGGTATTAATGGAATAAAAACAACTACTGTAAAAGCAGAAGGAATCAGTTCCGGCACAGCAATATTTGACGGAGATGTAGCTATAAATGGAGAACTTTCAACTGCATTATGGAAAGGTTCTGGTAATGGGGGATTAATTGATTCGATATCGGTAACATTAAAGGGAACTGTGACTGCATCTGGTACAGGGACATTAAGTGGAACGTTTACAATACCATCAGGATATAGCTCTGTAGGTATTATAGGATATAACTTAACTACATATAGCTTATGTCTTGTTAGAATGACAGTAGCAGGCTCTAATGTTTCTGTAGCGGTAAGAAACTTAACAACATCTGCAATAACAGTAACAAGTGCATATGCTATAGTGTTACTTGTTAGAAATTAAATACACCACAAATGCTAGAAAATATCTAGTGTTTGGAGGTGTATTTTTAATATATAAAACAACTCATAGAAAAGGAAAGAGAGGAAAATATCTATGGAAAAATTAAAAACAATATTAACAGCTATATTCGGTGCATTATCAAGCTTGTTTGGAGCGTTGGCTATACCAATAATTCTGTTGGTTCTGTGCAATGTTATTGATTATGGAACTGGTATAGCAGCTTGTAAGTATCGTAATGAGAAAATTAACAGCTACAAGGGACTTAGAGGAATTATTAAAAAGGTGTGTATGTGGTTGCTAATTGTAGTAGGTGCAATAATAGACCAACTATTACTTTACGCAGCCGGACAAGTAGGAATTAATATACCGTTTACATTTGCAATAGCCTGTGTGGTAGCTATATGGTTAGTCTGTAACGAGCTTATAAGTATTTTAGAGAATATTGCAGACATTGGAGTACCTCTACCGGCATTTTTGAACAAGCTTGTTAAAAACATTAAATCGCAGATAGAGGAAAAGACAGATTTTAAAGACGAAGATAAAGACGAAAGCGAGGATTAGACTATGAAAGTAAATGATTTTATTACAATGCTAAAAAAGGCATTAAATTCAAACACAATATACTGCACCGGTATGTTTGGACAGCCTATCACTACTGATATAATAGAAAGCAAGTCTAAACAATATCCGTCTAATTATAATAGCACAAAGGTTTCTAAATTAAAGTCATTAGTTGACAGGAATTACTTCGGCTTTGACTGTGTATGCCTGATAAAAGGTATATTATGGGGTTGGAACGGTGACACTGAAAACAGTAACGGTGGTGCCGTATATAATTCAAATAATGTGCCTGATGTTGACACAGAGGGATTATATGCCAAATGTAAAACCTCAACTGATTTTAGTAATATAATTCCCGGAGCTTTGGTGTGGATGAAAGGTCATGTAGGTATTTATATAGGTAACGGTAACGTAATTGAATGTACAGCTGCATGGACAGGGAATGTCCTTGAAAGCAAGTTAGGTAACTTAGGATATACAGGTACATATGTAAGAAGCTGGACAGGCTGGGGTAAACTGCCTTATGTAGATTATGAAGCATATACAGGCAGTCCGGTTGAAAATGCAGCTGGATCTGTTACAACAACAGTTGTTCAGTGTGGGGAGGGTTACTGGCAAATTGCTGAAAGACTTGGAATGCTTGATAAACTTGAGGAAATTGTCTCTTTAAATAACAACAAAGCACTATATGCCGGTGATACTGTAATAGTTCCGGGTTCTGCTACCTCTTCAGGTATTTCAAATACAGGTCCGACAGCTGTAACAACTATAAATATACCTAGTGCATATGATGTATTTGTATCAGAATTAAAAGAAGCATTAGGACTGACTTCTGGTGCAACATTACAGCAGGTTTATGAAAAAACTCCTGAATTAAAAAATAACAACAAATACAACAGAGTAACTGTTGTCTTGCAGAAATATTTAATCGCATTAGGTTTCAGCTGCGGTGATAATGGTACAGATGGTTATTTTGGAAATAAAACTGAAATAGCTGTAAAGAATTATCAGAGTAAATATAAGACGGGTATTGCCGATGGTTATTTATCTGCCAAGGGATATATGTGGAAGAGTTTGTTAGCTCTATAAAATTGTAATATTTTATATAATACAGCATATTAAATTAATATATTACAAAAGAGAGCACCACACATTTTTACATCATTCTCAAACCTCAAACGTGGATGCTCTCTTATTTATGTAATGTAGGAATTTTTAATTTTTATGTTAAAAATTAATTACAAGTTACATATTTTGATGTTAAAAATTAGTTATAAGATACATATTGTGCTGCAACATATCCACGAGTTCCTGACTTAAGCTCAACATAATACCATCTTAGACCTGAACCATATGCTTCATCTAATATTTTTACTCCATCTCCTTTATACAACTGTCCAATAACTGTACTTGATAAAGTTGAATTTCTTCGTATATTTACTCCATCACCTGTAATATGTGCGTTCCCAAATTTTGATGTGTTGTATGTTTCTATTTCATTTATATTATCAACAACTTCTTCTGCCTGTGCAGAAATAGCATTTGGTAGAACAAGTATTGTACTTATCATTAGTAAAGATAAAACTGTTTTAAATTTCTTCATAGATTTAACCTCCTTTTCCTACATTACGAGTTGATTATACAACATTTTTATTTTTTATGGTATAGTTAAGTAACAAAAATTAAAAAAGTCTGTTATACCTTAAAACAATACGGCGGTCCTGATGGTGAAATAGGTGCAGCTCTCAGATATTTATCTCAAAAGTACTCTATGTCAAACTCTAGAGTTGCAGGTTTATTAAATGATATTGGTACGGAGGAGCTCGCTCACCTCGAAATAGTTGGTGCCATTGTTCATCAGCTTACTGATTGTTTAACACCTGAACAAATTGAAAATAGTGGTTTTGCTCCTTATTATGTAGACCATACCTTGGGTGTCTATCCTCAGGCTGCATCCGGTACACCTTTTACTGCGGCAACCTTACAAAGTACAGGTGATCCTATTACAGATCTTTTTGAAAATATGGCAGCAGAGCAAAAAGCACGTACAACTTATGACAATATTCTGCGTATGGTAAAGGATCCTGATGTATGTGATCCTATTAAATTCTTACGTGAGCGTGAAATTATTCACTTCCAAAGATTCGGTGAAGGACTTAGAATGTTACAGGATGAACTTGACTTCAAAAACTTCTATGCTTTCAATCCGTCTTTTGATACTTGTGCCTGCAACGGTAAGAATAAATAGCTACAGATTATATACAATATCTTGAGTTTACGTAACAAATAAATTCTAAGGCAGCACTTTAAATTTTATGTCAGGTGTTGCCTTTTAATATAGCAGGAGATTCTAAAGAATTTCCTGCTATATTAAAAATGCTTTATATCGGTTGGATACAGTTTTTTATGAATATGTCACAGAGCATCTGCAACCGGTATATAAAAGTAAGTTAATTATGGCTAGGAGATTTTAATAAATAATGTGGACATGCTCGTTTTGCTCTGTGTATTAATAGTATTAGTATATAAAAATCCACAGTAAAAACATGACCTTGACCAGTCTTCTTTGTTTAATTAAAAAATAAGATAAATCCCATACCTTTAACCGTCTGAATAGAATTAAAGCATAGTTTTTTCTTAAATTTTTAATATGTACATCCACAATCCTGTCAGAGATATCACTGTCAAATCCCCATACTTCATCTAAAATCTGCATACGTGATAATACAAAACGGCATTAACAGTTATACAGAGACAAAATAACAGCTTTTCAAAGTATGTCTGTAAGAATATATCTGTCAATATCTGTATTGATATAAGAAGGAACAATAAATAGTGAAAATGCAGAGACACAAAAACAGAATATATTGAAAAAAAAAAGGTAATAGAGTAAAATTAAAAGGACTATTTTAAATAGTATTACTAAGAAAGATATATATCGAAAGGGAAAGACATGATAGATGGATTACAGATTAGAAGACAGGTTATAGCTGAGATTGGAAAAGCAGTTATAGGAAAAGAAGATATTATTACAAAAACATTGGCTTCTATATTGGCAGGTGGACATATATTATTTGAGGACATACCGGGGGTAGGAAAAACAACCATGGCTATGGCTATTTCCAAAACCTTAAGTCTAAAGTACAACAGACTCCAGTTTACACCTGATGTTATGCCATCAGATGTTGTGGGATATTCTTTATACAATAAAGAAAAGGGAGTAATGGAATATAAAAAGGGAGTTATTGTTTGTAATTTATTTCTTGCAGATGAAATAAACAGGACATCTTCAAAAACACAGTCTGCTTTATTAGAGGCGATGGAGGAGGGTAAAGTTACAATAGAGGGGAAATCAATAGTGCTGCCTTCGCCGTTTATAGTTATAGCTACACAAAATCCAACCGGTTCGGCAGGAACGACATTATTGCCGGATTCACAGCTGGATAGATTTATGGTGAGACTCAGTATGGGGTATCCGTCAAAAAAAGACGAGGTAATAATGCTTAAAAACAAGAGTGGCGGCAGTGACGCACTTACAGACATTAAAAAGGTTTTGAGTGGCGAAGATATTGTAAACCTGCAAAAAGCCATAACAGAAATATTTGTACATGATGCGGTTTATGAATACATTGTAGAAATTGTAAATGCTACAAGAAACAATGATTTAATAGAATTGGGAATTAGTCCAAGAGGAACAGTGGCACTTATAAATATGGCAAAGGCTATGGCATTTTTAAATGGCAGAAACTATGTAGTTCCGGAGGATGTACAGAAGGTATATTTGTCAGTTAGTGCTCATAGAGTGATTTTGAGTTCTAAAGCTAAAATATCAAGGACGAATGTAGAAAGCGTATTACGAAATATAATTAATCATATAAATATTACTGGAGTATAGATGGATGGGAGTGTTATGTCAAAAATATTATATATTATATTAGTTGCGGTAATGCTTATTATATCAATACTTTTTTCATATTATCCGGCATATCTTGCACTGGTACTTGCAATTCAAGTACCACTTGTATTTCTGGTTGTACTTATTATTACAAGAGCTTGTACAAAGTACAGCATCAGTATTGAAAATACAAATGTAATAAAGGGTGACAAGGTTAGGATTAATATAGAGATGAGAAATAGAAGTCCATTTCCTTCGGGAAATATTAAGATGGTAGTGGAGCTGTATTATGGTAATGAAAAGAGAATTAAAAAGGATATTTATACAAGTGTATTACCGTTTTCCCGTCGAAAGAAACAGTTGGATATTGTGGCTGAGTATACAGGAGTGATGGTAGTAGTTTGTAAAAAAGCAAAAATATTTGATTATTTAAATCTTTTTTCGATAAGAATGTTTAGAAAAAGAAAAGTATTTAAAATGATGATATTACCAAAACCATTTGAAATAGATGTGACCTATCCGGTGGTTAATAATATTGAACTGCTTGAATCCTGCACATACCATCCGTATAAAAAGGGAAATGATAAAACAGAAATATTTAATGTAAGAGAGTATGCTCCGGGAGATTTAATGAGGGATGTGCATTGGAAGCTTACAAATAAATTAGACAAGTATATGATAAAAGAATATTCGTTGCCTATAAAAATAGGATTGGATATTCTGGTGGATTTTACTGTAAATAATAGAAAGCTTAACAATATTGTTTTGCAGGATAAAATATTAGAAATATTATATTCAATATGTACTAATTTATCGATGAAACAATTAGGCTTTAATATAGTCGCCATAAACAGAAGCAATGGAGAAACAGCTGAATGTAGTGTGACCGAGGAGGAAGAACTTGTTTTGACTATAGCTGATATTATGAATATTATTGTAAGTCAGGGTAATAATGAAACGGTAAATGAGAGTATTTTATTTGAGAAATCCGTAAGTACAAATTTACTGTATATTACGGCTACAATATCAGATGAGTTTATTCTTGCGGTTAATGATATGGATGTAAATAATAAACTCTATATTATATTTGTAGCATTAGATAATAAAGCTGAAATTGAAGAAAAAATAAGTAAACTTTCTTCTGATATTACATATTTAGTAGTTGATGCAAACTTAAAGGAAATGGGAAACATTAATGAAATTAAACTTTAAAAGATATGCTATGTCAATATTGTATGTAATAGTACCACTATTGATATTGCTAAATGTACTTTATATAGAAATTGATTATTTATCAATTATTTTTACGGTTGCGATAATTATTGCATTTATCCTACTTTTTCAGATTAAAAATAAATATGTAAGGGTAGGTGTTATTGTTGTAGCAATATTACTTTTCTTGATAAGTAATAATTTTGAAAATATAAAGCTTGGCGTGGAGGAGCTAACAGGAAGATATAGCCTTGCAATGTCCAGATATAGAAATAAAATCAATAAAAATATGGATTTGTTGGAAACGGAATATCTGTTTTCACTTGTCAGATTGTATTTGGAGATAATGATTCCCTGCCTTTTTGTGGTATATAAGAACAGGTTTTGGAAGATAGTCTACATAGATATAACTATTCCATTTATTGCTTTATGCTTATCTATTGGGAAAACACCATCAACCTTTGAAGTATATTTAATGGCATTTTTATATGCTAATATGGCGATGGAAAAGGATAAAAATAAAAGCAGTATTGAACTTAATGATACAAAAGAAAGAGTTATAAAAAATATTTTTATAAATTTTGTTCTTGTTGTTACTTTTATTGTGGTGATGTTTATAGAGAGTATAAGTCCATATGAGAGAAGTGAAAAATTTGATGAATATAAAAGTGAAATAAACGCATATTTAAATGGTGAAAAGTCTATTCTGCAGGCTTTTGAAAATGCCTTTAATTTTAGCATTAATGAGGGAAAAGCACATGGCGGAATGAACAATGGAAAGCTTGGAGAGGTAGACGAAATTGAATTTTCAGGCGATGAAATAATGAAGGTGGAAATTAGCAGTAAATATGATGACTTTAAAATTCTGCCTCTCTATATAAAGTCCTTTGTGGGAGTGACATATACAGGAAACAGATGGGAAAATGCCGATGATGAAATAGATGATGCTGCTAACAGAATAGCAAAGTTTTATAATATATCATTGAGTGAAGTAGATGAAGTATCGGCAGGATTTCTTTCAAATAGAAAAAAATATATATTAGACGATAATAATAATATAAGAGGAGGAGTGAAAATAACAGTATTAGATGAAGATGATAGAAATAATTATTGGCCATATTATTCATATACGGGACTTTCATCTAGCCATGACGGACAACGTGAAAGTTTAAAAGAAGAATATGGAACAAAAAAGTTTATAGTAGAATATCCATATAGTATACCCAATAGTTACCAATATCAGAGTATAAGTTTAATGTTTGGAAAGTATCCGGGTAAAGACAGTACACAATCGGAAGAACTATCTAAGCTAATAAGTATAGAATACAGCTACTATGAACAGGTTGTAAAGAAATATTATCTGGATATTCCGGAAAGCTTTGAGGATATAGCAGAGGAAATAAGAAATAGAACAATTTCTGTAATTTATACAGATTTGGACTTTGAGCAAGGACGCAAAGAGGTACGCATTAGAGATGCATCTGTAGATGAATTTGGATATGAGTCATATATTGAGTTTGTGAAGGATTATTTATCAAGCTGTACATATACACTTAGTCCGGGACGACTCAACTCAAACGAAGATTTTGTAGTAAAATTTTTAACTGAAACAAAGGAAGGCTATTGTTCACACTTTGCCTCGGCAGGTACACTTATATTTAGGGCAATGGGAATACCTGCAAGATATGTAGAGGGATATGTGGTGATGGAAGCTGACGGAAATGATTATGAATATAGTTCCGTAGTTAAAGATGATGCTGCACATGCATGGGTGGAAATATATGTAAGAGGAGTTGGCTGGGTGCCGGTAGATGTAACACCTGCTTCATATAGAAGTGTTATAGAAAATCAAAAGGAAAGTAGCAGTAATAAAAGTACGGATGAAAATACGGAAGTTACTACGACAGATGAAAATACAAGTGAACAGCCAACAACTACTGTACCAGAAGAAACAACTAGTAATATAGAGGTAACAACAACTGATAAACAGGAGGGACAGACAGGCGACGGCTCTACAATAGAGTCTGGTCCACTTGGGGAACCGGATAAATTAGAGGCTGTTAAGGGCTTTATTATATTAGCAGCGATTATAGTGATATTATCATTAATAATCATGCTAATAAGGATTAGGGCAATTAACAGACAGAAGCAATATATAGAACTTATAAACAGTGATAAATATAGTATAATCTTCAAAAAATTTGAAAAACAGCTTTTATATATTTTAAGCCTGAAAAAAATTAAGATAACCTTCTATGAAAGCACTGGGTTAATGGCAGATAAAATTTTAAAGGCAGATGAAGATATTGATAGCGAGACAGCACATAATCTTGCCGTTACGATTATTAAACAAAAATACAGCAATGAGAATGTAGAAGAGGAAGAGGCAAAGCTGATGGCAGAGACTGTCGGAAAGATTAATTTAGATATATACAATAAGAGTAATTATATTAGAAAATTATTCTTGTATTATATCAAGTGCTTGTATTTATCGAAAAAATAGGCTATAATCAAAATAGCGACTTGAAAGAGTCAGTAATTAGATATACGGAGGTATAGAACAGTGTTAGTATCAGCAAAAGATATGTTACAGAAGGCTAAAGCAGGTAAATATGCGGTAGGTCAGTTCAATATTAATAACCTTGAGTGGACAAAGGCTATTTTATTAACAGCACAGGAATTAAAATCACCGGTTATTCTTGGCGTTTCAGAGGGTGCCGGAAAATATATGACAGGTTATAAGACTGTTGTAGGTATGGTTAATGGTATGATGGAGGAGCTTAATATTACAGTTCCTGTTGCATTACATTTAGACCATGGTAGCTATGAAGGTTGTTTAAAGTGTATCGAAGCTGGTTTTTCTTCAATCATGTTTGATGGTTCGCACTATCCAATCGAAGAAAATGTTGCTAAGACAACAGAATTAGTAAAAATCGTATCTGAAAAGGGTATGTCACTTGAAGCAGAGGTTGGCTCAATAGGTGGAGAAGAAGATGGTGTTATCGGTAAAGGCGAATGTGCAGACCCTAATGAATGTAAAGCTATCGCTGATTTAGGTGTTACAATGCTTGCAGCAGGTATCGGTAATATTCATGGTAAGTATCCGGATAACTGGGAGGGCTTGAGCTTTGAAACTCTTGATGCGGTTCAGCAGTTAACAGGAGATATGCCATTGGTACTTCACGGCGGAACAGGTATCCCGGCTGATATGATTAAGAAGGCAATCTCACTTGGCGTTGCTAAGATTAATGTAAATACAGAATGTCAGCTTGCATTTGCAGAAGCTACAAGAAAGTATATTGAAGAGGGTAAGGATCAGCAGGGTAAAGGTTTTGATCCAAGAAAGCTTTTAGCTCCAGGCTTTGAAGCTATTAAAGCTACAGTTAAGGAAAAAATGGAATTATTTGGTTCAATCGGTAAAGCTGAATAATAAAACGTTTTTGAGCCATGTCTTAGTCGGGCATGGCTCATGTTTTTAAAAGGAAGTCGATATTATGAAGAAAAAGAAGACTGATTATAAAGAGAATTTATCTATAGAAAATGATAATGTTGTAGAAACTGATACAATAGAAAAGGATTCCGTAATATCAGATGATGATATGGAAATTGAAATGGAGATTATAGATATTGATAAAAAACCTAAAAAGAAGAAAAAAGTAGATTTATTTGACATGGTAAGATATGCAGTTATGTTTATTGCATTGTGCTGTTTTTCTTATGCATCATATGAACTCACTCTGATATATATATCTGCACAGGAAACGAATGAGGCAAATGATGAATTCGTAGACCTTTTTACAGTAAAGATAGATGATACTATTGAATATTACAATGTAAATGGTGAAAAAATAGAGTTAAACAATACCGGTGATGGTACAGCTTTTGTATGGGATTATGAAAAGGTTAAGGCTTATAATCCGAATGCAAAGGGATATATCAGACAGGGGACAGGAACATATATTGATAATCCGATAGTACAGCATCCATCAAATAATGAATATTATTTAGAGCATTATTCAAATAACTATCCTAATGGTGTGGGCAGTATATTTATTGACTACAGGATTACGGACGGTCTTTATGCAAAGAACTGTATTTTATATGGACATAATGTAAAGGCATGGGCAAATTATATTATGTTTGGAAGTCTTAATTTCTATTATGACAATCCTCAGTATGGTGCCAATAATCCTACAATGGATATATATGTGGATAATCATCACTATGTTTATTATGTTTATTCAATATTTAAGGTACAGGCAAGTGGTGACCCTGTATACACCTGGGGTTTTGAAAGTGATGAGGCTTTTATGGAATATGTCAATACATACAGGACAAAGAGTCAGTATCCATTCCCTACAGCACCTGAAATTACAGCAGATTCACATATTCTTACACTTTCAACCTGCACAACGGATCATGATTACAGAATGATTGTACAGTTGGTGCGTGGAGAGGAAATATTTGATGTACCTGTAAATACAGGAGAGTAGTAGAAAGTTTCCGTATTTTTTATTTTTAGCTTCAAAAAGCTTACATCGTCATAACGATGTAAGCATCTTGCACAAAAAGTTGCAGATGAAAGTGAACTTTCATCTGCAACTTTTTGTGCAAGATGTCTATGTTGCCTTTGGCAACAAGACTTTTTGAAGCTAAAAATAAAAAATACGGAAACTCAAATAACAATAGTAACAAATTATAAAAAATATTAAAAAGTACTTGCATTTTTTGTAGAAATGAGTTATTTTATTCTCGGATAGAGGAAATACCTCATACATATAATGACGATTTAGATAGAACAATGGCGTTCCACTCTTTTTGTGGACGCTTTTTTTATATTAGGAAGGTTGTTCTGTTTTCCTATTATAAAAAATACTCCTTATATAAAAAGCATTTCTATGAATGTTCACAAATATAAAAGGAAAATATGTAATAATATTGTTCTATTTTTTAACTAGTAATTTTAAAATTTATATGTATAATGTATTTATGAGAAAAGAAAGGAAGAACAATTATGAGTGATGTATTAAATGTAGAGAAAATTTTCGGTGAAAATGTATTTACTCTTGGTAAAATGAGAGAACGCTTACCAAAGAAGGTTTTTCAGGAAGTTATGAATATAATGGAAAATGGTGGTGAAATGTCAATCGCTACTGCTGATGTAGTTGCCAAGGCTATGAAGGATTGGGCAGTAGAAAGAGGAGCAACACATTATACACATTGGTTCCAGCCTCTTACTGGTGTTACAGCAGAAAAGCATGATTCATTTGTTACAAATCCTGATTCAGACGGAAAAATGCTTATGGAGTTTTCAGGAAAAGAATTAATTAAAGGCGAGCCGGATGCTTCATCATTTCCATCAGGTGGACTTAGAGCAACATTTGAAGCCAGAGGATATACAGTATGGGATTGTACATCACCGGCCTTCTTAAAGGAGGATGCTACAGGTGTTATTCTTTGTATTCCTACAGCATTCTGTTCCTACACAGGTGAGGCTCTTGATAAGAAAACTCCTCTTTTAAGATCAATGGAAGCAGTTAGTACACAGGCTTTAAGAATTGTAAGATTATTTGGAAATACAGAGGCTACAAAGGTAACTGCATCTGTAGGACCTGAACAGGAATACTTCCTTGTTGACAGACAGAAATATTTACAGAGAAAAGACTTAATATATGCCGGACGTACATTGTTTGGCGCACCTGCTCCAAAGGGACAGGAAATGGAAGATCATTATTTTGGTACAATCAGAGAACGTATCGGAGCATACATGAAAGATATCAATATTGAGCTTTGGAAGCTTGGTGTTTCTGCTAAGACACAGCACAATGAAGTAGCTCCTGCACAGCATGAATTAGCACCGATTTATGCTACAGCAAATGTTGCGGTAGACCACAATCAGTTAGTAATGGAAATTATGAAAAAGGTAGCAGGTCGTCATGGTCTTGCATGCTTACTTCATGAAAAACCATTTGCAGGTGTGAATGGTTCAGGTAAACATAACAACTGGTCACTTACAACAGATAATGGTGTAAATCTTTTAGACCCGGGTAAGACACCAAATGAAAATATTCAGTTTTTATTAGTACTTGCCTGCATTATGAAAGCAGTAGATAGGCATGCAGATTTGCTTCGCCAGTCAGCTTCGGATGTTGGTAATGATCACAGACTTGGAGCGAATGAAGCACCTCCTGCAATTATTTCAATGTTTTTAGGCGAACAGCTTACAGATGTAGTTATGCAGCTTGTTGAAACAAACGAAGCAAAAACCTGCTTAAAGGGTGGAAAGCTTGAAACAGGTGTATCTACATTACCGGATGTAACAAAGGATGCAACAGATAGAAACAGAACATCACCATTTGCTTTTACAGGAAACAAATTTGAGTTCCGTATGGTTGGTTCTTCAGATTCTATTGCCAGCCCAAATACAACTCTTAATGCAATCGTTGCTGAGGCTTTCTGTGAAGCAGCAGATATATTGGAAAAAGCAGATGATTTTGATATGGCTGTACATGATTTAATTAAAGAATATATGACAGAATATCAGAGAATCGTATTCAATGGCGATGGCTATTCGGATGAATGGGTAGTTGAAGCTGAAAGAAGAGGGTTACCAAACATTAAGTCTATGGTAGAAGCAGTTGAAACACTTACAACAGAAAAAGCCATTAACCTATTCGGAAAGTTTGGAATATTCACAAAGGCAGAGCTTGAATCAAGAGCAGAAGTATTATATGAAACATATGCAAAGAGTTTGAATATTGAATCTCTTACAATGATAGATATGGCTTCTAAGCAGATTATTCCTGCAGTAGCTAACTACACAAAGACACTTGCTGATGCAGTAATTGCTGTAAGAGAAGCTGGTGCAGATTCATCAGTTCAGCATGAACTGCTTGTTGAAATCTCTTCATTATTAAAGGAAGCAAAGACAGCTTTAACAAAGCTTGAAAAGGTACAGAAGGAAGCAGTAGCCATGAGTGAGGGCAAAGAGCAGGCATTCTTCTACAAGGATGTAGTTAAAGCAGCAATGGATGAACTTAGAACACCGGTAGATAAACTTGAGATGCTTGTAGACAAAGAAGCATGGCCAATGCCATCATACGGCGATTTAATATTTGAGGTATAATAACATCGAGTTGTTTACAACTCGATGTGCCGAGTGTATAAAATCTGCGATTTTATCCACGAGGCCGTAGTGATAGGAATATATTAAAACATCGAGTTGTTTACAACTAAAATTAAAATCCCTTGCAAGAATTAAAAAATTAATATATAATTTTTATAAATAAAAGGGAGTAGCTTTCAGGCTGACTGTTATACGATTTCGTCATCACGATTGCAAAATCCGGAACGTATATAATAAGCGAGACTTTTATTGCACATATGGACTTATTATGTCCATAAGCAATAGGTTTCGCTTTTTTGATATTATAAAGGTTAAGCCTATTGTAATAACTATTATATATTTGGAGGATTGAAATGGACATTTTAAAAAATGTAATATTGTTACTTGTAGGTTTTGTACTTTTGGTAAAGGGAGCAGATTATTTTGTAGAGGGAAGCTCGTCTGTTGCAAGAAGATTAAAAATTCCAAGTATTGTGGTAGGCCTTACTATTGTCGCAATGGGTACAAGTTTACCGGAGCTTGCAGTAAGTTTAAGTGCTGCACTTAGTGGTTCCAATGAAATTGCAGTAAGTAATGTAGTTGGTTCTAATCTTTTTAATCTCATGGTAGTATTAGGTGTATGTGCAGTTATTTCACCTATAGCTGTAGATAAATCAGTAATGAAAAAGGAAATGCCGTTTATGCTGGGAATTACAGCCTTGCTGATACTGCTTTTTGCAGATTTTATTATGCCATGGACAGGATTTTCAAAAACAGGTAAAGTAGTAGGCGAAATTTCCAGATTTGATGGAATTGTCTTTCTTGCTTTATTTGCCGGATTTATGCTTTTTACTGTAGAAGGTGCGTTAAAGCATAGAAAAAATAACGCCGATACAGAAGAAAAAAATGATAAAAATGAACTAAACATATGGTTAAGTATATTATTCATTTTGGGAGGCGCTGTTGCAATAAAATTTGGAGGAGATTTTGTTGTAGATAGTGCATCTAATATTGCAACTGTCTTTGGTATGAGTGAAACACTGGTAGGACTTACAATAGTTGCACTTGGAACTTCGCTGCCGGAGCTGGTCACATCAATAGTGGCAGCCAGAAAGGGTGAAACCTCTCTTGCAATAGGAAATGTAGTGGGTTCAAATATATTTAATATTTTACTTATTTTAGGTGTTTCTGCTGCAATATCTCCTATTGAAGTTATTATGGAATCGTTGGTGGACATGATTATAGTGCTTACAGTAAGCGTAGTAGTATTTATTTTTGGAAAATCAAAGGATAAGATTAGCAGAGCTGAAGGAATTACTATGGTAACAATTTATGTTTTGTATATGGCATATGCAATAATAAGAGTATATGCAACATAAGATATTAAAAAGATACGGAGGAATAGAATGGTTGGTACATATAAATGTCCGGGCTGTGGTGCTCCTATAGAGTTTAACAGCCAGGCAGGAGAATTAGTATGTAGTTACTGTGGCACACATGTAGATGTCAGTAAGATGAATTCTGAAACTGACAAATATGATTGTGTAGTGGAGGATTTAGAAAAAGAGGATGCACAGTATGGAGATTTTGATTCTTACAAATGCAGTAATTGCGGAGCAGAGATTTTAACAGATGAGAATACTTCAGCAACAAGCTGCAGCTACTGTGGCAGTCCTGCAATTATTAAGGAGAGGCTGCGTGGACAGTTAATGCCAAAGTCATTAATTCCATTTAAGCATAACAGAGAAATTGCAAAGGATGAATTTAGAAAGTGGACAAAGAAAGGTATGCTTACTCCGGCCTGCTTTAGAAAAGAGGCTACCATTGACAGCATTAAAGGCATATACGTTCCGTTTTGGTTATATGACTATAATGTGCATGTAGATATGATGGCTAATGCTACTAAGGTAAGGACAGAAAGAAAAGGAAATACAGAGTATACTCATACATCCCATTATCAGGTAAATCGTGTAATGGATTGTTCATTTACAAAAATACCTGCAGACGCATCTGAGAAAATGCCTGACTCTGTTATGGATAAACTGGAGCCGTTTAATTATAATGAACTTAGAAAATTTGAAATGCCATATTTATCAGGATATAGTTCAGAAAAGTACAATTATACGAAGGAAGAAATGAATTACAGGGCAGAAAGCAGAGCCAGAGGATATGCGTTTACCGAATGTCGAAACTCTATTATCGGTTATAGCAGTGTTAATGTAGTTCATTCAAATGCACGACTGCAAAGGCTGGGTGCCACATATTCATTATTACCTGTATGGATTCTTAACTATGTATTTAAGGGTAAGCAGTATATGTTTGCTATGAATGGCCAAACAGGCAAAATCGTAGGAGAACTCCCGATATCAAAGGGAAAGGCAGCGGCATGGTTTGGCGGTGTATTCGCCGGTGTGTCAGCGCTGCTCTTGTTGTTAGGAGGGATTTTAGGATGAGAAACATACTTAAAAAATCACTTGGTTTTATAATGCTTATAACTGTATTTACAGGTTTATGCGGATATACTACGGAACATGATAAGGTATATGACGAAGCAGGACTTTTCAGTCAAAGTGAAATTTCCAGTCTGACAGATATGGCAGAAAGATATGGTAATGAAGTAAAGCTTGATTTGGTTGTATATACTGTAGACGAGTATATTAGCAAATCAGTTATGGAAACGGCTGATGATTTTTACGATGATAACAATTTTGGATGGGATGACTGTGACGGCTCCGGCGCAATATTGTTAATAGATATGTATAAGAGAGAATTGTGGTTATCCTGTGCGGGTCTGGCACAGGCATATGTTGATGAATACACGGAAGATAAAATACTTGATAATATTGAAAAATATGCTGCAGACGGTGATTTTTACGGAGCAGCAACAGCCTTTATGGAAGGTGTATATGATGCAGCACTAGACTTTAGAAAAGACAGCGATTATAAAGAAATTCTTGATAATTGGTATGAAGGCAAATACGATACATATGATGACATAGCATCCATGGTTGAGCCAAAGGAACCTAATTTCTTTACAAGTTTTAAAAATCCGCTTTTAAGCATGGGTATAGGGGCTGTATGTGCGGCGATTGTTGTGGGTATAATGTGTATACATTCTAAAACAAGAATGACTGTAGGCAGTAGAACATATATTGAAAACCAAAATTTTCCTGTCAGACAGGATAACTATATTAGAACAACAACTACCAGCAGGGTAATTCAAAGCAGTAGTGGTGGCAGCAGTGGTGGCAGCAGTCATTCGCATCACAGCAGTAGCGGAAGAAGTCACAGTGGCGGCGGAAGACACTTTTAATAAAGCACTGAGTTGTAAAACAACTCAGTGCGCCTCGTGCATAAAATCTCTGATTTTATCCGCGAGGTATTAGAGAGACAGGGAAAAATTAATAAAACACTGAGTTGATTCACAACTCAGTGTGTAGAAACTAGAAACCATAAATTAAAAGAAGACAGGCAGGAGGAAAAAATGTCAGAAAAAAACCCAATAGTTACAATTACAATGGATAATGGAGATGTGATTAAGGCTGAATTGTATCCGGAAATTGCACCAAATACAGTTAATAATTTTATCAGTCTGATTAATCAGGGCTATTACGATGGACTTATTTTCCATAGAGTTATTAAAGGATTTATGATTCAGGGAGGCTGCCCTAACGGAACAGGTACGGGCGGTCCGGGATATGATATTAAAGGTGAATTTTCCATGAATGGATTTGACAATCCGTTAAAGCATACAGTGGGTGTGCTTTCTATGGCAAGAGCTATGCACCCTGATTCAGCAGGCTCACAGTTTTTTATCATGCATAAGGATTCGCCACATTTAGACGGACAGTATGCTGCTTTTGGAAAAGTAGTTGAAGGTATGGAAAATGTAAACAAGATTGCAGAATGTACCACAGATTATGGTGACAGACCATTAGAAGTCCAGAAGATGAAGAGTGTGACTGTAGATACGTTTGGGATAACATATCCTGAACCGGAAAAATGCTAAAGGCAATAATATTTGACATGGACGGAGTGTTGGTGGATAGTGAAAGAATTCACTATGAAGCTGACAAAAGGATGTTAAAGGAACAATTTGGGATTGATATGTCATTTGATTATTATAAGCAGTATATCGGTGGCACGGTTTCAAATATGTGGAATGGCATTATTCGGGATTTTAAGCTTGAAAATGTAGATGAATATATATTGAATTCATATACAGATGATATCCTAAAGGAAATGTTAGAAAAGAGAGGCTACCCCGCAGTTGCAGGTGTAGTCCCTTTTATTAAGAAAATAAAAAGAGAGACGAATTTGCTTTTGGCAGTAGCATCATCTTCATCTATGTCAAGAATAAAGGATAATCTTACAAGCCTTGGAATTATGAAATACTTTGATGTATTAGAGAGCGGACAGGACTTAGGAGTATCAAAACCCAATCCGGCTGTATTTTTGGAAACCGCAAAAAAACTGGGAGTAAAGAATGAGGAATGTATGGTTATTGAGGATTCTGAAAATGGTATAATGGCAGCAGCTAATGGTAAAATACCATGTCTGGGATATATCAATCCAAATTCAGGAAACCAGAATTTATCAGGGGCGAATGCTGTTTTTGAAAGCTTTGAAAATCTGGATATGAATTTTATTAATATGATATATGGTCATAGTGTTGGTGAAGCGGTAAATATATTGGAAACTGACAGGCTTAAGATTAGGGAAATTACAATAGAGGATGTGCCTGTATTATATTCCTTGTATGATGAGGAAATAACAAAATATATGCCACCGCTTTTTGAAAAAATGGAGGAGGAAATAGAATATACAAAGAAATATATTGATAATGTGTATGGACTGTATCATTATGGCATATGGATAGTGGAGCTTAAAGAAAGCGGTGAAATTATAGGGAGGGCAGGTATTGAATATAAGGAAATAGATACAAGTGATTATACACATGAACTGGGATATATGATAGGTAAAAAATATCAGAATAACGGATATGCAAAAGAGGCCGTAGAGGCTGTTTTATCTTATATGCGTGAATATTATGGAATAGAAGATATTTTTGTGGAAATATCAGAGAATAATTATAAATCTATTGAGTTAGCCAAGAAAATGGGATTTGAATTTACGGAGGGCAGAGTCAATGATAAATATCTGGTGGGCGAGCTTAAGACAGCAAATAACCAAACAAAAAAGATGTGATAACACATCTTTTTTGTTTGGTTATTTGGTTGACTTTGTATAATAAATAAAAGGGAGGAGTTTGTGCTAAGCACAAACCTATAAAATTATGAAAAATTCGAAGGACTTTTATCCTTTCGATAGTAATAGTATATTTTTCAAAAATTAAGAATTAATGTTTTTATTTTGAAAGTTTATTTAATAAAATATGAACAAAATATGAACAGCTGAATAATAGAGTTGTAATGTGTATAAGAAATGATAAATATGTCAGAACCGGTAGAATAATCAAGTAGATAAAAAATGTAAATTTTGTACAAAAATGATTTACTTTTGGCATAAAATTTGTTAATATTAACATAACTTGTTGTACGTGAAGCTATATTTTTATAGCTCGCAGACTATATTTTTTTAGGAGGATTTTATTTTATGGCAAGATTTACTTTACCAAGAGATGTATACTATGGAAAAGGTTCTATTGAACAGCTTAAGAGCCTTCAGGGAAAGAAAGCCATTGTTGTAGTTGGTGGCGGTTCAATGAAAAGATTTGGCTTTTTGGATAAGGTTGTTGCAAACCTTAAAGAAGCAGGTATGGAAGTTGAATTATTTGAAAATGTTGAACCTGATCCATCTGTAGAAACTGTTATGCGTGGTGCAGAGGCAATGAGAAAATTTGAGCCGGATTGGATTGTATCTATGGGCGGAGGCTCTCCTATTGATGCAGCAAAAGCTATGTGGGCATTTTATGAATATCCGGATGTGACATTTGAAGATTTATGTATTCCATTCAATTTTCCTAAACTTAGAACAAAAGCTAAATTTTTAGCTATCCCATCAACATCAGGTACAGCTACGGAGGTTACGGCATTTTCTGTTATTACTGATTATGCAAAGGGTGTTAAGTATCCGCTTGCAGACTTTGAAATTACACCTGATATGGCTATTGTAGATCCTGACTTGGCAGAAACAATGCCACCAAAGCTTGTTGCACATACAGGAATGGATGCACTTACACATGCTATCGAAGCGTATGTTTCTACATTACACGGACCATTCACAGATCCGTTGGCATTGCAGGCTATTGAAATGGTATTTGATTATTTGCCATCTTCATTTAATGGAAATATGGAATCAAGAGAGCAGATGCATTATGCACAATGTTTAGCAGGTATGGCATTCTCAAATGCATTACTTGGTATTGTTCACTCAATGGCACACAAAACAGGTGCAGCATTTTCTACAGGACATATCCCTCATGGATGCGCAAATGCTATTTATTTACCATATGTTATTAAGTACAATGCACATGAAAAGGAAGCACTGAGCAGATATGCAGAAATTGCAAGAAGAATGGGACTGGAGGGTACATCAGAAACAGCTCTTATGAATGCTTTATGTGATAAGATTGATGAGTTTAATGTTAAATTAAATATTCCGAAGACACTTAAGGATTTTGGTATTGTCGAGGAGGAATTTAAAGAAAAGGTTAAGACTATTGCTGAACTGGCAGTAGGAGATGCTTGTACAGGTTCAAATCCAAGAACAATTACACCGGAACAGATGGAAAAATTATTTACATGTACATATTATGGCACGGAAGTGGATTTCTAAGATTTATTCCAATTATTGTTCAAACTGTAAAAAGATGATATTTGATACAGAGATATTAAAATAATAAATTGGAAAATATGTTAATATTTAATAAAATATTATAAAATCAAGCATAAAATATAGTTGAATATTGCCTTAAAAAATAGTATAATTCAGATATGTAGTAAATGGGTCAGATATCTTGTTGCTTTGCGGTATCTGACTGATGATACAAGAGCAACAAAAAGCCGCTTAATTTTAGTGGCTTTTTGTTTAATTAATAGTTACCATTTGGTGAGGAAAGCGAAAATTAACGAAAGGAAGCAAGGAAATGTTTAAAATTCTTAAAAAGCAGGAATTAAATCCTACAGTTACTCTTATGGATATTGATGCACCTCTTATTGCTAAAAAGGCAGAGCCGGGTCAGTTTATTATTTTAAGAGTAGATGAAGATGGTGAGCGTATACCACTTACTATTGCCGATTATGACAGAGAAAAAGGAGTAGTTACAATTATCTTCCAGATAGTTGGTGCTACAACAGAAAAGCTCAATGCAAAAAAAGAAGGAGAGTTTATTGAAGACTTTGTAGGTCCTCTTGGTGTTCCTTCTCATGTAGAAGGTTTAAAGAAGGTAGCCGTAGTTGGTGGTGGTGTTGGTTGCGCCATTGCATATCCTATAGCCAAGAAGCTACATGAATTGGGTGCTGAGGTTCATTCTATAGTAGGTTTTAGAAATAAAGATTTAGTTATCCTAGAGGATGAGTTTACAGCAGTTAGTGACAAGGTATGTATGATGACTGATGATGGAAGTCATGGTACAAAAGGTCTTGTTACAAACGCCTTAAAAGAACTTATTGATTCAGGTGAAAAGTATGATGAAGTCATTACTATCGGACCACTTATTATGATGAAGTTTGTATGTGCTCTTACAAAAGAGTATGGTATCAAAACAACAGTTAGTATGAATCCTATAATGATTGACGGTACAGGTATGTGTGGCGGATGTCGTCTTTCTGTAGGCGGTGCTACAAAGTTTGCCTGTGTTGATGGCCCTGATTTTGACGGACATGAGGTAGATTTTGATGAGGCTATTGAAAGATCATCAATGTATAAACCATTTGAAAGAAAAGCACATGAAGATACTTGTAACTTATTAAAAAAGGAGGTACAGTAGGATGCCAAATATGTCATTAAAGAAAAATGAAATGCCTTCACAGGATCCAAATGTTAGAAACAAAAACTTCCTTGAGGTTGCATTAGGATATACAAAGGAACAGGCTATAGATGAAGCTTCCCGTTGTTTAAACTGTAAGACAAGAAATTGTGTAAGCGGATGTCCGGTTCAGGTAGAGATACCTGATTTTATAAAAGAAGTAGCGGCAGGCGAATTTGAAAAGGCCTATGAAGTTATTTCACGTTCAAGTGCATTACCTGCTGTTTGTGGTCGTGTATGTCCACAGGAGTCACAGTGTGAGGGTAAGTGTGTAAGAGGAATTAAAGGAGAGCCTGTAGGTATTGGTCGTCTTGAAAGATTCGTAGCAGATTACCATAACGAAAATTCAAAAAATGAAACAGTAAAACCGGAGTCTAACGGACATAAGGTAGCTGTTATAGGTTCAGGTCCTTCAGGACTTACATGTGCGGGTGATTTGGCAAAGAAGGGATACGAGGTTACTATTTTTGAAGCACTTCACTTAGCAGGTGGTGTTTTAGTATACGGTATTCCGGAATTTCGTCTTCCAAAGGCTATAGTTCAGAAAGAAATCGATGGACTTAAGGCTCTTGGAGTTAAGGTTGAAACAAATATGGTTATCGGTAAGGTTTTATCTATTGATGAGCTTATGCAGGAATATAAATTTGAAGCTGTATTTATTGGTTCAGGTGCAGGTCTTCCAAGATTTATGAATATTCCGGGCGAAAATCTCAAAGGTGTATATTCAGCAAATGAGTTCCTGACAAGAGTAAATCTTATGAAGTCATACAAGGATGATTCGGATACGCCTATTATGAAAGCTAAGAAGGTTGCTGTAGTAGGTGGTGGTAATGTTGCCATGGATGCTGCAAGAAGTGCTAAGAGACTGGGTGCTGACGAAGTATACATAGTATATAGACGTTCGGAGGAAGAACTTCCTGCCAGAAAAGAAGAAGTTGAGCATGCTAAAGAGGAAGGAATTATCTTTAAGCTTCTTACAAATCCTGTTGAGATTTTACCAAATGATGATAAATTTGTTGGTTCTATTAAATGTCTTGAGATGGAATTAGGTGAGCCTGATGCATCAGGCAGAAGAAGACCTGTTGAAAAAGCAGGTTCAGAATTTGAAATTCCTGTAGATTGTGTAATTATGTCAATCGGTACATCTCCAAATCCGCTTATTAAGTCTACAACAAAAGGACTTGAAACTCAGAAATGGGGAGGAATTATCGTAGAAGAAGAAACAGGACTTACATCACGAGAAGGTGTATATGCAGGTGGTGATGCCGTAACAGGCGCAGCAACTGTAATTCTGGCAATGGGAGCAGGTAAGACAGCAGCAAAGTCTATTGATGAGTATTTAAGCAGATAATTACATTGTATTTAGTAAAATGAGCAAAAGCCATTGGTTTATATGAGTTAAACCAATGGCTTTTTAATATGTATAATGTGAGGGAAAGTAAAAACGAGGATATCCCAATAGGAACATCCTCGTTCACATATATTATATACTAAATTTAAAAATTGTAAAGAGTTTTTAGATATTTTATTCTTTGTTATCAGCTTCTGCAGAAACTGAGTTTTTTTGGATTTTATTAGCTTTCCTTTGCTTTTTCTTTTCGAGTTTCCTTTCATCTTTTTTAAGTTTTTCAAGGTGTTCACGTATCTCCATTTCTTCATTTAAGACGGCCAGCTGCGTATGAAGCGTATCACTATATTCCTCATAATCACTTTTCATCTTACGTTCAAACCAGTCCCCCAAGAGTTGTTTAATAGAAGCAGCTACAGGAACAGCTATAAGCATACCGAGAAGCCCGGCAAGGTCACCACCTATAGAGATGGCTATTAGTGTAAAGGCGGCATTTAGACCTACAATATCACCAACAATATTTGGGCAGAGGATATTACAATCAATCTGTTGAACTATCGTCAATGCAATAACTGCCCAAAGAATAGAAAGTAAGTCGCCGGAAAAAAGTGACATTGCACCGGCAAATATAATACCTATAAACGGACCTATGTATGGTATAAGATTACAGATACCACAAATAATACCTATCACGAGGGCATAGTCAATACCTACAATGTTAAGTGCAGCAGTAGACAGAATAAATACTAAAAAGGCTTCAATAAGCTGACCATGAATGTATTTTGAAAAGGTTCTGTTAATAATGTTTAAGGCATGACGGATACTTTTTCCAAACTTTGATTTTCTAAAGATAAGAAAAAATAATTTATCCCAAAGATTAAGGAAATATTCATAACTGGCCAGTATATATATACTAAGCACAAGTGAAATTACAAAGGTAAACAGATTAGAACCTATCGATAATATGAAATCTCCAATACCTCCTAATAAACCGGCAAGAAGGTCAGAAATAAATACTGCAATATCACTTACCTTGTCAGTAAGAAAATCGCCAAAAGGAATATTCCATTTACTGATAAGCTGTTGAACACTTTCTGCTGAAAAAGAATTGGTTGAAAAGTATTCGGAGATACTATCAATAATATTTGATATTGTACTGCTGTTGGAAATATGACCACCAATCATAAAGTACATACCACATATAATAGATATAATAATACCAAAAACGGCGAGATATGATATAGTAAGACCGATTCCCCTGCAGAGCATTTTGTGATTTTTGAAAAATTTTCTCTTCATCATAAAGGTTTCTATAGCATTCATAGGTCCGTATAGCAGATAACATATAACTAATGCTATGATAATAGGACTCAAAATTCCTAATATATTATCAAATACATCCAAAATAGTACTAAAGATATTAGGGGCATAATCTACGATGACTGTAAAAAGATAGATAACCATACAAGTGACTGCTACATACCCGCAGACATATGCATAACGTTTGTTCAATTTGAATTTCATTATTTGTTCCTTTCAATATTTTATGTTATAGAGTTTTTATGTTTTCTATTTTAGGGTTCATGAAGTCGTGGATATATTGAAAAACTTTATATAAAAGTTTAAGTCTCATTACATTGGACTTGCTGAATATATTATAGCATATTAATATTTTTCTATCAATTTGTAATAGCTTTACTTAGAGTTTCCGTATTTTTTATTTTTAGCTTCAAAAAATCTTGTTGCCAAAGGCAAGATGAATTACATTGTTATGATAATGTAAGCTTTTTGAAGCTAAAAATAAAAAATACGGAAACTCTAAGTAATAGCCTTAAGGTACTGTAATTTTATGGTCCATAAAATTTACCATATTAATTATATTATACAATATCTAGTAGGAGATTAATATTTTACGCTGATAAATTTTATATAAAAAAGTACAATATCTTGTGGTAATATTGGATAGAGTTTGCTATAATTAGTGGGTAAAATTGTAAAAACTAAAAAAATATATTTATATATAAAGCACAATATATAGAATGATATCATTTTATAAGAATGGATACTTACCATGAAAAACATATTAGATAAAACGATAGGTGGCAGCTACGAGAGAAAGCTGCCTGTTATTAATATAAAAAGATGTACTGTTGCAGCGGTATTATTATCTATATTTATACCTGCAATACTGATTACAAATATTGTTTTCTTAAATCAGACATTGATAAGACCTGAATACAATAAGTATCTGTTTAGTATACTGATATTTTCGGTGATATTTTTATTTATAAGAGTAATAGTAGGAAATACATATGAACACCGGAGATATTATGGGATTATATACAGAAGCTATTTAGTACTGTGCAGCGGTTTCATGATAATGCTGTGTAACAGTTATTTTGAACTGGAGGGAAGCTTATTTTACTTCTTTCTTATAATGATATTTTTTGCTATTATTCCAATATTTAATGTAGGAGAATTGATATTTGCAGAGATAATATCGATTTCATTAATGGGTTATCTTATATGGTCTAATAAAGGAGTAGTTACTATTGCTTCACAAGTACTTATATTTAATTTTGCAAGAATAGCAGTGACTATATGGAAATATATACTTGTCAGCAGAAATATAAGAATGAAATTAAATACAGATGGCGGTAAAGAGCTTGTGACAAAGGACAAGGTTACAGGATATCTGAATCAGCAGGGATTAAACAGAAGAATGGAAATTGTTTGGGAGGTATGCAGAAGAAACAAAGTATCCTGCGGAGCAATAGTATTAGATGTGGAAAGTATTGCAGAGGATTATAAAGTATATGGCTTTGACAGTATGGAGGAGTGTTTAGGAGATATAGCAGATAATGTACGCAAGCTTTTAAGAGATAAAACAGATATATATGCAAGAACAGGAAAATATAAATTTACAATAATAGTTCATGATACAGAAAGAACTGAACTTGTACTTATGGCAAAGAAATTGCAGTACAGTCTGGAGTGTGGAAGTAATATAAATATGGGAATTGTATTGCTAAAGGATACAAGACGCGATTCCTATGCCAATATTTTAAATGTTGCAAATAATTCTTTAGAGCTGTCATATAGAGCAAATATTGGTGCAATAGCATATGGAAGAACTGTTATAAAGTCATAAGTGATGTGTGAAATTTAAAGGATAGTGAGATTAGAAAATATATGAATAACAGACCTAAAATAGTAGTAACAGATGCAAAAACCATAGCAGAAAGTCATGATTTTTTTAAACCGCTAAAGGAAATAGGGGAGTTGGTATTATATGAATTATCAAGTGAAGAAGAGCTTATAGAAAGAATATCAGATTGTGATATGATTTTATGCAATAAAAACGTATTTGGAGAAGAAAATTTAAAATATGCTAAAAATCTTAAATATATAGGCTTATTTGCAACAGGCTACAATAATATTGATATAAATTATTGCAATGAACATGGCATTACAGTATGTAATGCAGGCTCATATTCAACAGACGGAGTGGCACAGCATACATTTGCATTAATACTGAATCATTTTAGTAAGATACGTGAATATGCAAATTTTTGTGAAAATGCGGGCTGGCAAAATAGTGATGTATTCTCTCCGTTTATATATAATATGAATGAGCTTAATGGGAAAACTATAGGTATTGTTGGCTATGGCAATATAGGGAAAAAGGTTGCAAAGCTTGCAGGGGCATTTGGAATGAAGATACTTGCGAATGCAAGAACTCCAAGAACAGAGGCGGGAATTGAATTTGTAGATTTTGAGACTCTTATTAGAAATTCAGATATAGTGACTGTTCATTGCCCATTAAACGAAGCATCTAAAGAAATGTTTAATAGAGATGTTTTTTCAAAATTTAAGAAAAATGCGTACTTTGTAAATACTGCAAGAGGAGGAGTGGTGGATGAAGATGCGCTGGCATATGCACTGAATAATAATTGGATAAGCGGTGCAGCTATAGATTGTTTAACCATAGAACCTATGAGTAAAAATTGTGTGCTTATGGGTGCAAAAAATATTACGTTTACACCTCATGTTGCTTGGGCAATGGAGGAAACAAGAAACAGACTCCTTGGAATTGTATGTGACAATATAAAAAACTTTTTAAAGGGTATTCCTACAAATGTAATTCGGTAAGGTAGCTGAAATGATGGAAGGAACTGCAAATACCGATAGAATTATAAGACAGGCAACACGGATTATTATTAGATTACTTCTGTACATTTTATTTAAAAATATAAAATATATTGTAAAAGGATGTTGAAATCAATGACATTTTGTAAAAAGCATGATATAATTAAAGGTATAACTATATTAAGAATGAAAAAGAAAAATTGAATATCTGACCGTGAGTAAAAGGAGGGTTTTTGTGAATTTTGTATTTCATTATGATATTAGTGCCATTGTGATTTTTTTGGTTTTAATTATAACAATGATTTACAAAAAGATGACACATGGCACAGAAAATAAGGTGTTTTTAATATTTCTGATGGTAGGTGTTCTGTCAGCGATACTCAGTCTGTCCACGGTTATAAGAGGTAAATATCTGAGTGAGGGAGATATACCTTTTATGTATTTGCTGAATACGGCTTATTTTATAGTCAGAAATTTTACAGGTGTCATATATATGCTGTATATTATTGCTATTACAGATACATGGCACAAGTGGAAGTATCACAAGGGTCTTACGCTGATTTTGGTTATACCGTATTTCATGGAATTAGTTCTGCTTTTTACAAACCCATATACACACTGGATATTCTATTATGACGATAACTACAGATATGTAAGAGGAGATTTTTTCTTTATTTTATATATAGCAGTAGGTTCATATTTGGTTTGTGGCATAGCGTATTTAATAAAATACAGAAAACTGGTAAGACTTGATAAGAGTATTGCACTTATATCGCTGGTACCATTTACGTGTATATCGATTGTTATACAACTGTTAGTTCCTACTCTTTTGGTGGAGATGCTGGGAGGAGCGATAGTATCGCTTATTATGATGATTATGGTGCAAAGACCGGAAGATTTTATTGATACATATACTGATTTTAAAAAGGGTGAAACCTACAAGCAGAATATGGAGAGGAACTATTTAAGCGGAAAGCATGTAGATGTTATTATTTTAAATATAGATAATTTTGAGTCAGTACTTACAATACTTGGACATGAGTCAGAGAGGTTTCTATTGAAAAAACTGGCAGAAAAGATTGAAAGTATAGATTCTTCAATAAAACATGAAATATCCTCCTATCATTTAGGAAAGGGAAAGTTCAGACTTATCATAAAGGAAAATCTTATGAAAAATACTGTTGAGATTGCAGACAGACTAAATGAGAGCTTTAGGGAAAACTTCAAGATAAAGGAGTTAGAGATAAATCTGATAGCAACAATATGTATTGTTAAAAATTTTGATGATATAGAGGATTATACTTCTTTTATACAGTTTGATAATGAGATAGATAAGATAATACCATATTCCGGACAGGTGAAGTTTGCCGGTATGATATTATCAAAGGATAATGTTTATCTTGCCGGTAAGCTTTACAGTATTATAGAAAATGCTATTGCAAACAATTATTTTGAAGTATATTACCAGCCGATTTATTCTATTAAGGATAATGAATTTCATTCCGCAGAAGCATTACTCAGACTAAAGGATCCGGATTACGGGTTTATATCTCCGGAGTTATTTATACCTGCGGCAGAAAAGAGTGGTGCAATACACAAAATTGGTGAGTTTGTATTGGAAGAAGTATGTAGCTTTATAGCAAGTAAAGAATTTGAAAAAACGGGATTACAATATATAGAAATTAATCTTTCCGTAGCACAGTGTATGCAGAGTGAAATGGCTGAAACAATTATTAATATAATGGATAAATATGGCATAAGTTCAGATAAGATTAATCTTGAGATTACGGAAACTGCTGCAAGCTATGCACAAAATGTTATGATGGACAATTTAGAAACACTTATCCAAAAAGGAGTAAGTTTTTCTTTAGATGATTATGGTACAGGATATTCAAATATCAAGAGAGTAGCTTCACTTCCGGTTAATCTTATAAAGCTGGACAAAACCTTTGTGAATACGGAGGACAATCCTAAGCTGTGGATTATACTTAAAAATACTGTTCAGATGATTAAAGAAATGGATTTGAAAATATTAATAGAAGGTGTAGAAACTGAAAGCATGGTAGAAAAGTTTTCTGAACTTGAATGTGAGTACATACAGGGATATTATTACTCAAAGCCAATACCGAAATCAGAATTTATTGATTTTATGATTGCAAACAAATAGAATGGTAAAATAAAAACCACAAAAGATATAAAATATATTTAAGGCAGCAGTAATATGGAAGGAGGCAGCTGATGTTAAATGGTTTAACAGATTCATATAGTGTATATGGTGAATATGGAAGTGTAGGAGCCGAAGCATATGGTATGAAGATAGCTGAAGATAAATCACAAGGCGATACAGGTGAGTGTCAAACCTGTAAAAACAGAAAGTATCAGGATGGATCAGATGAGAATGTATCCTTTAAAGCTGCATCTCATATATCTCCAACAGCAGCAGGTGCAGTAGTAAGAGCACATGAGGGTGAGCATGTTTCAAATGCCTACTCAAAGGCAGCCCAAGAGGATGGCAGGGTCATAAGAGCATCAGTGACTATTCAGACATCAGTATGTCCTGAGTGTGGAAGAACTTATGTATCAGGTGGTGTTACAGATACAGCTATTAAGTATCAAAATGAAGATAATCCATACATGAAAGATTTTAAAGCACAGCAGGGAAACGTACTTAAGGGACAAAATATTGATTTCCGTGAGTAACGAAACAGATATAGGCACTTGAGACGGCATATTATTTTATGATTAAGATATAGAAAATTATAGCCGTAGATAATTAATAATAAGTGTGGTGTTAAAGGAATACATTATATGCAGGAAAAAATTATTTTAGCTAATATATTAGATAATTCAAAATCATTGGCAGTAGTAAAATTATGTAGAAGATTAAATATCAATTTTAAAAGGATAGAGCAGCAAGATGTAAATAAAAGTGTTGCATCGATTATAAACTTGAAAAATAAAGTATTTTCTGATGTGTTGCCTCAAAATGACATAAAGGCTCCTATATTTTATGTGCTGCCGGAGATAATGATTTTTTCAGGATTATCAGATAATGAACTGGATGAAGTATTAAAAGAATATAAGAAGGATGAGATAGATCCAATACCTTTAAAGGCAGTAGTTACACCTTATAATATGTACTGGAGCTTATATACACTTGTTGAAGAACTAAAGAGAGAAAAGAGAGAAATAGCGGGATTATGAATGATAAATATAAAAAATTTGAAATTTAGCTTTGACAATTAAAAAAAATAAAGTAAAATTTCGATTGTCGAGTAGCGAAAGCGTAAGTCCAGATTTGGAAAAATTTGGACTTACGCTTTCGCTGTTTTAGTTTGGCAAAGATGTGGGCTTGTCCACTTGATTTTGTATTATTGAAGCATTAGGAGGCAAAAATGAACGAAAAAGTAACTATGAACAAAATGGGTTCACAGCCTGTAGGTAAGATTATGCTTACTATGGGAATTCCTATGATATTATCTATGGTCCTGCAGGCATGCTATAATATTGTGGATAGTATGTTTGTAGCCAGGATTCCGGATGCAGATGGAATTGAGCATATGGGAGAATTGGCAGTCAATGCACTTACATTAGCCTTTCCGGTACAGATGCTTATAGTTGCATTAGGTATTGGTACGGGTGTTGGTGTAAATGCCTTATTGGCAAAATATTTAGGACAAAAGGATAGTGAAAATGTAGCTAAAAACACAGACAAATGAAGCTGTTATATTGGATATGGGAAATATTATTGGTTGTGGTATTACCTCTGACATGGTTATTTACTACATTTGAAAATGCTTCATTTATAATATGGTTTGCATTTCCAATAGCAGAGGCAGTTGCATTTTTAGTTGCAGTTTTATTTATGATTAGGGCGAATAAGAAATTCGTTTCGGTATTAAAATAAAACCGGAAATTCCATGTTTATTATTATGCAAAAAGTTCTTGGATTTTTACAGAACGTAAATTATAATGATGTTAGTTATGAAGGAGGTGCATGGTAAATGATTATAATGGGACGTCTATCGGAGGTTTTTATAGATTGGAAACTTTAGTATATCATGAAATAGAGCCGGTATTTGATAAGAACTCCAAGATATTGATATTAGGCTCGTTTCCGTCAGTAAAATCAAGAGAAAACAGGTTTTTTTACGGTCATCCGATGAACAGATTCTGGAAAGTTATAGCAGGCGAAACAGGATGTGATGTTCCTGTCACTGTAGAGGAAAAAAAGCAGTTGCTTATCAGTAATCATATTGCAGTATGGGATGTGATTAAAAGCTGCAGTATTACAGGTTCCTCAGACAGCAGTATAAAAAATGTTGTTCCAAATGATTTGAACATAATATTAAGAGACGCTGATATAGAACAGATATTTTGTAACGGAAATAAATCGTATGAGCTTTTTAATAAATATTGCGAGCCAAAGATAAACAGGAGTGCAATAAAGCTGCCAAGTACAAGTCCGGCTAATGCCGGCTGTAGTCTTGACAGGCTGGTAACGGAATGGGAGAAAATAAGAAAGTATTTGTGAAAGGAAAGATAATGGAAGAAGAGCATATCTATATAGCAATCGATTTAAAATCCTTTTATGCTTCCGTAGAATGTGTAGAGAGAGGTCTTGATCCGCTGACTACAAATCTAGTAGTAGCAGATGAAAGCCGTACTGAGAAAACTATTTGCCTTGCAGTATCACCTTCATTAAAGAAATATGGAATATCGGGGAGAGCAAGGCTCTTTGAAGTAATAGAAAAAGTAAAGGAAGTCAACATTGACAGAAGATATAAAGCTCCTAACAGGAGATTTACAGGCAATTCCTTTGATTCAGTAGAACTAAAAGCAAATCCCAAACTGGAGGTCACATATATTACAGCAACTCCAAGAATGGCATATTATTTGGAATACAGTACCAAAATTCACAATATTTATTTAAAATATGTAGCACCGGAGGATATGCATGTGTATTCAATAGATGAGGTATTTATGGAGGTTACACATTATATTAATACTTATAAACTGACTGCCAGAGAGCTTGCCATGAAGATAATTTTGGAGGTATTAAAGGAAACGGGTATTACGGCTACAGCAGGAATAGGAACGAATATGTATTTGTGTAAGGTAGCTATGGATATAGAAGCAAAGCATATAACACCGGATGAGCATGGAGTGCGTATTGCAAGCCTTGATGAAATGAGTTATCGTAAAAAGCTATGGTCACATAGACCTATTTCTGATTTTTGGAGAGTAGGAAAGGGATATTCAAAAAAACTGGAGGAAAACGGATTATTTACTATGGGGGATATAGCAAGATGTTCGATAGGAAAGCCTGATGAATATTATAATGAGGAACTCTTATATAATCTGTTTGGGATAAATGCAGAGCTTTTAATAGATCATGCTTGGGGATATGAGCCTGTTACAATTGCTGATGTAAAAGCTTATAAGCCTGAAGTCAGATGTATAAGTACAGGTCAGGTATTACAATGTCCGTATAATGCTGAACGGGCAAGACTTATTGTAAAAGAAATGACGGATATGTTTGTATTGGATTTAGTGGAAAAAAAGCTGGTTACAGACCAACTGGTATTGACAATAGGATATGATAGAGAAAATTTAGATAATCCGTTAACTGCAAGCTCATATAAGGGAGAAGTTACAATAGACCAATATGGAAGAAAGGTACCGAAACATGCACATGGTACTATAAATCTTGATAGACAGACCTCATCTGCAAAGATTATTATGAATGCTGTAATGGAATTGTATGACGGAATTGTAAACCCAAAACTTCTGGTGCGCAGAATAACTATTGTTGCAAACCGTTTAGTAGAGGAAGAGAACGTTAAAAACTCTGTTTCATATGAACAGCTGAATTTATTTACAGATTATGAAGCCTTATCAGAAAAGCAGGAGCAGGAAAATAAAGAATTAGAGAAGGAACGTAAAATGCAGGAGGCAGTTATAAAGGTAAAGAAAAAATACGGTAAAAATGCGATTTTAAAAGGAATGAGCCTGCAAGAGGGTGCAACGGCAACCGAACGCAATAATCAAATTGGAGGGCATAGGGCATGACCAGTACAGCTAATGAACACGGATATGATGATATTATTAATCTTCCGCACCATGTATCATTAAAGCATCCGCAGATGTCAAGAGTTGACAGGGCAGCACAGTTTTCACCGTTTTCAGCTCTTCAGGGACACAGTGAAGCAATAAAGGAAACTGAGAGAACAACAACCGGAAAAATAGAACTGGACGAGGAAAGAGAATTAATTATAAATGAAAAGCTTATTATGATAGCAGAGAATATTTCATATGAGCCTGCCGTGGCTATAACCTATTACAAAGCGGATGAGTATAAAGAGGGTGGAGAGTATGTCAGTGTAGCAGGAATAGTAAAAAGAGTGGATGTTTATGGCAGGAAGGTATGGCTAAAGAGTGGGGAAAGTATTGAAATGGAGAATATTTTAGAGATAAATTAATGATGGATTTTAAAAGGCAGTTTGATGTGCACTGTAGCTTTGGAAGATTTGAAGTTAGGAAGTACTATGAGCATGAATTATAAAAAAATAAAAAAACGTATATTTGATATTATTCAGATTGGACAGCGTGATGATACCCTAAGTAAGGTATTTGACATATTTATAGTTATAGTTATTCTGATAAATATAGCTGCGATGTTTATGGGTACCTTTAAGGAGATGTCGCGTTTTAACAGGATAATTGATATTGCAGAGAGTATTACTATTGGAATATTCTGTATAGAATATATACTTCGTATATGGACAAGTGAATTTCTATATCCTAAGGTTAGTAAGGCTAAGTCTGTCGTAAAATTCCTGCTTTCCTTTGATGGAATTGTGGATTTGCTGACTATATTACCATTCTTTTTCTTATCAGGCTTTATTGCATTTAGAATGCTCAGAGTTGTAAGAATATTTCATCTGTTCAGAATTAATGCTTATTACGATTCGTTTAATGTTATTACATCAGTATTATATGAGAAGCGTAATCAGATTATTTCTTCTGTATTTATTATAGTCATATTAATGTTATGTTCATCCTTGTGTATGTACAGTGCGGAGCAGTATGTTCAGCCTGATGTATTCGATAATGCGTTTTCGGGAATATGGTGGAGTATATCGACAATTCTTACAATAGGATATGGAGATATATATCCTGTGACGATACTTGGGAAAATTATGGGAGCATTAATTGGGGTGCTTGGTGTGGGAGCAGTAGCAATTCCAACCGGTATTATATCTGCCGGTTTTGTTGAGCAGTATACAAACTTTCAAAAATATAACAGCGCAAAAGTTCAAAGAATGACAACCACATTAACAATAGACAGTAATAGTCCTCTTATCGGGCAGACAACGAATTCCTTTGAAGCTGAAAAAGAAAAGGCAGATGTAATTGTTATTATAAGGGATGGAATAGTTATGATTCCGACTGATGATACTAAATTTAAAGAAGATGATGTAATAGTTTATCAGGATGAAATATAGATATGACAAAAATAATCAAATAAAATGATTAAATTCAATCATTATCAAATCGAAGTTTATATGTTAGTATATGAAAATAACAAAAGCGATGATGAGGAATAGTAGTTTTCCCGGATTTTACAGAGAGCCATTGGTTGGTGTGAAATGGTAGAGAAAGGAATACGAACTCGCCTTTGAGCTTCCTGCCTGAAATAACAGTAGGGAAGGACGGATAACTCACCGTTATAGGAGAAGAACATGATTGTGTTCTGAGTGCATGGATATTCATGAAGTAGAGTGGTACCGCGGAAAAGATTATTTCGTCTCTACAGCGTTAGCTGTAGGGACTTTTTTATACCATAGAAGATTTTCGGAAAGGATGATGTAATGATGAATTATAAGAAATATGAGAAGGCATATTTTTTACCACCTGTCTGTACCTATGACTGGGTGAAAAAGGAGTCAGTTGATAAAGCACCTATATGGTGTTCTGTAGATTTAAGGGATGGAAATCAGGCACTTATTGAACCTATGGGACTTAACGAAAAGCTTGAATTTTTCAAAATGCTTGTAGACATTGGATTTAAGGAAATTGAAGTAGGATTTCCGGCAGCCTCTGAAACAGAGTATGAATTTGTAAGAACTATTATAGAAAAAAATATGATACCACAGGATGTAACTATTCAGGTGTTGACTCAGGCAAGGGAGCATATTATCAAAAGAACCTTTGACGCCATAGAGGGTGCACCGCATGTAGTTGTACATTTATATAATTCAACTTCTGTGGCACAAAGGGAGCAGGTATTTAAAAAGAGTAAAGAAGAAATTAAGCAGATAGCAGTAAATGGTGCTAAATTACTTAAAGAATTAACAGGTGGCAGGAAAAATATTTCCTTTGAATACAGTCCTGAAAGCTTTTCAGGAACAGAGGTAGACTATGCATTAGAGGTATGTAATGAAGTACTTGATGTATTAGAGCCTTCAGAAGATAATAAAGTTATTTTAAATTTTCCTACTACTGTAGAAACCTCAATGCCACATGTATATGCTACTCAGATAGAGTATATTCATAAGAGTATAAAGTATCGTGATAGAGTAATTATTTCTGTTCATCCGCATAATGACAGAGGATGTGGAGTAAGCGATGCAGAAATGGCATTGCTTGCAGGGGCGGACAGAATTGAGGGTACACTTTTTGGAAACGGTGAAAGAACAGGAAATGTAGATATTATTACTTTGGCAATGAATATGTATAGTCATGGTGTAGATTCCAAATTAGATTTTTCTAATATGCCGGAGATTAGAAAAATATATGAAAGACTTACCGGAATGAAAGTACACGAAAGGACACCATATGCGGGGGATTTAGTATTTACGGCATTTTCGGGTTCACATCAGGATGCTATAGCAAAAGGAATTCAGTATAGAGAGGAAAACAAACTTGAGAAATGGAGCGTTCCGTATCTTCCTATTGACCCGATGGATGTCGGACGCACATATGATTCTGATGTCATTAGAATTAACAGCCAGTCGGGAAAAGGCGGGGTAAACTATATATTAAAGCAGAACTTTTCAATTTCATTGCCGGAGGGCATGCGAGAAGAGGTAGGATATAAGGTAAAGGATGTATCGGACAGAGCACATAAGGAATTGTCGCCTAGATGGGTATATGAGATTTTTGAGAATAATTATATTGAATATACGCCTCATTTTCAGATTTGCGAATGTCATTTTAAGCAGGTAAACGGTATTATGGCGGAGGCTACCATAGTATATGGAGGTAAAAAAACTATTGTAGATGCAAACGGTAACGGAAGACTTGATGCAGTAAGCAATGCCATAAAGCAGTTTTTTGGAATAAGCTATCAGCTTAGTACCTATGAGGAGCATGCATTAACAGACGGCTCATCCTCAAAGGCGATTGCATATGTAGGTATTACCTGTGATGGAATTAAATATTGGGGTTCGGGTGTGGATGAAGACATTATTAAGGCATCCATTCATGCACTTTGTGTCTGTGTAAACAAACTGCCAAAGGTGGTTAAAAATGACCATGAAAGTGATGAAAGATTGATGGAAATAATGAATTATATTCAGGCAAATTATAAGACTATTACTTTGGAAGCTTTGGCAGAGGAATTTCATATGTCTTCACCGTATTTGAGCAGATATATAAAGAAGAAGTCAGGAAAGACCTTTGGCGAAATAGTTACCAATATAAAGTTGAAAAAGGCAAAGTCTTTGCTTAGAAATGGCAATATGACAGTGGAGAATATTGCACATTCTATAGGATATCAGAATGTAGAGCATTTTAACAGAACTTTTAAGAAGAATACACAAATGACACCGGTGCAATATAGAACAGCGGATTATGACTAGGGTAAAAACGAATTTAACATAAGGGATTCTTAATTTTGTAATTAGGGTGACAGAATTTTATGGACTAAAATAAAAAATACAAAAACTTAGGTTGATATATTATTGACAATCAATAATGGTAGTAATATACTATCAAATGTAAATGAAAATCATTTTCATTTACATTTGATAGTATTTTTTATTATAAACTGTAAAATGTAAAAATCATTGTAATATAGGAGGACTTATGTTTCTTGAAATTAAAGATTTAAAAAAGAGTTTTGGAAATGGAGAGAATGAAGTTGAAGTTTTAAAGGGTATCAGCTTTTCAGTAGAAAAAGGTGAAATTTGTGTGCTTTTAGGCCCGTCAGGCTCCGGCAAGTCGACACTTCTTAATATTATTGGAGCCATTGATGGTGCAAACAGTGGCTATGTATCCATAAATGGTGAAAAGACAAAGGATATGAATGAGAAGTCACTGACAGAGTATAGAAGAAAGCATTTAGGCTATGTTTTTCAGATGTATAATCTCATTCCCAATTTAAATGTTAAGGAAAATATTGAAGTAGGTGCATATCTTAGTGATAATCCGCTGGAAATTGATGATTTACTTAAAACGCTGGGCTTATATGAACACAGACACAAACTGCCAAACCAGTTATCAGGCGGACAGCAGCAAAGAACGGCTATCGGACGTGCTATTGTAAAGAATCCTGATATTCTTCTCTGTGATGAGCCTACAGGTGCACTTGATTACAATACTTCAAAGGAGATTCTAAAGCTTATTGAGGAGGTTAATAAAAAGTACGGAAATACGGTTATTATGGTTACTCATAATGATGCCATTAAGAATATGGCAGACAGGGTAATAAGGCTTCGTGACGGACAGATTAGAAAAGATTATAAGAATGAAACTAAGATTTTAGCAAGAGATTTGGATTGGTAAGGTGGTGATACATATGAAAAATCCTTTAAATAAAAGATTGCCTAGGGAGTTTAAGACAGAGTTTACAAAGTATCTTGTTATATTTATGTTTATGACATTAGTTATAGGATTTATTTCAGGCTTTCTGGTTGCCGGCGGAAGTATGAAAACTGCTTATGATGAAAGCTTTGATAAATATAATATTGAAGACGGTCATTTTGTGATTGATGAAAAAGCAGGAAGCGAAGTAATTAAAAAGATAGAAGAAAATGGTGTAAGGGTATTTGAAAATTTCTATATTGATGAGGAAACAGATGTAGATAATGACGGGGAATATGACTGTACGATAAGAGTGTTTATGCCACGTGATGAAGTTGATAAGGTTTGTCTTATGGAGGGGGAATATCCGTCAAACAGTGAGGAAATAGCTCTTGACAGAATGTTTGCAGATAATAATAGTTTAAATATTGGCGATACGATTACTGTTAAAAACAGCAAACTGAAGATAACAGGGCTTGTGGCATTATCAGACTATAGTGCATTATTCTCAAATAATACGGATCTTATGTTTGATTCTATTAAATTCGGTGTAGCTGTTATTAATAAAGATTGTTTCGATTCTTTTGGAACTGAAAAGATTAAATACAGTTATTCGTTTGTTTTTAATACCGAGCCAAAGGATGAAACAGAAGCTAAAGAAATGTCTGATGAATTTCTAAATGAACTGGTAAAAATTACAAAACTTACGGATTACATTCCTGAGTACAGCAGTTCGGCTATCCATTTTACAGGTGATGATATGGGTGGCGACAGAACTATGATGATTGTATTGCTTTATATATTAATAGTTATTTTAGCCTTTGTATTTTCTGTTACCATTAACCATACTATTACAAAAGAATCGGCTGTTATTGGTACGCTTAGAGCTTCAGGATATAAAAAAGGTGAGCTTGTCAGACACTATCTTGTAATACCTATGATTGTTACTTTACTTGCAGCGATTATAGGAAATGTTTTGGGATATTCATTATTCAAAAATATAGTTGTAAATATGTACTATGGAAGCTACAGCCTGCCAACATATAAAACTATTTGGAATGGGGAAGCATTTGTTCTTACAACTGTTATTCCTATGATACTTATGATTTTGATAAATATTATTTCATTAGTTAAAAGATTACAGCTTTCTCCTCTTAAATTTATTCGCAGGGATTTGTCTAAGAGTAAGAGAAAAAAAGCAATTAAACTGCCGCATTTCAAGTTTTTCAACAGATTCAGGATTAGGGTTATTATTCAGAATGCCTATAACTATGTAGTTTTATTTATAGGTATATTATTTGCAAATGTAATGCTGCTTTTTGGTATGATGATGTCCCCGTTGCTTGACAATTTTCAGGATAAAATTATTGATAATATGATTTCTGAATACCAATATATTTTAAAATATGGTGTAGAGGTTGAAAATGACAGTGCCCAAAAATACATAGCCGATTCACTTAAGATAGTGCAGGAGGATAATGAAGGAGAGCAGATTACTGTTTATGGAATATCTGACAACAGTAAATATGTAACAAATATTTTACCTGAAGATGCTGTATTAGTTTCAGACACATATGCTGAAAAATACAGCATAGAGAAAGGCGACACCATTACTCTTTGTGAAGTATATGGTACAAAGGAATATGAGTTTAAGGTAGCAGGTATTATTGTATATCCTTCATCGCTCTCTATATTTATGACCGATAAATATTATTGTGATATATTTGATAAAGAGGAGGGATATTTTAACGGATATTTTTCTAATGAAGAGCTTAAGGAACTGGATGATGCCTATGTAGCTGCTGTTATTACAAAGGATGATTTAATTAAGGTTTCAAGACAGCTTGATAAGTCCATGGGCAATATGTTTCAATTAGTAAATGTATTTGCAATAGCTTTAACGGCATTATTAATATATCTTCTTACAAAGCTTATTATTGAAAAAAATACTAATTCAATTTCTATGGTTAAGATTCTCGGATATAAGAACAGCGAGATTGCAAAGCTGTATTTAATGGCTAATACATGGGTTGTAGTAATAGCCGAGATTATAAGCCTTTTTGGTGCATTTGCCATTATTGATATGATATATTTTGCAATGATGAAGGGTTATAGCGGATGGATGTCATTCTATATTGCTCCTGTAATATATGTTGAAAATTTTATTATTGTAATAGTAGTATATTTGATTGTGGCATTGCTGCAATTTAGGAAGATTAAGAAGATTCCTATGGATGAGGCACTTAAGAATGTGGAGTAGATAAAAATATAGATTTTTAGAGTTTCCGTATTTTATGCAGATTCAAAAGGCTCTGTTGCCAAAGGAAATATATGATAATGATAATATAAGCTTTTTGAAACTAAGAATAAAAATACGGAAACTCAAGTTTTTATTTTTCGTCACATACCTGAAAAATATAAAATTTCAGATAATAGGAATCATCGGCGGCCCATAGGATTGGATGGTCAGGTGACTGGGTACGGAATTCCACCTGCTTCAATCTTTTGTGAACACTGTTTGCAGCCTGTCCGATAGTTTTTGTAAACAGCTCATAATCCATAAAATGTGAGCAGGAGCAGGTGGCAAGATAGCCTCCTTCTTTTATAAGCTTCATGGCACGCATATTGATTTCACGATAGCCTTTAGTTGCATTTTTTATGGAGCTTCTTGACTTTGTAAAGGCAGGTGGGTCTAATATAACTACATCAAATTTTTCACCTGCTGCTTCAAGCTCCGGAAGCAGTTCAAATACATCAGCGGATTTAAAGGATACCGTATCGGAAAGATTGTTTAAACGGGCGTTTTCTCTTGCCTGTTCTACACCAAGCTCTGAAGCATCTACACCGATAACCTCTTTTGCACCTGCCATACCTGCATTTAAGGCAAAAGAGCCTGTATGAGTAAAGCAGTCCAAAACACGGGCATCCTTACATATATTCCATATAGCCTTACGGTTGTATTTCTGGTCCAGGAAAAATCCGGTTTTCTGACCTTCTGCTACATCTACATAATAGTGTACACCGTTTTCTACTATCTCTACCTTTGTATCAAAGGGTTCGCCTATAAATCCTTTGAAAAGTTCCATTCCTTCCTGTTTACGAACCTTTGCATCACTTCGCTCATATACACCGCGAATATGTATACCGTCTTTTTTCATTATTTCTTTAAGACAATCAATAATTGTATTTTTGAAACGGTCAATACCTAATGCAAGTGACTGTACTACCAAAATATCTGAAAACTTATCAACTACAATACCGGGTAGAAAGTCAGCTTCACCAAAGATAACACGGCAGCTGGAGGTATCTGTCACCTTTTTTCTGTATTCCCAGGCATCATTTACACGCATTGATATAAAATCATCATCTATGTCGGTATCTGCATTTCTTGTCATCATGCGAATGGTAATTTTAGAGTTTGTATTTATAAAGCCCTTTCCCTGAGGATATCCGGTATGGTCATGTACAATTACAATATCTCCGTTTGTAAAATCTCCTGCAATAGTATCTATTTCATTATCATATATCCATGGACCACCGGACTTAAGATAACGTCCCTCGCCTTTTTTTAGTGTAACAATAGCGTTGCTCATATAATATCCTTTCATTTATTGTATTTTTAATATCTCAAAGTATATCATTTCTTCTATATATTTTAAAGAATTTTGTTACTATAGGCAGATATTCTGTAAACATACATTTCAAAGCCCACTAACAGATTTTTCATTATTGTTAATAGTAACGAGTTTATAGAAAGTTAAGATAAATCCCGATTGAAAATGCAACAGATGTTTGATATAATTCAATAATATTGTAAACTGTGATAAGAAAGGATTTATTATGATAAACAAAAATAGAATGAATAATTTTAGATTAGTTAAACCGGCAGGCGTGTTTAATTTGATACATGGAGGTTTAGCTACATTATACTATTTAATATTTTTAATGAATTATTTCGGTATACTGGATATAAATAAAATTACTGAAAATACTATTGTTTACAATTTATATATGGTATTTCAGCTTGCTATAGTAATATTTGGTGTGGTTGCTGCTGTATATAGTATAAGAGCCAGACAGCCTGAGAAACAGTATTTGTATTATGGTGCTTTTTCAATAGCAGGTCTTAGCAGTACATTTTTATTTATTATGGGACAGATGACAATATGCTGTGTAATCAATGTTATAGCAGGTATTATTATGATACGTGATGCAAACAATATGGATATGGTTAAAAATTCAAAGTATAACTTTGGAGGTTCCTCTAAGGGACTATCAGATGAAAAGAGTACAGCGAGTATTGTAGATAACATAAAAAAATAAGATACAGACAAATAGTTAAAGGCAGGATAGAACGTGTTATATAAGATAAATAATGGTGCCGTCTGGCTGGGCGGTGACACTATTTTAGAAAATGTTAATTTTGAAATCAGAGATACAGATAAAATAGCAGTAGTAGGCAGAAATGGATGTGGAAAGACTACATTATTAAAGCTTATTTCCGGAGAAGTAGATTTATATAAAAGAGATAGTGATGAGGATATATTCATTTCAAAATCAGGAAATCCTACAATTGGTTATTTGAAGCAGATGACCTTTGAGGATGATACTATATCTATGGAAACAGAGATTAGAAAAGTATTTGCTCCAATGGTAGAGATGAAGAATGAGCTTGACAGAAGACTTAATGAAATGAATGAAAATCCGACAGATGAAAATGTTAAGAGATATGCTGTTTATGAGGAAGAATTCAGGATGGCAGGAGGCTATTACTATGAAAAAGATTTTGAGGTAATGGTCAGAAAATTCGGATTTAGCGAGGAAGATAAAAAGAAACCTCTCAATGAATTTTCAGGTGGACAGCAGACCAGAATTGCCTTTATAAGAATGCTTCTCAGTAAGCCGGATATATTACTGTTAGATGAGCCTACGAATCATCTTGATATTGAAACAGTAGAATGGTTGGAAAGTTATCTTAAAAATTATGACAGAGCTGTAGTTGTAGTATCACATGACAGAATGTTTCTGGACAATATTGCAGAAGTTGTATATGAGATAGAGTATGGTGTGACAAAAAGATATGTAGGTAATTATTCAGACTTTGTGGAACGTAAGGCGGCAGAGCATGAAAAGTGGCAAAAGGACTATGATCTTCAGCAAAAAGAGATTGCAAGACTACAGACAATAGCAGACAGGTTTAAAAACAAACCTACAAAGGTATCTATGGCAAAGTCAAAGCTAAAGGCTATTGAGCATATGGATATTATAGATGAACCGGACAAGTACGATAACAGAACCTTTCATGCAAATATCCAGCCACTTGAAACTACGGGTAAGGAAGTTATTAATGTGATGAATTTAGGTGTAGGCTATGATGAAGTGTTGTCTACAGTTAATTTTACGGCTATAAGAGGCGATAAAATAGGTATTATCGGTGGTAATGGTCTGGGTAAGTCTACTTTTTTGAAAACTATTATGGGTGAAATACCTGCATTATCAGGTGAATACAAGCTGGGACTTAGAGTCAGTATAGGATATTTTCATCAGCAGATGGCATTATATACCAGTGAAAAACAGGTAATTGATGACTATTGGGACGAGTTCCCTACGTTGACACAGACAGAAGCAAGAAGTGATTTAGGTGCATTTTTATTTTCAGGAGACGATGTATTTAAAAAGGTATCTATGCTCTCTGGCGGAGAAAAGGTGCGTTTGGCACTTTGTAAGCTTTTAAAGAGAAGACCAAACTTTCTTATATTAGATGAGCCTACCAACCATATGGACATTGTAGGTAAGGAAACTCTTGAGAAAATGCTTAAAAATTATGAAGGTACAATATTGTTTGTATCACATGACAGATATTTTATAAAAGAAGTTTCAAACAAATTACTTGTATTTGAAAACGGATATACTAAATTTTATCAGTTTGGGTACGAGGATTATATGGAGAAAAAATCTTTAGAATCTGCAGCGGAAGTCCCAAAAAATTCAAAAGAGTTTACAGGAAAGACACCATTTTCTTTTGCCAATTGTGTAAAAACGGAAGAAAAGCCAAAGAGTGCAAAAAATTATGACAATCCGGGAAAAGAAAAGTCAAAGCTTGAAAGAAAATTGTCAAAGCTTGAAGAAAATATATCTTCTATTGAAACAGATATTGAAAAAGAAAAGGCAGAGTTAGTAAATCCTGAATATGCTACTGCATACAATAAATTATCTGAAATTCAGGCAAATATAGATAGACTTGAAAAAGACCTGATGGAATATATGGAACAATGGGAGATTATAACAAAGGAATTGGAGGAATTTGATTGATTACACTTTTATCTAGGGTTTTCCTGAAGGATAAAGACATAACTAAAGACAGTAATAGAAAAGCATATGGTTCACTATGTGGCATAGTGGGTATATGCCTTAATATTATGCTCTTTATTATAAAATACTTGGCAGGGATATTAAGTGGCTCAGTAGCAATAATAGCAGATGCGTTTAATAACTTATCCGACGCAGGTTCTTCTTTTATTACCCTTATAGGCTTTGTATTTTCAGGGAAGAAGCCGGATTCAGACCATCCCTTTGGGCATGGAAGATTTGAATATGTATCGGGATTTATAGTGTCTATGCTTATAATGCTTATGGGCTTTGAACTTATAAAGAGTTCGGTAGATAAGATTGTAAATCCTGAACCGGTAGATGGGAGACCCGTAACAATAGTTATTCTGATAGTATCTATTGCGGTAAAGCTTTATATGGCATTCTATAACCACAATATAGGTAGGAAGCTTTCTTCTGCGGCGATGCGGGCTACTGCCACAGACTCGTTAGGAGACAGTGCAGCCACAACAGTAGTATTGCTTTCGGTTATTTTTATGAAGCTTACGGGTGTTAATATAGACGGCTACTGTGGAATATTAGTGGCACTATTAGTTTTATATGCCGGATATAATGCGGCAAAGGATACTGTTACGCCAATATTGGGGAAACCGCCGGAGCAGGAATTTGTAAAGAGAATAGAGGATATAGTCTTAGCCCATGAAGAGGTTTGTGGAATTCATGATTTAGTAGTGCATGACTATGGACCGGGAAGAGTAATGATATCCCTGCATGCAGAGGTGGATGGTAATGATAGTATTTTTGTGCTCCATGATGCTATTGACAGGATTGAAAATGAATTATCAGAGAAAATCGGTTGTGAGGCAGTTATTCATCTTGACCCTATAGAAACTAACAATGAAGAAATAAAGAAAGTGAAAAAACTGGTACAGGATAAGCTAAAGGAGCTACATAAGGATATTACTATTCATGACTTTAGAATGGTTATGGGAAATACTCATTCAAACCTTATATTTGATATGGTTGCACCCTATGAAATGAAAGAGGAAAATGATGTTATCAAAAAAATGATAGAAGATAAGGTAAAGGAACTGGATGAGACTTATTGTACTGTAGTACATATTGATAGAAGCTATGTAAATTACAAGTAAAATAATTAAACTCTATGTAAATTAAAAGTAAAAAAATAGACTTTATGTAAATTGCGGGTAAAATAAATAAGGTCAATGTAAAATATGAGTAAAGTAATGGAGGAAATATATTATGAATATATAGTTTATAATTATATATTCTAGGAAAGGAACTGTTATGGCAAACTATCATTCATTGTCAAAGGAACTAATCGACAGAATAGAGCAGGACAAATCAGAGCAAAAGATAAATCCATATGCCTTTAAGGATGAGGAAGTAATCAGAAGATATGAAAACCATGATGAACAAAGACTATGGAGAACTGCGTTTATCAGTGATATTGAAAAGATAATGCACAGTCCCTATTACAACAGATATACGGATAAAACACAGGTATTTTCTTTCTACAAAAATGATGATATAAGCAGAAGAGCCTTGCATGTGCAGTTTGTTTCAAGAATCGCCAGAAACATAGGAAAGATACTTGGATTAAATCTGGAGTTGATAGAAGCTATAGCATTGGGGCATGATATTGGGCATACACCTTTCGGGCATGCGGGAGAGAGAATATTAAGTGAGATATACAGGGAAGAAACGGGAAGATATTTTAATCATAATGTACATAGTGTAAGAGTACTGGATAAGGTAATTAAGAGAAATATCAGTCTGCAGACCTTAGATGGAGTATTGTGCCATAATGGTGAACTGGAGTGTAAGGAATACAGACCGGCTGTACTTAACAGCTTTAAAGAATTTGATATTAAAACTGAAAACTGCTACATAGATGAAAATAATATTAAAAGCTTAGTACCATCCACATTAGAGGCATGTGTTGTAAGAATATGTGATATTATTGCATATCTTGGCAAGGACAGACAGGATGCAGTAAAGCTTGGAATTATAGAGGAGGACAATCTGTTTAAAAAAACTGCAATAGGAACCGTCAATCCGGAAATTATCAATAATCTTGTAGTCAATATTATTGAAAACAGTTACGGAAAGCCATATTTACAAATGGATGAGGAGCATTTCAATGCTCTTAAGACAGCAAAAAATGAAAATTATGATATAATTTATAAAAACAAAGAATTAAACAGTATTTATGATGGACAGATTAAGCCTATGTTTAAGGAAATTTATTATGAATTGCTTGAGCAGGCAAGAAAAAGGGATAGAAACACCATAATTTATGAACATCATATTAAGTATGTCAATGATAATAATAAATATAATCATTATAAAGGGGATGAGGAGATATATGAAGATACGGAGCCTAACAAACTGGTAGTAGATTACATTGCCAGTATGACAGATGATTATTTTATTGAACTTTATAAAAAACTATTTCCAAATGGAAAGTATATGGTAGAATATAAAGGGTATTTTGATAATTAAAAACAAAAAAAAGTATATTCAAGCAAGTAAGATTGAATTAATTTTATATATGGGGTATGGTTTATATAGCATTAAAGAAAATTTATAGAAAGGATGTAATTCTTATGGAAGCAATATTCTGGTTGGTGCTATTGATTGTATTACTTGGTATAGAAATAGTTACAGTAGGTCTTACCACTATATGGTTTGCAGGTGGTTGCCTTTTTGCATTAGGCGCCTACGCTTTAGGATTTGACTTGGTTTGGCAGATTATAGTATTCCTTATAGTTTCGTTGATATTACTTATATTTACAAGACCTTTGGCAGTTAAATATATTAATACAAACAAGCTAAAAACAAATTATGAAGGAATTATAGGTAAAGTCGTAAGACTCAATGAAGATGTAGATAATATTAGTGGAACCGGTTCAGCAACCTTAAATGGTGTGGAATGGACTGTAAGAACAATGAATGACAAAGTTACCATAAAAAAAGGAACAATAGTAAAGATAATAGATATAAACGGTGTAAAACTTATTGTTGAAGAATATAAGGAATAATGTCTTTGACCCATAAAATCGCCTTGCAATTTTATGGAATAATGTCATCGACCCATAAAATCACTTTGTGATTTTATGGTATAATAGTATCATCTGGTTATCAAGATATTTGTATTACATATTAATCAAATATCAAAAGATATAAAAAATAAAAAAAAGAGAGGTAGTTTTATGTTAGCAGAAGATTTAAACATGGGATTATGGGTTGCTTTAGCAGTAGCAATATTAATTATCCTGATAATTGTTTCATGTATTAAGATTGTTCCGCAGGCAGAAGCTTATATTGTAGAGCGTCTGGGTGGATATAAGGATACATGGTCAGTTGGTTTGCATTTTAAAATGCCAATCATTGATAAGATAGCAAGAAAGGTTAGATTAAAAGAGCAGGTATGCGATTTCCCACCACAGCCGGTTATTACAAAGGATAATGTAACAATGAGAATTGATACAGTTATTTTTTTCCAGATTACAGATCCTAAGCTATACGCATATGGTATTGAAAATCCAATTATGGCTATTGAAAATTTAACGGCTACAACACTTAGAAATATCATCGGTGATTTGATATTAGATGAAACTCTTACATCAAGAGAGCTTATTAATACAAAGATGAGAGCTGAGCTTGACAGAGCTACAGACCCTTGGGGTATTAAAGTTAACAGAGTAGAGTTAAAGAACATTATGCCACCACCATCTATTACAGCATCAATGGAAAAACAGATGAAGGCTGACAGAGAAAGCCGTGAAGCAATACTTATTGCAGAAGGTCAGAAGAAGTCTTCAATTCTTGTTGCACAAGGTAAGAAGGAAGCTGCTATTCTTGATGCAGAAGCTGAAAAGCAGGCACAGATTCTTAGAGCTGAAGCTAAGAAGGAAGCTATGATTAAGGAAGCTGAAGGTCAGGCAGAGGCTATTTTGGCGGTACAAAAAGCTAATGCAGATGGTATCAGATTTATCAAGGAAGCCGGTGCTGATGAATCAGTACTTAAGTTAAAGAGTCTTGAGGCATTTGCTAAAGCTGCTGACGGTCAGGCTACAAAGATTATTATTCCATCAGAAATTCAGGCTATGTCAGGTCTTGTAACATCTATTTCAGAGATTGGAAAGACAAAGTAGTTAAAATGTAATTATAAGAATATGCCACCGGTTTACCTGTGTTTAGTGGGTAGCAGGTGGCATTATTGTATTAGAATGGAGAAACAGAATGATAAATATACTAATTCTCGAAGACCAAAAGGAGAGCAGGGAGGCACTGCAAAAAATAATAGCCTCATATGGCAGGGCTAACGAGGTGGATATAGATGCAGCAGGCAGCTTAAAAGAGGCAGAAGTATTTTTAAATAATAATAAAACATATAATGGATTTTTTATAGATATTAATTTAAATCCGGAGGATAACGAAGATGAGTCAGGAATTGAATTTGCCAAGCTACTAAGGAAAAACAGAAAATATGAATTTACACCGGTTATAATGGTTACTTCGATAGCATCTTTAGAGATGACATCCTTTAGGGAAATACACTGCTATCAGTATATTGTGAAGCCTTATGACAGAAAGACAGTAGAAGATGTTATCAGTAAAATTGTAATGAATGGTAAGGTAGCAGAGGAAAAATATATCATTGTGAAAAAGGATGGCATTAACTATAAAATTAAATGTGATGCAATTCAGTATGTACAGGCAATTACACGTGGCGTACAGATAAAGCTGTCTAAGGAAAATGTAAAGGTTCCTTATCTTACAATAAAAGAATTTATGACTAAGGTGGATAAAGAGGATTTTATTCAATGTCATAGAATGTATGTGGTTAATAAAAATCATATTGAAAGTGTTGATGTAGTGAATAGAATGATTAGTCTGGAGGACGGCAATGTTGTAGAAATTGGTGTTACTTACAAAGACAAGATAAAAGCTTTTATTGAAAAAAATTAGCAGATAAAAGTAATAAAGATAAAAGTAATAAGGAGATAAGATTGAAAGAAAACTTCAGTATTGAGTTTGTGATTCAGCTGAAAGTACAAGCATTTCTGAATGAGCATTAGGAGGAAAAGATGAGTGAAAATTCGAGAAAAATTCTCTATAGATTAGTTTGTACTATTGTTATGATAGCTTCTGTGGTTATACTTGTTGAACTTGAGATAAAGGGTCAGTTGAACTTTAAGATAGCTATTATATTTATAGGAATGGGTATTTTAGTACTATGGGGTCTCCTTGAATGGCGACGACACAATTTGCTTATAAAAAGGCAGTCCAATGAGATTAAAACATATAAAATATACATTCAGCCATTAGAAGAACTTACAAAGGAAATAAGGGCAAGACAGCATGAATTTGATAATCATTTAAATGCTGTTTTGAATATGCATATTACTATTGATAATTATGATGAGCTTGTAAAACGCCAGTCAGAATATATAAAGGATATGTATATAGAAGATTCCAGACAGCTTATTGCGTTGTTGAAAATCAGTGATAAAATTCTGGCGGGTTTTATCTACAGTAAAATTGTTGTAGCGCCTTCATATATAAATGTCAATATTCAGGTAAGGAACTTTGAAATTATATCTACTGTATCAGAGCATAATGTCATAGAAATAATAGGAACACTTGTAGACAATGCTTATGAGGCATGTACGGAGGAAATGAACACTGTAGATATGATACTTGATTCAGATGAAAACAAGATTCATTTTGAGGTAAGAAATCAGGTAAAGGATATGAATTTTAATAAGATGTCCATGTTTTTTAAAAAGGGATATTCTACAAAAGGAACAAAAAGAGGACTTGGACTTCATAATGCCAAACGTATTGCCAACAAATATGGCGGTGACATCACTGTTGAACTGATTAATATTCACGATATAGAGTATATCAGTTTTAAGGTAGAGATTTAGTATAGAATTAGAGTTTCCGTATTTTTATTTTTATCTTCAAAAAGCTTACATCATCATAATGATGTAAGCATCTTACACAAGAAGTTGCAGATGAAAGTACACTTTCATCTGCAACTTTTTGTGCAAGATGTCTATGTTGCCTTTGGCAACAAGACTTTTTGAAGATAAAAATAAAAATACGAAAACTCAAGAGCATAGAAATATTTACTTTTTATGTAATAAGGTATAAAATAATGAACGTATTTGCGTAATATATAAGGAAACAGATATTTCAAATACTTTAATACCGGATGATTTATAATAAGTAATGCGGTATTTTAATATGATAAACATACTCCTTGAAATATCTTATAAGTCAATTTATATTATGTAAAGACTTTATAAAAGAAAGACAGAAAGGGTAAAGAAAATATGAAAATTAAAAAAATCTTAGCACTATTACTCACTACAGTTATGTTATTTACATTAAGTGCATGTGGTAACAATGGTGATGATAATTCAGACAAATCTGACAAGACATATACTATTGGTATTGTACAGATTATGGAGCATGCTTCTCTCAATACCATTAGAGATGCAATTATAACAAGGCTTGGCGAGCTTGGTTATAAGGATGGAGAAAACTGCAAGATTGATTGTCAGCAGGCAAATGGTGAAGTATCTAATGTGGCTTCTATTCTTCAAAGCTTTGAAGGTGAGGGTTGTGATGTTATTATTGCCATTACGACTCCTTGTGCACAGTCAGCTGCACCGTATTCAGAGAGGATTCCGGTAGTATTTTCAGCAGTAACAGATCCTGTTGCAGCAGAAGTTGTAGATTCATTGGAAAGTACAGGCGGAAATATTACAGGTACATCTGATGCACTTGATATTGAAAAAATTCTGGATTTTGCATTAACTATGAAACCTGAGCTTAATACACTTGGATATCTTTACAATTCAGGAGAGGCAAATTCAGTGGCTTGTCTTGAAACTGTAAAAGCATACTGTGAAGCTAAAAATATTACAGTAAAGGAAGCTGCCGTTTCAAATTCATCAGAGGTGCAGATGGCAGTTGAAAGCTTATGTGCAGATGTAGATGCAATATTTAGTCCAAATGATAATACTATAGCAGGAGCTATGGGTATTGTAGCGCAGATTGCAAATGATTCTAAAATTCCGGTATTTGTAGGTGCTGATTCAATGGTTAAGGATGGCGGATTGGGTACTGTAGGTATTGAATATACAGATCTCGGTATAGAAACAGCAAATATGGTAGACTCAATCTTAAAGGGTGAAAAGAAAGCTTCAGAAATCCCGGTTAAAGTATTTAATGAAGATTTAAGCACATATATCAATAAGTCTACAGCAGAAGAAATAGGAATTACTATTCCTGATGAAATAGCAAATGGAGAAAAGACTATAATATTTGAATAACTTATCCTTTCTTGTGTTTTTTTATTTTTATTTTAAAATTCATAAAGTTTTTAATTTAAAAATTATTAAACATAATGAACAGAAAATATAATGAAAAGTAAACTCTATTATAGTTCTACTTGATTGATGTATGGAAAAATGATATAAAATAAGAAGTGGTAAAATGCCACTTCTTATTTTTTGTATGATAGGATATTATTACAAGTTCCTATTATTTGAAAGGTTGATTTTATGAACAGTAAAAAAATAGTTTCGTTAATTCCAAAGGTGATACTGATAGTTCTTTTGCTGATTATTATTAATATCCAATTAAGCACAACTCAGATTACAGGTACATTAGAGCAGGGATTTATATATTCACTTTTAGCGTTAGGTATATTTATATCTCTTAGAATTCTGGATATTCCGGATTTAACTGTAGATGGCAGTTTTACACTTGGTGTAGCAGTATCTGTTATGTTTGCTTATAACGGACATCCGTTTTTAGGTATTTTATTATCTGTAGTTGCAGGTGCATTAGCGGGTATGGTTACAGGTATACTACAGACAAAACTCAATGTTCAGCCAATTTTGGCAGGAATTATTACACTTACGGGTTTGTATTCTGTAAATCTGCATATTATGGATGGAAATCCAAATGTTTCATTATGGAAAAAGGAAACCATTTTTTCTTTCTTTGAAGAAATACTTCCTGAAAATGCACCGGTCAAGATTATTGTAACAGGTGGTATTACATTAATAGTTATAATAGTAGTATATTGGTTTTTGAACACACAGCTGGGTATGGCACTTAGAGCAACAGGCGATAATGAATATATGGTAAGAGCTTCCTCTATTAATTCTGACAGAATGAAAATTATAGGTTTTGCGATTGCTAATGCATTAGTTGCCATGTGTGGTGGTGTTATTGCACAGTATAATTCAGCGGGCGATGCAAATGGAGGAACGGGTATGCTGGTAGCCGGCTGTGCATCTATTATTATCGGTGAAGTATTCTTTGGAAAACATACAATAGTTTCATGTATACTGTCCTCGGTAGTGGGTGCAACTGCATATAGGTATGTACTTAGCCTTGCAATGTCTATAGGTATGAAGGCTATAGACTTTAAACTTTTCTCTGCGCTCATAGTTGCAGTGGCAATCAGTATTCCTACAGTAAAACGGTTTGTGGTTAAGACATATAATCGTATGAGGGATAAAGGAGGAAAAGTCAATGCTTAAGCTATATGATGTAAATATTACTTTTAATAAAAATACTGTTAATGAAAGAAAAGCTCTGTCGGATTTTAACTTAAATATAGAAAAGGGTGATTTTGTAACTGTTATTGGTTCTAATGGTGCAGGAAAATCAACGCTTATGAATGTTGTATGTGGTACATATGGTGTTGATAGCGGACATATATATCTGGATGACAGGGATATCACAAGATTAAAGGAATATCAAAGAGCAAAGATTATAGGCAGGCTTTTTCAGGATCCATTAAAGGGGACTGCTCCTAATATGACGATTGAGGAAAATCTGGGTTTGGCTTATGGCAGAGGTAAGAAAAGAACACTTGCCTTTGGAATTTCAAAAAAGGATATTGTGCTGTTTAGAGAAAAGCTGGCTAAGTTAGGACTTGGACTGGAGGATAGAATGAAAACACCTGTAGGGCTTTTATCAGGTGGACAAAGACAGGCATTAACTTTAATGATGGCTACTATTGTTACACCAAAGCTTTTACTTCTGGATGAACATACGGCAGCACTTGATCCGAAGACCGCAGGAAAGGTAATGGAGATTACAGACAGAATAGTTAAAGAGAATAACATTACAACCCTCATGATTACACATAATATACAAAATGCCCTTGACTATGGCAATAGAACAATAGTCTTAAGTCAGGGAAGACTTCTTATGGATATAAAGGGTGATGATAGGAAAAACATGACTACAGAAAAGCTTATGAAACTGTATTCGTCTTCAGCAAATGATGTCATGACAGATAAAATGTTGCTGTAGAAGAAAATTTTTCTTGAGTTTTGCTATCTTTATAAAAAAGAATAAAATTAAAGCATAAAATACATGTATTTGTATTTTATGCTTTAATAATATATTAAGTATTTAATTTATATATTAGTCAATTGAATAAACTTTGTCAGCGATAACAGCTGCACCCGGTTCAAGGGCACCGTTTGACTGTTTGTTGCCATCTGTGAAGATTACTAATGGAGCAAGCCATTCTTCTGTGAAAGTATAGCTATAGGTACCGTCTGCTTCTTTTTCCATTGCAACACCTGGCCATGCAGAGTTCTGTTTTGTTTCACTGTAAGAAGTTTCATCATATACATATGCAGAAATTCTTTCGCCCCAGTCATCAGGCTTTTCAAAGTAAATCTTTACACCGTTTGTAATAGCATCCTGCTTTTTAAAGATGTAGCTGATACATGTCTTATTGCCGGCCTCATTTTCACCATATAATGTAAGCTTTGTGGTTTCAGAACTGTTAAGACCTTCACCTACTGTAATAACATCACCATTTGAAAATGCAGTAGCTGTGCCTCCATCAATAGAGTATGAAGATTTAACTGAATTTTCAGCCACTAAAGTAACTTTAATGGAATCACCTGTAAAGCTGCCGTTTGTATCATCAGCAACCTTTACTGTTGCAGGTGTCTTTAAATCTACATAACCATCATTATATAATATAACAGCATTTGATGCTTTTACGGTACCGGTAATCTTACCATCCTTTACAGTGTAAGTAGTTGTACCATCTACACGATCTGTGTAATCACCGTTTTCAAGATTTGTAGAAACTTCAAATGTATAGTCGGAAGTATCATTGTTGATAATGGCTAATCCTTTAGTACCTCTTTCTACAAACAATACACAATTATTATCGTCCGGATTAAATAATTTTTCTGAAAGTCCGGTCATGGCATTCCTAAAACGATTGCTTGCAACTACAAGAGGATCTTTATAAAGATTATCTCCGACCATGCCAATCTTGTTGAAAGTACCCCACATATTATCCGATGTAGCACCATATGGTCTTGAGAAGAATAATGGAGTTCCCTCTGCACGGACTGTAATTAAACACCAGCCCATTTTAATTTTGTTATTGTCAAGAAGCTTATATGTAGCATCATCACCGGTATAGTTATCGTGGGATTCGACCCATGTAACTACATTTGGAGAAGCATTTCCGATTTTTAAGTTTGAAACTGTATCGGCAACGATATTTCTTGCTACAAGACAGCTTCTGATAGAAGAACCATAAGAGCTTGCTGTTGTAGCACCGATTTTATTAATGTAATCAGCAATTCTTTCTCCACCATCCTGAAGTACTTCACCATACATAAACAGAGAATTTGCATTTGTAACTTCTGTTGTTACCCTGTCCCAGAAGTTATTAGGAAGACTGGCATCATCCTGAGGGTCATCGCTTAAACCGATGTGCTTTGCTGTATCATAACGGAAACCGTCTGCGCCACAGGCAATAACATCATTAAGATAGTTTATAAAGTAGTTCTGGAAATCAGGATTTTCCGTATTTACATCATAAAGACCACCAACAGCCTGTAAAGTACATTGTTTTCTGTCCTGATAGTTACTGATATCTGACATACCATTTGAATGATATAAATTGTCCAAGCCTCCAACAGCATCTAAAAAGTTCTGACTTATAGCATCGGTCTGCTTTGTTGTATGGTTCGGAGCCACATCAACAATAACTTTAATTCCATAAGAATGAGCTTTTTCGCACATTGCAGTAAATTCTTCTTTTGTTCCTAACTGATAGTTACCAATTGTCCAGTCAGTTGGCTGATAGTGATAATACCACTTACCGGAACCGAATAATTCATTACCTGCATCACCACCGTCATAGCAGGCATTGATAGGCGAAGTCTGTATAGCAGAAAAACCGGCCATAGCAATATCTTCCAGTGATTCGCTGATGGCATTGAACGACCATGAAAAACAGTGAAGTATTGCACCATCTTCAATATTTTCAGTAAGTCCGTAGATATTGTTATTTTCGCTTACTGATGGACCATTATTTTGTGTAGTAGTTGTAGGCTGTTCATTTTTTGAATCATTATCATTGTTACAGCCTGTAAATAGACTGGCTACCATTGTTGTAGCAAGTGCTAGAGCAAAAAGTTTTTTGTTTCTCACTTTTAATACCTCCTTTTATTATAACTATATTATTTTAACATTATTTATGATTAATTAAAAGAGAAATATGATTTTTGTATATCCACTGTAATATATTGTATTTACAAAAATGATAGAATTGTGCAAGTAATATAAAGATAATATAAGAAATATGAAATTGAAAAAAGTAGAATATTTATTAGATAGATGTGTGAAAGTCAAATATAATTTCCTTAAGATAGTTCAGGAAATTATGATTAGGGAGATAATAAGGCTTAAAAAACTTTTAATCCTGAGTTTGTGTTTAAATTAGAGATGCAGGAATTTCTGACTGAAGGATTATGAGTAAAATATAAAATATGCAGGTATTATAGAACGTAAAACCATAATAACAACAGATGAAGAGGATAGATATGGAGAAAAAAACAACATTATTTAATCTTACATGGCCAATACTAATAGAATCTTTTCTATTTATGCTGCTTGGTACAGTAGATGTATTTATGCTGAGTCAGTACTCTGATGATGCAGTGGGAGCGGTAGGTATCGTAAATCAGGTAGTAGGTATTTCAGGTCTGGTATTTTCCATAATTACATCAGGTACATCCATAATATGCGCCCAGTATATCGGTGCCAAAAAGAGCAACGAAGAAAAAAACAGACTGGTAGGGGCGGCGTTACAGGTAAACACTTTTATGGGCATTATTATGAGTGTGATTATGTATGTATTTGCAAGTGAGCTTTTAAAGTTCATGGAGCTTGATGCCGACCTTATGGTTGACGGTATGGCATACATGGAAATAGTAGGAGGTTATGTATTTATTCAGGCTGTAGTTAATACATTTTCAGCAGTTTTAAGAGCACATGGAAAAACAAAAACCTGTATGGCTATTACAGTGGTAATGAATCTGTTAAATGTGGGAATGAACTATGTACTGATTTTCGGATTAGGACCTATACCATCTCTTGGAGTTAAAGGTGCCGCAATTTCCACAACTGTTAGTAAAGTGGTTGCCATGTTTGTTATGGGTATAATTATGTTTAAGGTAGTAATTAAAGAATTCAGACTAAAATATTTAATAATATTTAATAAAATAGAAATTAAAAAAATATTAAATATTGGTGTCCCGTCAGCAGGAGAAACAATTTCTTACAATCTGGCTTCTCTTGTTATTACCAAAATTATAAGCGGTATGGGAAAGACAGCTGTAACAGCAAATTCATATATCAGTACTGTTACAAACTATAATTATTTATTTGCAGTAGCGATAGCCCAAGGTACTGCGATAATGATTGGATGGAAAATAGGTGCAGGTAAAAAGGAGGAGGCATACAGGCTATGTATTAATTCCTTTTGGAAGGGACTTGCAGCTTCGATGACCATAACAGCTGTATGTATATTGAGCGGAAAATATCTGTTGGGACTTTTTACGGATAATGAAGATATAATTAAGATTGGTATAACCATTTTTATGATAGATATTATAAATGAAGTGGGAAGAGCTGCAAATCTTGTAATTATTAACTCTCTTCGTGCAGCCGGAGATGTAAGATTTCCTGTGTGTGCAGGTGTGTTCTCTATGTGGGGGGTAAGTGTACTGCTTTCATATGTGTTCGGAATAGTTCTGGGCTGGGGCTTTGTGGGTGTATGGCTTGCAAAGGGATTAGATGAAGTAGTGCGGGGTGTAATGATGTATTTGAGATGGAGAAGCAAAAAGTGGCAGAGATTTTCACAGATAGAGGAGCAGTAAATCAAAAAGAAGCCGTCACACTAATCTTAGTGCGACGGCTTCTTTTTAGTATCACTATTTACTATATTTTAAAGATGCCTCGATAAAGCCCTTGAATAACGGATGTGGTCTGTTTGGTCTTGATTTGAACTCAGGATGAGCCTGAGTAGCAATAAACCAAGGGTGATTTTTTAATTCGACCATTTCAATTATTCTGCCGTCAGGAGAAATACCGGAAAGCAGCATACCGTTTTCTGTTAAAACATTTCTAAAGTCATTGTTTACCTCGTATCTGTGTCTGTGACGTTCATGGATAATTTCCTCGCCGTAAAGCTCAAATGATTTTGAAGTTTTATCAAGTACACAAGGATATGAGCCAAGCCTTAAAGTGCCGCCAATATCTTCAATACCATCCTGGTCCGGCATTAAGTGGATTACAGGGTGAGTGGTGTTAGGGTCTAATTCAACACTATGTGCATCACTATATCCTACAACATTTCTTGCAAATTCTACGATTGAAAGCTGCATACCAAGACAGAGACCAAGAAATGGAATATTGTTTTCCCTGGCATAAGTAATAGCAAAAATCTTTCCGTCAATACCACGGTTTCCAAAACCACCGGGAACCAGAATACCGGAAACATCTGAAAATATTTCATCGACATTTTCCTTTGTAACGGTTTCAGAGTCTACCCATTTAATATGAACAGTTGCATCATTGGCAATACCTGCATGCTGTAATGACTCAACTACACTTATATAAGCATCATGGAGTGAAATATATTTTCCTACTAAAGCGACAGTTACATCCTTTGACAGATTCTTGGCTTTGTTTACCATATCAGTCCAGTCGTTTAAATCAGGAGTAGGACAGTCAAGATTTAAACATTCACAGGCAACCTCAGCTAAATGTTCAGCCTCCATGGCAAGCGGAGCTTCATATAGTACGCTAACATCAAGATTTTGCAATACATGATTGTTTGGAACGTTACAGAATAAAGCAATCTTATCTCTGAGTTGTTTGTCTACAGGCATTTCTGAACGGCAGACAATAATATCAGGCTGAATACCCATTCCCTGAAGCTCCTTTACGCTCGCCTGTGTAGGCTTTGTCTTCATTTCACCGGAAGAGCGCAGATAAGGAATAAGTGTAACATGTATAAGTATAGCATTTTCCTTTCCTACCTCATGCTGAAACTGACGAATGGATTCAAGGAAAGGCTGGCTTTCGATATCACCAACAGTACCGCCTACTTCAATAATAGCAATTTCTGTATCCGTAGTTGAATAATTTCTATGGAAACGACTCTTTATTTCGTTTGTAATATGAGGAATAACCTGAACAGTACCTCCGCCAAAATCACCTCTACGCTCCTTTGAAAGTACAGACCAGTATACTTTACCGGTTGTAACGTTGGAGTTCTTTGTAAGGCTTTCATCTATAAATCTTTCATAGTGACCAAGGTCTAAATCTGTTTCAGCACCATCATCGGTAACAAAAACTTCACCATGCTGAATCGGGTTCATAGTACCCGGGTCAATATTAATGTATGGGTCAAATTTCTGCATTGTAACCTTATATCCGCGAGCCTTTAATAATCTTCCAAGAGATGCTGCGGTAATGCCCTTGCCAAGACCTGACACAACTCCACCGGTTACAAATACGTATTTTACTGCCATAACTTGTCCTCCTTGATATGTAAATTATATGCTTTTATTTAAAGTTTTCATATTTTTATTCCCGTAAGCAACGAGCCAAATCAGGATTGCCTGACCTTGGCGACGGCTTCTAAAAGTATATCTTTATACAGAATATTTTTATAAAAAATGTAGTGTATGAAAATTAAACATCAAAGCACTATTATACAGCATAGAACAAAAATATGCTATATTAAATTTTAAAAATCCAAAATTAAGAAAATATGTTCATAAAACCTTTATACTTTTTTACAATAAGATTATTGATTTATGGGTAAAATATCTTTATAATTACAGTCATATATCAAAAATGGAATTTAAAGGAATAAACATTTATATTTCTTTTAGGAGAAATGCAAATAATAATAGATATGGAAATGATATATAGAAAGTAGAAAGAGGTTACAATGGATAATAATTTTGGAAATAATCAGAGAAATAATATTCCACCAAATGGCAGTAATAGTCAGAATGACAATAATAATAGAGGTGACGGAAATAACAATAAGAAAAAGCAGAATATTATTATACTTTTAATAGCAGCTATGTTTACACTATTAGCAGTGACTGCTCTTACAACTCTTTATACAAATGCAACTTCAGAAGAAGTTACATATGATAGGTTTCTTAAAATGATAGAGGATGGAGAGGTAAAATCAGTAGTGATTAATACCTCAGGAAAAATCATCATTACTCCAAAGGAGGAGGACACTGAAAATAATAATACAAATTCAGGTATATTTGGATTTGGAGATGGTATTAAGAAAATTTACTATACGAATGCTATAAGTGTTGATGCATTATACGAGACTCTGGCAGAAGCGGATATCGAGTTTAAGGCAGACAGCTCGGATTCGGGATCTACTATATTAGAGATTATTATTTCATGGATTCTTCCATTTATATTGATTTATTTCTTTATGGGAATGATATTCAAGCGTATGGGTGGTGGAGCTATGAGCGTAGGTAAGTCTAAAGCAAAGATGTATATGCAGAAGGATACGGGAGTAACCTTTGCTGATGTAGCAGGACAGGATGAAGCTAAGGATTCACTTACAGAAATAGTTGATTTCCTTCACAATCCGGCTAAGTATGCATCAATAGGTGCAAAACTGCCAAAGGGTGCATTACTTGTGGGACCTCCGGGTACAGGTAAAACCTTGCTTGCAAAGGCTGTTGCAGGAGAAGCAAATGTACCGTTTTTCTCTCTTTCCGGTTCGGATTTTGTAGAGTTATATGTAGGTGTGGGTGCTTCAAGAGTCAGAGATTTATTTAAGCAGGCACAGCAGAATGCTCCATGTATTATATTTATTGATGAAATAGATGCTATAGGTAAAAGCCGTGATTCAAAGTACGGTGGCGGAAATGATGAAAGGGAACAGACTCTAAATCAGCTGCTTTCAGAAATGGACGGATTTGATTCTTCAAAGGGCTTGTTTATTTTGGCTGCTACTAACAGACCGGATGTACTTGATAAGGCACTTCTAAGACCGGGACGTTTTGACAGAAGAATAATTATTGATAAACCTGATTTAAAGGGCAGGGTAGAAACCTTAAAGGTTCATTCAAAGAATGTAGCTATGGACGAAACCGTAGATTTAGATGCTATTGGTCTTGCAACCTCCGGTGCAGTAGGCTCAGATCTTGCCAATATGATAAATGAAGCTGCCATTAATGCAGTTAAAAACGGAAGAACAGCAATTTCTCAGTCTGATTTATTTGAGTCAGTGGAAGTGGTTATTGCCGGTAAAGAGAAAAAGGACAGAATTTTAAGTGAAAAGGAAAAGAGAACAGTTGCATATCATGAGGTTGGTCATGCACTTATTACGGCATTAGAGAAAAATTCAGAGCCTGTTCAGAAGATTACTATTGTACCAAGAACTATGGGTTCATTGGGTTATGTAATGCAGGTACCTGAAGAAGAAAAATATCTTATGAGTAAGGATGAATTACTGGCAAGAATTACAACGCTTTTAGGCGGTCGTGCTTCTGAAGAAATTGTTTTTGACACTGTAACTACAGGAGCGTCAAATGATATGGAAAAGGCAACAGAGCTTGCCAGAGCAATGATTACACAGTATGGTATGTCTGATAAATTCGGACTTATGTCACTTGAAAGTGTAGAAGATAAATATTTAAGTGGAAGAAGTTCTCTTAATTGTTCGGACGTAACAGCAGCAGAAATAGATACTGAGGTTAAGACCTTACTAAAGGAATGCTATGCAAAGGCAAAGGCACTTTTGCTTGAAAACAGAGATGTATTAGATAAGATTGCGACCTATTTATATGAAAAGGAAACTATTACGGGAAAGCAATTTATGGAGATATATAATCAGGTAAAAAACAGTGACAGTGAAGATAGTGAAGAGTAAGATATGTTTGATATTGAAGAGGAATTAAAGAAACTCCCGACATCGCCGGGAGTCTATTTAATGCACAACGAAAAAGATGAAATAATATATGTAGGGAAGGCCATAAGTCTGAGAAACAGAGTACGGCAGTATTTCAGGGAAAGTACCAATAAGACTTCAAAAATAAAACATATGGTTTCAAATATAAGCTATTTTGAATATATTGTGACTGACTCCGAGCTGGAGGCTCTTATTTTAGAGTGCAATCTTATAAAAGAGCATCGTCCAAGGTATAATACAATGTTAAAGGATGATAAAACATATCCATACATTAAAGTAACTACCTATGAAGATTTTCCAAGAATACTCATTTCAAGAGATATGAAAAAGGATAAGTCCAGATATTTCGGACCATATACAAGTTCAGGAGCGGTAAAGGAAACTATAGAGCTTCTAAGGAAAATATATAAGGTGCGCTCCTGCAGGAAAAAACTGCCTGAGGATATCGGAAAGGGCAGAGTATGCTTAAACTATCATATAAAGCAGTGTAACGGACCATGTATGGGATATATAAGTAGTGAGGAATATAAAAAATCCATTGAAGATGCCATTGAGTTTTTAAATGGAAAATATGATAAGGTAATGTCAGATTTAGAAGAAAGAATGTATACTGCTTCTCAAAATATGGAGTTTGAAAAGGCAGCGGAATATAGAGATTTACTAAACAGCATAAAGATTATTGCACAGAAACAGAAGATTACTTCAGAAGAAATGATGGATAGAGATGTGATTGCATATGCTTCTGAGGATTTTGATGCAGTGGTGCAGGTATTTTTTATAAGAGAGGGAAAACTGATTGGACGTGAGCATTTCCATATGTCTACGGCATATCTTGAAAAAGGGGAGCAGATATTAGAAAGCTTTATTAAACAGTATTATTCAGGGACACCTTTTGTGCCAAAAGAGATTTTGCTTCCAAAGGAATTAAATGACAGTGAAATAATTTCTGAATGGTTAAGTAAAGTCAAGGGCTCAAAGGTAAGGCTTATTACACCTAAAAAAGGTGAAAAAGAAAAAATGGTGGAGTTGGCAAAGAAGAATGCAAAGCTGGTACTAACTAAGGATAAGGAAAAGATAAAACTGCAGGAGGAGAGAACTATAGGGGCAGCCAGAGAGCTATTTGAAACTATAGGTATAGAAACATCAGATGGCTCATACAGAATGGAGGCATTTGATATTTCAAATACAGCCGGAATGTTATCCGTTGGTTCTATGATAGTGTATGAAAAGGGAAAACCAAAGAGGAATAACTATAGAAAATTTAAAATAAAGACAGTAACAGGACCGGATGATTATAGTAGTATGAGAGAGGTTTTAACCAGAAGATTTTTGCATGGTATGGAGGAGAGAGAAACTCTTGGAGAAGAGGACTTAGAGTTGGGTAAATTCTCAAACTTTCCTGAACTTATACTTATGGATGGAGGTATGGGACAGGTTAACGTTGCGCTGGAGGTACTTGACAGCCTTAAAATCAACATACCTGTATGCGGTATGGTAAAGGATGACCACCATAGAACCAGAGGTCTCTATTATAATGGAGAAGAAATCGCTATAGATACTCATGGAGAAATGTTTAAACTTATTACAAGAATACAGGATGAAGCTCATAGATTTGCTATTGAATTTCATAGAAGTCTGCGTGGCAAAAACCAGATTAAATCTATACTTGATGATATTCCGGGAGTGGGGGAAACCAGAAGAAAATCATTGATGAAGCATTTCAAATCTATAGAAGAAATAAAGAATGCTTCGGTTGAAGAATTGAAGGAAGTGCCATCATTAAATGAAGAGGTGGCAAATAATATATATTCATTTTTTCATCACTAACCAATGAGGGGGGAGTCATCGTGAGTAAGCACAGGGATTACTCACTCGACCCATAAATCGCTTTGCTATTTTATGGTATAATGTCATCGTGAATAAACCTGCGGTTTATGCACTCGACCCATAAAATCACCTTGTGATTTTATGGGATAATAAAAAAATGATATGGAAATATGTAGTAGTTTGGGGTAATATATAGCTATATGTAAAAAAATGAACGTTGGAGGTTACTATGGCAGGTCAAAGCAGTGTTAAGCTTTCAGAGCTTATTGAAAAAAACGGGTTGAGAAGTTGTACAGCAAATGTAAATGTAGAAGAAATAAAAATAACTGTTCCTGAAATAAATAGACCAAGTCTGGGTTTGGTAGGATATTTTGAACATTTTCCGAGTGAAAGAGTTCAGATTATGGGATATGTTGAATATACTTTCTTAGAACAAATGGACAGAGATAAAAAAATGGAAGTATATGATATGCTTATGTCACAGAAATCACCATGTATTATATTTTGCAGAGGATTAGAGCCTGATAAAGATATTATATCAGCAGGTGAAAAATATGGAGTTCCGGTTTTAGTATCAGATAAAACCACTTCCGATTTAACAGCAGAAATTATCAGATGGCTTAATGTAGAGCTGGCACCTTGCATATCTATTCATGGTGTACTTGTAGATGTTTATGGTGAAGGCGTTCTTATTATGGGTGAAAGTGGTATTGGTAAGAGTGAAGCTGCATTAGAGCTTATAAAGAGAGGACATCGTCTTGTTTCTGATGATGTGGTTGAAATCAGGAGAGTTAGTGGGGAAACACTTATTGGTTCAGCACCGGATATTACAAGACATTTTATCGAACTCAGAGGTATCGGTATTATTGATGTAAAAACTTTATTTGGTGTTGGAAGTGTAAAGGATACACAAAGTATTGACCTTGTGATAAATTTGGAGGAATGGAGCAGAGATAAGGAATATGACAGATTAGGTCTTGAGGAGGAATATACAGAATTTCTTGGAAACAAGGTAGTAAGTCATTCTATTCCAATTAGACCGGGACGTAATTTAGCAGTAATAGTTGAGTCAGCAGCTGTTAATTACCGTCAGCGTAAGATGGGATACAATGCAGCGAAGGAGCTGTATAACAGAGTACAGAGAAATCTTACAAAGACAGAGGAATAAATAAAGATAAAATTAGAATGGAGGACGAAAAAATGAGTAAAGTATGTTTTGGTGTGGATATTGGTGGTACTACAGTAAAGCTGGGTATGTTTGATGAAGAGGGAACATTAAAGTATAAGTGTGAAATCCCTACCCGTAAGGAAGAAGACGGAAAAATGATTATTCCGGATATATGTGATAAGATTACGGAAATACTTACTATAAATGAGATATCAAAAAGTGATATTACAGGTGTGGGTCTTGGTATTCCGGGTGCAGTAGCAGATGACGGAACAGTACTTAAATGTGTAAATTTGGGATGGGGCATTTTCAATGTAGGAGAAAAGTTTAAAGAAATATTTGGTGAAGTAAATGTAAAGTGTGGTAATGATGCCAATGTGGCAGCTCTTGGAGAAATGTTTAAGGGTAGTGCTGAAGGCGAGAAGAATATGGTTATGATTACACTTGGTACAGGTGTTGGTGGTGGTGTCATCATCGGTGGAAAGATTATTACAGGTGTAAATGGTGCGGCAGGTGAAATCGGACATATGCCAATGAGTGATGATGAAGAGGGAACCTGTGGATGCGGAAAGAAAGGATGCCTTGAACAATATGCCTCTGCTACAGGCGTGGTAAAGGTTACAAAGAAGATTTTAAATTCCACAGACAAGGCTTCTAAGATTAGAGAGATTGAAAACTTTACAGCTAAAGATGTATTTGATATGGCAAAATCAGGTGATGAGATAGCCAATCTTGCAGTAGATGAACTTGGTAAATACTTAGGAAAGGCAGCGGCTCATATTTCCTGTGTTGTAAATCCGGGTGTATTTGTTATTGGTGGTGGTGTAAGTAAAGCAGGACAGTTTTTAATAGATAGAATTGAAAAATATTATAAGGAATACGCATTTTTTGCAAGCAGAGATACTAAATTTATATTAGCATCATTGGGAAATGATGCGGGTATCTATGGTGCAGCAGCACTTATTCTTTCTTAGTACCGAGTTGTAAACAGCTCAACATATAGAGAGTAAAAGATTTATAGTTTTATATGAGAGGCAAAATAGCACACAATTGTATACAATTCAGTGAGCCCAAAGCAAAAATCTATGATTTTTATGTGTGTCAAAATATCACCAAGTTGTATGCAATTCCGTGAGCTCATGGCAAAAAATCTGTAATTTTATCCGCAAGACAGAAGCAGTCAAATACCCCGCAGCAAGCTGACGGGGCATCAATCTTGTTACGCAGCAGAGCTGCGGGGTATTCGACCCTCGCGGCATTCGCCAAATGCTCATGCAAGCATGGCATTTGGCTCATTGCTCGCGGGAATAAATAGAAAAGGAGCATATTATGCCGGAAGATATCCTTAATATTATAAGCAGTATAGTTCCGAAAGAAAATATTAAAACGAAAGAGTTATTGAAAAAGCATACAACCTTTAGAATTGGAGGATATGCTGATTTTTTTGTATCACCGGAAAATAATGGTCAGTTGTCTAAGCTTGTAAAAGCACTAAATGATAATAATATAAAATACTATATACTGGGAAACGGAAGTAATATATTAGCACCGGATGAGGGATATGAGGGGGTTATTATATACATAGGCGAAAATATGTCGGATATAGAGGTCTCTGGTACTAAAATAGTAGCAGGTGCAGGAGCATTACTGTCAAGGACTGCAAAGGAAGCCTTGAAATGCAGTCTTGCGGGAATGGAATTTGCAGCAGGAATTCCCGGTAGTATAGGTGGAGCTGTAGTTATGAATGCAGGTGCCTATGGTGGAGAAATGAGGGATATTATTGTATCTGCCACAGTCTGTGATAGAAATGGAAATATATTTATTTTGACAAATGAGGAACTGGAGTTATCTTACAGACACAGTATTATAGAAGAAAAGGAATATATAGTGCTTGAATGTGAGATTAACCTTAAAAAGGGAAAGGCAGAGGATATAAAAGCCGTAATGGATGATTTTAGTAGCAGAAGAAGGGAAAAACAGCCATTAGAGTATCCAAGTGCGGGAAGTACCTTTAAAAGACCTACAGGATATTTTGCAGGAAAGCTCATTGAGGATGCAGGGCTTAAAGGTTATACGGTAGGTGGTGCCAAGGTTTCGGAAAAACATTCAGGATTTGTAATTAATACGGGTAATGCTACTGCTGAAGATGTAAGGAGCCTGATAAAGTATGTATCAGAAGAAGTTTACAGACAGTTTGGAGTGGTTATCGAACCGGAAGTGAAAATACTATAGGAGCAGGAGGATATTATGAGATTTGTTATTGTAACGGGAATGTCAGGAGCAGGTAAAAGTACAACTATGAAGATATTAGAGGATTTGGGATATTTTTGCGTGGACAACCTCCCTGTAATGCTTATTAATAAATTTGTGGATCTGGCATTTGGAACAGATGAAAACGAAATATCCCAGATTGCTATAGGTATAGATATCAGAAGCGGACACTCATTAATGCAGCTTGATCATATTATAGATGGCATAAAAGCATCCGGAAAGCCGTTGGAGGTCTTATTTTTAGATGCCTCAGATGAAATGCTTATTAAGAGATTCAAGGAAACCAGACGCTCTCATCCGCTTACCACTATGGGACGGGTAGATGAGGGAATTGCGAAGGAAAGAGAAACATTAGCCTTTCTAAAGGTAAAGGCTGACTATATTATAGATACGGATTTACTGTTGGTTAAAGAGTTAAGAGGCGAATTAGAAAAAATTTTTATAAATAATAAAGAGTATAAGAATATATTTATTAATGTACTTTCTTTTGGTTTTAAGTATGGCATACCTACAGATTCAGATTTGGTGTTTGATGTCAGGTTTATGCCTAATCCATACTATGTGGAAGATTTGCGCCCTAAAACGGGTAATAATAAAGAAGTACAGGAATATGTAATGAACTCAGAGATATCCGGAGAATTTGTTGAAAAACTTCTGGATATGATAAAATTTCTTATACCAAACTATGTAGCAGAGGGTAAAAATCAGCTTGTTATAAGTATTGGATGTACGGGAGGAAAGCACCGTTCTGTTACTGTGGCAAATATGCTGTACAATGAATTAAATAAAAGCGATGCTTATGGAATAAAGCTTACACATAGGGATATAGAGAGAAGATAGTTTGAAATTAATTTCTAAATTTGAATTTATGCTTAATCCTGCCACGAGAGCAGGATTAAGTATGAGGAGGTCAAATGTCATTTTCAAAAGAAGTGAAAGAAGAATTATCCAGACAGATTTCCGGTGCAAGGCATTGTAATATAGCGGAAATATCAGCAATAATCAGCCTTTGTGGCAGAATTGTCATTTCTGAAAGAAATAAATATTCAGTAAAAATTCAATCAGAAAATATATCTTTAGCAAGAAAGTACTTTACATTATTGAAAAAAACATTTAATATAATAGCCGAAATTACCATAAAGCAAAATGTATATTTGAAGAAAGGTCGTACATATACTATTACTGTTAATAGGCATGACGATGCAATGAGAATTTTACAGGCTTCAAAGCTTGTAAATAAATATGGTGAGATTGAAGAGAATATGTCAGTTGATAATGTGGTGATTATGAATCCGTGCTGTAAAAGAGCTTTTATCAGAGGAGCATTTTTAGCTGCAGGTTCAATCAGCACTCCGGAAAAATTTTACCATTTTGAAATTGTATGTAATGTTTATGAAAAGGCAGCTCAGTTATGTCAGATTATAAATATTTTTCAGATTGAAGCGAAAATAGTTGAAAGAAAGCGTCATTTTGTGGTATATATCAAAGAAGGCTCGTCCATAGTAGATATTTTAAATGTTATGGAGGCCCATGTGGCACTGATGAACCTCGAGAATGTAAGAATTTTAAAGGAAATGAGAAATTCCGTAAATAGGAAGGTAAACTGTGAGACTGCCAATATCAATAAAACAGTAGCAGCGGCAGTAAAACAAATCGAAGATATTAAATATATCAGAGATACCATAGGCTTTACAGAGCTTTCTGTGCAGCTGGAGGAAATTGCAATTTTAAGATTGGAAAATCCGGAAGCATCATTAAAGGAGCTTGGAGAAATGCTTCCTAAACCGGTAGGAAAATCAGGAGTGAACCACAGACTTAGAAAATTAAGTGAATTAGCAGACGATTTGAGAGGCAATGTCTAGGAAAAAACTAGGAGGAAAACATGGTAACTAAGGACATGATTATCGAAATCAAAAGTGGATTGGCAGCAAGACCAGTAGCATTATTTGTACAGGTGGCAAGTCAGTTTGACAGTTCAATTTATGTAGAGTATGAGAATAAGAGGGTTAATGCAAAAAGTATAATGGGTATGATGGCATTAGGTTTAGCAACAGGTGAAAAGGTAAAGGTTTCAGCAGAAGGAAATGATGAGAATGATGCTATCAGTAAAATAGAAGAATACTTAAGCCAGACAGCTTAGTAATGTATAAAATGTGATTTAATAGCAGAGTGCTTGAAAATTATATTATTTATTATAATTTTCAAAGCACTCTTTTTATATAAAGAGCGGTTGTATTATATAAGTCATATTACATTTATAGAGTTTCCGTATATTTGCCTTGAAAGAATACCTATAATTTTATATAATATGAAGTGATATTTTTATAATAGAGGCTCTTTATGAAAGAATTATTTGATTATATAAAAAATCTGGACTTTAAAGGCTTGTTTACAGAAACGACAAGTAATTCCGTTATACAATTTTTCAGATATGTTTTTGTAGGTGGAATTGCCTTTATTGTAGACGGTGGAAGTCTTTTTTTTATTGAGAAGACAGGTATTAATTACTTAATTGCAGCTGTATTTGCATTTGTAATTGGGTTGATATGTAATTATATACTATCAAAGCTATTAGTTTTTAAAAAAAGTAAAGTGGATGGTAGAGTTGAATTTATTGTATATGGAGTAATCGGAGTAATAGGTCTGCTGTTTACGGAAATTATAATGTATATTCTGACAGATATGGTAGGAATATATTTTATGCTTTCTAAGGTCGTGGCAGCTATTATAGTATTGCTGTGGAACTTTTTAGCAAGAAAAATAATTCTGTATAGAAGATAGAATAACACCGAGTGCATAAATCGAAGATTTATCCACGAGGCAGTAAAGATTAGCCGATTATGTAGCATAACACCGAGTTGTAAACAACTCGGTGTGCCGAGAGTATAAAAGCTATGATTTTATGGTATAACAGGCTCGTGAATAAAGCTTCGCTTTATGCGCTCGCCCCATAAAATTGACAGGCAATTTTATGGTATAATGTCATCGTGAGTAAGCACAAGGCTTACGCACTCGACCCATAAAATCACCCTGTGATTTTATGGTATAACATTTAATTTGATTGGAGAAGGTTTGTGAAAAAGGTTATTATAATAGGAGGCGGTCCTGCCGGTATTACAGCGGGCTTTGAACTTCTGGATAAAGATAGAGAAAATTATGAGGTTATTATATTAGAAGAAAGCAATGAAATAGGCGGAATTTCCAGAACAGTAAAATATAATGGAAACAGAATGGATATAGGAGGACACCGGTTTTTTTCAAAGGATGACCAGGTAATGGAATGGTGGTCAAGAATTATGCCTACACAGGGGAAAGAGGCATATGATGATAAGCTGTTAGGAAGAAAAAAAGCACTTGCAGAAAACGGTCCTGACCCGGAAAAGGAAGATGAAGTAATGCTTATCAGAAACAGGGTATCAAGAATATATTATAGGAAAAAATTTTTTGATTACCCTATAAGTCTTAAGTGGCAGACTATTAAGAATATGGGCTTTTTCACAACTGTATGTGCAGGCTTCAGTTATATGAAATCATGTATTTTCAAAAAGAAAGAAACCTCTTTAGAGAATTTTTATATAAACAGATTTGGGCGTAAGCTATATTCTATGTTTTTTGAGGGATATACGGAAAAGCTTTGGGGAAGACATCCAAGTGAAATTTCAGCAGACTGGGGGGCACAGAGAGTAAAGGGGCTTTCTGTAATAGCTATTATAAAGGATGTATTTTCAAAAATATTTAGAAAAAACGCTAAGAATAAAAAAGTAGAAACCTCTTTAATAGAGGAGTTTTACTATCCTAAATATGGTCCGGGACAGCTATGGGAGACGGCTGCCAAAGGCTTTGAAAAAATGGGTGGTATGATTATAAAAAATGCCAGAGTTACGGATATAAACAATATTGACGACAAAATCAAAAGCATAGCATATGAAAAGGATGGTCAGAAAATAGAACTTGAGGGTGATATATTTATATCTTCAATGCCTCTTAAGGATTTGGTAGCAGGCATGAAGAATGTAGATAGTACTATATCTGACATTGCAAAGGGACTTCCATACAGAGATTTCATTACCGTTGGTATTCTGGTGGACAGGCTTAACTTAAAGAATGAAACGGAGCTAAAGACATTAAATGATATAGTACCTGATTGCTGGATATATGTGCAGGATACGGGTGTAAAGCTTGGACGTATTCAGATATTCAACAACTGGTCTCCGTATCTTGTTAAGGATATTGACAGTAAGGTCTGGATAGGACTTGAATATTTCTGCAATGAGAACGATGACTTCTACAATATGACAGATGAAGAGTGTATCAGCTTTGCAGGAAAGGAATTGATAAGAATGGGTATTATCTCCAATGAAAAGGATATTTTGGATGCCCATAGAGAAAAGGTAAAAAAAGCATATCCTGCATATTTTGATACTTATGACAGAATAGATGAGCTTGTTAATTTTTTGGATGGGTATGAAAATTTATATTGCGTAGGAAGAAATGGTCAGCACAGATACAATAATATGGATCATTCTATGGTGACTTCCTTTGAAGCAGTTTCTAATATTATAAACGGCAAAAAGGATAAAGCTAATATATGGAATGTAAATACCGAGGAGGAATATCATGAAAAAAAATAGTATGCTGAACATAGCTGCTCTATTTATAGGAATATTCGGAGTAGGCATGGTACTTATTTTTATAATATTTATTTCCAAGGGTTACTATCATGCAGACTGTACAGATACAATTACATGGGCAGAGGCTATTATAGACGGTAATTCATTGATGAATCAGGAATTTTATTATGCCTGTCTTTTGCCTTTTGGAGGACAGCTTTTAATGCTTCCGTTTGTAGCTGTATTCGGTGTGGGCATGATCGCACAGATATGTGGAATGGTGCTGTTTGCATTGGTGTTTGCGGCAGCATTAGTATTTTTATGCAGGTCAATGGATTTAAGCTATAAGTGGAGCTGTGTTACCCTGATATCGGTTCTTATGGTATTTTCCATTAGTGAGAAATTGCGGGAAATATTCTGGTGTCATATTATATATTACAGCTTAGGTCTGCTGTTTTTAATGGTGGGGTTAGGGCTTGTTCTTAGAATTATAAAAAGTGAAAATACTAAAAAGAGATATTATATATTTTTATGTATATGGACAGTTTTGTGTTCAATGAACGGAATACAGTCACTTACTATTTATGGGCTTCCGGTAGTGGCAGCACTTATTGCAGAGATATTTTTTGATTTAAAGACACCATTTATATGTGAAAAAAACTATAAAAAGTATATCCTGATATTTAGTCTGGTAATATGTGTAATGACAGGTTTTATTATGTCTGTCTTTGTAAACGGAGATATTGTGGCAGGCTATCAGGATGGATATTCTACGTTTTCCGACCAGAAAGCATGGATGGACAATTTTCTGAGTTTAATTCCACAGCTGTTTACATTGTTTGGAGTAAAGGTATCTTCGGATGTATTAATATATTCCTTTGACGGAATTTTAGCGCTGTTAAAAATTATATGTGCATTAGTTATAATTACAATACCTGTTATTATGACCTGTATGTATAAAAGGTTTGAGGAGGTATCGTACAGACTGATGATACTTACTCATGTATTTATGACAGCACTTATACTTCTGGGTTGGATATTTGGCAGTTTAAATACTGCCTGCTGGAGACTTTCGCCTGTTGTAGGAACTTCGGTTATATTATGTGTAATGTTTATGAGATGGATATACCGGAATAAGAGCTACCGCAGAATATCTGCTATAATAGCCGTTCCAATGATAATAATGATATTATTATCTGTTAATGATATTGTAAAGCTTGATAAACAGACAGAGGCGAACAGACAGCTACAGGAGCTTACACAGCTTTTAGAGGATAATGATTTGGAATATGGTTATGCTACCTTCTGGAATGCAAACAGTATTACACTTTTATCCGACAGTAAGGTAAAGGTAAGGTGTACAAGAATTGATAACGGAAAAATATATCCAAGAATGTACCAGACAAATATAAACTGGTATAAGGACAATTCCTATGATAAATATTTTATATTATTAACAGGAAACGAGTACTACGAATATTTATACGGAGGCAGCTTTGTAAATCCGGAAAGGGTTATAACATATGAAGACTTTTTCATACTGGTATATAGTTATAACATTATGGAAATTAAATAGTAAAATTAAAGTACGGAAAGGAAAGAGACAATGGCATTTACACATTTACACGTGCATACAGAGTTTAGTCTTCTGGATGGCTCCAGCAAAATAAAAGAAATAGTCAGACGTGCTAAGGATTTAAATATGGATAGTCTTGCAATTACAGATCATGGTGTAATGTATGGTGTTATTGATTTTTATAAGGCAGCAAAAGATGTAGGAATTAAACCTATTATAGGCTGTGAGATATATGTATCTCCAGGCTCAAGATTTGACAGAGATCCTAATATGGGTGAAGACAGATATTATCATCTGGTACTGCTTGCCGAGAACGATTTGGGTTATCACAATCTTATGAAGATTGTATCAAAGGGATTTACGGAAGGGTTTTATTATAAGCCACGAGTAGATTATGAGGTTTTAGAGCATTATTCGGAGGGGATAATTGCACTTAGTGCCTGTCTCGCAGGAGAGGTTTCAAGAAATCTTGTAAGAGGCAGCTATGAGGGAGCAAAGGAAGCAGCACTTAGGTATGAAAAGATATTTGGCAAAGGCAATTTCTTTTTAGAACTTCAGGACCATGGAATAGAAAATCAAAAGACAGTTAATGTAGGGCTTCTAAGACTTAGTAAGGAGCTTGATATAGAGCTGGTAGCTACTAATGACATTCATTACATTTTTGCAGAGGATAATATACCACATGATATTTTGCTCTGTATACAGACCGGAAAAAAGGTATCAGATGAAAACAGAATGAGATATGAGGGCGGTCAGTATTATCTAAAGAGTGAGGAGGAAATGAGGGCATTATTTCCTTATGCAGGAACAGCACTTGACAATACTCACAAAATTGCCGAAAGGTGTAATGTAGAAATAGAGTTTGGTGTAAGAAAGCTTCCAAGATTTGATGTACCCGAGGAATTTCATAAAGGTGCAGAGGATGACATGGAAGCCAGCTGGAATTATTTGCTTTATTTATGCACGAAGGGTTTGGAAAAGAGATATTCCGGTATAGATGGTCAGGAATATAAAAAGTTGCAGGAAAGATTGGATTATGAGCTTTCTGTTATTAAAAATATGGGTTTTATAGATTACTTTCTGATAGTATGGGATTTTATTAACTATGCTAAAAGAAACGGTATAGCCGTAGGACCGGGACGAGGCTCGGCAGCAGGCAGTATTGTAGCATATACTTTGGAAATTACAGATATTGACCCGATTAAATACAATCTTCTTTTTGAAAGATTTTTAAATCCGGAACGTGTGTCCATGCCTGATATTGATGTGGATTTCTGTATGGAGAGGCGTGGAGAGGTCATTGATTATGTAGTGCAAAAGTACGGTAAGGAAAAGGTATCTCAGATTGTAACCTTTGGTACTCTGGCAGCAAAGGGTGTAATTCGTGATGTAGGCAGAGTTTTAGATATGCCATATGCTGAAGTGGATACCATTGCAAAGATGATACCAAATGAATTAAATATAACATTGGAAAAAGCATTGCATATGAATCCGATTCTGAAGGAAAGCTATGATAACAATCCACAGATAAAATATTTAATAGATATGTCTATGAGACTGGAGGGACTTCCAAGACATACCTCTATGCACGCAGCAGGAGTACTTATCAGCTCTAAAGCAGTTGATGAATTTGTACCGCTATCAAGAGCTTCTGACGGTACTATTACAACACAGTATATTATGACAACACTGGAGGAGCTTGGTCTGTTAAAAATGGATTTTTTAGGACTTAGAACACTTACTGTCATTCAAAATGCTGTGAGAATGATTAAAAAGAGTACCGGTACCTTATTGGATTTAGAGCGTATAGATTATGATGATAAAGCAGTATTCGGACTTATAGGCACCGGAAAAACAGAAGGTATCTTTCAGCTTGAAAGTGCGGGGATGAAAAATTTCATGAAGGAATTAAAACCGGATAATCTGGATGATATTATTGCGGGTATAGCATTGTACAGACCGGGGCCAATGGACTTTATTCCAAAATATGTAGACGGAAAAAACAATGCTTCTACAATTACTTATGATTGTCCACAACTGGAGCCTATACTAAAGCCTACATATGGATGTATAGTGTATCAGGAGCAGGTAATGCAGATTGTAAGGGATTTGGCAGGATATACTTTGGGAAGAAGTGATATTCTCAGAAGAGCCATGTCAAAGAAAAAAACCTCTGTAATGGAAAAGGAAAGACAGAGCTTTGTCTATGGAAATGAGGAAGAGGGTATACCGGGTTGTATCAAAAACGGTATCAGTGAAGCCATTGCCAATAAAATATATGATGAAATGATAGATTTTGCAAAATATGCGTTTAACAAATCACATGCAGCCGCATATGCAGTGGTAGCATATCAGACAGCGTACTTAAAGCACTACTATCCGGTGGAATTTATGGCATCACTTATGACTTCGTTTATAGAAAATTCAGGCAAGGTGTCAGAGTATATTATGATTTGTCGAAATATGGGTATTAATATTTTACCGCCGGACATAAACAGAGGGGAAAGAGATTTTTCGGTAGAAAACGGACAGATAAGATATGGTCTTTCCGCATTAAAAAGTATAGGAAAGAGTGTTATAGACAATATAGTAGAGGAGAGAAATTTAAGAGGAGAATTTACTTCACTAAAGGACTTTGTAATAAGACTTACAGGTAAAGAGGTAAATAAGAGAACTATTGAAAGCTTCATAAAAGCAGGGGCTTTTGACGGCTTTGGACTGAAAAGACGACAGCTTATGATGATATATGTACAGGTGGTAGATTCTATTGCCCAGGACAGGAAAAATAATATGGCAGGTCAGATGACATTGTTTGATTTTGCTACTGAGGAGAATAAACAGGACTATGAGATAAAAGTACCTGATGTGTCAGAATTTACAAAGCTTGAGTTGCTTGCTTTTGAAAAAGAGGTGATTGGAGTATATGTAAGCGGACATCCGCTGGAGGAGTACATGCCTAAATGGAAGAAAAGGATTACGGCTGTATCTTCGGATTTTACAGCAGATGAAGATGAGATGAAAGTAAAGGATGGAAGCCGTGAAACTATAGGAGGCATCATAACATCTGTTAATATGAAAACCACCAAAAATAATAAGGTCATGGCATTTATAACTTTGGAGGATATCTATGGTACAGTAGAGGTAATAGTCTTTCCAAAGGATTTTGAGAAATACAGGTTTGTTTTGAAAGAGGAGGAAAGAGCTTTTATTACAGGCAGAGTTTCAGCAAATGAAGAAGAGAACGGCAAACTTATCTGTGAAAACATTATGCTGTTTAATGATTTACCATCTGAGCTTTGGATAAGATTTAAGGATAAAGGGGAATACTTAAGTAAAGAGCAGGAACTTTTAGAGCTGCTTGCGGATTCTGACGGAAAAGACAATGTGGTAATATATCTGACTGATGAAAAAGCAAAAAAGCTTTTACCAAAAGCTTATAGTGTAAATGCAGATGATGTTCTTGTGGAAAGGTTAAAGAATAAATACGGAAAAGACAATGTGGCTTTGAAATAATAATATAAACAAAATTTTTTCTTAGTACTTGAAAACCATTCAAAAAGGTATTAGAATATATCCGTATAATGTTTGAAGAATGAATATATTAAAGTAATGCAGGAGGCAATATAAATGGCAAATGAAGTAAGCACTATTGGTGTATTAACAAGTGGCGGTGATGCACCGGGTATGAACGCAGCAATCAGAGCGGTTGTGAGAATAGCTATTGCACGTGGCAAAAAAGTAAAGGGTATCAGACGAGGATATCAGGGACTTCTTGAAGAGGATATTGTAGATATGGATGCACATAGTGTATCTGATATAATTCAAAGAGGCGGTACTATTCTTTATACAGCCAGATGTGCTGAATTCAGAACACCGGAGGGACAGCAAAAGGGTGCTGATATCTGCAAAAAACATGGTATTGACGGTTTGGTAGTTATCGGTGGTGACGGTTCTTTTCAGGGTGCACAGAAGCTTTCACATTTGGGAATTAATACAATCGGTGTGCCGGGTACCATTGACCTTGACATTGCCTGTACAGATTATACAATCGGTTTTGATACTGCCGTAAATACAGCTATGGAGGCTATTGACAAGATTAGGGATACATCTACATCACATGAGAGATGTTCAGTTATTGAAGTAATGGGTAGAAGTGCTGGATACATAGCATTATGGTGTGGTATTGCAAATGGTTCAGAGGATATATTACTTCCTGAAAGATATGATCACAATGAAGAAGCTATATTAGAGCATATCAGACAGACAAGAAGAATTGGTAAAAAGCATCATATCATAATCAATGCAGAAGGTATTGGTGATTCAAATGAAATGGCTAAGAGAATTGAAGCTGCAACAGGTATGGAAACAAGAGCTGCTATCTTAGGACATATGCAGCGTGGTGGTAGTCCAACCTGTAAGGACAGAGTATATGCTTCTATTATGGGTGCATATGCAGTTGATTTACTCTGTGAGGGTAAGAGCGACAGAGTAGTAGCTTACTCACATGGTGAATATGTAGACTATGCTATTGACGAAGCTCTTGCGATGAAGAAGGACATTGATGAGTTCCAGTATGAAGTAAGCAAGCTTCTGGCCAGATAATTATATTTAAGTTTTTATATTAAGAGAATGCAGTTAGCATTCTCTTAATGTATGTTTAGGTAAAAGTTAGACAAATTCTAGAAAAGGAAATATTCTATAAATTAATAAGTTATAGAATAGTTTAATAATGAAAAAAGGCAGAAAAAAGAAAAATTTTAATACAACCAGATGGATAGCTGTTGGTTTTCTTTTGGTAATTCTTTGGGGGACTATAATGCTGTCATTGCCGGTTTCTGCCAGCGATGGAAAGGCAACAAATATTATAGATGCTTTATTTACATCAACTACATCTGTCTGTGTGACAGGACTTACAACAGTTGTGACTGCTACGCACTGGAGTATATTTGGAAAGAGTGTAATATTATTACTTATACAGCTTGGAGGCCTTGGAGTTATATGCTGTATGATAGCTGTACTCATGCTGTTTAGGGTAAAGCTGAATATGCGTGAAAAAGTAATGATACAGGAATCATATAGCTTTGACAGTATTGAGGGAATGAATAAAATAATACCAAGGGTATTTAAAGGAACTATGCTGGTGGAGGGGATTGGAGCAATACTATATTGCTTTGCATTTATTCCAAGATATGGAATTTTAAAGGGTATCTGGTATTCGGTATTTCATTCAGTATCTGCGTTTTGTAATGCAGGCATTGATTTAATAGGTGATAGCAGTTTTATTTCTTTTTCCAATAATACATGGATAAGTTTTGTAACAATGTTTTTGATTATTGCAGGTGGTATTGGTTTTATTGTATGGTGGGATTTGAAAGCAGTAATTTCAGAAGCATTTAAAAAGAGAAAATTTAAGGGTCAGTTGTTCAAAAGACTGACTATACATTCAAAGGTGGCAATAACTGTTACGATAGCTCTTATTTTAGCAGGTGCAGTACTTATATTTGCATTTGAGTATAATAACGTGGCTACAATAGGAAACTATTCACCGGGGGAAAAGATAGTTGCATCGTTATTTCAGTCAGTAACCGCCAGAACAGCAGGCTTTGCAGGTATTATACAGGATTCCTTCAGACTTCATACATATATTATTATTATGGTTCTTATGTTAATCGGCGGCTCACCAATGGGCACAGCCGGAGGACTTAAAACTACTACAATAGCAATGATGTTTATATGCGTTTTAAGTGTTATCAGAGGAAAAAGGGATACGGAGGTATTTGACAGAAGAATTAGCAGGGACAATATAAGAACCGGTCTTACAGTTGTAGTTGTTGGAGTAAGTATATTACTTCTTGGAATAATTGCACTTTCTATTACTGATAATTTTACGGGTATAGAAACATCATATGAATGTGTTTCTGCTATAGCTACCGTGGGATTATCTACCGGTATAACACCTATGCTGTCAACAGCAGGAAAGTTTATAATTATAGTTATGATGTTCATTGGAAGAATAGGTCCTATTACGATAGCTATGGCTATCGGAGGAAAAAAGATTAATGATGAGGATAGCAGACAGCTGCCGAAAAAGAGAATTATAGTAGGTTAATATAAGTTGAAAGGCAAGATGAATTTATGAAAGATATTGCAGTTATCGGATTGGGAAAATTTGGTTATAGTTTAGCTGTAGCGTATGCAGAAGAGGGTGGAAGTGTACTTGCGATAGATACAGACGAGGAGAAAGTTCAGGAAATTGCCGATGTGGTTACATATGCTGCAAGGGCAGATGTGGCGGATCCGGAGGTAGTTAAAAATCTCGGACTTGAAAATGTGGATATTGCGGTTATTGCTATTACCAATAACATGGAGGCTGCTGTTATGGCTACAATTCTATCCAAGGAATTAGGAGTTCCAGAGGTTATTGCAAAGGCAAATAATGAGATACACGCAAAGGTACTTACCAAGGTAGGTGCAGACAGAGTAATCTTTCCGGAAAAAGATATGGGAATAAAGCTTGCTAAAAATATATCACTTAGTAAGTTTACGGATATTATAGATTTAAAGGATGATTTCAGCATAATAGAGACAAAAGTTCCAAAGAACTGGGTAGGTAAAAATCTGTCAGAGCTTAATCCAAGAAAAAAATATGGTTTTAATGTTATAGCAATGCGTGACGGAGAAAGATTATTGGTAAATCTGGACCCATTGGAGCCATTCAGACAGGATACATCTATTATAGTAATAGGCAGAAACAATTTAGTAGAAAAGGTTTTTTAGCTATACAAAACAATAAAGGAAGTACAAGCACTTCTGATTGAAGCATTAGGAGGCAAATATGGAGAAAATCCAAGAAATTACATCACTTTCAAATCCACAGATTAAATATATTAAATCCTTACAGAATAAGCCTTCTTTAAGAAAAAAAGAAGGCTTATTTGTGGTTGAGGGCTTGAAAATATTTATGGAAACCCCCAAAAACCTTATAAAATCAGTCTATATTTCAGATAATATGCTGGAGGATTTATCTAAGGGTAAGGGCTTTACAGAGGATATAAGAAAGAAGGCATTGTTAAAGCTTGAAAATATATCTTATACGAAAATAAGTGATGATATATCAAAAAGTATATCTGATACAGTTACACCACAAGGAATATTTGTAATTATTAAAAATTTCAAATATGATTTAAAAGATATTATTAAAAAGAATAAAGCACAGACATTTTTGGTATTGGAGGAGATAAAAGATCCCGGAAATATGGGAACTATCATAAGAACTGCCGAGGGAGCAGGAATTTCAGCAATTATTATGAACAGCAAGTGTGTAGATGTTTTCAATCCAAAGGTTACAAGAGCTACAATGGGATCAATATTCAGAGTACCATTTATTATAGAAGAAACTCTGAATAATAGTATAAAATTGTTAAAAGAAAATGGTGTTGTAACTTATGCTGCGCATTTAAGCGGCAGTGAATATTTTGATGAAGAAAATTTAAAAGGTTCAGTAGCTATTTTTATTGGGAATGAAGCAAAAGGCTTAAGTGATGAGGTTACAAAAATGGCAGACAGGCTGATAAAGATACCAATGGAGGGCGAATTAGAGTCTCTAAATGCAGGAATTGCCGCAGGAATACTGATGTATGAGGCAAAAAGGAAAAGAGTGTAATAATTCTGTAATATTTGCATATAATTTTAACAGATAAGTTATATGCGACATCTTGAAAAGTGGCGTAAATACGGCACTTTGAATTTTTTTAAATAGAAAAACTTGACAAATATATAGATGTCTGATAAGATACAGTACGAAAAGTTGTAATAAATTTAACATTTTTGTAACAATTCAAAAAACAAGGAGGAAATCATGGAAACTAAACAAGATAAGATAATTACTGCGATTTCTGCAATGTTAGCTATTGCGATTTTAATAGTAGTTATCGCTTGCAGCGTGGGGAATGATTCATCAAATGCTGAGGCACTTAATAATACAGATAGTGCTGAAGGAATTACAAGTTACGATATATCTGATTTAGAGGCATCTATTGTAAAAACAAATAGTATGGTAGTTGGGATGCCAAATAGTGAAGAAGTATCAACTGAAGAAGATAATGAAATTGAAAATGAAACAGCAGGTGCACAGGCAGAATCAATTGATACTGTTATGGAGCAGGCACCTAGTAAATATGCAGGTAAATTTTTTGCCAATGTAAATGAATTTCTATTTGTCAGAGCAGAGGCAAATACAGAAGCAGAAGTTGTAGGTAAAATTTACAAGGGCTGTGGTGGTGAAGTATTAGAAAAAGGCACCGAGTGGTCAAAGATTAGATCAGGAAATGTTGAAGGATACATTAAAAACGAATTTGCATATTTTGATGAAGAAATTGAAGGACATGAAGCTGAATTTGCAAACAGCAAAGCAACAGTAACAGTTAATTCATTAAGAATCAGAAAAACAGCTGATTCAAATGGTACAGTTATTTCTACTGTTGATAGTGGTGCAGAAGTTATCATTAATGAATTAGGTGCTGAATGGACTCATATCTCATATTCAGGTATTACAGGATATGTTGCAACAGCATATATAGATATTACTTATGAAATGGGTAAAGGTATTACAATAGCTGAGGAACAGGCAGCTATTGAAGCAGAAGAAGCCAGAAAGAGAGCAGCAGAAGAAGCTGCAGCTGCTGAAGAAAGAAGAAAGCAGGAGGCTCATGCACAGGCAGTTGCAAACAGTCATTTTGTAGAAACAATCCAGACTTCTGCATATAATATTTCAGAAGAAGATGCATATCTTATTGCATGTACAGTTAGTGCAGAAGCAGGTGGTGATATATATGAAGACCAGCTTGCGGTTGCAAATGTAATTCTTAACAGATTAAAATCAGGTCGTTATGGAAATACAGTAAGCGGTGTAGTTTATGCAAGAGGACAGTTTGAGGTAGCATCAAACGGTTCGCTTCAGAGATATATCAATAACGGACCATTATCATTAGCAGTCCAGGCAACTAAGGATGCAATATCAGGAATTAATAATGTTCCTAATTATAACAATTTCTGTGCATTATACGCAGCAAATTTTTCAAGATATACAGAATACACAATTATTGGTGCACAGGTATTTTACAGATAAGTAGTTATATTAAAACGAAGATATATATAAACGCCACGAAATGCTTGAATTTCATGGCGTTTATATATTTTATTTAGTTGTAATGTAAGAATATGAGAGATGATGTGAAGCGAAATAAGGGTCATTTCTCCGGTAAGCAGACAGCTAAGTGTTTATAAAGACAGGTAAGTCACTTCATAGAAAAACATATGAAGTGATTTTTTACTTGAAATACCCGCTAAAAAGGGATATTATAGGAAAAGATTAGTATTTTACAGGAAAGAAGGATTTATAATGGAATCATTAAAAGGATGCAATTTCTTAACCTTAAGGGATTTGACACCGGAACAGATAGAATATTTAGTAGATTTAGCAGCAGATTTAAAGGATAAAAAGAAAAGAGGTATAGCACACGAGTACTGCAAGGGTAAGAATGTAGCACTTATATTTGAAAAGACCAGTACAAGAACAAGATGCTCTTTTGAGGTGGCTGCTCATGATTTAGGTATGGGAAGTACATACCTTGATCCGGCAGGCTCACAGATAGGCAAAAAGGAGAGCATTGCTGATACCGCAAGAGTATTGGGCAGAATGTATGATGGTATTGAATATCGTGGCTTTGGTCAGGAGATAGTTGAAGAATTGGCAGAGTATGCAGGGGTTCCCGTATGGAACGGACTTACAAATGAGTATCACCCGACACAGATGATTGCGGACCTGTTAACAATTAAAGAGAAATTTGGTACTTTTAAGGACTTGAATTTTGTATATATGGGAGATGCCAGATATAATATGGGTAACTCTCTTATGATTGCCTGTACAAAAATGGGTATCAATTTTACAGCATGTACAAACAAAAAGTATTTTCCGAATGATGAGCTGGTAGCTCTTTGTAAAGAGTATGCTGCTGCAAGCGGTGCAACACTTACGCTTACAGAGGATGTAATGGAGGGAACAAAGGAGGCTGACATAATCTATACAGATGTATGGGTGTCAATGGGCGAGCCCGATGAAGCATGGAATGAAAGAATAAATGACCTGTTACCATATCAGGTAAATAAAAAGGCCATGGATAACGCAAAGCCTACAGCCATATTCATGCATTGCTTACCGGCATTTCACGATTTGAAGACAAAGGTTGGTAAAGAGGTATATGAGAAATTTAACGTAGCAGAGCTGGAGGTTACGGATGAAGTATTTGAATCTGAGCAGTCAGTAGTATTTGACGAGGCAGAAAACAGAATGCATTCAATTAAAGCCATAATGTTAGCTACATTAGGTGGATATGAGCCGGAAAGGTAGTTATGGAAATAAATAGAAACAGACGAAACTTTAAAACAATAGGAAAGATAATTGATGTTATAAATACCGGATTGTCAATAGTTATTATACTGGCCGCATTGATGCTTGTTATCAATGTGGAAAAGTATATGATAATGTTTCCTGTTGTATTTTTGGCATCAGCACTTATGAATGTGGCATTAGGATTTAAAATATACAAAAGACGGGAAACACTCCACGGAATTATTTTATACTTTGTAGGAGTTTGTATGTTTATTTTAGCAATTATAGGATTTATGGTGGCTTTATAATGAAAGCAAAAATACTGGCAAAATTAAAAAACAGTAATACATATATTTCAGGTCAGGAGCTTAGTAAGGAATTTAATGTATCAAGAACGGCTATATGGAAAATTATTTCAAGGCTTAGGGAAGAGGGTTATGAGATTGAGGCAGTAAAAAATAAGGGATACAGAATAGTAAGTGTTCCTGACATACTTTCAAAGAGTGAGCTTGAGAGTGTGGTGAAAAGTGAATATACAATCTGTTATGAGGATGAAGTGGATTCAACAAACAACTATGCCAAGAGAATAGCAGAGCAGGGCGCAAAAAATAAAACTCTTGTAGTAAGTGACTGCCAGTTTGCAGGTAAAGGAAGAAAAGGAAAATCTTTTTCATCTGTTAAGCAACAGGGGATATTTATGACACTTCTTATAAGACCTGACATTAAACCTCAAAATGCTTCAATGCTTACTATTATTGCTGCTGTAGCAGTACAGAACGGAATATATAAGGCGACAGGGCTGGAATGTAAGATAAAGTGGCCAAATGATATTATATGTAATGGGAAAAAGATTTGCGGTATTCTTACCGAGATGAGTACGGAAATGCAAAGTATTAATTATATAGTCATAGGTATTGGCATTAACACAGGAAATGACAGCTTTCCGGACGATATTAAAGACGTTGCAACCTCCATAAAAATTGAAACAGGAGGAAAGAGCTATAAGAGGAGCAGTATTATCGCAGAGGTTATTAATAGCTTTGATGAATATTATGAGAAATTTGTAAGCTGTCAGAAGCTTAGCTTTATAAAAGAGTATTATGACAAATATCTTGTCAATGCCGGAGAAAAGGTAAAAATAGTTGGTGAAAGAGAAAGCTATGAAGCAGTAGCTATAGGAATTGATGATGATGGCGAGCTGCTTGTAAACAGAAACGGAAAAATAGTAAAAATAGTATCTGGAGAAGTTTCAGTGCGAGGAGTTTACGGATATGTATAATAAAAACGTAGTATTATGCGGCTCAAATTCTTATGAGCAAAAATATTATTTCAATGAGGAATTTGACAGGCTGCCTGAATCCATAAAGGATGAATTAAAGATAATGTGTGTATTATTTACAGAGGATATAGGTGGAATACTTACATTGGAATACACCGAAGAGGGTAATTTAGAGTTTGATGTACTTTGCGATGAAGGTGATCTTCTGTTTGACGAAATTGGCTGTGGACTTAAGATTAAACAGTTAAGGAATGATAAGAAGGATTTGCTTGAAGCACTTGAAATGTACTATAAAGTATTTGTGCTTGGTGAAGATATGTAAGTGAATTATATACGGAGAAAATATCCAATGAAAATAGGAAATACGGAAATTAAAAATAATATAGCTTTAGGACCAATGGCAGGAGTAACAGACCTGCCATTTCGTAAGTTATGTAAGGAAATGGGATGTGGACTTATGTATACGGAGATGGTAAGTGCTAAAGCTATTCTTTATAACAATAAGAATACGGACGAGCTGTTAAGAGTTGAAGAGTCTGAAAGACCTGTTGCTGTACAACTGTTCGGCTCTGACCCTGATATAATGTCGGATATGGCTATGAGAATAGAAGCCGGTCCATATGACTTTATAGATATTAATATGGGATGCCCTGTACCCAAAATAGTAGGAAACAATGAAGGCTCAGCACTTATGAAAAACCCGGACCTTGCAGGTAAAATAGTAAATGCAATGGCAAAAAAATGCAAAAAACCTGTTACGGTTAAGATACGAAAGGGCTTTGATGAAGATAATATAAATGCAGTAGAATTTGCAAAAGTGTTGGAAGCAAACGGAGCAAGTGCAATAGCTGTTCATGGCCGTACAAGGGAGCAATATTATTCAGGATATGCAGACTGGGATATTATAAAGCAGGTTAAGGAGGCTGTGTCAATACCTGTCATAGGTAACGGAGATATTACATCCCCGGAGGATGCAAAAAGAATGCTTGCAGAAACGGGCTGTGACGGGATTATGATAGGCAGAGCTGCCAGAGGAAATCCATGGATATTTAAAGGCACAGTACATTACTTAAATACAGGGGAACTTCTGGAAAAGCCGCCATTAGAGGAGGTTAAGAGGATGATACTCAGACATGCAAAAATGCTTATTGAATATAAGGGTGATTTTATAGGTATCAGGGAAATGAGAAAGCATGTAGCATGGTATATTTCAGGCTATCCGCATTCAGCAGCTATAAGAAATGCGGTAAATATGGTGGAAAGTTATGAAGAACTGGAAGAGCTTATTAATGAAAAGTTAAAGGAGAAGTAATATGTTATTAGTTGTAGATGTAGGAAACACAAATATTACCTTGGGTCTTTTTGACGGGGATAAAATAGTAGGAAATTACAGAATGACTACAAAGATACCCAGAACCTCTGACGAGTATGGCTTTGAAATGAAAGGAATACTGGGAGATAATGCTTCAAAGACAGACGGAGTAATTATTTCATCAGTTGTACCTAATATTATGTATTCCTTAGTAAATGGATTTAAAAAGTATTTTAATATCAATCCTTATATTGTAAAGCCGGGTACAAAAACAGGCATAAAGCTTGCAACACCAAATCCGAAGGAAATTGGAGCAGACAGAATTGTGGATGCAGTGGCAGGCTTTACCCTGTATGGCGGGCCGGTAATAGTCATAGATTTTGGAACGGCTACCACATATGATCTAATCACAGAGGATGGAAGCTTTGTTGCCGGTATTACTTCACCAGGTATTAAAATATCCGCAAAGGCATTGTGGGAGGATACAGCGAGACTGCCAGAGATAGAAATTAAAAAGCCTGAAAGCATTCTGGCAAAGGATACCATTACAAGTATGCAGGCCGGTTTAGTGTATGGATATATAGGACAGACAGAGTATATAATAGATAAGATTAAAGAAGAAAGCGGACTGACAAACTGTAAGGTAGTTGCGACAGGAGGACTTGGCAGGGTAATATGTGAGGAAACTAAGAAAATTGATGTTTATGACAGGGATTTGACACTGCGTGGACTTAAGATAATTTATGATAAGCAGAAATAGTTATAAATATATTAATTTTGAGCTTCCGTATTTTTTATTTTTAGCTTCAAAAAGATTACATCATCATAATGATGTAAGCATCTTGTACAAAAAGTTGCAGATGAAAGTGAACTTTTATCTGCAACTTTTTGTGCAAGATGTCTATGTTGCCTTTGGCAACAAGACTTTTTGAAGATAAAAATAAAAATACGATAAATACGAAAAATACGAAAACTCAAGCGTAGTAAATATTGACAATTACTTAAAAAATAGTTTATAATATTTTGAACTGTCTAGTGTGATAGCCATATACTTTTGTATATGAGAATTTTTAAAGTCAGGAAGGATATTTTAGAATGGCAGAAAAGAAAAATATACTAACATATGAAGGACTTACAAAGTTAGAGAATGAATTACAGGATTTAAAGGTAGTAAAGAGAAAAGAAGTTGCTGAGAAGATTAAGGAAGCTAGAGAGCAGGGTGACTTGTCTGAGAATGCAGAATATGATGCTGCTAAGGATGAGCAGAGAGATATAGAGGCACGTATTGAAGAATTAGAGAAAATTCTTAAAAATGCAGAGGTTGTAGATGAAGACGAAATTGATACAGAGAAGATAAATATCGGATGCAGAGTTGTATTAGCAGACAAAGCAACAAAGGAAGATATTGAGTTTAAAATAGTAGGCTCAACAGAAGCAAACAGTCTTAAGAATATGATTTCAAATGAATCACCAATAGGCAGGGAGCTTATGGGAAAAAAAGTAGGAGATACTGTTACGGTAGAAGCTCCAAGTGGAGAATTTAAATATAAGATTAAGGAAATACAGAGATTAGTAAACTAGTACTGTGAAAGGAAATAATAGAAAATGGCTGAACAGAATAACAATCAGAATGTACAGGATATAAACACTCTTTTAAAGGTTAGACGGGAAAAACTTGCAGATTTGCAGGAAAGAGGTAAAAATCCGTTTGAAATAACAAAATTTGATGTAACCCATCACAGTAAGGAAATCAAAGATAATTTTGAAGAACTTAATGGTAAATGTGTTGTCGTAGCAGGACGTATTATGGCAAAACGTGTTATGGGTAAAGCATCTTTTTGCAACATTCAGGATTTACAGGGTAATATTCAGTCATATATTGCCAGAGACAATATTGGTGAAGAATCTTATGCAGACTTTAAGAAATATGATATAGGAGATATCATTGGAATTAAGGGTGATGTATTTGAAACAAAGACCGGTGAAAAGTCTATCCATGCTGTGGAGGTTACATTGCTTTCAAAATCTTTACAGATATTACCGGAGAAGTTCCACGGTCTTACAAATACAGATATCAGATACAGACAGAGATATACAGATCTTATTATGAATGCTGAGGTTAAGGATACATTTATTAAGCGTTCAAGGATTATCAGTGCCATTCGTAAATATCTTGACACACAGGGCTTTATGGAGGTTGAAACACCTATGCTTGTAGCCAATGCAGGCGGTGCAGCAGCCAGACCGTTTGAAACACATTTTAACGCCCTTGATGAAGACTTAAAATTGCGTATATCTCTTGAATTATACTTAAAGAGACTTATCGTAGGCGGTCTTGAGAGAGTATATGAAATTGGAAGAGTTTTCCGTAACGAAGGTCTTGATACAAGACACAATCCGGAGTTTACTCTTATGGAGCTTTATCAGGCATATACAGATTACAACGGCATGATGGACCTTACGGAAAATCTCTATCGTTATGTAGCTAAGGAAGTACTCGGTACTACAGTAATTACTTATAATGGCATTGAGATGGATTTAGGAAAGCCATTTGAAAGAATTACAATGGTTGATGCCGTTAAGAAGTATGCAGGTGTTGATTTTAATGAAATCCATACACTTGAAGAAGCAAGAGCAGTTGCCAAGGAGCATAATGTAGAGTTTGAAGAACGTCACAGGAAGGGCGATATCTTAAACTTATTTTTTGAAGAATTTGTAGAGGAGCATCTGATCCAGCCTACTTTCCTTATGGACCATCCGGTTGAGATTTCTCCGCTTACAAAGAAGAAACCTGAAAATCCGGAGTATGTAGAACGTTTTGAATTCTTTATGAACGGCTGGGAGATGGCAAATGCCTACTCAGAGTTAAATGATCCTATCGATCAGAGAGAACGTTTTAAGGCTCAGGAGGAGCTTTTGGCACAGGGTGATGAAGAAGCAAATAGAACAGATGAAGACTTCCTGAATGCACTTGAAATCGGTATGCCACCAACGGGAGGTATTGGATTTGGTATTGACAGAATGTGTATGCTGCTGACTGATTCGGCGGCTATAAGGGATGTGTTGTTGTTCCCGACGATGCGAACAGTCGATTAAAAAAGCCAGTAAAATCAAGGTTTTGCGGTACTTGAACTTGTGAACGACAACAAATTTACAACAATTTTACAACGCATAACGAAGAATAATGAGCGTTAATGAATAGTTGTACTCATAAATCCAATTCAATATTGTGATAATAATCACATACAAAGAAGAAGTTGAAAAAATCATAAAACACGCCCAACAAATTATGAGAAAAAAGTATGATACTACTTTTCAATTTAAGCTGGTAGGTAGTGCCAATCGACATCTTGTAACCAAAATCAAGAACGGAAATCGAGGGTATGATTTTGATTATAATCTTATTCTTCAAAAGTACGACTTGTGGGATAATCCCAAAAAGTTAAAGCAACAATTTATGGCTGCCTTTTCCGAAGCAGTTAAGGGCACACCATATAAATCGCCGGAGGATTCTACTTCATCCATAACCATAAAGGTTGTTGATAAGAAAGAATCAAAGATTATTCGCAGTTGTGATTTGGCAATAATCTATTATGTTGATGACGATGATACGGATGAAGGATATATGTTTCTGAAAAACTGGAAGAATGGCAGTTATTCATTTGAACCAAGAAGCTTATCTCAAAATTCCGATTACAAACTTGAGGAAATCCTTGAATATGAACAAGGGTGGAATATGATTAGAGAGGAATATCTCAAAATCAAAAATAGGAATAAATATACCAATAAGAAGTCCTTTGTCCTCTGCCTGGAAAGTATTCATAATGTTTACAATCACTTAAGGCAAAATGAGGAAGTAGAACAGTAAAATTAAACATTTTTGTGTGTTGCCATTTTTCGACATGATAGATTGTGGTAATACGATGATTTTCAAAGCACGGTCAACTTGTGACGGTGCTTTTATTATGTTAAAAAGAAAGGAGAACCAAATAATAATGGAAGTGAAAATTAACCGTGAAATCAGGAATTACACGGAAGCGATGTTTTTTGGACTGTCTCTCAGGCAGTTTATTTTTTCTGTCTGTGCCTGTGTGGTGGCGGTAGGACTCTATTTCCTAATGAAACCCTATGTTGGTACGGAAACTGTGTCGTGGATGTGCATTTTGGGAGCCGCTCTCGACTTTATCAAATACAACGGAATGATTTCAGAGAAATTTATATATTCGTGGATAAAATCAGAGTTCCTTATACCGAAGAAACTCGTATTTCATTCCACAAATACCTACTTGGAGCTGATGAACTCATATGTGGATGTGATAAATATGTACATCCCACTTCGGGATTCGGTGCAGACAGCTTCAAGAAGAGTATTTGTAAAATCATTATTGTAAAAAAGAAAACAGAAAAAGACATCTTAGAAAAACTGATAGGTAAGTTGCCAATAAAGTGTTGACGCAAACCATTTTTAAATTCATAATGCAGAATAATTGATGTTATTATACAATCCAAGCTGAGTATGGACAAATTGGAAACTTTAAATTTGTAAAGATAGTTAATATTTAATTTTAATTGTATAAATGGTATGTCTACGCATCGTGGAATCCTATTATTCCATGATGCGTAGACATACATTACGAATTGACTAGATGATAATGAAGTCTGAAAGGAGGTTACTATGAATCAAGTATTGACAGGTAAATTTATAGCCGATGAAAGAAAAAAGGATATACCCAGACTGACCTAGCAGACAAATTAGGGATAAGTAATAGAACAGTTTCTAAATGGGAAACTGGAAACGGATTCCCTGATGTTTCTTTATTACTACCGTTATGTGAGGAACTTGATATTTCGGTAAATGAATTGCTATCGGGTGAAAGGCTTGCTAAGGAAGATTATGAAAAAAGAGCGGAGGTGAATATTGTGGAAATTATTGAAAAAATAAAAAAGTGTCACGAGAAGAACATATCATATGTACAATACTTACAATATCAATATTTGCAATTTCAATAACAGGTTGCGTTTTAGGAAAGTTGTTTACTTCGACCGAAGCACTTGCAGCAATTGGAATTATTTATTTTGTAGCGTTAATCTGTATAGTTTCTGTTTGGATTGCTACAACGATTAGTCTTAGAAATAGATAAAGTTGTTGGAGGTGAAGCTATGAATGAAATGTATTTCAGAATTTCTTATATTCAAAGGAAAATAGATTCAAATCATAACTTGCAGACAATAAATAAAGTTATAGGTGGTTTAATGGTATTTGTAATTTTCTTTTGTAGTATGAACCAGTCTGACACTATGAGAGTGGCATGGATGATATCGGTAGCTTTTATTATTTTATTGTTTTTCTTTGATGTATATTATGTTAAAAACAATAAAAAGTATGAATTTGAAATATATAAATTAGAAGTTGACGCGTTAGAGAATAAGAAAAAAATAGCTGATATTACAGGACAAATTTTGCCAGACTCAATACTAAACCGTGAAATCAGAAAACCAATAAATGAGATTTCATTACCAATTTTGTATTATGCAATTATACTGACATTGGATATTTTAACTAAGATTTTTATGATTCATTGAAATGGTATTTTCTGTTTTATTGTTTTTGACAACTTCTAGTTCATAGGTGCTTATATTAATGTTAGTGTATAATTTTCATTGGCAAAAAAGGCTTCTATGAATGATTATTTAATCAGTACCACCGGCTCAGCCGGTGGTTTGGTTTTCGTCCTATAAGGGCTCCTTCCCGGCACTGGAGTCTAAAGACTCATTGAAAGGTTTGCCAGCCGCAACTTCAGTTACCTGCTTAGCCCCTTGGGCTTATTTTTTTCTACTGTATCCACATAGTATCCTCTGCACCAAAAGTGTCTATTGCCGTACTTATATTTGAGATTGGCATGTCTTTCAAATATCATTAAGTTATTAAAAGTTTGTGTTAGTGTATATAAATCACATATTTTGGAATACTTATGAGAAACTTAATTTAAATCTGTAGATGTGAAAAACAGCATATACGGATGAAAGGTTTATAATTTGGAATATGTGTGATAAGAAATGTGATTTGCAAAATATCAGATTCAGGATTAAAGAAATTGTATTTAATACGGCAAAATTTGTTTTAGCAGCTATCATGGCTATATCTATAGCCATGCTTCTTGATTTGGAATTTACAATATCAGCAGGTATAGTGGCGATACTTACAATACAGCCTACAAAAAAGGAAACATTAAGTACCGCATTGGGCAGGTTTATAGCGTTTATTGCAGCTCTTATAATCGCTGCAATAAGTTTTAATATTTTAAGTTACAATATGGCAGCCTTTTTCGTTTATCTTGTAGTATATATATTAATATGCCACATATTCAGATGGTATAGTGCCATATCGATGAATACTGTTCTTATATCACATTTTCTTACATTTCAGAATATGGGAAAGGATGCTCTTTTTAATGAAACCATGATATTTGTTATCGGAGTTGGAATCGGAATAATTGCCAATCTCCATTTGCGCAAAAATGTCAGTTATATTGAAGAATTAAAGGAAAACACTGATAATCAGATAAGGCGGATTTTAGCCCGTATGTCAGAAAGAATTATGGATAAGGATATGTCTGACTATAATGGACATTGCCTTATAGAATTGAAGAACTCTATACGGAAAGCTAAGAATGTGTCAGAAGAAAATTTTAATAATCAATTTCGCCATAATGATATATTTGATAAAGAATATATTTTTATGCGTGAAAAGCAGTGTCAGGTATTATTTGAAATGTATAAAAGCGTGAGAAAAATTGAGACCACTCCAATTACGGCAGAAATGATTTCAGATTTTCTTAGGGAGGCAGCAGAGGTATATCATAAAAATAACACAGGGGAAGAATTGATGAAAAAATTTCGCATACTTGATGACAGCATGAAAAGCCGCCCGCTTCCGGTACAGAGGAAGGAATTTGAGGACAGGGCAGAACTTTATTCCCTGCTCAGGCGGATTGAGGAGTTCATTGAGCTGAAACTTGAATTTTCAAAAAATCATTTGAACTGACAGTTATTATAAAATTTTCTATTTTCTTTGTGAAGAATATTTTTCAATCCAGCCATCTTCAGTATATAATTCTCCTGACAGACCATCACTTTCTTCGTTCAGATTTATATTATCATATAATAAACATATATCTTCATGCTGCTCAACCATAAATAAAAAACTATCTAAAACATTCATAAACAATCCTCCTGATTTGAAATTTATTCTTCAGTTCGAAATTCACTATTAAGATGATTATATCATAAAAGTGTACATGATTCTGTTCTATTTATTTAATATATACACGACAGTACGAAAAATCAAAATATGGATTATGATATCAGACATGGAGATTCAAAGAATAAAGAATTTGCCAGACTGTGATACATGTGCTAGCACAGAAATGCAAATTATTAATAAATTTTTGCGAAGTTCAGCTAATAGATGTCAATAGCGAAATGTAAAAAATTTTAGATTTGTTTTAGAACTAAAAAAGGGCGCACTTATTCATTGGGGAAAATATCATTTTTCAAAAGATATTGATTTGCTGAAATTACAGTATTTTATGTAGCTAAGTCGCATTTAGCAGCATTGTATTGTTGAATATGTTCCTCTGGAGTGATGATTTCAAACGGTTTGTTATACCTAAGTATTGCAAATATCATGTTGCATACTTTGTGTGAGACAGCTCCCATTGCTACAAGCTTTGGTTTTGATTCACATTTCCCGACGATGGGTCAGGAAAAATAAGCAGACAGGATGAAAATAATCATATATATTCCATGGTCCTACCGAAAATTAAATGTATACACTAATGTGCTAAAAATCTAAGTTATAGTTATGCATTATGTAGAAGTAATATGTAAAAATTAAAATCCAGTATTGTTTCCGGATGAAATTAAATATGTAACTAGATAACAACAAGAGGGACATTTAAGGCATTTTGTTATATGCAGAATAATCTGCTATGACAGAATGCCTTTTTTATTTGATAACAATCTTCTGGGAAAGGGGGTTTTGTGGGAAAAGCAATTATACAAAAAGATTTATCATATCTTGAAAAATATTTTGGTGAAAAGTATCAACGAAGATTTATTAGTCTGCAGGACGGGGCTGCATTGTACTCTTTATCTTATACAGCTTTCAGAAAGCTGGACAGAGAGGAAGATGCAAAAATGGTATTTTTCAAACACGCAGTAGTTGATTTAAAGTGTCAATGACGGTGTTAAAATGTAAGAAAAAGGCGTTTAAATTTTGTAAGTTTTTAATGCATCATAAGATGTGATACACTCTTATAAAAACATTATAGGAGTGAATAAAGAATGAAAGGAAACTTATGGATGGAAATTAGAAATGAACGAAAGAAAGGGCTTAGTTATACTGAAATTGCTAGAAAACATCATATTGATCCAAGAACAGCAAAAAAATATGCAGAATCAGATATTAGACCAGCATATACACTTACATCTCCAAAAGCTTCAAAGCTGGATCCTTATAAGAATTTAATTGATATGTGGCTGGAAGAAGCTCCTTACAGTGCAGTACGTATTCATGAAAAATTAATTGAACAGGGATGCGATTGTAAATATACTATTGTGCGACAATATGTTGCCACAAGAAAGGCTGACTGTAAGATTCGAAACCATACACGGCTTACAGGGACAGGTTGACTGGGGATTCTTTGAAAATTATAAAATGCTAGAGAACGGAACATACAAGAAACTATACTGCTTTCTTATGATACTTGGATACTCTCGGATGAGATATATTGAGTTTGTCACGGACATGAGCACAACAACACTTATTAAATGCCACATTAATGAATTCAGCTACTTTGGTGGATATCCTGAATAAATCTTATATGATAACATGAAGCAGGTTGTTATAAATAGAATAATGAAGCAGTCGGAAAGTGAATTGAATAAACAGTTTGAAGATTTTGCAGACTTTTACGGTTATAAATCTGTATTGTGTCGCCCATACAGAGGTCAGTCAAAAGATAAGATTGAACGAACTGTAAGATATGTCAGGGAAAATTTTATGATAGGAATTAAATATAATTAATTGTGAGATTTAAACAGTCAGGCTCATGCATGGTGCAATAAAATCAATGCAAAGGTTCATGCCACAACAAACGAACAACCTATTGACAGGCTACCGATGGAAAATCTTTTACTATTAAATAGAGAATACATCATGGAAAAGATGAATTTAAGAAGAGTTGAAAAAGACTGCCTCATCAGTTATGCGCCAACAAATATTCCGTTCCGGCAGAATACGTTGGCAGGGATGTGACAGTCATTGTTCTCGACCATATGTTAGCAGCATATTTCTAGGGTAAACAAATAGCTTTACATAAATTATCTTACAGAAAAAACTCCTTAAATGTTAATAAAGAACATTATAAATCCATGATTATTAAATCAAGTTTTGATATCGAAAATACGCTGTTAAATAATCCTGATTTAGTGGACTTAAGCATTCCAAATCATTCTCTTGAAAAATATGATGAGCTGATGGGAGATGTAATGCTGTGAGTGAAGTTGTTTACGAACGAATAAAGAAGAATATTGAAATATTAAATATGAAAAATACATCCCTGATTCTTGATAATTATCTTGAGAAGGCTATTCATGATAAAAAAAACATTGTTTAGATTTTGGACTATTTACTGGCTGAGGAAGCAAAGATAAAGAAAAACATAGCAGTTGAAAATCAGATTATAATGTCAGGTTTTTCTTACAGAAAAACTCTGGAACAGTTCAATTTCGATTTTCAGCCAAGCATAAACAAAGAGCAGATAATGAAGCTTGCAACAATGCGTTTTGTTAAAAATAAGAAAAATGTGGTATTTTTAGGAACTCCATGGGTAGGTAAAATCCACCTTACAGTGTCACTTGGTTGGAATGATAGCTACACAGCACAGATATTAAACATACTATATTAACTGTCATAATCTTATAACATAGTTAAATAAGGCTTATTATGAAAACAGGCTTCAGGAAAGATTGAAAAACTATGCCAAGTATAAGGTTTTGATTATTGATGAAATTGGATATCTTCCAATGGAAATGCAGGGAGCAAATCTGTTTTTTCAATTAATAGCTAAAAGATATTAGAAAAACGTGACAATTTCTACTTCAAACAAGGCTTTTTCCTCATGGAATGAGATATTTTCTGATATAACTATTGCATCTGCAATCTTAGACAAGATACTTAACCATTGTCAAGTGATTAGTATAAAGGGTAAAAGCTATCGATTAAAAGAGTGGAAGAAGGTGATGTCTAATAGCAACACTATTGTAAATACATTGTTTGAATCAGACAGTTAATTTTTTTTAAAAGTGCAAAATTTAAACGCTAAAAAACTACAAAATTAGAATGTCATTGACACTTACTGCGAATATGAATGAGAAGTTTACAAAAGGGTTCAAAGGAGTATATAAGTCGAAAAAATCTGTTTGTTAATTGATTTAATAATTGCAATTGAGATTATGATGTGATGTTTTTAGATAAATAGTTACTTCTAACACAAATATATGTATTAATATGCTAAATTCAGCAAATTAATCTTGCATAGAAAATGTAAAACTATTATAATTAAAGTAGCAATATGGGATATTTTATCGTTAAAAGAATATATCACAAAAAAGATAAAGTAAAATAGGCAAAGTATCGTGAATTACAATACAAAACTTTTATAGAGAAAATCATTAGCGAGGTATATGATGGCAAATTGCGAATTTACAAACGAACTTAATAGATTGAGAAAATCATCAAGTGATTCCATCGACAATGTGGAGAAATTTGATCAGTTTAAAAGCTATATGCATGTAGTCAGGACGGCAGAGGAAGATCTTAAGGGAATTCTTCGTAAGGTTAATGCTTCTGGTAAGAAGACATTAGTGCTATTATGCGGAAGTGCCGGAGATGGTAAATCACATCTTTTATCTTACTTAAAAAATTTTGATAAAGAACATCTAATAGATAATTATTTTGTTTATAACGATGCTACTGAAAGTAGTGCTCCATCAAAAACAGCGATTGAAACGTTAAATGATTTTTTATCCTCTTACAAGGATAAAAATTTAGCGATGCCGGGACAAAATGTTATTCTAGCAATCAACCTTGGTGTTCTTAGTAATTTTATCGAATCTGAGTATGGAGAAAGTTTTAATACTCTGAGAGAGTATGTTGAGAATAGTAATATACTCACTTCTCAGGTAAATGATAATAAATATGATTCAGAAAGCTATTTTCAACATGTTAGTTTCTCGGATTATCATATGTATAGTCTAACTATCGAAGGAATACATGCTGGCTACATAGAGAAAATCTTAGAAAAAGTATTTACTCCGAGCGAAGAAAATTTATTTTATAAATCATATTCGGAGGCATGTTCGACCTGTACTCTTTCAAAAAGATGTCCTGTTAAAATGAATTATGAGTATATAATGAATAAAGAGCGACAAAAGTTTGTTGCTGAATTGATGGTAAAAACAACTATTCAGGATAAGATGATTTTAACTACGAGAGAAATCCTGAATTTTATATGTGACATAGTTGTTTCACAGAAGTTTAACATTAATCAATTTCACAGTATATCAACGGATGATTCTGACTACTTAAAAGAATTCATAAAGCAAATTACACCAGCATTATTATTTGATTCAGCAGATGTAACAACTTTAATGAATATATTTAAAAAGTATGATCCATTATTATTGCGCTCTGAGGAGGCTGACGAGATGGCAATTTCCTATTATGTCAGTTCAAATGTTACACAAGAAATTAAGAATGCATTTGAGAATAGCCCTTATTATGATATAGTTTGTGAGGACAACATGATTGAAAAAATCAATGAAGATAGAACACTAAAGATAAGTATTTATGGTCTTCTTGTTAGATTACAAGCAATAGATGGAGGGGTAGCTTCTGAGGAAACCTACAACAAATACTTGAGGGATTTGTATTGGTATAACTCCGGCGAAAAAAAGAAATTAAATGGTGTATATACATTAATTGAAAAAGCAGTAACACAATGGTGTGGCAGCGATGAAGATGGAAACTATTGCTTAGATAATAGACATAGTGGATTTTCTTTATATGAAAAAGTTGATATGGTTCCGAACCTAGAGCAGGTACCACATCCAAAAGAAACAGAAGAACTACAGAGATTTATTCCATCTATTATAGCTTCTTTTGATGGAACGAATGGAGAAAAGATTGATTTAGATATTGATTATTCATTATATGATCTACTGGATAAACTAAATCGTGGTTACATTCAAACAGCGGATGACAGAAATAATCACGCTGACTTCATAAGTTTCGTTAATCAAATTTTACAGACCGGATCATTAGCTAAGAGTCTGACAGTTCTTTCCGAAAATGGAACCAAAGCAATAATATCTCAAAGTACGTTTGGATATAAGTTTAAGGTGGTGAAATAATGGAATATAGATTTAGTGAAGAAAAATTTAAAGAAAGTTTCAATGCGAAGGATAGAACCATTAAGTCTGTCGATTCCATAAGAATCACTCACAGACCGGACGGACAATTCAAGTTATTTCCATATAAAGCATCTGGAAAGGCTCAGGCACCAATTGTCGCAGAACTAGAAGATGTTGTAAGTAGCTTTTTTAGGGAAGCATTGAATAAGAAAACTGAGCCAATAGAATATAATACATTGTGTGATGATCTCTTAAAAGAAATCGATATTGAAGATGAGGATATTGATTATTTTAAGGATATGATACAAAGTTTATTTTTCAATGTAGACAATTTCGTAGCAAGTAATTTTGGATTATATCCATATCAGACTACAACAAATAATAAAAGTGCTGAAAATTTGGCACACTTCTTATTTTCTGTTTTAGACATGGATGCTGATGCCTGTAAGAAAATAGAAGCCGCGAAGAATGAGTATAAGTTCAATGTTTTGGAAGATATGGTTATCAAAACCATAGAGTCTAATAAGGTAAAAGAGGCATATAAAATGGCTGACTACTTTACTGTAAAAGATGATATTCAGAAGAGATTTAAAAGCGATTTTTATTTTATGTTGGAGTCTGGAATGACTTCTTTGGAGGATTTAGCGAATCTGTTATCTATATATTATTTCTATTATGTGTCTCAGACATGTATTATTCTGGATCAGTTTTGTGTAGGAAAGAGAAACGGTGAAGAGAAACTTTATTATGCACTTGATTGGGAAAAGGTTAGTAAAAATAGAAAGTGCTGTGAGGAAGGGTGGGATAAACTCCAAAGTAGTATTAATCACATGTTTAGCCATGCTATTACATTGGAAATTTTAAATCAGACAGACTTTGATGAAATGTTGGATTATATTTCTCTAGGTGAGTTGGCAAAAATCAGTAGCTTTATGGATGAAGAAATAGCAAAGGAAATTGAAGAAGCAGAGAAAATATATTGTTCATATGTTGGTGACTTTAAAGAATTTTCAAGCATTTCACGTAAAGAAGCAGGGTCAAAAACAGAAACTGCAATAATGCATTTATATCGTTGTGTTGAGGCTCAGTTCTTAAAGACAGATCGTCGAAGAGCAAATCAATTTTACAATGAAAAATTTTCTGAGTTTTGCAAAGAACGCTGGGTAAAGAATAGAAAGAAATCTGGTTTAGTATTGAATTTAACAGAGCGAGATGTAATTTTTCTAACAAAAATCTGTATCAGAAATGAGGAGAAAATAAGGTTAATTGACTTATTCAAGGAGTACGAGCAGCGAGGAATTTATTTAGATAATACTTCAAAAGAATATTTGCAGGAGTTCTATACAAAGTTAAATCTAATTGACAAGAAGAGTGATAGTGGAGATGCACAGTATGTTAAACGAATTTTATGATTTTATAGCAAAGAAAATAAATAGTTTCTTTCAGACCGCAGCATCTGATGGAACGCTATTAAAGGGAGAAAGCTTTTGTCTGAAACTTGATAATGATGATATGGTTGTCAAAGTTTCTTCTGCATTGAAGGACCTCGTGGAAGAAAACCAAACGATTGGAACGTATGAATTGGAATGTAAGGATGGTTCCGTATATAGCACATATACATTAAAGGTTCAGGAAGATGAAGTAATCATTGCTGCTCAAATTAATGGGATGACAAATGACTTTCTCTGTGCAACATTAAGAAATGTTGCTAATGAGGCACAAAAACCGATATTGATGATTTCGTCAAATCCTATTGACAGTGCTAAAAGTGGATCAAGAGACATGGCTGCAAGTGGTATGCCTTTCTATGCGGATCAGCTTATGGTTGAGATAAAGGATAAAGTCAATAATAGCACACAGCTCACAAATACAGAAAAGAGAATCCTACAATTTGAATTAAAGAGAAGAGACTCTGATGTATTTAGTGATAGGGCATCTATTTATGAATATCGCGACTTATTATCTATTATGAGTAGCGGAAAAATTAATAAGAATGATTATCAGGGATTCCGCCTATTTTCAGTTGATGGAAAGAATGATTATCAAAATGAGAGCGATTCAAAAATAGATAAGGCAATCAAAGAGAACAACGATTTGTTTGAAAAGATTGATCGAGGTCTTCGATTTGGTAGCCTTAAATCAGATATGGTGATGATATTTGAGGACAATATCATTGAAGAAATTGATAAAAAATATAAAAAAGATCCGGAAAATTGGAGCTCAGGGTTTGAATATGCTCGTCTACTTGCTGCAAAAGAGAAAAAGCAAGCTAAGATGGAAAATCCACTAAAGATAGAAAATGAGGATATTGTCGTTTATGGAGATATACCTCTAAATACATTTACAACAGAAGATAAAGTAATAATCCGCAACGAGGGTTCTCAGACAGCAAAGAAGCGAACAAAAAATATTCTTATATTTAATCCTGATAAATATGCTTTAATACATTTGCAAGTAAATTGCAATACCACGATATTTAACAGTAGAATATCTTCGGACGATGCAATGTATACGAAGAATGGTAAAAATATTGTTTTTGAATTCACACGGGAAGAGCTTACTTTCCATAAAATTCAGATTGAAGATGATTCAAATGGAATTATTTACATTTTCAAAATTGCTATTGTAGATATACCAGTAGAGTATATGTTTTCTACAGTTAAGCATAGTTTTACCATTGATTACAAAGCAAAAAAAACAAATTGCCGTATTAAGCTTGCAGGCATTGGTACTGATTTGGTATTTAACAAAAATGCATTAAAAGTTAACAGTTGTAAATTAGAAGATAATGAGATTTATAGCTGCAGGTATGGTGAAAAACTTCATATTTATACTTCAGAAGAAGAATTGGCAAATTTCGGTAGCGGAATAAAAATAGATATTAACTTTGCTGGAATAATTGTTCCTTTTATCTTATATCCTGATGAGGCAAAAAGCCAAGAGATTATCGGAAGAAAGATACTAAGAGAGAAACTGGCGACGAAGAAAAGCTTTATATTTGAAGATGATACAATTCAAGCCGAGTCTCAAGAGTATTTTGCGAAGGCTAATTTGCTTCGAGAACTAAGAGTGGAACAGGATATTATCTCCAGAAAAGTGATTATTGGACAAATAAAAAACTTTTATGAGTCAGATAAAGTAGCATTAGAGAAACAAGAACTTAAATTACCGGAAGAACTGAATAAGACTTATATGGAGTTACTGTCAGCTTTTGAGACACAAAAAACAATTCCAACGCTAGCCTATTTAAACGATAGTATAAAAGAATACGTTATTGCATATATAGAAGCCTTTAATAAGTGCTTTGATTCATTAAAGGATGGAGAAAATTTAACATTCGAGCAGGAGAATGCACTTCAGATTGGTACGATTGCAGTTGGAAGAAATGCAGATGAAATTTTGCTTACACCATTCCATCCTTTAAACCTGGCATATCAGCTTTCATTGATAGAAGAAACTGGATTAGAATACGCATCGGATATTGTTATTGATCGGTTGAACTCTGTCAATTTATTGCCATACATCCAGAGAAATAAGAAGATTTATAAGGTTTCAGAACAGCTTTTTTCACAGGAATGGAAGTATTATGCTCCGGTTGAAAACAAGAAGTACCGTGGTAGTAGACGGTATGTACCAAAGCTTATAGAAGAAAAAATTTCAGAGTTTATATCTCATTTTAGATATATATTTGATGACATTAACAACAAGACTATAAGGATTAATCTAATAAATATGGGAGACTGTAGTGAGGTCTTTATGGGTCTTGCACAGTTCTTTGTACACTCAATTAGTAGAAATGCTGATGTTGACAAATTGGTTAAGTTTGAAATTCACATTTATACCGATAATGCATTAAACAATGTATTTTCAAATATAAAAGAGTACGCAGAATTAAAAGACTATTTGACAGAGCAAAAGCTTTTTGTTGAAAGCGGAACATCTATGAACAGCTTAGAGGGAATCATTTCAAAGAATATATCATGCTATTTCCATAAAGACAATGGAAGGTCATATGAATATGCACATGTGACATTTTATGAGATGGAATCAGAAATCACCTCAGAACAAGCTACAATGAGTCAGATTGAAACAGGTATATCTTTAGGTGGTATTCTATCGGGGATTCCATCAAGTAAGTATGGTCATAAGTATAGAACGGGGTACGGCTCTAAATATGCAGAAGAAACTCCAATTGTGAAGTTGGCATCAAAGTACAATGCCTTGATGCAAGTTGAATCAACTGGTAACCCTTATCATGAAGGGACAAGTATTTCTACTCAAATTGATGAATCTGCGGAACACAAGATGGATTATATCTACAAAAACTCTAATTGGGTGGTATTTGTGGATCCTAAGGTCGATTTGGACTTCTTTAGCGAAAAAGAGGCTAACAGTGATTTATTAATTATTCACTATAGTGATCAGTATACATCAAGTAGTGGATATGATGCTATTACAGTAACTCATAAGTCCCAACAATACTCAAAGGTTATCCAAGAATATCTAAAGATGAAAGGTGTTGATGCGAATATTTATGATGTTCATAACATCATAAATTTATTCAATGCAGTTAATGGAGATTGGTTATTGCGTCTTGTATCTTCAAAGAAGGGAGCTAAAGATTCGACCTTTAGCAGGGAGAAAATTAGTATTGTTGCTGCAATTAAGTTTATGTTAGCATTCTTGAAACATGACGATATAGTATGGGTGCCGATATCCCTGGAAGAAATGCTAAGAGTTTCAGGGGGAGCTGGCTTATCAAAAGATGATGGAGTACTTTCTGCAAAGAATCTTGGCTTTGAAAAAGGACCGACAAGTGATGACATTCTCTTTGTGGGACTGGATAAGAGTAGTGAACAACCTAAGGTTTACCTATATCCAACTGAAGTAAAGACTGGAAATAACGAATCGACTGTAATTAAAAAGGCTTTTGAGCAAGCATCAGCGACTGCAAAAGGACTGCATGATGCCTTCAATCCAAAAGAAGAGCTGATAAATACTATCTTGTATAAAGTTAATAGAAACTTCCTCATGCAAATGTTTATCACAAGTTGTAAAAAGATGCAGGTATATCACGTGGATGATTCACAGGATTGGGATTTGATTTTAGATAAATATAGAGAAGCAATCCTTAATGAAAAGTATATATTGTCAGAGGATATACAGGAACTTATAGGAAAAGGAGCTGTTTTATCATTTAGAAAAGCACTTATTGAAAGAAAAACATCATTCAAGGAGGATGCAATAAATTTTATTGAAATGCCAGAGAATGATGAGCTTGACCTAATCTTAAAAGATGTATCAGAAATATATGCAAATATTCATGAGCGTAGGGATAGTGAGCTTCTTATCTTGGATGAGTGTATGGTTAGAAATTTAACTGGAGATTTGACAAAGCTTCATATATCTAGTTTGGAGGCGAATGATGAAACACCAGAAGAAGAACAGAGCATAATTCAGCATAGTTCAGAGAAAACCAATGGCGAAGTTTATTCAAAGGAAAAGTCTGAAGACGAGAGCAAGAATAAAATAGTGAAACATTATGACGTCAAAGAAGTGCCTCAAGTAGCTGTGACTTCTGACAGTATGCAAGTGTTATTCGGGAATAACGATCAGAATGGCAAACCAATAATTTGGAGACCAAATGATACATATCAGTTGTTCCATGCAAATACAGGAATTATAGGAACTATGGGAACTGGAAAGACACAGTTTACTAAGTCACTGATTACCCAGCTGTACAAGGAGCAAAATAAGAATGTAGATGGACTACCAATAGGAATCTTAATCTTTGATTATAAGGGGGATTACAATGAGACAAAGGCAGATTTTGTAGAGGCAACAAATGCTACTATATACAAGCCATATCATTTGCCATTCAATCCATTGGCACTAACAAAATCATCTGTATTTAAACCATTGTTACCTACGCATACGGCAAATGCATTTAAGGATACAATATCAAAGGTATTTAATCTCGGACCCAAGCAGCAAAATACATTGCTGCAATGTATTATGGAGACATATAATGCAAGTGGAATAGTTCCGGACAAACCGGCTACATGGGATATGCCAGCACCTACGTTACACCAAGTATATCAGCGCTACATGAATGACGAGGAGATTAAAAAAGGAGATTCATTATCCGCTGCATTAGACAAATTAATGATGTTTGAAGTATTTGAAACAAATCCAAGTAATACAAGGACATTATTTGAGGTGCTTAATGGAGTTGTGGTAATTGATTTATCTTCATATGATAGTGACATTCGAAGTCTGGTTGTTGCAATAACATTGGATTTATTTTACTCACAGATGCAAGCCACAGGTTCTAGTAAAATGTTAGGAAATTATAGACAGCTTACAAAGATGATTCTTGTTGATGAAGCAGACAATTTCATGAGTGAGGAGTTTCCTTCTTTGAAGAAGATACTAAAAGAAGGAAGGGAGTTTGGTGTAGGAACAATCTTATCTACGCAGTTTCTGAAACATTTTGGAAGCGGAGAGGATGATTATGCCAAATATATACTGACATGGGTTGTTCATAATGTATCTGATTTAAAGAATTCAGATATCGATTTTGTGTTCAAAACGGAGTCAAAGAGCCAAGAAAATCAAACACTGTTTAATGCAATCAAAGCACTGGAAAAACATCACAGCATAGTAAAAATTGGAAATGGCAAACCAGTTTATGTAAGAGACAAAGCCTTTTGGGAATTATATCAAGAATTACATTGACTGTAATATTTATCAATGATATACTTAAGTATACTACTTAAGTATATCATTTTGCATGTGGAGGAAATATGGATTTTGCATATAAATTCCCTGTTGTTAAGGGACGACAAGCTAGAAAAGAGTATTATATAGCAATGATTCCACTTAAGATGATTGCAAAACTTTTTCCAAGTGAAGAAGAATATGTTTTACCAGAATATAGAGCACAAAGAAAGTTGAATGAATCAAGGATCCCAATTATAAGCAGATATATTGCGGAAAATAGAGATTCATATGTATTCTCGGCATTAGCAGCATCTATAGATGGAGAATTTGAATTTCATGAAGGCACTGATGGGATCGGCACAGGCATTCTGGAAGTGTCAATGGATGCAACATTTTTGATTAATGATGGACAACATAGAAAAGCCGCAATATTAGATGCTTTAAATGAAGATCCGTCATTAGGTGAAGAAACAATCTCGGTTGTTCTATATGAAGATCAAGGATTGGAACGTAGTCAACAAATCTTCACTGATTTGAACAAGCACGCGGTTAAGACATCAAATTCCATTGCAGAACTATATGATTCGAGAGATGAATTGGCTGTAGTTAATAGAAATGTAATTATAAATGTACCATTCTTAAATGAGTATACTGATAAAGAAAAAGATATTCTTGGAAAATTTTCTTCTAACTTGTTTACTCTAAATACATTTTACAATGCAAACAGAAAAATAGTTGGTAGTACAGATTTGTCTGATAATGCAGAAAATTTTTTAAGAAACTATTGGCGATGCGTATCAGATAATATTATACAATGGAAAGAACTTTCAAATCATGAAATTTCAAAAGTTGATTTACGTGAGAATTATATTGTAACTCAAGGAGTTATTATACAGGCATTAGGAGTAATTGGTGCTTATTTTTATAAAAATTGCTCTGAGAATATGGAAAAATATTTATCTAAGCTTCAACGGATTGACTGGAAAAGAAGTTCATGTCAGTGGAAACTAAGATGTATTAGAGCAGACGGAAAGATTATAACAAGTAACAAGGCGATAAATTTGACCGCCATTAATATAAAAAAAGAAATTGGATTAATATTGTCCGATGAAGAAAAATCGAAAGAACAAAAATTCCTTGATTCAATAAATATTTAGGAGAATTATAATGGCAGAAAAATGTGTTAGCTGTGAAGCAAATAAGCAAGGAGTAACAATAACAAAGGAAACGATAGATGGTTTGATGGATACGATACGAAACCTCTATATTTGCGACGATATTCCTTGGGTTATTGGATATTCTGGCGGTAAGGATAGTACAGCAACATTGCAACTGGTATGGTTGGCGTTATCAGAATTACCAAAGGGAGAATTAAAAAAACAAGTACATATTATTAACACCGACACAATGGTGGAGTCACCAGTAATGTCTAAATGGGTTAAAACATCTCTTAAAACTATGGAAGATGCTGCGACAGAGCAGGGACTTCCATTTGTTACTCATATATTGACACCTGCAATGGATAACACATTTTGGGTTAATTTTATTGGAAGAGGATATCCGTTTCCTCGTAAGAAATTACGTTGGTGCACAGATCGACTCAAAATCCAACCAGTAAATACTTTTGTTAAAGAAAAGATTGCAGAACATGGTGAAATAATTATGGTTATTGGCACTCGAAAGGCAGAGAGTGCTAGAAGAGCAAAAACAATGGCATATTATGAAAAGAAAAGAGTTAGAGAGTTACTTAGTCCTAATCAGGCTATGATAAATGAACTGGTATTTTCTCCATTAGAGGATTGGAATGACAATGATGTTTGGGTATTCTTAATGCAGTATAAAAATCCATGGGGGTACTCAAATATGGATTTACTTACATTATATCGTGGTGCTACGGCAGATAATGAATGTCCTATGATGGTAGAAAAGGGGCTTCCGAGTTGCGGCAAGAGCAGGTTCGGATGCTGGGTTTGCACTATGGTTGAGAAAGACAAGTCGATGGAAGCAATGATTTCCAATGATGAGGAAAAGGCGTGGATGTCAGCATTATTAGAGTTTAGAAATAGATTTGGTGATGAGGAACATGATAGAGAAAGAAGATCTTTTAGAAAGATGGCTGGATATTTGCAGGGTAGTTACAAACAGCTTCATCATGGTCCATATAAAAAAGAAATTCGTGAAGAATGGTTAAAAGAATTATTAGAGATACAAAAGAATATAAATGAAAACGGTCCAAAGGAATTTCAAGATTTAGAACTTATATCTATACCTGAATTACGTAATATTCGGCGTATTTGGGTATTAGAAAAGCATGAATTTGCAGATACATTGCCAGGCATCTATGAAGAGGTAATGGGTAGAGAATTCGAGGATCCTGAATGGATAGCGCCTGAAGCATTTAAGAGTGAAGAATGGGATATTTTAAAGGATGTTATAAATGAACTTTATCCAGACGAAGAGCTAGCTTTTGAAATGGCATATAGTTTGATAGATATTGAAAATCATTCTAACAGTTTAAATCAGAGAAAGGGTATTACTGATTCATTAGAATCTTGTATTCAGAAAACATTTTACAAAAATGAAGAAGATGCAACAGAGTTTTACCTTAATCAAGTGACACGTAAAAAGGATCTTGGTGGAAAATATAATGAAAAAGCTCTTGATAATTCGTATGATGAGCTATCAGATGAAGAAGAGATAGATGAGGACTGAACGATGATAATTAAAAAATTGACTATGCATAATTTCGGTGTATATGCATCAACAAATATATTAGAATTTAAAGGAAAAAAGCCTGTAGTCCTCATAGGAGGAATGAATGGAAGAGGTAAAACAACTATATTAGAAGCTGTCTTGCTTAGTCTTTATGGCGGAAATTCTTTTGCTTACACTGAAAGTAAATATGCTACTTATGGACAGTATCTTAAGTCATATGTGAATAAGACAGATGGAACACTAGAAACATATGTAGAAATAGAGTTTTCGATGGATGTAGCTAGGAATGAAACATATTGTGTAAGAAGAGAATGGAATTCAAAGGGATTGCGTGTAAACGAAAAAATATCAGTAAAGAAGAATGGGGAAGAAAATTCATTTTTAACAGATAACTGGTCTATGTTTGTAGAAAATATTTTGCCAAGCGCACTGTCAAGTTTCTTTTTCTTTGATGGAGAGAAAATAGCTGAGCTAGCTGTTGAAGAAACAAGCGAGCAAATGAAAGAATCTATTAAGGCTATGCTTGGAATTACTGTCTTGGATGTACTGCAGAGTGATATAGGAAAAATAATAAGCAAAATCAGTAGGGAGACAGTTGGAAACCAGGATTTACAAAAACTTGAAGATTTAAGAACTGCAAAGGAAACTGCAGAGAAAAAACTAGAGCAGGCTGATAGTAAAATAGCTAATCTTCGGAAAGAATTGGAAAACCTTCAGTTTGAATTAGAACAATTAAATAATGACTATTCAGTTAAAGGTGGAGGTATACTTGAACATAAAAATCAGCTTATAAAACAGAGAAGTGAAAGTCTTGCAACTGTAACTAGTTGTCAGGAACAATTATTAGAGATGGTGGGAGGAGGACTACCTTTAGCACTTGTTGCAGATTTGTTAGTGGATATTGAAACTGAAGGAAAACTGGATCATGAGAGAAAAATAAATGCTATTGCTTTAGAAAAGATTAGAAAGGCATATACGTTATTTGAAAGTAAATCAACAGAGGTAAATGATTTTATAAATTACATTCAAGAAGAGATGTCTAGCACAGAACAGAAAGAAATCTATAATCTTTCTGATTTGAATTTACTTCAGGTTGGCTCTTTAAATTCTGCAGGAATAAGTATGGAGAAGGAAAAAGCTCAGAAACTAATTGCAAAGAGAAATCAGCAGCAGATGAAGATTGATGAAATAGACAATTCATTATCGGTTGAAATTGATGAACAATCACTTAAAAATTTGTTTGAGCAGATACGAAGTAAAGAGAGAGTTATATTTGAAAAACAGGTTGAAATTGATGCAGAAATCAAGGAAAGATCAACGTTAAATGGGGCATTAATAGCGGCTGAATCTGAATTTGGAAAGTATGCGGAAAAAACGCTTGTTGCACTTGAGTCAGTTGATACTGATGAGAGAACAGTTAAATATGCTCATATGGCAATCGAAATTATAAAAATGTATAGAATACGTTTGCAGGAAAGAAAAACGGATATACTAGCTCAGACTATGACAGAATGTTACAAAAAGCTTTCAAATAAAAAGAACTTAGTAGATCATATAAATATGGATTCAGATACGTTAGATCTGCATTATATGAATAGTGAAGGAGAGGAAATTGCAAAGAAAAGGTTATCAGCAGGTGAAAAGCAGTTGATGGTTATTTCATTATTGTGGGCTCTTGCAATTTGTTCGAAAAAGAAACTACCTGTGATTATTGATACACCATTGTCCAGACTCGATTCATTACATAGACAGGCATTGGTTAAAAACTATTTTCCTAAAGCTAGCAATCAGACAATAATTCTTTCAACAGATTCAGAAATTGATGAAACTTATTATGGTCTTATGAAGAAGAGTATAGGTAATGAATTCACCTTGAAATATAATGATAAAACAAAGAATACCACAATAAAAGTGGGATATTTTGATTGGAGAGGTATTGAAGAATGATAGTAAAACAAATTAAATTATCAAACCTTTCAAAGGACCGTCTTAGCAGATTAAAAGGTAAAACAGGGATAAAAAATTGGAATGTACTATGTAGATGGGCGTTATGCTATTCTTTATCAGAAAATACAATGCCTGCGGATCTTCCAATTGTAGCAGATAGTAATGTGGAAATGTCTTGGTTTACATTTGGTGGAGAGTATAGCGAGATATATGATGCTCTTATGATCGCCTGGTGTAAAAAAATGAATCTTTCAACAGATGAAGATACATTGGCAAAATATTTTAAATTACATTTAGAAAGAGGAATAGCACATTTGTCTGGTACAAATTTTATAAAAAATCTTGATGATTTGGTTGGACTTGCGATTGGAGGAGAATGATGGGCATTTACTTAGATTATAATGCATCAGCACCGATAGATGAGAGGGTGTTAGATGTAATGGTTAATGTATACAAAAATGTATATGGTAATTCCGACAGTAGAACTCACGATTATGGTGATGAAGCTAGAAAATTAGTAGAAAATGCCAGAGGACAGGTTGCAAGTCTTTTAGGTGTGAATAACAGTGAAGTTTTTTTTACAAGTGGCTCAACGGAAAGCAATAATTTAGCAATTCGAGGCTTGCTTGATTATGCAAACGAGACAGGAAAAAAACATATAATTACATCAACGATTGAACATAAGGCAGTATTAGAAACCGTTAAGAGTTTGGAAAAAGAAGGGTTTAAAGTAGACTTTGTGAATCCAGATGTTGATGGAAGAGTTGATGTTGAGAACATTTCTAATCTTATTGAAGAAGATACACTTCTTGTGAGCTTAATGCATGCAAATAATGAGACGGGAATAATACAGCAAATAAAGGAATTGGGAGAAATGCTGTATGAGAAGGGAATTCTTTTTCATGTGGATGCAACCCAGTCTTGTGGGAAATTAGTTCCAGAACTAAGAGATGTTAAATATAATATGCTTTCACTTAGTGCACACAAGCTAAGTGGACCACAGGGAGTTGGAGCTTTAATACTAAGAAAAAAGAGATATAAGCTACCACCCGTTAAGGCTATTACATATGGAGGGCAACAAGAACATGGTATTAGACCAGGGACTGTGCCTGTAGCGCTAGTAGCAGGTCTTGGTAAGGCTTGTGAATTAGCCGAGAAAGAGTACAAAGACAATATTCGGAAGTACCAAGAAAACAAGGAACTTGTTATTTCACTGATTGAACATTCTGGCTTGGATTATGATTTCAATGGAAAACAAGAATATTGTATGCCTAATACAATTAATGTGAGTTTTAAAGGAGTGCAGTCAGAAGCGTTAATGCTGTCATCAAAGCAGTATTGCGGAATTTCTAACGGATCAGCATGTACCTCTAATGATTATAGTCCAAGCTATGTGCTTACAGCGATGGGATTGGATGTAGATAGAATTTCATCAGCGGTAAGGATAAGCTGGGGAGCAAAGACTGATTCTGAGAAATTGAAGGAAAATTTATCAAATCTTTTAGATATAGCTAAAGGATTTGCTTATTAGGAGAAAAGTATGGCTGGATGGGATTTAAAGAGTGGATCTATAACTGAATATAGCCTTAGTGAAGATCGTATTTGGTTATTATTTAACTTTGTGTTTTCTGATTCAAGTAGGAAGAGAAATACATATAAGTTTGGATTGATCAAATCTCTTTTAGACAGTATCTTTAATGGGCAAAAAAATGAGCAGGGTGTTTATTTCTCATATGAGCAGTTATTTGCCAGATTTGCGGAAAACTACTGGAATTTGATAGTTAAGTATGACCTTCGACAAATGAGAAGAGATGGGAAATCTGAGTTGTCTAAAGTAGAAATTATCTTGAAAACTGTCATTTCTAAGAACAAGACGCTGTCATTGCTTGGATTTGAAGCAATAGACGATGATACAAAAAAAGAAGTTATAAAAAATGTCACTGCAGAGTGCAGAAAGTGTGTTGTGGGGGCATTATATGATGACTTTAATGGGGCGATTTACGCATTTAATTTAAAAGAATCTGGTTTGATGCTCAATTACTGTATATATGATTTTATTCTTAAGTATAAGTCTGAGCTGGAAAAACTCAATTATTATGCATGGGCTCGTTTCTTAGAGCAGGTAAATGATGACAATGCACTTGTTAGAGTCATTGATAAGCTTGAATTAGCAACTCCTAGAAGAGAAGATTTGTCTATATATAGAGAGATTCTTCGTCGGGAATTTGAGGAAGATACATGTTTTTACTGTGGTAAGAAGCTACATAATAAGATGCATGTGGATCATTTTATTCCATGGTCTTTTGTGAAGGATGATAAAATTTGGAATTTTGTTCTTTCATGTCCAACTTGTAACGTAAAAAAGAATAATAGGGTGCCGGCAAGGGATTATTTGTTGAAAATAGAAGATAGAAATAGAAAAATTCAGTTGATAGATAATATTGTTATTCATAAAGATTTTAAAAGTTACTCAGATGATTTGCTTCAGAGAATGTGGCAATATGCAAAGATGAGTGGTATTAAGGAATATAGTAAATGTAATGGAAATTTGTGAAACTTAAATTTATGATATAAGCACTACATATTATAATATCTACTAATAACTCATAATATTTTGAATAAAAGAGGAAGAAATTTTTTTGTTAAAATGTTTAATGATTATAGTTGTATTTATAAGGATGATATAATTAGAACTTTACTTCATTATAATATGGGGATTGATGTTTTAATATCAATATTGGAAATAAAGAGTTAAGAGCAAAATCTATTATGGATTTTAGAAATGATGATTGGGAAGGTAGATTAAGTATTAAAAATGATTATAGGATGATTATGAAAGAAAATATAATAGAAATGACTTCTGAGCAATTAGGTATTCTACAAGATATTGTTGTAACAGATGAAAAAATAAATGAATTTATTAAAAGCGTTCATGCTTGTGTTTCGTATTTTTCAAAAAATCCATATTCGGACTATATTAAAAATAAGTTTATCAGTGATGCAACAAATGGAGAGCCGACTGGGGAAAATATTATTTTAGTATTTAATGCTGAAAAATTAAAAGAGGATATGTACATTGTAACCTCGAATAATGATAATAGACATTGCATTAACAATGAGAGAGATTTTTTACAATACTACTGAGCAAACTTCAATTATCAAAAATGAAATGATAAAGATATGAGATGTATTATTGTCAGAAAATGAATTTACAGATTGTGAAAAGATAGACTACCTACTTAGAAAAATTTATTATATAGGTGTGTGTTAAAAAAACTAATGGATTTAAAGTCTCAGAAAAAGAGGAAGAAGTTAGAGCTTTTATTAATTTGATTGATAATAGAACGGGAGAATATACCTCTTTATTGCCTAAAGAATATAAATCATAAGATGCAAAATATAGATAAAGAAATATAAAATTCACAATAGAATATATTGAAGAAATTAGAATATATAGAAATGCTGATGTTACAGGTGAAAAGATAAATAAAATCAATTGTTTAATAGGTAAATTTAGAGATAGCTATAATCATGAAATAGAATTATACATTGAATAAGATATGGAATGAGAAAAGCCGGATCCCACCGGAGCTGGCTTTCCACTACTTCCCATACCTGTTTGTACTAAGGAATCTATTATCATGTTACAGTTGATTGAAGTTGTATCCCTGTGAGCAGAGAATATCTCTTTTGAGACCGATAATATATACATCAGAATTGTACTGGTCAAGCATTTTTGTAATGCTTTGTTCGATAAAAACCTATCTGTATCGTGCCTCCATTGGTGTTAAATAATTATTGTACGAATGAGGTAGAACATAGTTTTACCAATTGATGTATTTCATAGTAAGCTCATCCATAATTTCGACACTTGTAAATGAAGTTACATTATAAAAATTACTTTTAAAGTATTATAGAAACGCTCCATAGGAGCATTATGATAAGTGTAGTCGGATTTGCTCATACTTTGGGTTACATTATTATCTTTGCAAAAATTTACGAATTCTCAGAAAGTGTATTGCACACCTTGGTCACTGTGCAGAATAATTTCAGGATAATCTTCCTGTTCCAAAGCTTTCTTCAGTGTATCTATGGCAAGCCGGGTATTAATGAAATCACCATTAACTTATGCAATTACTGCCCTGTCATACAAATCTATGATAGAACAGTTATATCTGAATTTACAATTTGGCTGGCTCATATATGTAAAATCAGTACACAGTACCTTATTTATGCAGTTGACTATAAAATTATGGTTTAAGAGATTATCAAATATTTTATGTTTCTTACCAGCCTTGTAACCAGGCTTAGAATACATAATAATGGCACACAGGTTAAGTTCTTTATTCATGTACTTATGCATAGTAGTTTTGCTTATTTCAAAGCCATAGCATTTAATAAAAATTCTCATTGATCTATAACCTATTACACGATTATTATTGTAATAAACATATTTGATATGTTCAAAAATATGTGTTAAACGCTTATGATACCTGTACTTAGCTTCTTTCTTATAATTATAATAACAATTAGGACTTATGCCAAACTGGCGGCACAACCATCTTAAACCAAACAGATTTTTATAATTGTCAATAAATCGGTATACCACTAACCGATTTCCTTCGCGAAGAATGCTACTGCTTTTTTTTAGGAATGCTATTTCTTTATCTTTCTCATTTAAAAGCTGGTTAAGCCTGCGGATTTCTTTGGCTTCATTATTTTCAGATGCAGAACTGGTGGTATATGGGTATTCTTCACTGTATTCTTTAGCCCATTGGCTAATGCTACTTTTGGCAATGTCGTATGCTGCTACAATTTGTACTGTGGATTTATTGCCAGCCATATAGGCTCTTACAACTTCTTTCTTGAAGTCATCATTATAATGTATTGACATTGTTATGTCCTCCTTATTTTGAATAATATAATACTATATTATTCGAACAAGGTGTTACAAATTTAGTATACCACTACAACCGCACAGAATCATCTTCTGGAATGATTGTTTCAATATTTAACGGAAGTTTTAATTGATATCCGCTTTCGTTTTGTGTATAATCTCTTTGTAAACTAATAGGTAATCGCATACTTATATTTTACACCAACTGCCGGATTCTTTTGAGGTCTGGCAGTTATTTTTTGAAAAAAATGAATTTGCCGTTTCACGAATTTTTATTCGTTAAAGCGACAGCCCCATGTTATTATTTGTGTGCACTATCATATAATTTTTGAATTTCTGGCGGCAGCTTGTCAGGAAGCATAGCATTGATACCATCCTCATTGCCATCTGCCATTGCTTTTTCATAGTACCAACATTTAAATTTAAGCATATCAAGGGTCTTCTCGAGTGCCTTCATTTCTTCTTCAACAGCAGCTTTGCGAAGTTCAAATAATTCTTTTCTCTTTTCATATGTTGAGCTGCCTGCCTTTACCCATTCAAAAAATTGCTTGATATCTTTGATTTCAAGTCCGGATTCTTTTAAACATTCGATAACACGAAGTGCTTCCATTTCATCATCACTGAATTTTCTTATTCCGGACTCTCTTTCCAAATTTGGGAATAATCCCTCTTTGTCATAATATCTTAATGTTGAAATAGGCAGATTAAACATCTCGGATACTTGTCCTATTGTATACATAAAAATTCCTCCAAAAAAAACTATTGACCTGAAGTTAGGTTTAGGTATTAGAATGTAATTATTATAGAGCATATTGCTTTTTTGTACAAGAATATATTTTATAAAAAATGGAGGTATTTCGAGATGATGAAGGCAGAAGAACTTAAATTGGTAACAGAATGGGACAAAACATTTCCTAAGAGCAATAAAGTGGTTCATAAGAAGGTAACATTCGTAAACCGTTACGGAATCACTCTTGCGGCTGATATGTATACACCTAAAAACGCAGAGGGAAAGCTTCCTGCAATTGCAGTCAGTGGTCCATTTGGTGCAGTTAAAGAGCAATGTTCAGGACTTTACGCACAGACAATGTCAGAGAGGGGATACATTACGATTGCATTTGATCCTTCCTTTACAGGTGAAAGCGGTGGCACTCCAAGATATATGGCATCTCCGGATATTAACACAGAAGACTTTCAAGCGGCAGTAGATTTTCTTTCTGTACAGGAAAACGTTGACTCGGAAAAGATTGGTATAATCGGAATTTGCGGATGGGGTGGTATGGCTCTCAATGTGGCGGCTCTTGATACAAGAATTAAGGCTACTGTTGTATCTACTATGTATGATATGACAAGAGTAAATGCAAATGGGTATTTTGACGAGGCCGATTCAGAAGAGGCCAGATATGAAACAAAGAAGAATCTAAATGCTGTCAGAACTGAAGAGTATAAGAAGGGCGAGTATTCTCGCGGTGGTGGATGCCTGCCACTTCCTGTTCCTGAAGATGTACCATTCTTTGTTAAAGATTACAGTGAGTATTATAAGGGCAGATGCTACCATGCAAGAAGTCTGAATTCTAATGACGGATGGAATACGGTTGGCTGTATGTCATTTATTAACCAGCCGATTCTTAAATATAGCAATGAAATCAGAAGTGCTGTTCTTATCATGCATGGTGAGAAAGCACACAGCTGTTACTTCGGTAAGGATGCCTATGAAGCAATGGTAAAGGATAGTAAGTATACAGATAACAAGGAACTTCTTATTATTCCAGGTGCGGTTCATACTGACCTTTATGATAATCTCGATGTAATTCCATTTGATAAGATGCAGAAATTCTTTGAAGAGAATATGTAAGGAGAAATGTAAAATGGCAAAGAAGGTACTTATTATTTCAACGAGCCTTAGAGGTGGCAGCAATTCAGATATTCTGGCAAAGGAATGTGAAAAAGGCGCAAAAGAAGCAGGGCATGATGTAGAGTATATTTCACTTAAAGGAAAAGATATCAGGTTCTGTATCGGTTGTCTTGAATGTCAGTCAAAAGGCTCTTGTGTGTTAAAGGATGATGTGGCAGATATTATGAAAAAGGTTATGGAGGCGGAGATTATTGTTTATGCAACGCCTATCTATTATTATGAAATGAGTGGTCAGATGAAAACTCTTCTTGACAGATTAAATCCTTTGTATCCGACCGATTATAAATTCAGAGATATCTATATGATTGCGACCGCAGCCGAAGATGAAGAAAACACATTTGAAAAGGCATATAATGGTTTACAGGGATGGGTTGATTGCTTCGAAAAAGCTACGCTGAAGGGAATTGTAACAGGAGGCGGAATTAATGATGCAGGTGATGCTATAAATTATATAGAAATAATGAAGAAAGCCTATGAACTTGGAAAGGGGCTGTAGTAGGATGAAAAGATTTCTGTAAGTAATATGTTACTTGATTTTAGTATTTGGTGTAGAGAGTATTATCGTAGTGTTATATTAGTCCAAACCTCAAAAAGTCCTTATTTTATGCGGATTTTCAGAGTTTTTTATCTGGATTATTCCTACGAAAAATAGAAAAAAGAGACGTTTTAACAGTCTCTTTTTTTGCTGGTTGAGGGCATACGTTCCCCATCCTCCACAATGATTTTCCTAGTTATTTTTATCATTCAAATACAAAAACACGGAAAGCTGTCAAAAGGCGCCTTTTCTGTGGATCGGTAAATTCCTCTTATTGTATGGCCAACGCTATTGAAACTTTCAATATTAAGTTGCATCATTACATACGATCTCCTGAAGACAAAGGCATTGACATATAATAGTGGCTGTGATAAATGATAAATCATTAGAAATAATTTATCAAAGAGTCTTTAATGGCTGCTACACACACGTTGTTTTGTGGCAGCGGCATAATCCCCACTTGTTGTAGTGATTATGCCGCTGCCGTAACTCTTAAATGAGTTTATGTATTCTGGTAGTAAAGCCATAAAGAAATATGACCGAGGTGTTAGCACTATTGCAAACATCTAGATCAAAATATTTTCTGACAAAGGAAACGAGCGGTGGAGTAGTGGCGGTTTATTCAAAGGTAAAAAATGTGAACTCATAGATATACATATTGATTTTTCGGTCGTTATATGGCATAATTTTCATGTATATATTGACTTTTTCTAGTTGGAAAATAACTGTATTAGTTTTGTAAACTTATGCAGTGTATTGAAAGAAGGTGTGCTATGCAGCGAGTATATAAACGAAAAGTGGCAACGCTTATCTATCACCTGCTGATAGCGCTCATTGCAGTTTTATTCTTTTTTGTTGTCGCAAGATCAATTACCCATACGATATGAATTGCCGGCTTTATCTGGCGGAAATTATAAAAATATTGATATAATCAAAAAATCATTGAATAAGGAGTGATCATGTTATGAATTTCTATGATTTGGAACGACTTTATGAAAACGGTGCGGATAAGGAAACAATCTTTGACGCAATGAAAGAAATTGGACTTACAGCTACAGAAGAAAACAACAGAACCAGCACACTTTTGCACATAGCTGCAAAGTATGCCGATGCTGTTACGATGAAAAAGCTGCTTGACGAAGGTCTTGAAGCGAATGCCAAAAACAAGTATGGCGAAAACGCATTGTTCAGCCTTGCCGATCCGAATGAACGCTATGGATTTCTTCCTTCGGAGGATAAAAAAACCTGCGCAAGTCTGCTTCTTGACGCAGGAGCCAGCGTTATGACCCGCAGCGAGGGAGACGGTCAAACGGTTTTCACAAGTGCCGGAATGCACGGTCAATGGGAATTGATAGACACTGCTGTCGCACATGGCTCAAAGCTCACAAGAACCAATGAAAACGGTGAAAATGTTTTGCACTGTGCGTTGGACTATGCAAGACAGTACAACGATCCGTCCGATGAAACAGAGCGCGAAAATCAGGAACGCTATTTTCAGCTTGTGAAAATCCTTTATGACAGCGGCTTTGATATGGATGAAAAGGACGGCTATGGACGCTCTCCTTTGGAATATGCAATGGACTGTACCGATAAACGGCTTGCTGCTTTGATTGAAGGTACATATTCTGAGGGTACAGATGTAGCGGGACTCACCGGAGGTATGATGCTTCAGGATGCAGTTGAAAGAAAAGATTATGACGCTATTCAGAACATAGCAGCTAACGGTTCTGATCTGAATGAGATTGCCGACGATGGCAAATGGAAAGGACAGACCCCGTTGTCGGTGGCCTGCTCCTACCTTGACGAAAAGGCTGTCGAGCTTCTGTTAGCATTGGGCGCTGACCCTAATTTCAAAAATTCCGACGGTCAAACCTGCTTGTATCAAGTGCTGCATGACGGCGACACCTTCAACTTGGATTTTCGTATTCGGGAAGATCGAAATACCGTCTGCAAAAAAATCCTCTCGCTTCTGATATCTGCTGGTATGGATAAGAACACCGCGATTAGTGACGACGGAGATACTGCTTTGATTGCAGCCTGTCGCCGTGCAGATCAAAAGGATAAGCTTTGCTATAAATTCGCAGCCGCTTTAATCGCGTCAAAATGCAATCTTGACGCCGCCAATCTGAAAGGACAGAACGCCCTCATGCTCATCTCGTCGCAGAACGGCGCAGACGCAAACGAGCTTCAGATAGCACTGTTGGAAGGTGGAGCAAGCGTAACGGAAAGCGATCAGGACGGAAACACGGCACTTCACTATGCTGCACGCAATGTAAATGACAGCGTTGCAAAAGAGATGGCTGAAATGCTCTTTGAGTTTGATTTTGCAGACGCTGACGCCGTAAACAACGATGGTAAGACCGCTCTCGAAATTGCAACGGAACAGAATAACGAGCCGCTTGTAAAGCTGATTTTAATGAATTCGTAAGGAGAAACCCTATGGATAAGTTTGATTTTTCTTAACGCCTGTAAAAACGGACAAAAAGGTGTTGTACAGGCATTTATCAAAAAAAGTCGGTATTGATTATAACAAATGGGACACTTCTGGAAATACGCCGCTTTTTTATGCTTGTATGAAAGGCGCTCGTGATGTATGCTAAAGCCGTGATAGATTCCAAAGAGAAAATTGACTATGAACACTGTCAAAAATCCAAGAATTGTGAGGATTTAAGAAAGACAATAGAAGATAAGATCTGGAACGACAGAAAAAACAGTTGCTGGCTGTCAATAATCATCTCTTTGAATTACTTATGGAGGAGCAAATTGCGGATGATGAATACAAGAGAAAAGCTTCTGCCAATAGTGAAAAAGTTGGGCAGATAGAAACTTCGATTGCTGAATGTAAAAAGCAAATTGAAGTGCTCTCTGGTGACAGAGACAAAGCAGCAAATATTAAACTGCTTGAAACCCTGTTGTCCATAGACTCTCTGAACAAAGACCTGACAGATCGCTTGGTCAAATCAATCGATGTGTCTAAAGGAGGAAAAATAAAAATTGAGTGGAATTTTTCACAATTCTTCAATGGCATAAATCCAATGGAGACATCTGTTACTGAGACTGAATCGATTCTTCCGAACAGAACATGGATATACACCTGTACACCTGACGGTTGGGATAGGCTGACGGAAATCAGAAATCAACTGATATCTTTTGCAAATGAAAACAGATGGATGGTTGTAGGAGATTCATTTGATAATGCAAAGCTTAGCCTGAGTGCAAATGGGTTTAAAGAAATGCAGTACAAAAGTGTATGATGCGGAAGGAAATATATTACTTGGAGAGTAGTTAAAACAGAAACAATAAGAGGAGCTGCCATAGATTACTACTATAGTTTATAATACCAATATGCACGAGAAGATTTCAGAAGAGAAAGCAAAGGAAAAGGATATGGAATAAGCACATGATTGTGGTGGAAAGAATAAGTTTTCTATGATATAGTTTAGTGTGCAGGGTATGAAAGTACCCTGCATACTAAATTTATGTTTAATGAATTTGTGAAAGGCTTAAACAATGACCGCAGAAGAAGTATTTGAGGAATTATGCCAAAAATATGGCGATGATTTTATTTGGAGATTGTTGCCGTTTTCAGATAAATATTTTGTAAATGAACTAAGATTGGAATTAGGTGAGCATTGTTTGTTTGATGAGCCAATCTATGCTGTTGCAAAATGTGAGGCGAACGATGATGTATTATATGTGTGTGATAATGATGGCAAAAATGATATCTATCGTATTTACCATTTAACGTATAATCATAGTTCAATAGATTTGACAAAGTATATTGAGTTGATTGGAATTGATAAAGTAAAACAATATATTGAACAACAGTATATTGAAAATTATTTATAAAGTTGGGATTTAAAATTCCCATTAATGAGATAACCAATTTTTGTTTGCTATAGAGGAATGTTCATGACGGAAAGAGAATTATTGCATTATGAAATGAATAGAGAAGAGCTGAAGAAGTGGAATGAGTTAGTTGATGACATAAAAAGTAAATTTCTATCTATGGCAGGTCCTACTAAAATCCCATATGACCTGTTCACGGATACTCTTGACAGAACTACTATGGCAAAGGAACCATGGTGTGGTTCAAAGGGATATCTTAAAGATAGTGGTTTTTATTATGTAGAAGAGGGCGATAGGGGAGAAATAGAGCTGATTTATTCTGGACTTGATTATAAAATGGCAAGAAACGAGATGGTTAAAAGATGTGCAGATAGAATAGCCTATGCCTATGTTACAAAAGACATTAAAGGACTTCGTGATAAATATAAAGGACTATGGCACTATTGCAGAATAGATGATGGTATAGAAAACGTAAATGGTATTACAAGGATGAAATCACATCTCGAAGAGCAAAAAGACTGGGTATATGATGCAGAATATGATTATAGAATATATTGGTTTGAGCCTTTGATTTTTATGGTCAAGAGAATATTAGATAATAAAGAGTACGAGAAAACAATAGCTTATTACGAAGAATGTATGAATCATAATATGAAAAAACATCATTGGGTATTTAATAGAGAGCTGGAGAAATTTGAATTGTTGTAAATGATAAAATATAAACTTAGAAAGTAGAAGATACAATCTTGATTTGACTTTTTTTTCTATATTTTTCTCTATTTATTTTCAGATTTGTTCTTTTATGATACAATGAAATAAAATATTATATAAAGAGAGTGAGAATTATGTGTGTCATAGATAAAATACATGGCAAAAGGTGGATGATAGCATTATTATGTCTTTTGCTTATTTTAAACAATTTTATATCAGTAAATGCATCTAATGGTGTGCCAGACGAAGCACCTAATAAGAGGGTGAAGGCAGGCATTTTCTATTTTGATGGCTATCATACTAAGGATGAGGAGGGAAAACTGACCGGATACGGTATTGAGGTTTTGGAGATGATTTCAAAGTATTCACATTTGAATTTTGACTATGTCGGATATGACAAATCGTGGAATGATATGCTTGACATGTTAGAAAATGGTGAGATTGATATAGTTACGTCTGCAAGGAAAACTCAAGATCGTGAAAGCAAATTTGCATTTTCATATCCGATTGGGCGTAACAGCACAATTCTTTCCGTTTTAGCAGATAACACGAAATACCACAACGGAGAATATGAGACCTACGATGGAATGTGCATTGGTCTGCTTGAAGGGAGCAGCCAGAATGACAGACTGGCGGAGTTTGCCGAAGAGAAAAAATTTTCTTACGAAACGAAGGAGTATGAAAATTCAAAGCAGCTTGAGGAGGCTTTGAAGGATGGCAGTATTGATGCAATCCTCTCCAGCAATCTGAGAAAGACGGAAAATGAAAGAACGCTGGACACACTGCAGACAGAGAATTTTTATGTCATTATGCGAAAAGAAGATAAAGAACTGCTTGAGGAAATCAATTATGCCATTGAGCAGATGGATATCAATGAGGGAGACTGGGACAATTCATTGTTTTATAAATATTACGGACCAGTCAATTCTTCTGAACTTGTATTTACCGAACGCGAGAAGGCATATATAAATGATGTTCTTACAGGGAAGAAAAAAATTACAGTGACATCGATTGGAGACAGAGCTCCTTATTCTTATGTTGAGGATGGGGAGTTAAAGGGAATCATGCCGGATTATTTCGCAAAGGTTATGGAAGTGTGTGGCCTGCCATATGAAATTGTTGTGCCCGAAAATCGGGAGGATTATTACAGGACTGCGAATACGAACGGCGTAGATATTGTTATCGACAGAAGGATCTCCGATTTGACGACGGAGGAGGATTTATACCGCGGATTTAATACAGATACCTACATGACGGTCGGCACGGCCAAGGTAACGAAAAGTAATTTTACGGGTGAGATTAAGACGATCGCAGTTGCGAACGTTCAGGGAGAGGAGCCGCTGGAAAAGGGGATTATCGGCGATGCAGAGATACTGTACTATGACACAAGGGATGAGGCGCTTTATGCTGTCCTAGAGGGAGAAGCAGATGCTGCTTATGTATATACCTACACAGCACAGATGTTTGTCAATAGTGATTTTACGGGTTCACTGCAATACAGTGTTGTGGACGGCGTAAGATTCGCATTCCAGATGTATGTGAGTGAGAATTGTGATCACGAGCTTGTGACGATACTCAACAAATGTCTGAAGCAGATGCCGGAGGATACACTCAACCAGTTGATTGCACAGTATACCTCTTATACACCGCAGGATTTGACTTTTACACAGTACATACAGGCTAATCCGGAAACAATGGTTATGTTGGTTCTGGGCGCTGTTATGGTTTTGGTTATTATTCTGGCACTTATATTTTGGACAAGATGGAAAGAAAGAATTTTGCATGCATATGAGGAGTCAAATAAGAATCTGGAGGACCAGCTTGCCATTGTGGATGCACTGAGCCGTGATTATCTCAATGTTTTTGCAGTAAATACTGGGGAGGATACGGCTAAAATCGTAAAGTTGGAGGGATATATAACGTCAGGTCTGGAAAAAAATTCCCAGAAGGCTTTTTCGTATACACAGCTTGTGCATCAGTATATCGAGGAGCGTGTTTATTCGGAGGACAAACAGGATGTTTTAGAGGAACTGTCTATTGATAAGGTGACCGAAAAGCTCAATTCCAATATGGAATATATGGGAAACTATCGGGTGATGATTGACGGAACAATACATAATTATCAGTTTACATATGTTAAGGTGGAGGGAAAGAGATCACAGGAAGGCTTTAATGTTCTAGTCGGATTTCGTAATATTGATGAAATTGTGCGTGAGGAACAGGAACAGAAGCAGACACTGGCGGAGGCACTGGCACAGGCCCAGCATGCCAACCGTGCAAAGACCGCTTTTCTGAACAATATGTCTCACGATATCCGCACACCAATGAACGCAATAATCGGATTTACCTCACTGGCAGCAACGCATATTGAAAGCAGAGAAACGGTGCGGAATTACCTGAATAAGATTATGACCGCCAGCAAACATCTGCTGAACCTGATTAATGATGTGCTGGATATGAGCAGGATTGAAAGCGGGAAGGTCACAATTAATGAGGATGAAGCAAGTCTTCCTGAAATCATGCATGACCTGAAAACCATTGTACAGTCTGATATCAAGGCAAAACAGTTTGAATTCTATATTGATACGTTGGATGTGACAAATGAAACAATTATCTGTGATAAGCTTCGTCTGAATCAGGTGCTTTTGAATATTCTGAGCAATGCGATGAAATATACAAAGCCAGGTGGGACAGTCAGTGTCCGCATTATACAGACAGACAGCGATCCGGATGGATATGCTTCATATCAGTTCAGGATCAAGGATAATGGTATTGGCATGAGCGAAGAATTTTTAAAGCATTTATTTGAGCCGTTTGAGAGGGAGCAGACTGCCACTGTAAGTGGTATTCAGGGAACCGGTCTTGGTCTTGCGATTACTAAGAATATCATAGACATGATGAATGGAACCGTCGAAGTGGAGAGCGAAGTGGGGAAGGGAACAGAGTTTATCGTATCCTTCCGGTTCCGCACGGTGAATCAGTCCTACAAGACAGAGCATCTGGAGAAGCTGGCGAATCAGCGGGCATTGATTGTGGACGATGATATAAATACCTGTATGAGCATCAGCAAGATGCTTTCTTCCATTGGAATGAATCCTGATTGGACAACACAGGGAAAGGAAGCGGTTGTCCGTACTGAATTTGCGATAGAAGAAAACAGACCGTACAATGCATATATTATTGACTGGCTTATGCCGGATATGAATGGAATTGAGGTTGTTCGCAGAATCCGTAAGGTTATCGGGGACACGGCAACAATTATTATTCTTACTGCGTATGATTGGGCTGATATTGAGGAGGAGGCAAAAGAGGCTGGTGTTACTGCATTTTGCTCGAAACCGATTTTCCTTTCTGAGCTCCATCAGATTTTGGTGGCTCCATATACGGAGACGGAGACTGATACCAAGGAGGAACCAAATGAGCTTTTGAAAGGTAAGAGAATACTGCTGGTGGAGGATAACGAAATCAATCAGGAAATTGCGCAGGAAATTCTGGAAGATGCGGGATTGGTGATTGATATTGTAGATGACGGAACAGAAGCCGTGGATACAATAAAGAATGTGGAGGCGGGCACTTATGACCTGATTCTGATGGATATTCAGATGCCGATTATGGATGGCTATGAGGCAACACGACAGATTCGAGCTATAGAAGATTCTGCACGTTCATCTGTTCCGATTGTGGCGATGACGGCAAACGCTTTCGATGAGGACAGACAGAAGGCAATAGAGGCCGGAATGAATGGTCATCTTGCAAAACCAATTGATGTATCAAAACTGATGGAAACTTTGAAGGATATTTTAATTGATTGATGGTACAAGAACTACTTGAGACAGGAAAGCGGTTTGACATAGTCATATGAAAGTGTGTGCAAGGATGTACAAAATTACTGAAAAGACAAACTAAATAGAAAAGCACTACTTAGAGGATATTTTCTGAACAAATTTAGAGAATATCCTCTTTTTGTGTTATTAAAAAAACTTTATAATTTACTTAAATGTGACTGGTTGCTGTATGCCTGAAAATGTGGTATAAATACTTGTTAATATAAAAAGAATAAAATTTAACAAGGTGATATTATGAGCAAAGAATATTGTACTTTTAAAGACGAAATAGGAAAAACAGCATTTCTTGCTGGTGTTGTTGATGTTATGTCAGATAAATTATCACTTGTTTGTGATTTTTCATATGATTTTGATGCGGATATATTTTATATTCCTGATAATGATTTTTCGCTACTTGACGATTCTGTTAAAAAGAGGTTAAGTGTTTATAATCAGTATATTGGAAATAGCTGTATTAACCAAAAAGATATTGACAATATTCATTTTGAACTTGAAAAAATAGAGGAGGATATCACAGAATATGTTTATAAATCTTTTCAGGATTATTCTTCTGCCCCAAATTTAAAGGAAAAGATAGATGAATTTTTAAGTGATTTAAACTGGCATTTACAGAAACCTATCTGTATTTATAGACCAAGTAGTAAATGTTCAAATGAAATCTGTAATATTCTGGGACATATATATCTTTACTTGGCTTTTAACTATTTCTTTATTTCTTATGATGAATATATGATTCTTTTTGTATTCGGAACAACAGAATAACTTTAAGTCTATTGAAATAAATAAAATAACTTTAAGAATGAACTTTCTTTCAAAACTCTTTCTATCTAACAGGTATTAAAGGCTTATAGCTACAGAGCAAACTACCGGTTTAGCTGGTGCTACTGATTCCGGTTAAAGCTTATTTGACGATGAGTATGAATTTGTGTTGAATCCGCAAAGAATCAAGCGTATAATGAACACAGGTTATATACAAGATAAGGCTTTATCGCAGATATGCTGAATTGAATGCAGATAATCCAAGAAATATAATATCAGATTAATACGCTATAGATTAAATAAGTTATTAATAATATATAAACGGTTTCCAATGAAGATTTGAAATATTTTAAGGGAAAATATTAACTGTTATATCGTTTATTTAAAAATCAGTTATACCATGAAAACACTAAATTTGTTGCAAGTTGAGTAACAGTTATATGCTATTTGTATTAGTATAATTGGTTATAATAATTATAGGGGGAAATTTCAGGAAAAAGAAAACGTTATGAAGTAGTTATTGTGCGAAAGGTGGAAAATAATGAACGATAAATATTTAATTGCAAATACAACTAAAGAACAAAGAGAACAGATAGTAAGGGATTCTCTTGGCTATGGTATAGGCTGTGAAGATGCGGATGATGGCTATGAGATGTACTATGATTACATAGCAGGTAAGAAGGAACTTGCCCAAATAAATGCAGAGTATAAGGCGAATTATGTAACTGAATTGAAGGATGAAACAAGACCGGGTTGTGGAATGGAGTGAAAAGACAGATGTACTTAATATCAGCTTATTTTGATGAACACACAGCCAAACAACTACAGCGATTTATCAATACAATAGCAGAAAAGACCGGCAATACTTATATGACTGATAATAATGTACCACCGCATATGACAATATCAGGCTTTGAAATGCGAAAGCCTGAGGGGTTGGTTGAGGACTTTATGACCATGAAAAATATAAAGCGGGGGTCTGTAAACATTGTTTCTGTCGGAGAGTTTTTGCCATATGTAATCTATGCAACGCCTGTGTTAAATCAATATGTTTTAGAGTTAGCCGAGAGTATTTATGAGAAAGTATCGGTACGAAAGGATGTTACTGTCAGCAAATTTTATCAGCCTTTTTGCTGGTTTCCACATATTACACTTGGCAAGAAGCTTGATAAAGAGCAGATGGCAAAAGCATTTGAGGCTATGCAGGTGCATTTTATGCCACTCAGTGGAGAAATAGTGAGGTTGGGACTGGCAGAGACAAATCCGCATAAGGATATTGCGACAATTGAATTAAATGCGTAAAGACTTGTAGTGGATGAAAAAGCTTAAAGCAGCTATTTTGAAAGGATGGATTTAAGTATGGCAATTTCCAAAATTAATGTTATTTTTAAAAGTGATATTCAAAAGGTATGGAAAACAGTTACATCGCTTGAGGATTGGGCATGGCGCAGTGATTTGAGCAAAATAGAAGTCATAAATGAAAAGCAATTTGTTGAATATACAAAAGAGGGTTATGCTACAACATTTACAATTACTGCTACTGAACCTTTCAAACGTTGGGAATTTGATATGGAAAATGACAATATAAAAGGTCATTGGGTAGGTGTATTTACTAAAAAAGGTGAACAAACTGAAATAGAATTTACAGAGGATGTTATTGCTAAAAAAATCTTTATGAAGCCATTTGTCAAAGCATACCTGAAAAAGCAGCAAAAATTATATGTTTCGGATTTGGAAAAGATTTTATAGTGAACTTTTCGCAATTAAAATCAAGAAACTTTATTTCCGATGCTGTAAGATAAATTCAGAACGGTTGAAGCGAGGTTAAATGACAGATGTATGAATGGCAGGAAAAGATACAACTGATTATTGATAAGATAGATATATGTATTAAAAACAATGATGATGATGCATTATCACTGAGCTATCTTTCTAAGAAATTAGGGTATTCTGAATTTTATGTTTCAAGAAAATTTAGAGAAATCTCAGGTATGCAGTTTAGAGATTATCTGCGGTATCGGAGATTGGCATTTGCACTAAAAGAAATTAGAGATACTGAGAATGGAATATTAGATATTGCTTTAAAGTATGGATTTTCTTCACATGAAGCTTTTACGCGTGCTTTTAAAGAAGCATATAATATTACACCAAGTGAATATCGTCAAAATCCAAAACCTGTCGTGCTTCGTACAATCATAAAACCCTTCGACTGTTACTTATTAGGTATTGGAGGATTTGGCATGGAAAAATCTATAAAGGATGTAAAGGTTTATTTTGTAACTATCCCCGCACACAAATTTCTGCATATTAGAAATTATGAGAGCATCGGATATTGGGATTTTTGGCAAAAACAAAGTCTTATTCCAGGACAGGATTGCGAGACAATATGCGGTTTACTTGATAGTATAAAGGGTAAATTGGATGACACCGGTGGCAGCGAAACAAATAGCGGAAGCGGTCAGATTATGGCATTTATAAATGAGCCGGCAGGAAGAATCTGTAGCTGGGGGATTCCTCTTGCAGAATGCTATGGTGTACGTCTTCCTATTGACTATAGTGGTGAGATACCGTCACAAATGCTTATGATTGATGTTCCGGAAGGTGAATATATAGTTTTTGAACACGGACCATTCAATCTTGAAAAGGAAAATAGCAGTGTGGAAGAAAAGATTGAAACAGCTATGAAAACATTTGACTATACTGCTGCCGGTTATTGTCTTGATACTACACCAGGAAGAGTATTTTACTTTTATCATGACCCACAACGGTTTTGGAAGTATGTCAGACCGGTAAGAAAGGTGTAAAAATGTAACAAAGCCTATTTGTATATTTGTTTGATTGTTTGTATTGGTGAGAAAGGTGTAGAATTGTAAAATTATAGCAAAGCCTGACGGACTTATTCACAGTGGCTATACCACTTTGACAAAGCCGTCAGGCTTTTTCTTAGCTAATGATTATGGATATATAATATATATTTTATAAGCCATGAATCTGATCCAGTATAAACGGATCTTTAATCTTCTGATCCTCTGCCAAAAGTAAAATTTTAGACATAATCTCTGCTGTCTTTGGGTCTTCATCCACAAAAGGCAGGAACAATTTGCCTCTTTTTTGGCTGTGTACCGGGAGAATATTCAGCATTGCGCCGCCTTCCTGATGGACAACGCCGCTTCCTAAATGAACATTGTAATTTCCTCTTTTGCCCTGAATCATTGCATGGCTGTCCTTTAGGGTAACATTTTCTATCTGGAACAGTGGGAGGTTAAATTCTATAATAGCTCTGCGCATTTCAATCGTAGAATGGCTTGTTTCAGGATCTACACCGCCTGCATGTGCCACGCTGACCGCAAGATCCACATCACGCATTACCTCACTGTATATTAAGTCCGGCACCTGCTCAATTGTCAACGCTTTAAAGGTTTTCCTGTCAGAAAATTCCACCCATTCCAAAGTCGGTGCTTCCACATCGCTTGGGGAAAACCAGTCCGCCAGTGCGTAAATTCTTGCAACAATATTTTCTTTATAATAAATCTTCTGTAAACCTTCCTCGTAGTCAGCAATCCAGCGGCGTCCTCTTAGACAGCCAATGGTTTTTTGCGGCTGTATCTGATTTCCTGCAAACATTCTGGAAACATTTAATCCAAGCTCCTCCGGCAGTTTTACATAAAGCTCACGGAATACCTGCTTAAATGGTTGACGTATCTGATTATCAAACAAATATTTTTGATAGGAATGCCATACTTCGGCACGGTACAGATCCAGAGGATGTGCAATGCGTATCTTTTCATCGGATTTCAGGCTCTTTTCTTTGCCATCAAAAGACTTTAGGACAAGATTTGCCATGCCGTCTTGTTTGAAATTTATGTTATTTGTATTCTCGATAAATCCTGTCTGCTTTTCGCAAAGGAACACCATAGGTTTTAGGATTGCATGAACTACTGAATTTTCCATAAGTCCGGCAACCTCTGCCACCGTGAATTCCTCACCTGTTTCCATGGCTTCCTCCATCATCTTCTTTGTTCTGGAATACTGTTCGTTCAGTTTTTTATTTGCATCCTTTAACTCCAAAACATACACATTCTTGTTAATGCGTGACGGTACGGATTTCATCATTTTATCTCCCTTGCGGCACAGGATTTTGCTTTTGCCGGTCTCGTCTACCTCCAGACACAGTTCAACATCTTCTACGGTCTGCCATACCATATAGTCTGCAAATTCCTTAGTAAGACGGCTCTCCATATTCAGAATCAGTCTTGTTACATCTGAAAATCCCGCATGGACACTTAAGTTCACAAGTGCAGTCTGGGCGGCCTTGGTCTCACTTGCACGTCTTTGAGCACCGAATTGTTTTGCTTCCTTGGCATACTGCTGGATGAACTGATAGCGTTCTAGCATATCCTTTTCCCTATCTTTGGCAAAAGGCACCAGTCCATAGCTCATCAGGAGATCCTTGTTTCGTTTTGATTTAATCTGTTCCCTCAGTTCCTCCAATGTGACCTTTCCTGTTGCCGCATCGGCATATTTTCTTGCACGGGAATGCTTCTGACCGTTGGAAATATACTTAGCTGCCTTATAAAGCAGATTGAAATTTTTCTCACCAAGCAGACCATAGGCTTCGTTAAACCAGTCAATATCGAATGCCCCGTCCTGCAGCTCTTCTCCGGACAGCGGTGTATATCTGGCAATCATGGCCATCTTCTGGTCACTGAAATACTCATTCATATGAGCCATAAAGTAATAACAGCCACTCTTTAAGCCTTTCCATCCTAAGTAATCTTCAATCACATCAGTCCATTGAGGAGCATACATAGCGACCTCTACCAGTCGGTCTGCCTTAATGCTCGTACCTTTAAGTCTCTGCCTTAGGGTTTTCCCATTATCATCCTCGACAGGATAAGAGGATTTTAAAAGATGGCTTAAAACCTCCTTCTTTGTCTGACCAGAGGAATAATAGCGGGAATAATATGTCTCCCGTTCCAATGTATCCTTGCCAAGTGCCATCAGGATACGAATCAGATACTCCGTGCCTTGGATATAGGAAATACCCCTTGTTTCTGCGGAAAATTCCGTCGGTGCCTCTCCGCGTCGAAGCTCTGTATCTAAAATTACCGGTATTATAGTATCGTACAATTCCTGTATGATTTTTCCGCACCAGGTATCCTTTCCTACAAGCTCCTCACCCTCCTCGGAAATCATCTGTCCCAGTCGCTTGCCGAAAAACCATCCCCATAACTGCCTATTGGCAGATCTTGTGTATTCACCCTTGACAAGCTGTGTAATTGCCTGAAGACAGTTTGCCATGTTAAAATAATTCAAAACTGCCTTAAACAGAATATCTCGGGAAACAAGTCCCATATGGTATGCTTTTACGAACCAATAAGGTGTTATCGGCGTGATGGCATTGACATTCAGGGAGTTGTAGGGCTGTACAACAGGTTGGAATTGTGAAGGCTCCCGCTCCTCGGCACATTTTAACTCAAACTGATATGATGCATAAAATGATTTTGTGAATTCCTCATCTGTTTCCCAGTAATCAAGACCTTCCAGAAAGCGGTCAAAAAACTGCAGACCATTTACTAATATGGAATTAGGATAAGTTTGTCCGTTCCAGCCGGTATAGTGGTAGGTAATTCGTTTGTTGTGACTGTCAATCACTTTTGTAAGTGCCAGTGCTGCCTGTTGGCCTGCATGGAACAAAAGCTTTTTGTCCAGAAATTCATAGCGGTAAATTAAGCGTACATGTTGGACATGATTAGGATATTTCAATGACATAGATATAGGTTTAAACGGACATCTTCCAAATACGGTTTCGTAAAACATACGGGTGTTCTGATTTTGGTAGATTTCTGCATTATTTATTAAAAGTCGTGCTTCCATTTCTATAAATGCAGAATAATTGCCAATTTCCTTTTCATAGAATTCACGCAGCTCCTGCTCCAAAGGATAATTTTTCAGGCGGTAACGGTCAAAATAATCGCCTGTTTCTGAAGACTCCTTATCTTGTTTCTTCAGTACATAGCCGTTTGACAAAAGCTGTTTGTCACCGAATGCGGTTTCGTATTCATCATTTTCATGCTCCGTAAAAATGTCATCCAATTTCTTAATTTTGTCTATAATCTCCTGCTCTGACATAGGAATGAAGGATAACAGTATCTCCTTTTCCTCTTGAAGCTTTGGAAGCTGTACCGATGCATTCACGTTATATATGCCATAGCCCTTTTGATCGGCAACAGAGGTTTTACCGTTTCCAAGAATTTCTTCCAAAAGAATTTTTTCCTTGTCTGTAGGATTTTCAATCACGGTTGCCAGTGTCCTGACATGTGAATAGAAAGCTGCCTTTTCTTTATTTTTTGACAATCGCAGTAACAGGTCCAGTCCGGCACATCGCTTTTCTTCATTTTTATTCTTCAAAAGACGGTTTAAACATTCCTCCATGTCCGCATCTTCCTGAGACGAAAGGAATTCCAAAAGCTGATTTCTCAGACGGCTGCGCTTAAAGCGAAGCATATCCTCCATCAGTAGGTAATCTTCTTTGTGAAGGGATAATTTTTTTACAAGTGCGATGGCTTTGGCAGAGGTGTATTCTTCGCCGTTTCCCATATAATTAATTAAAAGCTCCCTTTGGGTATTGTTGGCAGGATGGTATAAAAGCAGATTTATAAGGCTTGCACGGCCAACGGAAACCTCACCAAGAAGAGATGATACTGATGTAATTTTGTCTTCATCCTGAAGCACATAGGATATAAAGGCAAGCTGGCGAATCACCTCTGAAGGCTTCATTTCCACCCGGTACCATGGGAAAATACATGGCTCATAGAGCACGCCTTTTTTCGGCAGCCTTTCATAAATGCTGAAAAATTTACTGTACTGAAGTTCAGCTTCTTTACGATTCTCGAAATAATCAGTTAGAACAGGATTTAAAGGTTCTGCTACATTGTCTTTTTGATAAAGAGATTCCTTAGATAAAAGACCCTGTATCCGACTGTTTAAGAGTGTGTTAAATGTGGGCATAAAGGCAGCCACCAGTTCTAAGTCGTCCGTATGCTCAAAAATCACCTTCTTTGCCGTAAGAATCTTCAGATTGTTGTCAAAAAGGCTTGCATTATAGTAGGAGGCAGTTAATTTCTGATTCTTTGTTCCATGATCAATCAATTCAGTCATAGCATCAATTGCCGTTTTCACCTCATTAAAGCCGAGTGCCCACAGGGCTGCACTTATGGATATTGAATCATTGGTCCTTAACTGTTCCTGACAGAAATTCCGGTCACGGAGACACTGCCCCATAAGCTTTAAAAGCTTATCATTGACCCTGTCAACACTTTTTTCATCAAAGATTCCAATCCAGGTCGATACCGCACGTTTTACGGAAGAATATCTAATCAGGTTATTATCTTCAATCACTTTAAAAAGTGCAGTGAATGATTCCGGTGTACCCTCATCCATTGCCTCACAGATGACCTGACGAAGACCTTCCTGTAACCTTGCTGCAAGTAAAAGGTCACATACAAGCTTATGTAATTCCCTGTTGTCAGAACGCAGAATCCCCAGGATCATTTCACGGTCTAAATAGGCAGTATTGTTTTCACTTAGAATTAAATCCCGTAATGCATCAATGACCGTCTGATTTCCTCTATCAATTTCTGCCGCATAAATCAGGCTTAAATTGTGATTAAAGTTCCATTCGTGTTTGATATAGTCCAGCTTTTCTTCATCAAGACGGCGATATATATAATCCTCTAAATTATCCCCTAAATAGAAGAGTTTCTCGTAGGTCTTTAAAAGGTTAAAGACAAGACCTATCTGTGGACCGTAATCTTTTGTGCGTACTGTACGTCTCTGCCATCCGTATGAAAACGGAAATTGGTTCAATTTATCAATTATATATAGGTACGATTTCTGATACCCTTGGGGAACAAAAGCATCCAAAAGCTCCTTATGGACGTAGGAGCCGGGAATGATTCCCTTCTGGTGAAACCATTCGGATGGTTTTTTCTCTTTTTGTGCATAAAACTGCCTGCCAATCTGAATTACCTGCTCCCCATTTCCGTTATGCTGGCAAATAATCTCCTCAGCCAGTATCCGGTCGTTCTTGGACAGCTTATGAATTCGCTTTTCCAAGCTGTTCTTTAATTTCTCTCTGATTACCTGTCTTGTATTGTAGTCATAATCCGCCATGTTACCACATCCTTCCTGCCAGCATTGTCAGTCTGACAAATGTAAATATATTTTTCTCTGTTATAGAAATCTTATCGTCTAATTCTTTAAGCGGCTTATCATCTAAAAAGATGCGGTATATCCCGTCTTCAAAGCATTGGAGGGCATTTTCCTGTGCTGCCGAAAGGTTTGCTTTATTTTCACCGTAATTGACTCCAAAGCCAATTCTGCCCTTCTGTGATTTATCATCTATCTCCTCTTTGGTCAGATAAGAGAGCAGCTCGGATTGTTCCAATCGCTCGTTGTATTCTTCTACTCCCGCCTCCGTGACTGCAAGAATCAGCTCACGTAATGTTAAGGGGTGTCCCGGAATTTCATAAACGGTTGGTTTTACGGATTTTTTTTGTTTGCTTATGGATTTTAGATTGACATTTATTTTCATGGAATGATATTTCTCCTTTTTTATTGAAGTGTCATATGTTTCTACAACGAAGTTCGGTTTTTTTTATCTTATAATCATATAAGTAGAATCTGTTACTTATAAAGCCTATGATGATATCTTTCCATAAGGGCATTATAAGTCATGGTAAGGTAAGCATAAGGTCAACAAAATCATATAACATATTATAACACAAAATATACAGGATACAGTAAACGGATTGGAATGATTCAAAAAATAAGAAGTCAGATTGATATTCAGATGAAAAAAGTGAAGTATTTCTTATATCATAATATATAATCTGATATAAGTGATATTCCGAATGCATATCAAATATGAACTTGTGCTATTTGGGTAAACGAAATATAATATAGACATATTTTGGAGCTGTGGTATGGATTATATGACCTAAAAGAAAGAGGCTGAAAAGTGGAACATTTCTCATTTAATGATTAACTATTACGGCTCTGTCCGATTTATTATCAGCGTACCAAGAAAGGAATTTAAGAATTTAAGAATATATGCACACAGACATGACATGCGGACCAATTATGAAATCAATGCTGCGCTTCGCCTTTCCGATGGTTCTGGGAAATCTTTTACAGCAATGCTATAATGTTGCCGATACGCTGATTGTAGGTAAGTTTCTTGGCTCTGATGCTTTGGCAGCGGTTGGCTCTTCGTTTACTCTTATGACCTTTCTGACCTCGATTCTGTTAGGTCTGTGTATGGGAAGTGGAGCTCTTTTTTCAATACGTTTTGGTGAGAAGGATGAAAAGGGGTTGAAAGAGGGAATACGGGCTTCTTTCCTGCTTATTTTCTCGTTGACGATTGTACTTAATGGAATCGCTTTTTTGTGTCTTGACAAAATTCAAATATTTTTGAAAGTGCCGCAGGAAGTCTGGGGAGATATGCGGAGTTATCTTGCAGTTATTTTCTGTGGGATTTTTGCTACCTTCCTTTATAACTATTTTGCATCTCTGCTGAGGTCGGTCGGAAACTCGGTTGTACCGCTTGTGTTTCTTGGAGCATCTGCCGTACTGAATATTGTGCTTGATTTATTCTTTGTGATGGTATTAAATCGAGGAGTAACCGGTGCTGCACAAGCCACTGTAATTGCACAATATATTTCAGGAATCGGAATTGCAGTGTATTCTTGGCGATGTGTTCCGTATCTGAAACTCAAAAGAGAAGAATGTCGGGTTCGATGGAAATGTATACGGGAAATTGCCGGGTTTTCTGTGCTGACCTGTATTCAGCAATCAGTTATGAATCTTGGTATTCTGCTGGTGCAGGGAGTGGTCAACAGCTTTGGTTCTGATGTTATGGCAGCTTTTGCCGCCGCAGTAAAAATTGATGCATTTGCATATATGCCGGTACAGGATTTCGGCAATGCCTTTTCTACATTTATTGCTCAAAATTACGGAGCAAAAAAGGAGGAGCGGATTCGCACGGGATTAAAAGGTGCTGTCGCAGTTGCAATGATTTTTTGTGTAATTATATCTGCCACTGTTTGGATATTTGCCCGTCCGCTTATGCTAATGTTTGTTAAGGCTGAAGAAACTGCTATTCTTTCCGAAGGCATTCGTTACCTTAGAATTGAAGGTGCCTTTTACTGTGGAATCGGAGGTTTGTTCTTGCTGTATGGGCTTTATCGTGCTTTGGGTAAGCCGGGTATGTCAGTGGTTCTTACTATCTTTTCTCTTGGGACACGGGTAATTTTAGCCTATTGTCTTTCTGGTATTCCCGCAATCGGTGTTGTAGGTATCTGGTGGTCGGTTCCAATCGGATGGTTTTTGGCTGATGTAATTGGAATCGTTTACTATATCATAAAGCAAAAAAGCTTATTGGGTTTTGAAGTGCATAATTAGTGAATTTATTGAAATAATACTGTATTGATATAATGAATTGGTAATGTCTTGTTCGGATAATATGATAAATTATTTATTATCTAAGGATGACTATGTTATGTCAGTACAGTCTTATGATTATGAGCTAAAATAATTCAAATAATGCATGACTATATGGTGGCACAAGGTTATGAGTTAAATGTTACAGATAAAATATTAAAAAATTAAAAAAAATAAATGGTAATGAAATTTAAATCGTCTATTATATGTAAGGGTAAATTTTATATTAAAAGGAGGAAAGTCGAAAAATCATTGTTAGAAAGGAAAAAGCAAAAAATGGAAGAAATAGAAAAATTGGTTTATGAAGCAAAAAATGGCGATGAAGAATCCTTTAATAAACTTTATGCACTTACTGAAAAAATGGTATGGTTTACATGTATCTCTCTGCTGAAAAATGAAGAAGATGCAAAGGATGCAATGCAAAACACATACATAACAGCTTTTATGAAACTAAAAACCCTTACGGACAACAAAAAGTTTTGTGGGTGGATTAAAAGAATTGCAGTAAATAAGTGCAAGGATTATTTTAAAAGCAGGGCAGTATATAATTCTGTCGAGGAAGAAGTTGAAAACTTTACCGAAGCTGAAGAGGTTATATTGCCGGAGGAGTATATAACCAGAGATGAGAATAGGAGTATTATCCTTTCTCTTATGGAAAATAACCTGTCATTTATACAATATCAGACAGCGATTATGTACTATTTTGACGAGATGACAATTGATGAAATTGCAGAGATTTTTGAGTGCCCAAAGGGTACTGTAATGTCAAGGCTTAACCTTGCAAGGTCAAAAATGAAAAAGGTAATTACTGAGTATGAAGAAAAAAATAGTGACAGGCTGTATGCTTTTGCACCAGTTCCGTTATTTGCTTTACTTTTTAAGCATCAGGCAGATAGTCTTATTGTACCAAGTATAAATATTACGATTCCGGGAAATGTGGTTATGGCAAATACAGGCATTTTATCACAAGGTGCCGCAAATATAGCTAAAAAAGGAGGAATAAAAATGTTAGAAACTTTAAAAGCAAAAATTATTGCCGCAATATGTGCTTTGGTAGTGGTTGGTGGAGGAATTGCTTTTGCTGTTATATTATCAGAGAGTGATTCAGATAATAACATCAGTTCAGAAGCTGGTACATCAAAAACAGCTGAAAAAGACACAACACAGGCTGAAAAAGACACAGAAGATGATGATGAAGATACAATATATGTTGAATATAATATGATGGATGTGAGATACACGCTTCCAATGATGCATACATTTACTCAAGTATCGACCAAGGTACATGACAGCTCAGAGCTGTATATATTAATGAGTTGTCTTTTTGACAGAGTGGATGATTTGGATAAGATTCTTGAAGAGAATAAAGAAAGATTAGGTTTGGATGTTAGAATCCAATTCTTGAACAGAGAATATGTAATTGATTATTCAGAGGAATATACTACAAAAACGGGAATAAAGGGTATAAAGTATGAGGGACATTTTGTTGATGATACCTCATACTATCCCTCATACTATTTCTATTCATTTGTATTTAATTCAGATGAAGAGTCATATCAATATATTGGATTTAGTTCAGACCAGATAGTCGGACACGATGAAGATGAATTTAATTTGGATGAAATAATGAGAAAGATTAAAACAACTATGGATCAATCAATAGATACAATAAGGATAGATGATTAAAAATATAAATGATGAATATAACACCGAGTTGAGAAGCAACTCGGTGTGCCGAGTGAATAAAATCTCTGATTTTATACACGAGGCTGTAGTGATATTGAAATTATGTTATATAACACCGAGTTGAGAAGCAACTCGGTGTGCCGAGAGGATGTATGCTAATCGGACCATGTATAAACCTTCAGTTTATGCCCTCACCCATAAAATTGGCAAGCAATTTTATGGGTGATTTTATACATGAGGCTATAGTGATATTAATTTCATGTTATAATAGGCTCGTGAATAAAGCTTAGCTTTATGAGATTAGCACATAAATTGCCTTGCAATTTTATGGTATAATGTCATCGTGAGTAAGCACAAGTCTTACGCACTCGCCCCATAAATCGCTTTGCGATTTTATGGTATTATCTAAATTGTAAAAATAATTGGAATACTGTTATGAATAAAATGAAAAAAAGAGCTGCTTATTTTATAATATTTATATTTTTATTAATTATCGAGATATTAATAGCACTGTATATCCATGATAATTTTGTAAGACCTTATATAGGTGATGTACTTGTTGTTATTTTGATTTATACCTTTTTAAGGACTTTTATTCCTGACAAGATAAAATTAATGCCATTGTATATATTTATATTTGCAGTAGTAGTTGAAATTCTGCAATATTTTAGAATTGTAGAAATATTAGGCTTTCAAAATAATATATTTATGTCGGTATTAATTGGTTCTGTTTTTGATATTAAGGATATTATATGTTATGGCATAGGATGTATAATATTGGGGATATATGAGCTGATTTTATCATTGAAATCCTGCAATATTTATTGAAAAAAGTATTTGCCTTATTTGTGAGAGAATTGCTTTTAACACCGAAAAATGAATTATTGGTAAATGGAGATACACATTTTTATTGGCATTTGTTTCCAATAGTGAGTGAAGGTTTGGAAAAGCTTGCTCTGGCAGTTCCAATGATTTTAAAACTGCTTGGATTTGATATTTCAAAATGATTTTCGTTGTATCCGCTTTATGCGTGGACGGGAGGATTATAATAGATTTATGTTAGCGGTAAAAATTACAAGATTTCCAGTAAAAATTACAAGATAATCTTATAGATAAAAAAACTGTATATAATCGAACTATCAAATGAGAAAGGAGGAAACAGAGATGAGAGAAGCTTATGAAGTAACTCAGGAAGAATTAGAGCAGGCAACTGGAGCAGAAAAGGGATGGCTTAAGACCTTTACAGATGATTGTCCAAATTCAATCGTTGTTTGCTGCTAATTTCCGATAGGAAAATTATGATTATGTAGCATAATATTTACATATAAATGATTAAATTTGGGTTTAATATATGCTACTAATCCAAGGGCACTATTGTTTTAAGAACAGTAGTGCCTTTCTTGAAAGGAAGGTACGAAAAAGATGTATATGGAAAGACTTAAATCGGCTGCTTATATTAATGAGAGAATACATACTATTAATACATATGATAATGATATAAAAAATCAATGGATAAAGATTGTAAAGCTGCCAGAGGAATATAAAAATTCATATTATCAGGTATATAATAAGAATGAAAAAGATTTTTTTTGTTGTTTAAATGAAGATTATAAATATGAAAATAAGGATTGGAAATGGCTTAATATAATAGAAGATTTTTTAAGGCATTTGGAATTGAAGTATGTTGAAGAAATAAGTTTTTCGGAGGAATTGTTAAATCATCCCTTTTTTGTATTTGCAAATATATTTGCTTTGTATGTAAAAGATACGGAACAATTCACTAATAAAGCAATATTTGAATCCGCAATGGAGAAAATTGCTACCATTGTACTGGAAAAATCTACAAAAATACTATTAGAGGAGCTATACATCTATAAGGAGAAATGTAAAAGTGAGGATAGTGCCAAATGTTATAAAGAATATTGTGATTTGTTAAAAGATAAAGATATAGTAGAAGAACTGTTTTATAAATATCCTTTAATGTTTAGAATTATTATAGAAGAGTCTTATAAGGCAATAGAGTTTTATAAAGCTGTAGAAGTGAATTTTTTAAATGATTATCAAGAAATACAAAAAAGATTTAATATATCAGGAGAACTGCAAAAGGTAGAAAATAATGTTGGAGATTCACATAGAGGAAAACAACAGGTGCTTGTATTCCATTTTAAAGAGGGAAAACTGCTGTATAAGCCTAGAAATTTAGGTGTAGATGAAAAATTTATAAAAGTAATTGATTATGTTAATAATGCAATGAGAAGCGATTTGAAATATGCAAAAGTGTATAATCGTGATAAATATGGTTGGCAGGAATTTATTGAAAATATAGCTTGTGAATCGAATGAACAAGTAAAAAAATATTATTATAAAATAGGTATATTTTCGGCAATTTTTTATATATTAATGGCTTCTGATATGCACATGGAAAATATTGTATGCAGCTTAGATTCTCCTGTTTTTATTGACTTAGAATCCTTATTCCAATGTTATAAGGGAAAAGAACTGACAGGAAAAGATGTATATGAAAATATCGGAGAAGTACTTATGGAATCAGTATTATCAACCTGTCTGTTCCCGGGAAATATGAATTTGTCCAATGGAAGAGATTTAAGTGGAATTACAGGATGTGGGGGACAAATTATTCCTAAAGGAAAATATGCATTTATAAATAAGTACACATCAGATATGAGAATTATCAGACAGGACTATGTTACAGAAGATAAAAAAAATATACCTGTACTTAATGGTATAAGAATTAATCCTAGAAACTATACGGATGAAATTATAAGTGGTTTTGAGGATATGTACGATTTTATACAGAATAATAAAGAGGTTTTTGTAAAGCAGGGAGGTTTAATAGAGGAATTTTTTGATTGTCCCGTAAGAACAATTATGCGTAATACAGCAAATTATTCAGTGCTGTTAAAGGCTTCAACTGAATCTAAATATATGTCAAATGCAGCTATGCGAAATCAATTATTTGATAGATTATGGGTAATAACAGAAAGTAAAAAAGAGTTTAGATATATTGTTCCAAATGAAATTGAGGATTTACTATTAGGGGATGTCCCTTATTTTTATACATATATCAATTCTTCTTATTTATATAATAGTAAGGGAGAAATTATTAATGAATATCAAATTACATCAATGTATCTAAAAGTAATACAGAAGATAGAGGCAATGGATAATTATGATAAGTATAATCAGATAGAATTTATAAAAAAATCAATGGCTGAACCAATAAAAAGATGGGAACTAAAAGAAGTAAAAAAAGATTATTCAAATATTATCCATAACAGAAAAAATATAATTTATAAGAAACAAATACTTGAACTATGCAGGCAGATATTTAATGAAATAGAGGAGATGGCTTATTACGAGGATAAAAATAAAAAGAATGAGATTGGATGGATTGATTTAAGAATTAATAGTGGTGGACAGTGGACTTTCATGCCTATGGATAATACTTTATATGAGGGTACAATGGGAATTGCAATAGTGCTTGCACAATTATATTTATTGACAGATGAAATGAAATACATAAAAATGTTGAAAAGAATTTTAAAATCATCAGATAAATATGATAGTAATTATAGGGATGAAAAAGAATTATCAGCTTATAATGGTTGTGTTTCATCTGCTTATTGTTATTACTATATAGGAGAGGTTTTAGGGGAAGAAAATCTGAAAAAGAGGGCAATAAATTTAATAATTTCATGTGAAGATATTATTATTAATGATTCAACTTATGATATTATATCAGGAAGTGCAGGAGCCTTAATTGTTGCATTAAGAATATACGAAAAAGAACACATGAATAAATTGCTGGATTTTGCAATAAAATGTGGAAATCATCTTTTGAATCATGCAATTAATAAAGATGGTATATATGGTTGGCATACTTTAGCAGAAAATAATATGATTTTAGCAGGAATGTCACATGGCAATGCAGGAATTGCCTGGGCGCTTATGGAATTGTATGGAATAACTAAAGACAAAAAATATTTTGATAGTGCCACTAAAGCAATAGAATATGAAAATACCTTATATAATAGAGAAGATAATAATTGGACAGATATGCGAAATCGTGAAAACCGAATAAAGAAAGGCTTTCCGGAACCGGTAAATTGGTGCCATGGTGCCCCGGGAATCGGACTTAGCAGGATTTTTTGCAAAAAGATATGTGACAGATATATTTCAAATGAAGAAATAAGAAAAGCAATAGAAAAAACCATAAAAGACGGATTTGGTGGAAGTGATTGCATATGTCATGGTTCTTTTGGAAATCTTGAAATTCTGTTAGAGGCAGCAAATTATTATAAGAATACAGATTATTTGCAATATGCACAAAATATAGCCTTTGAGTTGATAAATGAGTCAAAGCGAAATGGATGGATTTGTGGTATTCCACAGAAAACATTAGTACCCGGATTTATGGCCGGATTAAGTGGAATTGCTTATGGACTATTAAGAGTATGTGATCCTGTAAATGTGCCTAATGTGTTAGCATTTGAATTACCGTAGTAAAAAATATTTGAAAAAGATACATAAAATATACAATGGAGATTAGCCATAATGTAGGTTAAAATAAAAATATTAATGTATATAGTTTTTTACAAAATGGTTTGCTTTTTTAGTATAAAGAAGTTTACAAATAAAATAGTGATAAAATAATAGTAAGAATAAATCTAATATATGGATAATTTAATATAAAATATATGAGTATGACAAACTGCGAATATGAGTAAAATTGTAAATAAGTTTATTAATGAATGGAGTGGTAGTTTGAATACTCGTATTAGAGAATTGCGTGAACAGCAGGGATTAAGGCAGGATACATTGGCTAATTTTGTTGGGTCTTCGCAACAGACAATTAGTAGGATAGAGAATGGTAAGTGTGTACCGCCTGTAGATCTGATTGTAAATATTGCAGAATATTTTAAGGTTACAGTAGATTATATATTATGCTTATCCGATACAAAGAGAAATTTAGAGGTACAACTGAAAATTAACAGGGAAATAGATGAATTTTATGAACTTGTATCAGCTTACAAGGATTTAAATAATGAGAACAGAGAGACTATAACAATTTTATTAAAGCGCCTGAGAGAAGTACAGAAAGTGGGGAGTTAAATTGTTAAATATAGCAATTTGTGATGATGATTTAATCTTTGCTTCAAGAATTGAAACAATACTTTTAGAAATATCAAGATATAGATTAATTGAAATGGATATTGAAGTATATTCTGACGGGTCCGAGCTGTGGAAAGATGTTTTTTCCGGAAAGGTATTTGATTTATTATATCTTGATATTGAAATGGTACAGTTAAATGGGATAGATGTTGCAAAGAGAATAAGAGAGAATAATACAAGTGTAATAATAATTTATATTTCTAACTATGATAATTATTTTATTGAATTATTTGAAGTTGAGCCTTTTAGATTTATTAAGAAACCTGTAGATGAAAAAATATTTTTAAGTTACTTTGATAAAGCATATGAAAGAATTATTCAAGATGAGGCATATTTTGAATATAAATTTAACAAAATACCACATAAAATATTAACAAAGGATATTATATATTTTGAAAGTTCAGGAAGACTTATAAAGGTATTGGATACAAATGGTGAAGGAAAATTTTATGGAAAGCTTAATATACTTGAAAGGCAACTACAGTCCGGAAAAATTTCTTTTTTGAGAATTCATCAATCTTACTTGGTAAATTATTGCTTTATTAAAGAGATAAGTTTTTCAAAGGTTGTATTAATGGATGGAACGGAGTTACAGATTAGTGAAGACAGACAAAAGGCAATCCGGGCAAGGTATAATGAGTTGTTGGGAGGAGAATTTTTAGATGGATAATATATTATTTTATCTTATTTCATCAATTTTATTTTTTGCAATTATTAAGGAATCAATGGGCATATTCTTTGTAAATAAGAAAGTACCTTGGTTTTGTTCAATATTGGTTTGGATTACATTTTGCATTATTGAAATCATTGGTACAACATATATTACAATTCCTATTTTTAGGTTACTTTTTGATATTGTTTGCGGATTGATTTTCTGTATGATATTATATGCCGGCAGCTTTAGAAAGAAATTGATTTGGATACTCATAATTAATTTGATGGGTATGATTACCGAGACCATCGTAGGATATATATTTATTTTTATAGGAATAAGCTTTGAACAAACTTCAATTTTGGGTTCCTTCATTTCAAAAATAATTTTATTAATGATGCTGGCTGTACTAAAAATATTTAATCATGTAAGATTGAAGCATGACATTCCCATTACATATTGGTGTGTATTATTTATTATACCATTGGGCAGTATATTTGTTCTAAATACCTTATTTTCGTTGATTGAGTTATCTAAAGATAAAAATGCTTCTATTTCTGCGGTATTATCATCTGCATTTATTCTTGTTATAAATTTTATAATTATCCATATATATGAAAGGTTATCTGACAGGTTGGAAATTCAAAAGCAACAGATAATTTTTAATAAGCAAATTGAGTTATGTAAAAATCAAATTCATGAAAGAGAAGAATCAACCCTAAATATAAGAAATATTAAACATGATATGGAAAATCACCTGATTTGTATAAGGGAATATATAGAAAGAGAAGATTGGGGTTATGCAAAAAAGTATATTGAAGATTTATTAAATGGCGAAATTTATTTTAAGACAAATTCGTGTATAGATAGCGGAAATATTGTAGTTGATGCTTTGCTGAATTATAAAAACAGTATTATGCAGAAACTAAATATAAAAATGCTTACCCATATAGAGATACCTTATAATTTAAAATTTAATGATGCAGACATATGTGTTATTTTAGGTAATTGCTTAGATAATTCTATTGAAGCTGTCAACGAGCTGAAGAATAAAAATGAAAGAATTATTAATGTAGAAATAATATATAGGAAACGCAGTCTGTTGTTAAAAATATCCAATCCTTATCAAGGGAATGTTAAAACTGATAATCAGGGAAATTTTATTACTACAAAGTCTGATGCGGAAAGTCACGGAATTGGTCTTAATTCAGTTAAAAAGGCAGCAAAGAAATATGATGGGCTTGTTAATATTCTATCGGAAAATAAGGTATTTATAGTACAGATACTATTGTATTCTTAGGAAAAATTACATATAAATTCGTAATTATTACACAATACAGCACTTTTAATAGTTTGATGATATAATTTATCAAAATTAAAGGAGGTATTATAAACATGAAGAATATTAAGAATTTATTTATGCATAAGATGAATGGTGCAATGGCAAACTTTGCATTGTCATTTGCGGGTGGCTCAGTACATAGAATATGCTTTTACATTTTTCATCAGCCTAAAATGCCAGAAGAAGTAATGAAATTTGATAAAGAATAAAATATGGAGAAGCTTTCACGTATTTTAACTGATTATTTGGTTCAAAGAGGTGCTATTGTTTCAGAGAAAAGCTGTATTTATCAATATGGGCTTCAAATTGGACTAGAGGTAAGTATAAATACATGTATTAGTATTTTAATTGCAGTTTTATGTCATATGGAATGTGAGAGCATAGTTTTTTTTGGAGTATTTATGGTGTTACGTTCATATGCCGGAGGATTACATTTAAAGACATATATAAGCTGTTTAATATGTTCCTGTATGTCTCTTTTGGGATTACTGCTTATTGTAAAATATGTAGAAATTAATAATCTACTGTCAATGGGGTTAGTTTGCATTTCGCTGTTTTTGATAAAAATCTTATCACCGGTACAAGATATCAACAGAACGTTAAGTACTGACGAATTAATCAGATTTAGTAAGAAATTAAATTTTTCCATTATAGAAATATTATTTATATCAATTATATTTTATTTTATGAAGTTGGAAAAAATGTTGTTGATGATTTCTGTAACTACGATATTTATGGTGGTTATTCTTATTCTCGGTAAGATTAATTATGAAAAATGTATTAGAAATAGTCAGCGGTAACAGGACAACTATTAAGGGCATCTCTTAAAGGTTGTCCTTTTTTTGATTAGAGGGGGATAAAATAATGAAAATGTGTTATTTAGGAAGTAATATTCCTCAATATTTAAAGGAAGAATATTATGATATGGATTTTTATAATACTAGTCCTGATCAATTTGATATATATAAAGTAATCAATATATATGATATGCTTATAATTGAAATCAGTAGTGAGAATATGGAAAATGTTTTAAAATGGGTATTTAGATTGCATTGTAAAAAGAAAATTCCTATTTTGGCTATTTTGATTGGATGTAGTAATGCAGATAAGATAATATTAAATAAATTTAAAATAACAGATTATATAGATATAGGCTGTAAGCCTCATGAAATAAAGAAGATATGTGATACAATAATTCTGAGAATGAATTGGAAAAAAACTGAATAATATATTGCATCAGCTTACATTTATTTATATGAAATACAAGTATGAATTTTGTTATTTACGGTACATAGAATATTATATAAATATGTATGTAAAAGTTATAAAGTATATGGAAATATAGATGTGAACAGTTGTAAAAAGCCGTTATGAAGAAAAATTCTTTGTAATGGCTTTTTATATATGGAGATAAATAAAAAAATATGGTTTTGCAAAAGATAAAATTTTTATTATATCATAGAAGTTGTACTTTATTTGGTACAATGGATGTGGTATAATTATGGGGAAATTTGGAAATTGTCTGGCTTAAACATTTAATTCAAGTAAGGATTAAAAAATGGCAATAAAAAAAACCCGCATAAGCGGGTTTGAATCCACACACTGTGGTGCCATTAATATGACGATTTGAATAAATTTTTATTTGAACTTATGATGTAAATATGTATGGTACTCAAACCGGAACAGTTGAGGATTGCTGGGAGGCTATGTTTGAGAATGATGTAAAAATGTATGCTACTTAAACAATGTCACAGTCTTCATCTTCATACAATATGTATTAAAGTATTTTAAGATTCCTTATGAGAATAAAATGAATCCTAACGAGCATTATGAATAACCATATGAAATTACGGTAACATTTCCAGTTTCTGCGGAATCTGGAAATGTATTAGCAAGAAATACTCTGCTATAGGTGAAAGTTCTAATCTGTCAGGACTTGAATCAGTTATAATGAAAATGGACTCAAGAGATATTGAAAAAGTCTATCAATTATTAGAGTCTGGACAAAAAGTGATAGCTATTAAAGAAATAAGAGAAATGACAGGATTAGGATTGGTAGAAGCTAAAAGAATTGCAGATAATTATCAGATTTTTATTAGAAACAGAAGAAATTAAATGTAAACTAACATGCCTCTTCAGCAGTAGCACTATGAATGAAAGCATGATATAATATGATACAGCAAGTATAACTTACCTTAATTGTGCTTTATTGATGACTGTTACAGATGATAATTTGAAAAGGAGCAAGTTTATGATTATTGATAAATATTTACAGCAGCTTAAAGAAGTAGAAAGAAAATTTCATTATTATGAGAAAAACTTAGACACTATTATTCAAAGTGTTTTTAAGCAGATTAGTCATACGATTATCACGAAAGGCAGAATTGCCAACACATGTTTATTTGATGAAGAACGGTTAGGAAATAAAGTAAATGGTAAAGTCGTAAGTTCACTTATTGTGTCTAATGACTGTATGAAATATCATTATGACAACAATAATAGAATTATTATGGTAGAAGAGTATAGCGTTTTTTTAAAAAAGTTTGATGTGATAGAGATTTATATATATCGTGAAATAACTGAAAAGCTATTGATATCAAGTGAAATATTGAGACGTTTGTATATTTTTGACAATCCTTTTGGAAAAACAAACTTATGCTTATCCTATGCAGGAAGTAATGGATACATTGTTGATGAATATGTATATGAGGAAAGTAAATTAAAAGAGATTCTTATTGGAAGAGATGATGGTGATTCCAAAGATACCTTCTTTTATGAAGAAAATGAATTGATTATGATTGAACATACAAGTAAGGAAGGAATAAAAAGAATAAAATATACTACAAAGAAACCTAAATTTGAAAAAATTAGAAAAGATGTTTATACATATTTGAAGTCAGCAATTACAGATTATCAGAAAGATTTTCGGGCAATTGGTATTGAGGGATTTTTAGACCAAGACCCTCCTCACTTTTGTATTTCCTTTGAAAATAAACCAATACCTAGTGAGTTAATTGCGGAATGGGATTCAGAAATGGAAACTATATTTGTATGGGATTTTCAATTTGATGAAAAACAGCTAAAAAAATGTATAAAAATAATTGCGGAAGTTATAGTGGAACTTGTGCAAGAAGGGATGTTAAGAAAAAAACTTATATATTTTCATCAAAACCAAGTGGTGGTTACACAAAATTATCCTAGCTCCAAAACAGTATTAAAAAAAGCCCAGATTACAGTTTTGTAATAGCTGGTATAATAATTAAGAACATATCTGCTCCGATTAAATCTTTTATAGATTTAACGTTTTCTTATTGAATGATACATAAACCAAAAAAGCATGTTTAAAAAGAAAGCGGTTGTTATTCTAAAGTAGCAGGAACAGGAGTGAAATCTGCAATGGAGGATAATCAAATGCCTTGTTTTATTGTGTAATTCCAGTTATCCAACATTATGTCATTGCTGTTCAAACTATGAGTTGGGAGTGGATGTCTGATGATAAAAATAAGTAAAGGAGACAATACTATGTTATTTATATATTATCCAAAATGCAGCACTTGCCAGAAGGCAAAAAAATGGTTAGATGAACATAATATTGAGTACGAATGGAGAGATATCAAAGAATATAAACCAAGTGTAGAAGAACTTAGAGAATGGCATAACAGAAGTGGACTTGAAATTAAGAAATTTTTCAATACAAGTGGACTTTTATATAAATCCATGAATTTGAAAGAGAAGTTGCCGGAAATGTCAGATGATGAAAAAATAAAATTGCTGGCAAGTGATGGAATGTTAGTGAAACGTCCGCTGTTGATTACAGATGACAAAGTGTTAGTCGGATTTCGGGAAGCAGCATATGAGGAAATTATATAATTCCTTGAAAAACAGATGAAATGATGAAAAATATTACAGAAAGGCAATAAAAGTAATGGAGGATTTTATAAAATACTTAAAGAGAAAAGGAAAAGAACAGTTTACTGAGGCAAAAGAAGAGGAAATTCAGCAATTAGTGGAATGGGGAAAAGGCAAATTACCGGAAGAATTTCTTTGGGTATATCAGAAGATGATGCCGAAAAATGTGGTAGGGATAAAAGATATTGTCATTTACTCTATGGAACGTATAGAAAACGAGAATTTTCATTATGTACCGGGTGCAAATATATATCCATTGGGACTTTTTACATTTGCATCTGCTTTGGACGGAGATGTAATCTGCATAGATTTGAACGATAAAAATGGAAGTATTTACCAATGTTCACATTCGTTGTTGGCGGATGAAGAAAAGATAAGCTTTTATAAAAATAAGATGGTAAATCTGGAATTTTCTTATGAGAATGTTATCCGCTGTTCAAAGAAGCTGGCAGACAATTATCTGGAATTTACAAAAGAACTAAAAAAGAGCAGGAGCATCACCTATGATGTTGTGGGTATTGCGATAGATAGGTATGGAGAGTAATTATTAGAGATTCTGACAAAATGACAAAAAGTAATTGCCGGTAATTATTATAGAGGAGGTGCAATATTGAAAAAAGAAATATTGCCACGGGGATATGCCTTAGATTATTCAGGATTTATATGGATAATAGCTATTTACATAGTAGTATTTGCTTTTTTTCTGTTTTTAGGAGTGGCAGAGAATACAAAGGATTTGAATGTTTTTATGAAGTTTGTAAGGGGCTTAAGCTTTATGCTTGCAATTTTATTAGGAGTGAGTATATTTCATTTTCATAAAAGTTATAAAATGCGAAAGCAGAGAAGATGGTGTATTGAAAATGCATTATATTCAGTGGAAGGAATACCATTGCAAATAGATGAGGAGTATATTGATTCACGAGGTAGAAGAAGCAATAAAATTTATAGTGAAGGTGTTACAAAGTATTACAGGATAATAGTTACATATAAAAATCCTATGACAGATGATTTTGAAAAAGCAGAAAGTGAATTGTACTATAATAATCCGGAACAATTTTTAAAGAATGCGGAAATTGTGGTTTATATAAGAAAAAATCCACAACCGTTAGTAGCCGTATACAAAAAATAATCTGAACCCAAAACAGAAACAGGCTGTCAGCACATTGTCTGACAGCCTGTTCGCATCTTCATTAATTCTATAGATTTAATTTCGCTTTTATAATTTTTCTCACGGATTCATTTATTCTTTCCTCAGATATCTCTCCGTTTTTTACCGCCTGAATAATAGCCTGTGATGCCTCTTTAAAGTTTTTTGGCATTAGCAGAAGATCATTTCCGGCTTTTACAGCCAATATAGCTGCATTGGCAGAAGTATAATTCTTCGCTATTGCACCCATATTCAGGGCATCAGTTACTATAAGTCCTTTGTATCCCAGCTTTTCTTTAAGTATTCCCGTGACTATCTTATAGGATAAAGAACTTGGTGTGTTATCGCCCACTATATTTGGAACAGATATATGTGCTATCATTACCATATCTACATATCCGCTTTTTGCTGCATCCAAAAAAGGAATAAGTTCGCTTTGCATAAGCTGTGCTTCCGTCTTCTCGGTGTAAGCAAATCCCTCGTGAGTATCTCCGACTGTTGCACCATGTCCCGGAAAATGCTTATATGTTGACATTACTCCCGTGCTGTTAAGCCCTTTTGCCACTGCTAGTGCCATTTTACTTACTACTGATGGATCAGTACCGAAAGACCTTGTACCAATCACTGTATTTCTGGATTCAGTAATAACATCTGCATCAGGAGCAAAATCTACATTAAAACCGTATTTTGACAGATATGTTCCGATTGTTTCTCCAACATGATATGCCTTTGCTTCACTGTCTATATATGCCATATCAGGAAATTTTTCTACATGAAATGATGAATTATTACCTATTCTGGCTACTCTTCCGCCCTCTTCGTCTATACAGAGGAACATCTTAAGTCCGCAACGTTCCATAGAATATTTCTGCGTATTCGCGAGCATAGTCGTAAGCTGATTTTCGTTTATTATGTTGTTGCTAAAATATATAAGTCCTCCCACCGGATATTGCTGTATTGCATTTTTTGTAATATCTCCTGCCTGCGTTACACTGTTTGCTCCCGTAAGGTGTTCCGGTGCCAGAATAAACATCTGATATACTTTTTCCTCCAGTGTAAGTCCTGCCAGAATGCGTTCCACTTTCTCATCAGGAGTTTCCGGTGGAGAAGTAGTTACCGGTTTTGTTGTTTGATTTTCAGTGGTAATCTCTTTTGGTGTTGTCTTAATTTCAGTAGTTTCAGTTATTTTTACAGTTGTTGTCTGTTCTGTATTTGAAGAAGATGTATCTTTTGTCTGTGAATCCGTTTCGCTCTGTACTTTTGTGGTAGTGGTGGGACTGTCTGATGTATTCTGTGTTTCGCTGTCTTTACTGCTGTCATTTTCTGCTTTGCTGTAGCCTGAAAATTCTGTTTTTTGGTCATTGTTACCATTATCATCTTTGGTTGACAGAATAAAGATTCCAATACACAACAGAATGATGCTTCCTGCCAGAACAGCAGCAATATTTATGAGAGTTCCTTTATTTAAATGTTTAATATTATTAAAATTCATAAAATTCATAAACCTTCTTTCATTGATATCTGTTCCAATCTGACATTAGATACTTAAATCCGATTCAATTGTCCTTAAAATCATACTGTCTTTCATAAAATATTTACAATTTATCAGTTTTATTCCCGTAAGCAACGAGCCGGAGTCAGGCAAACTTGACTTTGAGGACTGGCGAAAGGGTCAAATTAACTAATATAAATAACTATTTTAAGAATATCTGTTTCTACCTAATATGTCAATACATTCCTACATTTACCTGACTTTATGCTTCATCCTTTTGAGTAAAACAATGTTATTGTTCAATATGCTGTAAGCAAGTCAATTATTTTGCTGAAATCCTGTCATCCATAACACTCCCTTCCTTATGTGTCACATATACAGTAAGATTCAGGAAAGAAAATTACAAAATAATTTCAAAGTGTCCTTTAAATGAATAGTTTGAATTTTAATATATAGTCATCGAAAACAAAAGGAGGTGTGAAAGCAATACAGATATCAAATGAAAGATACAAGAGGTTTCATAAGACTTTAGACATGGAAGACGGGTGAAATTAAAAAATGGGATAAATAATTTGTAAAAAGTGATAAACAGTTAGAAATTTGATTGGAGGAAAATATATGAAAGTATTTAATCGTTCTGATTTGATAAAATGGATAGTTAATGGAATTACAGAACAAAACTATATAGAAAAATTTGAGGAGTTAAAAACCTTAGGATTTTTAAAAAAAGAAGCTAATATTATGCTAGACGATAAGGGTATTTATCATATAAATACATATTCTTTTGAAACTGTTGAAAAATTGAAAGAAGCTTTAAATAATATTATTGATTCTAAATTTAATGGAAGGCAGGATGCAGAAATCAAAAAGCTAAAGGAAAATATGCTGATTGGAACAGAGTTTACATTTAGAAGGAAAACATATGGATTTTCAATTAATGATTTAGAAATGGAAGAGGAAACTGAAAATGTCAGGAATGCAATTGATGATATTGATAGATGGATGAATCTTATTTGCGAGACTGGCAAAAATGGAAAAAGACATCCGTTGTGGGATGAACAGATGTTAGGTCCCGGAAAGGAAATATATCCATCAAGAAATAAGAATGATATTAATAAACTTAGAACTGAAGGAAATAAAAACAAGTGCGAAAATAAGATATTGTACTCAAATGATGAGGGTGAAAAATTTTGGGTTAATTTTTCCTTAGATTCAAATTGTATCGAGCTACAAACAAAGCCTGTTCCAACTGAATTTTATGAGAATAATATTATATGGCTTCAAGAGGATTTGTTTGGAAATGCTTTGGCAATATCCAACAGAGAACTTTACCCTAATCAAAAGCCTGATACGGGTGGAGGCGGACACATTACTATTGATTTAGCTGCTTCTTTTGGTGATAATGCAATTGGATTAAGGAATTTTATAATTTTATATCATATGTTTTCAAAATTTAATGATAGTGTGTTAGGAGAATGCCAGGATAGTGATAATGCACCATTTATGTATGAAATAGATGAAATAGAGGATTTTCGCAGAGTTATAGAAGAATTTGATGCAGGGGATAACAATATGAGCAGACTGTTAAATATTATGAATTATAATGTGTATACGAAAAGTACACCTAATCTCAGAGAAACACTTGAAAGAACAATTTTGAAACCAAGTAGTGTACGGGATAGAGAAATAGCAGGTGTATTGCCTCATTATCAGGCAATCAATTTAGAAAATATGGAATGTGGAAGCTTAAGCAGGTTTGAACTTAGAAGATTTAATGCACAAATGTCAATTCAGGAATTAATAAATGAGTTAGAAGTGATTATCGGATTGATTTATGCAGCTAACCATGAGTGGAGAATACCTGTAGATTTTTTGGATTACGGAGAGGACAAATTTTAAATCAAGGATGTTTGAGTTATCAGATTTTATTTTAAACCGTAAAATTGATGAATCTAATACGAAAATACCAAAACTCAAGACGAACAATATTGACTTGGAAATTTTTAAGTGTATACTTTGATGTATGTGTAAAATTGTGATAAACTGTTTTACCAAATCCTGATTAATTACAGAATATAAATGGAGAGAAGAATTATGAAAAAGAAGATACTTGTATTTGTTATGATTATTGGTGCCTGCTTATCGTTAGCAGCCTGTGGTGTGTCAAGCGAAGAGGATACACAGTGGATTGTCGATAATAAAACCAAGCTTAGCGATGAAATAACCTCAGGTGAGATTATGATTGATGGAGAGGTTTATACCTTTCCGATGTATCTGCAGGATTTTCTTGATAATGGCTTTCACATTTCAAATAATTATGAAAATGCCGACACTTTTAAATTAAAGCCGGGATACAGTTCTACAGAATTTGGATTATTTAAAGATAAGGAATATATAACAGTTTCCGTTATCAATATGACAGATGAGGATATTTCTCTTAGTGACGGTTTGGTAGAGTATTTAAATGTAGGAGCTACGGAGTTTGACTTCCTTCTCCCACAGGGAATTACAAAGCGAAATACATTGGAAGATATTGAAAAAGCTTATGATAATGCTGAAATTACAGGAGATTCAGGTTACAGGGATTGCACATATGATTTTACAAGCAAAGACGGTTTTAGCTGTCAGGTAGAATTGAATGTTATCGTTAATGATAGAGTAATTCTACCATTATCTTCTGTAAAATACAGCCTGAAGGCAACCAGTAGTGACGGGGATCCTGAAGAATTATGTGGAATCTTTATTGACAGTGCTTTGAAAGCAAGCTTTTATAATGATTATGAGAAATATGTGGCATATCTTTATGATACGGAAGAAGGTGCACAGGAATTATATGATAGTGAAGTAAGTTACTATACATCATTTCTTATGTATTATGCGGATATTAATAAAGATTATATGACAGAAGATATATATAATGAGTTCTATAATATAGCAAAGACAGTATTATCTAAAGTTAAATGGGAAATCAGTGATATACAATATAGTAAGGCGGATGAGTTAATGGGCACCGGCAGTGTTACACTTGCCTTATATCCAACTAACTATTTGGAACTTATTGATGAACCGATAGAAGAAGCAATAGGCAAATACAACACTAAATACCCAGATGATTTTGACAGTTTAGATGAAGCTACTGCTGCAGAAATTGATTATGCAAATATGGTATTGGAGGCTATTAAGGATTTGGAAAATTCTGCTACCACAGGAAGTCCGATTACAAAGAGTTATAATTTATCAAAAAATGTACTACTAACAGATGAGCAGTGGAGCGAAATTGACAACGTTATAATGGGAATAGTGAATGAATAAATGTGGGAATGATATAACAATTAATATGATTATGTATATATACTAATAATAGACCAATAATTGGTTATCTGATAACAGATATTAATTATATTCATCAGATAATTAATTATTGGTCGTTTTAAATGAACAAGGACAGCATAATGTATAATGTGCCTTAGATAATAAATCGTGTTAAAATCTGAGTATTCTTCTGAATTTATACAATATAAAATCTTAACAAAATCAATTAATACTCTCTTTTAAAATATTATAAGAATGACAAAATTTACTATTAAAAAAAACATAAAGCATATATCTTACTTAATATTTATCAGATTTACTGATATGGTATATGTTTTTCTTATCATAAATAGACATCTTTCCATTTTTCTCTTAGTTTCGTGTCTTCATTATTATACCATTTCTAATGCATAGTTACTTTTCGTGTCCACGTATTTAGTATAGATCCAGTATCTAAACCTATCGATGCAGACAGACCTATACAGATTTTAGAACAATATTTACAATAGGATAAATATACTGAAAAACAAAATATAAAACACTTGTTACCATATATATACAATAATCGGTAACAGGTGTTTTTATATGGAAAAAATTACAAGCAGGGCTTAAACGGGAAATTTTATAAGGATAAACAGGAAGGATTAATAAGCCATATATGAATAGTAAAGAATACTAAATTATGAGATATAAAAAATCTTAATCAAACGGCGGAAAAAAGAACAATACACAGGCATAGATTATATTGACAATTGTAGGCAAACATGGTATTTTATTTAAATAAATCAGTTTAATTATACATAAGAATATGGTGTAGGAGGTAACATGGAAAAGCAGCAGATTTTAATTGTTGATGACGAAGAAATCAGCAGAGTTGTATTACGTGAAATTTTTCAGGATGAAGAAGAAAAATATGATATTTTAGAAGCTGCCAATGGTCAAGAGGCAATTACACAGATCCAAAACAATAAGGATATTGCATTGATATTGCTGGATGTTGTCATGCCGGTCATGGACGGTTTCAAAGTGCTAGAATACATGAACGAGCAGGATCTGATTAAAAAGATTCCGGTTATATTAATCACTAGTGAAGCTGTGGAGAATAGCGAGTATGAGGCATATTCTTTAGGTGTTGCGGATGTAATACATAAACCATTCTATTCACATATTGTTAAAAAGAGAAGCAGTAATCTTATTGCATTATATCAGAGTCAGCAAAATATGCAGAGACGTTTAAAGCAACAGAAGGAAGAAATTTTAGAGCAGCAGAGAAAAATAAATGAAAATAACGAATGTATAATTGAAGTACTGGGCTCAACTGTAGAGGCAAGAAGTGCCGAGACCGGTGAACATACAAGACGTATAAAGTGTTTTACCAGAATTATGCTGAAATATCTGATGAAGTATTTTCCAAAATATGGTCTTACACCTGAACAGGTGAATCAGATTGCGATGGCATCTGCTCTTCATGATGTCGGAAAAATCGGTATACCGGATGCTATTCTATTAAAACCGGCACGTCTTACACCGGAAGAATTTGAGATTATGAAGACACATACCACTATTGGATGTGATATATTGGAAAAGGCATACAGAGACAAGGACAGTGATTTTTACCGTTACTGCTATGAAATATGCAGACATCATCATGAGAGATGGGATGGAAACGGATATCCGGATCACCTTGTAGGAGATGAGATTCCGATTAGTGCACAGGTAGTTGCTATTGCGGATGTCTATGATGCCTTGGTAAGTCCTAGAGTTTACAAAAGCGTATATGCAAATAATATTGCATATGACATGATTATGAATGGTGAGTGCGGACAATTTTCACCTGATGTTTTGGAATGTTTTAGACTTTCCAAAGAAGATTTCTTCAATATAGTTGAAGTAATAAAGATGTTTGATTTTGTATAAGATAGAACGTGATGCAAAAAAGAAACATAAACAGAGTTAAAGAGGTCTGAGTTGTTTTTTTGTTTGTATCGGGAGGGCATGATGAATCAAAACGTAGATTGTATATTCCACATTGAAGATGCACTTGAAATGATTTTACTGTTCGACCAGATGGGAATTATTTCTTTTGCAAATGCGATGGCACGAAAAAATTTGGGATATGATAGTTTGTGTGGGGTACACATCAGTGAAATCTTTCCGAATACTTTCAAGTCTACAGAGAATGGTTTTGAGACAGATTATTCTTTTGGAGAGGAACATCAAAATCTTGTGGCATATCGCAAAAATCTTACCTGCTTTCCTGCAGAAGTAAGAATTATAAATAGTGATGTCAGTCAAGGAATATATATATGTATGGCAAATGATATTTTGGAAAAGGAATATCTAAACAGGGAAATCGAAAATGTAAGGCAGGATGCAGAACATGCATTGAAAGTAAAGTCAGAATTTATTGCCAATGTTACACATGAGCTTAGAACACCTGTAAATGGTGTATTGGGAAATGTAAAGGAACTGCTTGCTACAGAACATGATGAACATACAAAAAAGTCCTTGAGGCTGATTGAGCGTTGCTGTGGCGATATGAATAAAATCATAAACAATATTTTAGATTTTTCAAAATTGGAGGCAGGTAAATTTACTCTGGAGCCAAGAAAGTTTTCTTTCCGAAATATGTTGGATTATGTCAGAGAAAACCATATTAACAAATTGAACGAAAAGGGTTTGGGCTTTTTTATGACAATATCGCCCCAAATACCTGAATACATAATAGGCGACGAATTACGTATTACCCAGATTTTAAATAATCTTCTGTCTAATGCACAGAAATTTACATCGGTGGGTAAAATTACGGTAGAGGTACTTAGAACTGCGAGGGTTAATGACAAGATAGAATTATTTTTTATTGTATCAGATACAGGAATAGGAATTGACTCTGCAGACAAAAGTAAATTATTTCAAAGCTTTTCACAGGTAGATGCATCGATTTCCAGAAAATACGGAGGAACCGGATTGGGATTGAATATCTGCAAACAGCTTGTGGAGCTGATGGGAGGAAGAATTGAAGTAGAAAGTGAAAAAAACAGAGGAAGTACATTTTCATTTTCTATATGGGTAGAACTTTGTGATGAAGATAAAAACACGTCGTTTCAGCCGGCGGACAAAAAGCAGGCATCTTTATCGACGTCTTTTATACAAAATTATTCTGAAAAAGGATCAAATGAAACCGACAATATCAAACGGTATGGTACGGCTGAAAACAGGGAAAATCTCAAGCGAAATATGTCAAAGATGATACTTTGTATTGAGATGGATAACTGGGAAAAAGCAGAGATGTTCATGGATGTAATCAAACAGCTGACAGAGAATGCACCTAGTGATGTAAGCAGGACTATACTGAAACTGAAGATGGCAATTCAAAAAGAAAATTACGATAAGGTGATTGCGGAATATAATGCCCTAGGGAAGATGATAGAGTCGGAAGTACAGCAGACCGTATAATCACATATTGACTGAAAGAAGGTGTAGGTATGGCTTATAGGGAACAGGATTCAGACGGGGAAAAGATTCTTATTGTAGATGATGTAGAAGTAAACAGAATGATTTTGGAAGAAATTATACAGAGTATGGGGTATACCACTATTTTGGCAGATAGCGGTGAAAATGCCCTGGAAATAATAAAAGAGAGCCTGCCACAATTAGTACTGACAGATATTTCAATGCCGGGTATTGATGGTTATGAGCTTTGCAGAAGACTAAAGAATAATGACCGTACAAGAGGAATTCCAATTATATTCATTTCGGCTTTTGACAATCCGCAAGATATCTTAGAAGGATTCCGACTTGGTGGTGAGGATTATATTACAAAACCATTCATTCCGGAAGTAGTGCAGGCGCGTGTAGGAGTAAGACTTCGATTGTATAAAGCAAACAGTGAATTGCAGGAAACGAACCGTCTGCTTCAGGCATCTGTACATGAACAACTGGAACAGATGGAAACAGAAAAGAAAAATATTCTGTATGCTATGGCAAATGTGGTGGCTAAGAATGCCAATTATCAAAAAGAACATATGAAGAGACTGGGGCGTAACTGTAAGATTTTGGCACAGGCTATGCAGCTTTCACCGGTTTTTGAAAATAAGATTTCAGATACATATATAGATACAATAGAATTGGCAGCTCCACTTTGTGATATTGGAAATATTGGAATACCAATAGAAATTTTACAAAAAGAAGAACTGACAGAAGAAGAGACCGCAATTATAAGAAATCATACAGAAATAGGAGCACAGCTTTTAAGTGATCTCTATGTCAGCAGTGATTATAATGATTTTATCAGTATGTCTATTGACATTGCACGTTATCATCATGAAAACTGGGATGGAAGCGGATATCCCAATGGCCATAAGGCTGAAAATATCCCGCTTGCTGCACAGATTGTTTCGATTGCAGATCGATATTGCACACTGACAGCAAATGAAGCCTGTACAGGAAAAGAAGCTATGGAGATTATATCCACAGAGACAGGCAAAAGATTTAATCCTGATATTTACAAAATATGTTGTAAGATATTGCGTCAATTATGTTAATAGATAAAGATAAATTTTAAAATCGATATTTTTGACGGAGGAATTTAGCTTTGATAACAGATGAAGAATTTAGAAGAATTTCAGTGTTTGTAAAACAGCGTTATGGTATAGATTTGAGCCAGAAAAAAGTTATTGTAAACGGACGGCTCGAAAATTATATTAAACATAACAACTGGAAAAATTTTAATGAATTTATGGATGTTGTGGAGAATGACCAGTCAGGTATGCAGGAAAAAATGCTGGTCAATTTTCTGACTACTAATCATACATATTTTATGAGAGAATTTGAACATTTTGAATATTTCAAAAACACAGTTCTCCCATGGGCAAGAGCGAAAGAAAAGAACAGCAGGGATTTACGCATTTGGTGTGGTGCAGCCTCTACAGGTGAAGAGCCTTATATGATTGCAATGGTTCTGGCTGATTTTTTTGGACTTGACCGCAATCAGTGGGATACAAAGGTACTTGCAACAGATATTTCTACTAAAGTATTGCAGCAGGCAATGGCAGGAGTATATCATGCGGACCAGTTAAACAAAGTGCCGGAGTCATGGAAAAATCGCTTTTTCAAGCCTGTTATGGGCGGAGCGCAATATGTAGTGAAGGATGATTTAAAGCAGGAAGTAATTTTCCGTCAATTTAATCTTATGGCTCCGTTTCCATTCAAGAAGAAGATGCATACAATATTTTTGCGTAATGTTATGATATATTTTGATGAACCGACGAAATGTGAAGTACTTCAAAAAGTATATGATAGTTTGGAACCCGGAGGATATTTATTCATTGGAATGACAGAGACACTTGACAGAAACAGTGTGCCATTTCAGATTATCCAGCCATCTATATTTAGAAAGAAAGAAGGTAGTTAATAAATGCGTCCGATTAAAGTTTTGGTAGTAGAGGATTCTATAGTATTTCGAGAGTTGCTCGTCCAGAATATAGGAAAAGACCCAGCAATACAGATAGTAGCGACGGCAAGAGACCCTTTTGAGGCGAGAGATGCAATTTTACAGCATAAGCCGGATGTTATGACATTAGATATAGAACTTCCTAAAATGAGTGGGATAGAATTTTTGAGAAAGCTGATGCCACAGTATCCGCTTCCGGTCGTGGTAATCAGTTCCCTTAATGACAGGGTATTTGATGCTTTGAATGCAGGAGCAGTAGATTTTGTAGCAAAGCCTGCTTTGTCAAGCAAAGCACAGTTAGAGGATTTTATCCGGAACGAACTTCTGGTTAAAATAAAAATAGCCTCTACCGTCAAAATCAGCAATATCAAAAAGACGGTAATGAGACAGGAAGAAAATAATCTTTCTGCTCATAATAATAATCTTGTAGTAGCAATAGGAGCTTCTACGGGTGGTACAGAGGCAATTTATTCCGTTGTGAAGGATTTTGGAACGGATATCCCGGGTGTTGTAGTAGTACAGCATATGCCACCCGGATTTACAGCAATGTATGCAAAAAGGTTAAATGACCAGTGCAGAATTCAAGTAAAGGAGGCAGAAACGGGAGATAAGGTACGACCTGGACATATGCTGATTGCTCCAGGCGGCGACAAGCATATGCATCTTGTTAAAGTAAATGGGATATACCAAGTAGAAATCAAAGCAGGTCCAAAGGTAAACGGACATTGTCCGTCAGTAGATGTCCTGTTTGATTCAGTAGCAAGAGTCGCCGGCTCTGATGCAGTAGGAATTATTCTTACAGGAATGGGTGGCGATGGTGCAAAAGGACTGCTGGCAATGAGAAAAGCCGGTGCAAAGACCATAGGACAGGACGAATCAACCTGTGTAGTCTATGGAATGCCTAAAGTTGCATATGATATAGGAGCGGTAGAACATCAGGAAAAATTATCAAATATTGCTCAAAAAACATATGCCATAATAAATAAAATGTAAAGGAGAGAGAATATGAAAATTCTATTGGCGGAAGATGATTTTGCGACAAGAAAGTTTATGGCAAATTTTCTTTCAAAGTACGGTGAATGTGATGTTACTGTTGATGGAATGGAAGCAATTGATGCATTCATGATGGCTTTGGAAGATGGGGAGCCCTACGATTTAGTATGTCTGGACATCATGATGCCTGTTATGGATGGATATCAAGCACTCGTGGGTATTCGTAATTTGGAAAAAGAAAGAAATATTCCGGAAGAAGAAGCTGCGAAAATCATTATGACTACTGCCCTGAATGATGAGAGAAATGTTAAGATGGCATTTGAACAGGGCTGTACTATCTATTCCGGAAAGCCTATTGATCAGGAAAGATTTGAACAGGCATTAAAGAAATTAAAATTAATATAGTAACTATTCATGTAGCTTACATATGTAAGGGAGGTATGAATTAAAAGTTACATATCAAGAAGGAAAGGAGAAGGGAATGGCTGAGGAATTTAACACAGAAGGTATGTTAGACATATATCTGTTTGAGAACCAGCAGTTGTTAGAACAGCTTCAGGAGATAGTGTTGGAACAGAAGGATGCAGATTGCTTTGATGAAGACAGTATAAATGAAATATTCAGAACCATGCATACAATCAAAGGTTCATCTGGAATCATGATGTTCGATAATATAACAGCGGTATCTCACAAGCTGGAGGATGTCTTTTATTATTTAAGAGAATCCAATCCTGATAATGTACCACACGTGAAATTAGTAGAACACGTATTGGAAGTGGAAGATTTTATTAGCAATGAACTGGAAAAAATACGAAATGGAGATACTCCGGATGGAGATTCTACCAAAATCATAGCAAAGCTGGATAAGTTTCTGGATGAAATAAAAAAAGGTCCGGCAGAAAAAGATTCGGATTCAATACCCGAAAATGTGCATGAAGAACCAAAACAATTTTACATTGCTCCGGTTGCTACCAGTGCAAGTAGATTTTTTAAGATTTACATAACATTCTTTCCGGAAACGGAAATGGCAAATGTCCATGCTTATAAGACAGTATATGCGTTAAAGGAAATAGCAGAAGACCTCTTATATTCACCGGAAAATATTATTTCTGACGAAACAAGTTCGGACATTATTCTACAGGAAGGTTTCCGTCTGTTACTTCAGGCACAATCTACAGAAGAAGAGATAAGAGAATTAATTGGTGTCGGATATGACATCAAACAAGTAGATATCTATGAATGTAAAGCAGAGGAATTCCTACGGGGATTTGATTTTGTAGAGATCAATGAAGCACAGATTGATTTGGATTCTACCGTAGAGGATATTGAATCACGTAAACAGGAAGCACAACAGGAGGAGGGTGAAGAGGCTGAAAATGAGAAGAAGCCTGAGAAGAAACCTGAAAGCAAGCCTATTGCACCTGGTGATTTCGTAATTAAATCAAGAGAACCCGGCAAGCAAAAGAAACTGGCAAGAGATAAAGCAAAGGAGAAAACCTCATTTATTAGTGTCAGTGTAAGTAAGATGGATCAGTTAATGGAATTGATTGGAGAACTTGTAATTTCGGAATCTGTTGTATTACAGAATCCGGATTTGAAAGTACCGGGACTCAATCTTAACAACTTCAATAAGGCAGCAGTACAGATGTCGAAAATTTCAACGGATTTGCAAAATGTAATTATGTCCATGAGAATGGTTCCGTTAACAAATACTTTCCAAAAGATGAATCGTATTGTTTTCGATGTATCCAGAAAGCTTGGAAAAGACATTGAACTGCGAATGATTGGAGAACAGACAGAAGTAGATAAAAATATTATAGAACATATTTCAGATCCGTTAATGCATCTGGTAAGAAATTCCGTAGATCATGGAATTGAGTCAGCAGAAGAGCGTATTGACAGTGGAAAACCGGAAAAAGGAAAGGTTATCCTGTCAGCCAGAACAGAAGCCGGAAAAGTATGGATTAGTGTAGAGGATGACGGAAAAGGACTCGACAGGGAAAAGATACTTGCAAAGGCTAGAAGTCAGGGACTGCTGGATGAGAATAAGCCGGAGGAAGCTTATACAGACAAAGAAGTATATCAGTTAATTACTTTACCGGGCTTTTCAACTAATGAACAGGTTACAGAGTATTCCGGACGAGGCGTGGGAATGGATGTAGTTGTTCAAAATATTCAATCAATTGGAGGAACTTTAGATATAGAAAGTACTCCTGGAGTTGGAAGTATTATGAGCCTGAAGATTCCTTTGACATTGGCAATTATTGATGGAATTGTAATGGAAACAGGAACATCTTCTTTTGTAATGGAGACAGGAGTGATTAAACAATTTGTCCGTGTCAGAGAGGATATGATGATTCACGAACCAAATGGAGATGAATATGTAATGATTCGTGGAGAATGTTATCCGGTTATACGTCTTGGTGACTGGTATGGACTAAAGAATTATCAGACAGATGTGGAAAACGGAATTATGATAATTCTTGAAGTGGAGGATAAGAAGATTTGTCTCTTTGTAGATAAACTGGTTGGTGAGCAGGAGATAGTTGTAAAACCAATTCCGTCTTATATTAAGAAGGTAAAAGGTTTGTCAGGATGTACGCAGTTAGGTGACGGAAGTATTGCTTTGATATTAGATCCGGGTGGATTAATAGATTAGTGGCAAGCCGTGAAGGAGGTAGACAACAGTTACGATTAAAAATAGAAAGGAAGGGTGTCTGAATGGACGTAACAAGCGAGCAGGATAAACTGGTGGAAACGACTGAAGATATTAAGAACGGCAAGGACGTACAAAAGGGCAAATATATGACCTTTAAGTCTGGAAATGAATATTATGGTCTGGAAATTCAGTATGTAATTGAAATTATTCAATTACAGGCAATTACAGTAATTCCTGAAACAGACGATTATATTAAAGGAATTATTAATCTGCGTGGTAAAGTCATTCCGGTAATTGATGTACGGTTGCGATTTAAACAGGAATCATTTGAATATAATGACAGAACCTGTATTATTGTCATCAACGTAAAATCCACAGTGGTTGGTTTGATTGTCGAGAGCATTGCAGAAGTAGTCGAGATTAAAGAAGAAAACATACTGCCACCACCTAAAATAGGGCGCACGGAAAAAGTGCAAAACAAATATGTATACGGTATCGGCAAGGTGGGAGATTCCGTAAAGCTTTTATTAGACCCTGATAAATTACTTAATGATGTAGAATTATCAGTAATTGAACAAGTAAATGAATTGAATGATGAAGAAGAATGAGGAGGATCTGAAGATGAGAAACATCAAGATTAAAACAAGAATGATTGTGGCATTTGCCATTCCTATTGTCCTAATGCTTATTAATGTATTTTTTGGCGATCTTTCAATAAAAGGTGTCATTGAAGCAGAGGACAAAGCAAGCTATGCAACAAATGCAACTATTTTTACACTTATTATAGCTTTAGTATCAGCAGCACTTATAGTTTTTGTCGGAGTATCATTAATAAAATCTATTTTGAAGCCACTTAACAGAATGTCTGAAATAACAAGAGAGTTAGCAAAGGGACGTACTGATATGCAGATTGAAAGTACAGCTAAAGATGAATTTGCTGAATTTGTTACATTATTTAAAAAGATGATGGAAAACACTAAGTATCAGGCTGAAATTGCACAGGAGGTTGCAAACGGAAATCTTACAATTACTGTTAAACCTATATCTGAAGAAGATTTACTTGGTAATTCTTTAAAGAAATTGGTAGACTCAAATCTCCATGTATTGACAAATATCAGTGATGCAGGTTCACAGGTTACAGTAAGCTCTTCACAGGTAGCAAGTGCAAGTCAGGCATTGGCTCAGGGTTCTACTGAACAGGCCAGTGCAATCGAAGAGATTACAGCTTCTATTAATGAGATTGCAGAAAAGACAAAACAGAATGCAGAACAGGCAAATTCTGCTGCAAATTTAGTAGTTCTTGCTATGGATGATGTAAAGAAAGGTAACCAGCAGATGCATGATATGATATCTGCTATGGATGATATTAACAGATCATCTGAAAGTATTTCTAAGATTATTAAAACTATTGATGATATTGCATTCCAGACAAATATTCTTGCATTAAATGCTGCAGTAGAAGCTGCAAGAGCAGGTGAAGCAGGAAAAGGTTTTGCAGTAGTAGCAGAGGAAGTTAGAAGCCTTGCTGCCAAGAGTGCGGCTGCATCTGCAGAAACAGCAGAATTAATTGAAGATTCTATTGAAAAAGTAAATTCAGGTTCAAGAATTGCAGGCGATACAGCAAAGGCATTAGAGAAGATTACAGAGGTTGTTACAGAAAGCGAAACAATTATTAACAATATTGCTGAAACATCTAATTATCAGGCAACAGCAGTTGCACAGATTGAGCAGGCAATTACTCAGGTATCACAGGTAGTACAGACAAACTCAGCTACAAGTGAGGAATGTGCTGCAGCAAGTGAAGAATTGTCAAATCAGGCTTCAAGAATGAGAGAGATGCTTTCTATTTACAATTTAGGAAATTCATCATCTTCTTTAGGCTCATCATCATATTCTTTCGGTGGAATGTCAAATTCAAATGATCAGGTATTTTCACTTGGTAATGAATTTGGTAAATATTAATAGAAATATGGTGTATGGCAGTGAATTTATTTGAAGAATTAAAGGTTTTGGGAGTGGATGTTGATGGCGGTATCCGCAGAATTAACGGAAATGATGGCCTTTACCGGAAGCTGTTAGGCACTTTTGTGAAAACTATAAAGGATAAATACGTACAGCCGGATTTTTCCTCTGAAGAGTGTGAACAGGTAATAGAGCGGGCGCATACGATTAAAGGAGCGTCAGGCAACTTATCCATTACTCCCGTATTTGAAGCATATACTGAAATTTTAAATCATTTGCGTGCCGGTCGTATAGATATGGCAAGGCAGCATATAGAACAGGTGATCCCTGTTCAGGAAAAAATTGTTCAATGTATAGAACAACATATGGATTAGTAATTATTTTTAAGAAAACCCTTGCAGAATTAATATCTGCAGGGGTTTCTTTACATAATAGGAAACTCAGCTAAATATATGATTGACAAAACAGCTGAACTATTGTTAAATTAGTGTATCTAACACTCTGGATAAAAGAGAGATGTATTATGAACAAATTATACTTATGACTTTATAAATAATACACTTGATATAGTAAATCATAAAACCATGAGCGGTTATTGACAATGTAAGGATACATATGAAGGATTTATTGATTTGGATTATGTATATTATGATGACAGGGATATAGTAAGAGATTTGTTTACTCAGATAGATGATAGAATAAACAAGGAGTTCAGGATAAAGCTGATTGGCAGTATAAGAAATATACAGAAGCAAAAAGAGCAGGAAGAATTGCAGGAAAAGAAAAATTCTACAGATGCAGTGACAGGCTTCTTATCATATGCTGTTGGTATGTCTAAAATAAATGAAGCAAGAGAAATGTCAAATAACGGAGATATGGTATATCTGTTTATAGATAAGCTTCGTGAAGCAAATGAAAAGAATGGCATAGTCTTCAGTGATATGATTCTAGAGCAGATAGGTCAGATAGTAAGCAGTCAATACTGAATTTCTTCGTAAAGGATAACAGAATTGTATCAGTAAGGAAAATAAGTCAGGAGTATTCCATTAGAGGAATGGACATCTGCCAAAGCCGGTAGAGGTGGGAAAATTCTATAAGATGTTTAAGGACGTTTTGTTATCAAAGTAATACTGAAAACACTCCAGGAGGAATGGACACAGTTACATAAGAGATATATCACTGTGTGGTTAAAACTGCCATCACAGAGAGGAACAGATACCTCTTGAGATAGGTTAGAGTCTTTAATATTTTAATCATAAAAGGAGATTGGAAAATGGAAAGAGAAACAATGTGTATACAGGCAGGCTATGAGCCTAAAAATGGCGAATCAAGAATGATTCCAATTATACAGAGTACTACTTTTAAATATGATACAAGTGAGGATATGGGAAAGCTGTTTGACCTTGAGGCAAGCGGATACTTTTATACAAGACTTCAAAATCCTACAAATGATTATGTAGCAGCTAAAATATGTGCTTTAGAGGGAGGCTCGGCGGCGATGCTCACATCTTCAGGGCAGGCGGCATCCTTTTATTCAGTATTTAATATATGTAGTGCAGGTGACCATGTAGTGTCTTCCTCTACAATTTATGGAGGCACATACAATTTATTTGCCGTTACGATGAAAAGAATGGGTATTGAGTTTACATTTGTAGACCCTGAATGCTCTGATGAGGAATTGGAAGCTGCATTCAGACCAAATACAAAAGCAGTTTTTGGAGAGACTATTGCAAATCCTGCACTGATTGTATTTGATATTGAAAGATTTGCAAAGGCTGCCCATGCACATGGAGTACCTCTTATTGTAGATAATACATTTGCTACACCAATAAACTGTCGTCCGATAGAATGGGGAGCAGATATTGTTACACATTCTACTACAAAATATATGGACGGGCATGATGCAACCGTAGGCGGATGTATAGTAGATGCGGGCAAATTTGATTGGTTTAAGTATGCAGATAAATTTCCGGGACTTACAACACCGGATGAATCATATCATGGAATTGTATATGCAAAAAAGTTTGGTCTTGAGGGTGCATTTATTACAAAGGCAACATCACAGCTGATGAGAGATTTAGGATCAATTCAGTCTCCAATGAATGCGTATATGCTAAATCTGGGATTGGAATCACTTCATGTAAGAGTGCCAAGACATTGTGAAAATGCGTTAAAGGTAGCTGAATTTTTAGAAAAGCATGATAAGATCGCATGGGTAAATTATCCGGGCTTAGAGAGCAGCAAATACTATGACAGGGCAAAGAAGTATATGCCTGATGGTACCTGTGGTGTAGTATCCTTTGGTGTAAAGGGTGGAAGAAGTGCAGCAGAAAAGTTTATGTCAAAGCTAAAAGTAGCAATGATTGCCACTCATGTAGCTGATGCACATACCTGTGTATTGCATCCGGCAAGTGCTACTCACAGACAGATGAATGACGAAGAATTAATGGCAGCAGGAGTAGGTCCTGATTTAGTAAGACTTTCAGTTGGTATTGAAAATATAAAGGACATAATTACTGATTTAGAGCAGGCGCTTGCAGTTTGCTAGGATGATAAAATAATGTAAATACACTAATTATAATTGTAAAAAAACAAATTATAATTAGTGTATTTTATATAATGTAATATTTACGCAGATTTATTTTTAAATACAGAAGCTTTAAGGTGAAAAGTATATTGCTTGAGTTTCCGTATTTTTATTTTTGGCAACAAGACTTTTTGAAGCCAAAATAAAAAATACGGAAACTCTAAAATATATTGACATTCAAAATATATTATTATATACTTTGTAAATCAAAAGATTTAATTATCAAAATATTGTAAAGTCAAATAATAATAAAATAAAAATATTTAATTGTCAGCTGGATTTAAAATAATATAAGCAGAACAGTTAGGAAAGGTAATTATATGACTGGTATTATATGTGGTACAGGTTCATTTGCACCTGCAAAGGTTATGGATAATAATGATTTGGCAAAGCTTGTAGATACAAATGATGAATGGATTAGGGAAAGAACAGGTGTTGTGCAAAGACACATTATTGAAAATGATACAACTGTGACTATGGCAGTAAGGGCTGCCGAAGAGGCGATTAAGAATGCCGGTATTTTACCGGAAGAAATAGAGTTGATTATTCTATCAACCTTATCTTCAAATCTTATTATGCCATGTGCGGCATGTGAGGTGCAAAAAGCTATTGGAGCTGTAAATGCCACCTGTTTTGATATGAATGCGGCATGCAGTGGTTTTATATTTGCATACAACACAGCAAATGCATACATAGAAAGCGGATTATATAAAACAGTATTGGTTATAGGAAGTGAAAGCCTTTCTAATTTAACTGACTGGACAGACAGGGGAACCTGCATATTATTTGGTGATGGTTCAGGTGCTGTGGTTCTAAAGGCAGGTGAGACAAAGAGCTATAAGGCAGTTACTCATTCTGACGGAAGTCGTGGAGAGGCTCTTACCTGTATCAGCAGATATGCCATTAAAGATGATAGTGATAATGGTCTTATGAAAATGAACGGCAGAGAGGTTTTCAATTTTGCAGTAAAGAAAGTTCCTGAAGTTATAAATGAAGTATTAGAAAAAAACAATGTGAATATAGAGGAAATAGATTATTTCATCTTGCATCAGGCAAATAAAAGAATTGTAGAATCGGTTGCCAAAAGATTAAAGGCAGATATTTCAAAATTCCCAATGAATATGATGGAATATGGGAATACATCTTCTGCCAGTATTCCGATTCTCATAGACGAAATGAGGAAAAACGGAGAATTAAGAAAAGGTCAGAAGCTTGTAATGGCCGGATTTGGTGCAGGTCTTTCATGGGGAGCAAGCATTTTTGAATGGAATTAGATTAATAAAAGGTTATTGGATTAATATTGAATTAATAGAAAATCAGATAATAGAAGAACAGAACTTATGTAAAAACAAAATAGTTATTAGGCATTAAGCTTAATATATATGATGTGACATATAAAGATAGAAAAATAATGTCTTTACAAGCATCACAATTTCCATACTTATACAGAAATGGGTATAGAAAAATAAAAAGTATTAAAGGAGAAGAAAAATGTTAGAAGAAGTAATTAAGGTAGTAGCAGATTCATTAGGTGCTGATGCAGGTACAATCACAGCAGCTTCATCATTTAAGGATGATTTAAATGCGGACAGTTTGGATTTATTTGAAATGGTTATGGCATTAGAGGAAGAATTTGATGTTGAGATACCAACAGAAGATTTAGAAGGAATTACAACTGTAGAAGATGTTGTTAAATATATTGAAGCACATAAATAAGCAGATATGTTTAAATAACACTGTAAAGTATTGAAAGTATAATATATAACAAAAAAATTAAGTCGAGGTCTACATAATGAAAACAGAAATAACCAAATTATTAGGAATTGAGTATCCGATTATTCAGGGTGGAATGGCATGGGTTGCTGAATATCATTTGGCAGCGGCTGTTTCAAACGCAGGTGGTTTGGGTCTTATAGGCGCAGCTTCAGCACCGGCAGAATGGGTAAGAGAACAGGTAAGAGAAGCAAAGAAACTTACAGATAAACCGTTTGGAGTAAACATTATGCTTATGAGTCCGTATGCAGATGAAGTTGCAAAGGTCATAGTAGAAGAAAATGTACAGGTAGTTACCACCGGTGCAGGAAGTCCTGAAAAATATATGGAAATGTGGAAAAACGCAGGTGTTAAGGTTATTCCTGTGGTTGCATCTGTAGCCCTCGCAAAGAGAATGGAAAGATGTGGAGCTGATGCGTTAGTAGCTGAAGGCTGTGAAGCAGGCGGACATATTGGTGAAAATACTACTATGGTATTAGTGCCTCAGATTGTAGATGCGGTTGATGTTCCGGTAATAGCAGCAGGCGGTGTTGCAGACGGAAGAGGCATTGCTGCGGCCTTTATGCTTGGCGCAAAGGGTGTTCAGATGGGAACACATTTTGTAGTAACAGATGAGTGTCAGGTACATGAAAACTACAAGGATAAGATTATAAAGTCAAAGGATATAGATTCAAGAGTAACAGGAAGAAGCACAGGACATCCTGTCAGAGCCATTAGAAATGATATGACTAAGAAATACATTGAATTAGAGAATAGCGGAGCTTCTTTTGAAGAATTGGAACAGCTTACACTTGGCAGCCTTAGAAAGGCAGTAGTAGATGGCGACGTGGTAAACGGAAGCGTTATGGCAGGTCAAAGTGCGGCAATGGTAAAGGAAAAAATGAGTTGTAAAACTCTTATTGATAAGTTAGTAAAAGAAACAGATGAACTTATAAAAGGAGCAGGTTTTTATGAGTAAGATAGCATTTATATACCCTGGTCAGGGTGCACAAAAGGCAGGTATGGGAGCAGATTTTTACGAAAAGAGTGATAGTGCAAGGGCAATATATGACGGTGCTACAAAACTTTTGGAACTTGATATGTGTAAGCTTTGTTTTGAGGAAAACGATAAATTGGATATAACAGAATATACACAGGCGGCATTAGTTACTACATTTCTTGCTATGACAAAGGTAGTAGAGGAAGCAGGACTTACACCTGATATTACGGCAGGACTCAGCCTTGGTGAATACGCGGCTATAGCAGTGGCAGGTGGTATGAGCTATGAGGCAGCCATAAAAACCGTAAGATGTCGTGGTATTTTAATGCAAAATACAGTACCTGTAGGAGAGGGTGCAATGTCAGCAGTTATCGGTATGGAGGCAGATGCAATAGAAAAAGTTATTGCTGATATAGATGGAGTAACTATTGCAAATTATAATTGTCCGGGACAGATAGTTATTACCGGAAAAACAGAAGCTGTACAGCTTGCAGGAGAAAAGCTTAGTGAGGCAGGCGCTAAAAGATGTATACCTCTAAATGTAAGCGGACCTTTTCATTCGCCTATGCTAAAGGAAGCAGGAGAAAATCTGGGAAAAGAATTGGATAAAGTGGAATTTAGTGAATTAAAGATACCATATGTTACAAATGTAACAGCAGATAAGGTAGAAGACATTAACGAAACTAAAGAGCTTCTTAAAGAACAGGTATATTCAAGCGTGCGTTGGCAGCAGAGTATTGAAAATATGATTGCAGATGGTGTTGACATATTTGTGGAGATTGGACCGGGAAAAACTCTTGCGGGATTTATGAAAAAAATAAATAAAGAAGCAAAGATTTACAATATCGGTACCTATGAAGATGTTGAAAAAGTAGTTAAGGAGATAAAGGCATGTTAGAAGGAAAGGTAGCAGTTGTAACAGGGGCATCAAGAGGAATAGGAAAAACCATAGCACTTGAGCTTGCAGGTCGTGGAGCAAAAATCGTTGTAAACTATAACGGTTCAAGAGATAAGGCATTGGCAGTAAAGGAAGAAATAGAAAAAATTGGTGGAAGTGCAGAAATCTATCAATGTAATGTTTCTGAATATGACAAGTGTGAGGAGTTTATAAAAGCAATTATCAGCAGCTTTGGAAGGATAGATATACTGGTAAACAATGCAGGAATTACAAGAGACGGTTTGCTTATGAAGATGTCAGAGGAGGATTTTGACAAGGTCATAGATACAAATCTAAAGGGTGCTTTTAATACTATCAGATTTGCCTCAAGACAGATGATAAAGCAAAGATATGGAAGAATTATTAATATGTCTTCAGTAGTAGGAATTTCAGGAAATGCAGGTCAGGTAAATTATGCTGCATCAAAGGCAGGTGTGATAGGACTCACAAAGGCTACAGCAAAGGAACTCGCCTCAAGAGGAGTAACAGTAAATGCTATAGCACCCGGTTTCATTGAAACTGAAATGACGGATGTTTTATCTGAAGATGTAAAAGAATCAATTATAAAGCAAATTCCATTAGAAAGATTTGGAAAAACCATTGATATAGCAAAAACTGTAGCATTCCTTGCATCAGAGGATGCAAATTATATTACAGGACAGGTAATACAAGTAGACGGAGGTATGGCAATATAATGAAAAGACGAGTTGTTATTACGGGACTTGGTGCGGTAACACCTATTGGAAATAATGTAAATGAATTTTGGAACAGTATAAAGGCGGGTAAGGTAGGTATTGGTCCTAATACAAAAATGGATACTACAGATTATAAGGTAAAGCTGGCAGCAGAGGTTAAGAATTTTGATGCAAAGGAATATATGGATCCTAAGTCGGCTAAGAGAATGGATGAATTTTCACAGTATGCTGTAGCAGCTGCAAAGGAAGCACTTGCTGATTCGGGAATAGATATGGAAAAGGAAAATCCGTTTAAGGCAGGAGTTATTATTGGATCGGGAATTGGCTCTCTTTCACAGATGGAAACAAGTCATAAGAAAATATTAGAAAAAGGACCATCAAAGGTCAATCCGTTGCTTGTGCCTATGATGATATCAAACATGGCAGCAGGAAATGTATCCATACAGCTTGGTTTTAGAGGAAAATGTACTAACGTAGTAACAGCCTGTGCTTCAGGAACAAACTGTATCGGTGATGCTTTTAGGGCAATTCAGTATGGAGATTGTGATTTTATAGTAGCAGGTGGTACGGAAAGTTCCATTACTCCAATCGGTATAGCAGGTTTTCAAGCCTTAACAGCACTTTCAACATCAGAGGATCCGTTAAGAGCATCTATTCCGTTTGATAAGGACAGAAACGGTTTTGTACTTGGTGAAGGTGCAGGAGTAGTAATGCTTGAGGAATTAGAACATGCTAAAAACAGAGGCGCTAAAATATATGGTGAATTAGTAGGCTACGGAGTAAGTGCCGATGCATATCATATCACCTCTCCAATAGAAGACGGAAGCGGTGCAGCATATGCTATGGAAATGGCTATGGCAGATGCAGGTGTAAAGCCTGAGGAGATAGATTATATCAATGCTCATGGTACCAGCACACATCACAATGATTTATTTGAAACAAGAGCTATTAAAAATGCGTTTGGAGAAAGTGCATATAAGCTTCTTATAAATTCTACAAAGTCAATGATAGGTCATCTTTTAGGTGCTGCAGGCGGTGTGGAATTTGTAGTATGTGTAAAGTCTATCGAGGAAGGCTTTATACATCAAACAGTAGGCACTACAGTAACCGATGAAGAATGTGACTTAAATTATGTAATAGGTAAGCCTGTAAATAAAGATATAAAATATGCAATGAGCAATTCATTAGGCTTTGGCGGACACAATGCAACATTATTAATGAAGAAATATGAGGATTAATAATATGGAATTTGAAAATATGCTTAAACTGATTCAGACTGTATCAGATTCAAAACTTACGGATTTTAAATATGAGGAAAACGGAGTTAAGCTTGTTTTAAGTAAAAAGGAAAAGTCAAGCGTTAACGAGGTTTCATATATACCGGCACAGGCGCCTGACAATGTAACGGTGGTAACAAATCAAATAACAGATATTAGTGAAAAGACGGTTACAAAAGCTATAGATGCAGAGGATGACCAGTTATCCGGCAATATTATTAAATCTCCGCTTGTAGGAACATTTTATTCAGCACCGGCAGAGGATGCAGATGCATTTGTTTCATTAGGAGATACTGTAAAAAAAGGTCAGACACTGGCTATCATTGAGGCCATGAAGCTTATGAATGAAATCGAAAGTGAATTTGACGGAAAAATAGTTGAAATATATGTGGAGAATGCCCAGGCAGTAGAATGGGGACAGCCATTATTCAGAGTAGAGTAGTTTTGACGTGCTGTTTGGAAGATATATGCAGGTAAATATAAGATAGCATTAAAGACGTTTGTATGGAGGTATTTATGAATCATTTAGATATAAATCAGATAAAGGAAATTATTCCACATAGACATCCATTTTTATTGGTCGATTACATAGAAGACTATGAACCGGGTCAGTTTGCAGTTGGATATAAGTGTGTAACCTTTAGAGAGGATTTCTTTAAGGGGCATTTTCCACAGGAGCCGGTAATGCCGGGAGTGCTTACGGTAGAGGCATTGGCACAGGTAGGTGCAGTTGCTATCTTAAGTATTCCGGAAAATAAAGGTAAGGTTGCATATTTTGGCGGAATTAACAAATGTAAATTCAAGGGTAAAGTTATACCCGGAGATAAATTAAAATTAGAAACAAGAATTATTAAATCTAAAGGACCACTGGGTGTAGGTGAAGCTATTGCCAGTGTAGACGGAAAAGTAGTTGTAAGTGCAGAATTAACCTTTATGATTGGCTAGGTGACAGTAATGATTAAGAAAATATTAGTTGCTAACAGAGGAGAGATAGCGGTGCGGATTATTCGTGCCTGCAGAGAAATGGGAATCGAAACTGTAGCAGTATATTCAGAAGCAGATAGGGAAGCATTACATACAAAGCTTGCTGATGAGGCTGTTTGCATAGGACCGGCTCCTTCCTTGGAGAGTTATTTAAGTATGGACAGAATTATAAGTGCTACGATTATTTCGGGAGCAGATGCCATACATCCCGGCTTTGGATTTTTGTCAGAAAACAGTAAATTTGCAGAGTTGTGTGAACAGTGTAACATTACATTTATAGGACCACCTGCAAGTGTAATTTCAAAGCTTGGCAATAAGCAGGAAGCCAGAAATACAATGATAGCAGCAGGAGTTCCCGTAATACCGGGAAGCAAAGATGCTATTTATAATTACAAGCAGGGACTTCCTGTGGCAGATGAGGTAGGTTATCCGGTTATTATAAAGGCTGCATTAGGTGGAGGCGGCAAGGGAATGAGAGTAGCTGCCACAAAAGAGGAATTTGAAAACAGCTTTAATACAGCACAAAAAGAGGCAGTTTCTGCTTTTGGTGATGATACAATGTATATAGAGCATTTTGTAGAGCATCCAAGGCATATAGAGTTTCAGATACTGGCTGACAGCTTTGGAAATGTTATTCATCTGGGAGAAAGAGATTGCTCCATACAGAGAAATCATCAAAAGATGATAGAGGAAGCTCCTTCTGTAGCTTTAGATGAGGATCTAAGAAAAAAAATGGGTAAGGCAGCTGTAAAGGCGGCTAAGGCGGCAGGTTATGTCAATGCCGGAACAATAGAGTTTTTACTTGAAAAAAACGGAAACTTCTATTTCATGGAAATGAATACAAGAATTCAGGTGGAACATCCCGTAACAGAATGGGTCACAGGAATTGATTTGATAAAGGAGCAGATTCGTATTGCATCAGGAAAACAATTGTCTGTAAAGCAAAGTGATGTAAATATCACAGGTCATGCTATCGAATGCAGAATTAATGCAGAGGATCCGGAGCATGGCTTCAGACCGTCACCGGGTACTATTACGGATATGTATTTACCTGGAGGAAAAGGAATTCGTATAGATACCGCAATCTATAGCGGATATACTATTCCGCCTTACTATGATTCAATGATAGCTAAGCTTATAGTCTGGGCAAAAAACAGAAATGAAGCTATAAGAAAAATGCAAAGTGCATTAGGAGAGGTTATTATTGAGGGAATAAATACAAATGTAGATTATCAATATGAAATCCTGAACAATAAGGATTATTTAGAAGGAAATATAGATATTGAATTTATTGAAAATATGCAAAAATAGGTTTTATTGATTTTGGAGAATGACTATGAAGCTAGATAATATGTTTAAGAAAACTAAATCACCTTCTAAAAAGGTTAGTGGTACAGTGCAGACACCTGAAGTCCCGGAGGGTTTACTCAGAAAATGTCCAAAATGTGGCGGAGCAATTATTAGCAAGGATGTAAGAGCAATGTGTTATATATGCCCGAAATGTGGAGGATATTTCAGAGTAGATGCTTTCCAGAGACTTAAAATGACTATAGATGAAGACAGCTTTGAAGAGTGGAATGAAGATGTAGCTATAGGCAATCCTTTAGAATTTGAAGGATATGAGGAAAAGATAGAAGAGCTTCAGAAAAAAACAAATCTGAAGGAGGCAGTGCTTACCGGAAAAGCTAAAATTAATGGTAGTGATGTGGCTATAGCCATTATGGATGGAAGATTTATGATGGCAAGTATGGGATATGCAGTAGGAGAAAAGATTGCAAGAACGGTAGAAAGAGCCACTAAAGAAAAGCTTCCGGTTATTATATTTACCTGCTCAGGCGGGGCAAGAATGCAGGAGGGTATAATCTCTCTTATGCAGATGGCAAAGACTTCAGCAGCGATTAAAAAACATAAGGATAGTGGAGAACTTTATATTTCGGTACTTACAGATCCTACTACAGGCGGTGTAACAGCCAGCTTTGCCATGCTTGGTGATATAATTATTGCTGAACCAAAGGCACTTATAGGCTTTGCAGGACCAAGGGTTATAGAGCAGACCATAGGTGAAAAGCTTCCTAAGGGTTTCCAGCGTTCAGAGTTTTTGCTGGAGCATGGTTTTATAGATATGATTGTTGAAAGAGAGCAGATGAAAGAAACTCTTTCAAAACTTGTAAAGCTGCATTATAAACAAAAAGCTGTTGTCAATGAATCAGAAAGCAAAAATAATCAATTAGAAGCTGTTGATTATAATATAGAATTAAGTGAAAAAGAGATATCTAAAAAAGGTAAAAACAAAAAACAAAAGTCAGAAGAAGTAAAAGAACTGAGTAGCTGGGAAAGAGTAGAATTGTCCCGTAAAAAAGATAGACCTGTAGGCTATGAATATATCAATTTACTGTTTGATGATTTTGTAGAAATGCATGGTGACAGATATTATGCGGATGATAAGGCAATAATTGGTGGTGTGGCAAACTTTAGGGGAATACCTGTTACGGTTATTGCCCAGTCTAAAGGAAAAAATACAAAGGAAAATATTGAAAGAAATTTCGGTATGCCATCTCCTGACGGGTATAGAAAGGCTTTAAGACTGATGAAGCAGGCAGAAAAATTCAACAGACCTGTTATATGCTTTGTGGATACTCCGGGAGCATTTTGTGGCTTAGAAGCGGAAGAGAGAGGTCAGGGAGAAGCTATAGCAAAATGTATATATGAAATGAGTGGTCTTACAGTTCCTACATTATCTGTTATCATAGGTGAGGGCGGAAGCGGTGGAGCACTTGCAATGGCTACTGCTAATGAGGTCTGGATGCTTAAGAATTCCATTTATTCCATATTGTCACCGGAAGGCTTTGCAAGTATACTATGGAAAGACAGCGGTAAAGCAAAGGATGCTGCAAAAGCAATGAAATTAACGGCTAAAGAGCTTTATGAGCATGGAATTGTAGAAAAAGTAATAGATGAGCCAAATCATCTAACAAGTGAAAACATTAAGGAAGTTATTGAAGTTTTGACTAACTTTATGGTAGAATTTATAGAAAAATATGAAAAGATGACTGCTACAGAAATTGTGAGTCATAGATATGAGCGTTTTAGAAACATGTAGTAATGGATGTTTGTCAGGAAGAGGTAAGTTATGGACGCATACAAAACAATTAATAATGTATTAGTGAATTTGTTTAAAGAGATAATGGAATTAGAGGAGAAGGCTATTATCACAGAGGAATTTAAAGATCTTACCAATAATGATATGCATGTTATTGAGGCTATTGGTTTAGGCGAAAGTAAAAATATGTCAGAAATAGCAAAGAAGCTTAAAATAACAGTTGGAACTCTTACAACAAATGTAAATCGTCTCATAAACAGAAAATATGCGAAGCGTATAAGAGGAAACGAGGACAGAAGAATTGTATTTGTAAAGCTCACTCCAAAGGGTGAAAAAGCCTATAAACATCATGAAGACTATCATAGGCAAATGACAGATGCAATATTGAAAGGTCTTTCAGAAGAGGAAATTCCTGTACTGGTAAGAGCGTTGGATAGCTTATCAACGTTTTTTAGAGAGTATGAACTAAAAAAAGAGAATACAGTAAATAAATTAGCCATTCTAAAATCATAAAGTAAAATACATTTAGAGTTTCCGTATTTTTTATTTTTAGCTTCAAAAAGTCTTGTTGCCAAAGGCAAGATGCTTACATCATTATGATGATGTAAGCTTTTTGAAGCTAAAAATAAAAAATACGGAAACTCAAGAAATACATCGTAGCATAAATATAATCTATGTATAAAAATTACCTTTAAATGATATAAAATAAAGTAGTCATTTAAAGGTAATTTTTTATTTTTTCTTGCTATTGATAACGCTGTTGTGCTATAATATATTGACATTATGGGCATTTGTGCTTATATGCACTTTTTGGAGGTTAATATGCTAAATAACGATAAAATAAAAATTATGACAAAGTTAGCCTTATATGAGCAAAAGGAAGGCAGGAAAAACCTTGCAGGTGCTAAGTATTATCGTTCTGATTATATAAGTTTGGGAATGATAAATTCTGCTATTATATCAACTTTAGCATTTATACTTATTGTAGTATGTATAGTAGTTGTGAATATTGAAAATCTTATAGCACAAATCACATCCATGGATATGATACAGCTGGGAAGAATTCTGATTATAATATATATAGCTTATATGATAGTATATCTTACAATATCTTATATTGTATATAGATTAAAGTATGAAAACATAAAAGATGAAATTAAAAGCTATGACAATAATTTAAAAGAATTATATACAATATATAAGGATGAGGAAAAAGCTATTAATAAGACAGCTGAAGTTAAGATAGAAAATTTAGATGTTGCCATTATGGAGGAAGACTAAATGTTAAAATTATTAACTATAAGAGAGCGGATAAAGCAGATATATAGTACAAAGAGTAAATTTATAGATCCGGCTATTAGGTTTATTATTACATTGATTTCAATGCTTATAATCAATTCAAATATAGGTGCATTTTCGTTGCTTAAAAATCCTGTAGTAGTATTGGGAATATCAGTATTTGGTGCGGTCTTACCAAAGACATTAATGGTAATGATGATACTTATGTGTATGGTGGTGCATATTTTGGCAATTTCACCGATGGCGGCGGCAGTCGTTTTTGTTACATTCTTTATTATGTATTTGCTGTTTTTTAGATTTACATCAAAACATTCGTATGTTTTACTGGCTATTCCGTTGCTGTTTATGGTAAAACTGCCATTTGTAATACCTGTTCTGTTAGGACTTACAGCAACACCTGGTGCCATTATTCCAATGTCATTTGGTACATTGATTTATTTCTACCTGAATTATTTTTCAGTTAATTTTGAACAGCTCATTGGTGCGAATCAGGATGAAGCTATTACGATGATGACAAGTATGGCTGCAAACGTATTTAAAAATCCTACATTTTTCTTTACCTTAGCTACATTTATTGTAGTTTTATGTCTGGTATACTTTGTAGGAAGACTTTCAGTGGATTATTCATGGATGGTTTCGGCAGCAGCAGGTGGACTGCTGGCTACACTTACTATACTTATTGGATGTATTATATTCGACATGAGCAGTGTATATACTATTCCGATGGTTATTATCGGAGGCTTGCTCAGTACGATTTTAGCGTGGTTTATACAGATGTTTGTTCATTCAGTGGACTACACGCGTACAGAATATACACAATTTGAGGATGATGAATATTACTATTATGTAAAGGCAGTTCCTAAGATTCAGGTAATGCCTGCTGAAAAGAGTGTAAAGAGAATTAATGCCAGAAAGGTAAGCACAAATACAAGAAATAAGACCAAAAGTGACAATGCTAAAAGAAATAGCAGAGCTACAGTTAAGAAAAAATAAATTAAAAATAGACAAAAACAAATTATAAATAAATATATTAAGCATAAGATAAATTTAATTATATATGGTGAAAGGAAGTGAAATAGGTGTTAGATAATTTAATTACTAATATAAATAAATATATGCCAATGGCTGTAAACCTGACTGATATTATTGAGATTATTATTATTTCCATTGTTTTTTATCATATTATGTTGTGGATTAAGAATACCAGGGCATGGTCTTTATTTAAAGGTATTGTAATTATACTGACATTTACTTTGATAGCACTTTATTTTCACATGAACACCATTCTCTGGATTGCAGAAAAGACATTAAATGTTGGTGTTATTGCACTTATCATAGTATTCCAGCCGGAGCTTAGAAAGGCATTAGAGCAGATTGGTAAGAAAAAGTTTTTATCAAAATTTTTAAGTCTCTCTGAAATAAAAAATGTTTCAGAAAAGTTTGGAGACAGAACAATAAATGAATTAATAAAAGCTGTATATGAGATGGCTAAAACCAAGACAGGTGCACTTATAGTTATTGAGCAGGATAATAATCTTTCAGAATATATAGCAACGGGTATTTCTATTGATTCAGAAATATCTAATCAGCTTATTATAAATATATTTGAACATAATACTCCATTGCATGATGGAGCAGTGATTATCAAAGGAGACAGGATAGTATCGGCTACCTGCTATCTGCCATTATCGGATAATATGGAGCTTAGTAAGGAGCTTGGTACCAGACACAGAGCAGCAGTTGGTATTAGTGAAGTAACAGATTCTTTTACCATAGTTGTATCAGAAGAAACAGGAAAGGTCTCTGTGGCATCCGGCGGTCAGTTGCTTAGAAATATCGACGGAGATACACTTCGCCAGTTACTTGTAAAACTTCAGAATAAGACAGTAGAAACGAAACGATTCAGATTATTGAGAGGAAAACGAGGCAATAATGAAGAAATATCTAACAAATAACATTTTGTTGAAAATTGCATCAGTTATATTTGCTATTATACTCTGGTTAATTGTTCTTAATATTGATGATCCTGATACTACAAGGACAATTAGTAATATAGAGGTAACTATAGAAAATGCAGATGCAGTTACAAGTCTTAATAAAATATACAATATAGTAGCCGGTCAGACAGCTACAGTATCTGTTACGGGACCAAGATCTATTGTGGATAAGCTTACAGCAGCAGATTTTGTAGCAACAGCAGATTTTAATGAATTGTCGCAGACAAACTCAGTTCCTATTAATGTTGATTTGAAAAAACAGACTTATAGTGACAAGGTTATAATTAATTCTAAAACAAATACAATGCGACTTTCGATTGAAGATATTGAATCTAAAGAGTTTGAGGTGGAAATCAGAAATATAGGATACTTAGCAGATAATTATGTAATTTACAGTAACAGGATATCTAATAAAACGGTTACGGTATATGCACCAACATCAGTTATGAATACTATTGCCGGAGTGGTGGCTGAGGTCGTTTCAGAGGGGCAATCGGAAAACTTTACATCTGAAATAACACTCAGTTGTGTGGGTATGAATGGAAGAAGTATTGACTCCGCTAAAAACAATATTACTATAGATTCGCCAACTGCAACGGTTACCTGTGTAGTATATTTTGCAAAAGAGGTATCAGTTACAGATACTTTTGAAAATGCAATACCAAACGGATACAGCATAATAGAAAAGACTTTATCATCAGATAAGGTAACTATAGTTGGAAACAGGGATGTTGTAGATGGAATTAATACATTGGTTATTCCGGAAGATATTTTAGAAATTGTATCAAATAATAAGGATTACACAATTGCGTGTGATATAGCTACAATACTTCCGGATGGTGTATATGTATATGGAGGGAACAGGGAAATTACAGTATCCATGCATATAGACAGAATGGTTGAGAGAACCTACAATATAGATGTTAAAAAACTGGCTCTTGCCAATATACCGGAAAATTATGTAGCATCAATAGTTACAAAAGGAAGTTTCTCGTATACATTAGCAGGAATGGAGGATGTACTTAGAAACTATCAGACGCAGGATGCATATAATGTTTCATTAGAGGGACTTTTAGAGGGAACACATAGCGTAAGGGTAAATATAAATGTAGAGGATGGTTATTCTTTAGTAAGAGAAGTATATGTTGAAGTAAATCTTGAAAAGATAGATGAGGGAAACAGTACTACTAAGGATCCGAACGAAGAAACTACTACAAAAAGAGACGAAGAAACTACTGATGTAAAGGAAAATGAAACTGATGAAAGCACAGCAGACGTAGATGCTGATCAAGAAAATACAGAGCAGTAATGGGAGGCAAAGATGGTAAGTAAAAGAATAGTAATTAAAGACGAAACAGGCTTACATTTAAGACCAGCGGGTCAGTTATGCAAAATGGCAAGTCAATATAACAGCCATATTACATTTAAAACAAAAAACAGCGAGGCAAATGCAAAAAGTGTTCTTAGTATATTGGGAGCATGTGTGAAGAAAAATGATGAGATTGAATTAATATGTCAGGGGGAGGATGAAGTAGAGGCATTAGAGGCGATATCAAACGCATTAAGTAATGGCTTTTTGGAGGAATAAAATGGGAAAATATTTTGGAACTGATGGATTCAGAGGAGAAGCAAATGTTTCATTAAATGTAGAACAGGCATTTAAGGTAGGCAGATTCTTGGGCTGGTACTATGGGAGAGAAGGTAAAGCAAAAGTAGTTATAGGAAAGGACACCAGAAGAAGCAGCTATATGTTTGAATATGCTTTAGTAGCAGGACTTACTGCTTCGGGAGCTGATGCTTATCTGCTACACGTTACTACAACGCCAAGTGTTTCCTATGTTGTCCGTACAGAGGGATTTGATTGTGGAATTATGATTACAGCCAGTCACAATCCGTTTTATGATAATGGTATTAAGGTTATTAATGCCAGTGGTCAGAAGCTGGAGGCTGAGGTTGAAGAAAAAATCGAAGAATATATTGACGGGAAAATCGAAGAGCTTCCGTTTGCTATTAGGGAACAAATCGGAAGAACAGTTGACTTTTCAGCAGGCCGAAACAGATATATCGGATATCTTATATCTGTAGCAACACGTTCCTTTAAGGATAAGACAGTTGTACTGGATTGCTCAAACGGTAGTGCATCTGCTATTGCAAAGAATGTATTTGATGCATTAGGCGCTAAAACCATAGTTATAAATAATGAACCTGATGGTACAAATATCAATACAAATTGCGGCTCTACCCACATAGAGGTTCTGTCAGAGTATGTAAAGAAAAATAATGTTGATGCAGGCTTTGCATATGACGGAGATGCAGACAGATGTATTGCGGTAGATGAAAACGGTAATATAATAGATGGCGATTCTATTATGTATATCTGTGGTGTATATATGAAAGAAAGAGGAGAATTAAATGGTAATACTGTAGTCACTACAGTAATGTCAAACCTTGGATTATATAAAGCACTTGAAAGCGAAGGTATTCGTACTGAAAAAACAGCAGTAGGAGATAAATATGTTTGTGAAAATATGATGAAAAACGGATATTGTTTAGGTGGAGAGTCATCAGGACATATTATATTCAGCAAGCATGCTACTACAGGAGATGGCATCCTTACCTCTTTAAAGATAATGGAGGCTATGATAGAAAAGAAAGCAACTATGAGTGAGCTTACAAAGGAATTAAAGATATTCCCACAGCTTCTTGTAAATGTAAAAGTTACCGATAAAGTAAAGGCTATGGAGGATGAAGAAATTCTTAAAGCTGCAAAGGAAGTCGAAGAAGAGTTGGGTAACAGTGGAAGAATTTTGTTACGTTCCAGTGGAACAGAAAATCTTGTAAGAGTCATGGTTGAAGCCGAAACAGACGAAGCCTGTGAAAAACAGGTATACAAGGTTGTAGATGTTATTAAACAGAGAGGCTTTGCAGTTTAATAAACCGAAAAGGCAAAGGTTAAAGATATGAAGGATAATAGTATTTCGGTAGTTATACCTATATGCAGTCCCCAAAAAGAACTGATAGTTATAGTTGAAAGACTTTTAAAGCAGACGGTAAAACCAGGTGAAATTATACTTATAAATTCAAAGAGTTATTTTGATGGATCAGAGCTTATTATAGAAGAAATTACTGAAAAATTCAGAGATATTGAAATTCCTATTATTGTACATGAAATCATGAAAGATGAGTTTGACCATGGTGGAACGAGACATATGGGAATAGAGATGTCAAAGGGAGAATATATTTTAATGATGACTCAGGATGCCGTACCTAAAAATAAGCATCTTTTAGAAAATATGCTGATTCATTTTGAGAATAATGAGAAAGTGGCTGTAGTATATGCAAAACAAATAGCTAAAAAATCTACCGGGGTTATTGAAGCATATACCAGAAGCTTTAACTACGGCAATGAGGATATTGTAAAAACTGAAGAGGATATGAAAACTATGGGGATAAAGGCTATATTTTCTTCAGATACATGTGCCATGTACAAAAAGGAAAACTATATGGAAATAGGCGGCTTCCCCTCAAAAACTATTTTTAATGAAGATGGCATTTTAGCATACAAGTCACTGACCGGTGGCTATAAAGTGGTTTATGCAAGTAAAGCGGTGGTATTTCATTCTCACAAGTACAGTTTCATAGAGAATTTTAAAAGAAATTTTGATATTGGAGTATCACAAAAACAATATGACTACATTTATAACAATTTACCCGCTGAAAACGAAGGCATAAAATTAGTTAAAAGTACAATTATATATTTGATTAGTATTAAGAAATGGTACCTGCTCCCCTCATTGATTATCTCCAGTGGATTTAAATATATGGGATATCAGGCAGGTAAACATTATAATATACTGCCTAAGAAATTATTGCTTAGATGTTCTATGAATAAGAATTATTGGAAAAGAGGTAACTAAAATGTTAAATTACACTAGATATAAAAGAAATCCGGTTATAGATTTAAGGGACAGAGAATGGCCGAATAAGGAAATTGAAAAGGCTCCTATATGGTGTTCAGTAGATTTAAGAGATGGAAATCAGGCACTAATTGAGCCAATGGTAGTTGAAGAGAAAATTGAGTTTTTTAATCTTTTAGTTAAATTAGGATTTAAGGAAATAGAAGTGGGATTCCCGTCTGCATCACAGATTGAATATGATTTTTTGAGGCAGCTTGTAGAGAGAAAGCTTATTCCTGAAGATGTAACCGTTCAGGTTCTGGTACAGTGCAGGGAACATCTTATTGAAAAAACATTTGAAGCATTAAAAGGAATAAAAAAAGCTATAGTTCATATATATAACTCTACATCTACCCTGCAAAGAGATGTAGTATTTGGCAAAAGCAGGGAAGAAATAAAGCAGATTGCCATAGACGGTACAAGAATGGTAAAGAAATATGCAGAGAATTTTGACGGCGAAATAATATTGGAATATTCACCTGAAAGCTTTACAGGAACTGAACTTGATTACGCACTGGAGGTATGCAGTGCGGTATGGGAGGAATGGCAGCCAACAGTAGATAACAGGATTATATTCAATCTTCCGGCTACTGTGGAAATGAATACACCGAATGTCTATGCAGACCAGATTGAGTGGATGGATAAACATTTTAAGAATAGGGAAACTATTATTTTAAGTGTACATCCGCATAATGACAGAGGTACAGGCGTAGCAGCTACGGAATTGGCGTTGCTTGCCGGTGCAGACAGAGTAGAGGGTACATTGTTTGGAAACGGTGAGAGAACAGGAAATGTAGATGTTCTTAACATTGCTTATAATATGTTTTCACAGGGGATTAATCCGAAACTTAATATTGAAAATGTAAATGAAATAATAGAGGTTTATGAAAGATGCTGTAAAATGCCTGTAGGCATGAGACATCCATATGCAGGAAAACTTGTATTTACAGCATTTTCCGGCTCTCACCAGGATGCTATTAATAAGGGTGTCAAAGCCATGAAGGAAAGAAAGAATGAAAAGTGGGAAGTGCCTTATCTTCCTATAGATCCGGCAGATGTAGGCAGAGCCTATGAGCCTATTGTGAGAATTAACAGTCAGTCAGGCAAGGGCGGAGTGGCATTTGTAATGGATACCTATTTTGGATATAAGCTGCCAAAGGGAATGCACAAGGAGTTTGCAGACGTGATTCAGGTAATAGCTGAAGCACAGGGTGAGGTATCACCGGATACGATTATGGAAAAATTCCGTGAAGAATATTTGACATATAAAACAGAAAAAGAGTATCCTTTTGAATTTACAGCCTGCAAATTTTCAGATGTAGATGATACTCCATGTGGAGATACCTTAGCAAAGCTTAACTTTAAGTATAAAGGCGAAGAAAATTATGTGGAAATTACAGGAAATGGACCTGTTGATGCTGTCAAAAAGGCGCTTCATACGCAGACAGGAGTTAATTTCAAAATACTTGATTACACAGAGCATGCCTTAGGTGAAGGGTCAAATGCGAAAGCAGTCGCTTATGTAAATATATTGGATTTAGATTCAGGTAAGGCTACCTATGGTGCAGGTCAGAGTACTAATATAACAAGAGCATCCATCAGAGCTGTATTTAGTGCACTTAACAGGTTGGCAAAATAAAGAATAAGAGGTCAAAGATGTGCAAATTGAACAAAACTTTGACTTTTTTTTCTCCTTGATTAGTAAAAGAATATGTATTATACTTTTTATATGTATGATAGGGTTAAAATGTTTAATTATGTAATAAATGATGATAGGAAATAAGGTGCAATACCTGACACCAATTATAAAGACGAAAGTAAATCTTTCATAAGTGGAGATTAGACCACATTACCAATATTATAAGGGTAAAGGAGACGAGAACATGGCTATTTTTGAAGCAAAACTCAACAAGGGACAATTTGAATTATTAAATTATCTCACAATGCACGCAACTAAGGAAAGGCCGGGCGTGGAAGTTAAACCAGAATGGTTTGTAGAAAATCAGATATCGATTGATGAGCTGTATAGTCTTGTAAACAAAAAGATGATAGAAGTTCACGGAAATGAAATTGAACTTACAAAAAAAGGCTCACAATCATTAGAACCATATAAGGTTAAAAGAGCTGTTATTATGGCGGCCTCTTTTGATGCAAATCTTATTCCGATAACAGTAAATACACCAAAATCCATGATGAAGATTAATGGTAAGCGTATTATTGAAAGAACCTTTGAAATTCTTCAAAAGGCTGAAATCGAAGAGATTTTTGTTATTACGGGATATTCAAGTGATGTGTTTGACATTATCAAACCTAAATATCCGAATGCTACTTTTATTAGTATTGAAAGATACAGTGAAGCCAGCACTGTAGCAGCAGTTATGCCTATAAAAGAGTTTATAAAGAACGCATATGTCATTGATGGTGGTATACTGATTAATAATCCGGACATTATCAGAAAGTACGAGTTTGGAACTAGCTATATGGGTACATATGTAGAAAGTACAAATAAGTGGTGCTATGATGTAGAGAGGGGGATTGTCCGTGGAATTAAAATAGGTGGCGATAAGGCATATGAAATCACAGGTATTTCATTCTGGTCAGAAGAAGATGGCAGAAATCTTTCGGCATGTCTTACAAAGGCTAATAATATGGCCGATGGTAGAAAGACAGATTGGGAAGAGATCCCACTTACATTATTTAAAGATGATTTCACAGTATCAATCAGACAATGTGCCATAGGAGATGTTACAGAACTTAATTCTATAGCAGACATTGTAAAAATTGACGCATCATACAAATCAAGATAGTATCAGAGAGGGTTTTTAAATGGAAAAGTGTTTGAATGATGGAGAGATTATTGAAGTAGTTAAGGAATATATTGACAATGCCATTTACAACTATGCAGTTATGATAGACGGCGAATGGGGCAGTGGAAAAACTTTCTTCGTAAAAAATAATCTTTTAAAGGCCATTGAGCAATATGAGAATGAAAAGGCAAGTAGAAACTATTTATACACACCTCGTAAAGTATTATATATTTCTTTATATGGTATTTCATCTACTGAAGAAATTTCAAATGAAATATATATGTCATTATACAAATCAATCGGTAGTAATGATGTAAGCGATATCAGATATGGTGTTAAGGTCGTAACAGATATCGCAAAAAGCCGTTGGGATGCAAATTACGATGAATTTATAAATAATTTCAGCAATTTTGAAGGATATATATTTATTTTAGACGACCTTGAGAGATGTAACTGCCATATCAATGAGATATTTGGTTACATCAATGACTTGGTTGAAAATCAGGGACTTAAGACTATTATTGTATCCAATCAGAAGGAAATCGGTAAATTTATAGAAGCTGATGAGTTGGGATTAAAATATTTGCTTAGTGCAAACAGCAATGTAGACTTTGGTGAAATTGATTCCCAATATAAGGATTTAAATCCAGGCGATAAAATTTCTATCAGTGAATTGAAGCGTAGGACACAGCTTCTTTGTGAAGAAGATAATTCAGCATATCAAAAGGTTAAAGAAAAGCTGGTTGGCTTTACTATTAAGTATGAGCCGGACTATAAGAAGGTTACAAAGGAAATGCTTCGTGACAATGTTGCTAATCCTGACCTGCAGAACCTTTTATTAGATTTAAATGAACAGCATTGTGCATTTGCAATTGAAAAAGAACATACAAACCTTAGAACATTCCAGTTCTTTATTTCAAAGATAATTTTATTATATGAAAATATTAAGTGGCTTAAGGACAGAAAGACAAAGCTGTTAAAGGAAATGATTAACTACAGCTTCTGTATAGCAGTAGCCTACAAGCAGGGTACATATGAATGGAAATGGACTGAAAATACAGTTTATACAGAGCTTGATTCTTTTGAAAAGGCATCGGAGTATGGCTATACCATAGCTTTTAGATTTATTGATGAATTTATGATTTACAGTAAGTGTAATCAGGATGAAATTGATAATGATATAAAATACTATTTATCAAAAGAGTATGAAAAGGAAAAGGATTTAAACAATCCTATTATTGCCCTTGACAGCTGGTGGGAAAAGGATGAAACAAAGATTCGCCGTTCTATTGAGGATATTATTTCAGGACTTCAGATTAGCAAGTTTGATATTAAATCATATCCATCAATTATATACAAGATGGTTATACTTTGCGATGTAGGCTTTGAAACAGACCTTCTAATGGAAATGATTAAGCTTATGATTGTAAATATCAAGGAATCAAAATCAGGTACATTGTCTCTTGATGAAGGTAATATCAGCTTTGACAATGAAAATCTAAAGGATGATTATGAGCTTGCTATTAAGCCTATCAGAATACTTATAGATGAAAAGAATAAATCTACAAAGCAGAATTTTATTAATGAGTTGCTTTCAGATACGGAAGGCTGGGGTTCTAAGATTTACGATTATGTAAAAGAGAACAAACAGGAGATTGCAGAGGATAATATCTCATTTATATCTGAGCTGGATGTAGATAAGATTTTAAATCTTGTAAGAGTATCTGACAATAGAAATATCTATGACTTTAGAAAGGCTTTATATGAAGCATATAAGGCTATGGGAAATAAGGTAAATGATAGAGATATGGAAAATATCACAAAGCTTTATACAGGACTTAAAGGCGATAAATGCGATGGATATGATCTTATTAAGGTTAGAAATATGATTACACTTGTACAGTTCTTAGGAACATTTGCTGAAGCATAGAGTAATTAATAATTTGTAAATATTGTGATATAATGTAGGCAACGAGCCAAGTGAAGGTGTTTACACCTACATTTGGCGACTGCGGATAATCATAGGCTGTGCCTATGATATGAAAAGAAGCTATAGTTAAACTATGGCTTCTTTTATATATGAATCATTTAATAGTATGGCATACAGTCCTTGGAGAGGGACTATAAATACTACTACTTTATAATATGGGAAGAAGCAAAACATCAAAATGAAAAACATAGTATTACGGGGACATCACTTATTATGCACCCGTCTTTTTATCGGAAACGGATACGATGAAGAATTTGCAGTACGTATGGGTGAAGTCGTTACGAAAATGGAGCTGGATAATTTCAGTGATGGAAATAAATATGAGAAAACGGATATGATTACACTTGTATGTAAAAGTGACTATGTATGCGAGAAATGTCCGAACAGAGTGGAGGAGAGAGGATGTAAGCTTGGTGATAAAGACGTTTTGCAGAAGGACAGGCTTGTACTTAAATATTTGGGATTAGAAGAAAATAAATCATATACATTGGATGAAATAAAGGGAATAGTCAGAAATATAAAACGGGAGCAATTTGAAGAAATATGCGGAGACTGCAGATGGTATAAAGCAGGATATTGCAGCTATGAAAATCTGTAGTAAACCAAATTACTCTTATACTGCATAAATGATAAAAGTGTACCAATGAGTCTGACGAATAGCTTATTTAAGCTATTTGTCGGACTCTTTTTTTGATAAAAACCTTGAAAATGATTAGATATGAAAAGATGAAGTTTGAAAAATAAAAAATCAAAGTGTTCATTAGGTGAATACTTTGAGGTTTAATATACAGACATCGAAAGTGAAATGAGGTTGAGATACCTGATTAAAGAGCAGGAAGCCTTGCATTAAAGATTATCATCCGGACTGCAGACGGAGGATATGAAAGGGATGGAAAGTATTCATGACGCTTTCGGAAAAAAGAAAATTTAGGATTATACCTAAGGAAAGAGAGGATTTTTTATGTAAGTAACTTTTAAAGCAGAAGAAAGAGTAAATGAAGATCAATGTAATACTTATTTCAAGAAAAGCAGAAACGATGATTATATTGATTTGTTGGAGGAACAAATAAGAAGGAATCCAATTAAAGCTTTTATAAGTAATTATTATTTAGTCAAAGAAGTAAAAATGAAAAGGAGGAAGAAATAATATGGCACTTATACATAATGTTTTTAATCAAATAGTTAATATATTACAGAATAAAATTGATATTATTAATGTCGGATATAATTCAAAAGGAGGAATTGAGAAATGGTTTCAGGTTGAACTGTTATATGCACTAATAAATGAAGGCTTAAATGTGGAGCGAGAAGCAGTAATAGGTGTTGAAGATGATTTTTTGCTGTGCGATTTTTATATTAGTGATTCTTCAGGTAACATATATGTTGAACTGAAAGTTGATACAGAAGGACAGAATATAGCCGACAAATATGTTGAGGATATTAATAAAATTGATATAATAAGGGATGTAACCGGAAATCCGGCTTATGCTGTTTTAATCTCTAAAGCCGGATATGCAGAATATGGCTTTAATTGTGTAGGTGAGGTAAATGGGTATAAAATTTTTATACAGAGAGCAGAGTAAGCTGACTTATTATATACACCAAGTCAGAAGCTGTTTTTAAAACAGAGAATATTAAATAAACTTACATAATATTACAATTACTAAATGAATGGAGTGTCACAAAACAGATGGTTAGAAATTATCATTTATAGAGTGATACTCCTTTTACAATACAAATATATATTCGCAATAATATATATGTATTTGTAGCATACATTGATGGTTATAAGCTTTTAATACTTATAAATCTGTGTTTAATATTCAAATATAAGTTTATAATTTAAATTTAATTTGCAAAACTATGGATAAGGTGTATAAACCTAACAGTATGTGTAAAAACTCAAAAGGTCACGAGGATAAAACTCTACGTAGACAAAGGAGTTGTAATTTAAAAATCATTTTGATATAATAAAAACTAATTGCATTTGGAAAATTATAGGGAAAATGCAATATAATGGAGGTTTTATGCTGAATAAAATTGTTAAATATCAGTTTTTATTTGAAGAATTGGTAAAAAGAGACTTTAAGAAGAAATATAAACGAACAGTGTTAGGTATGTTGTGGAGTCTTATAGCACCACTATTACAGCTTGCAGTTATGGCATTAGTATTTACAAAATTCTTTGGAAGAACAACTGAGTATTATGTAATATATCTGTTCACAGGTAATTTATTATTCTCATATTATAATGATGCAACTCAGGGTGGAATGCGTTCGTTATTGCAAAATTCGGCTATCTTTTGTAAGGTGGATGTACCAAAATATATGTTCCTGCTATCCAGAAACATACAGTCACTAATTAATTTTGGATTATCGTTAGTTATATATTTTGTGTTTGTAATTGCATATGGAATATCATTAAAATGGTCATTCCTTTTATTAATAATTCCAATTTTCTGTATTATGATATTTAATATAGGATTAGGTATGATATTATCAGCCTGCTATGTATTTTTCAGAGATATTGAGTATTTGTATGGAGTATTTGTAATGCTTCTAAACTACTTGTCAGCAATATTCTATACTGTTAATTCATTTAGTCCGACAACACAGAAATTGTTTTACTTAAACCCAATATATTCATATATATCATATTTTAGAAAAATAGTTATCTATAATCAGATACCAAGTATAAGACATCATTTACTTTGCATAGGATATGCGTTAGTAATCTTGTGTATTGGTTCATGGGTATACAAAAAGAACAATTATAAGTTTTTATATTATGTATAAAAAATTAATAGTCAGATGTATAGTATTATTCTGATAGAAAAGGAAAGGAATATACAAGATGATTTTAAATGTAGAAGATGTTTCAATTAGATATATAACAGGTGATTTTAAGGATATTGGTTTAAAAGAATATTTTGTCCGTAAGTTAAAGCACGAGTATAATGTTAAGGAGTTTTGGGCAGTAAATGGGATAACTTTTTCTATAGACAAGGGTGACATGCTGGGGATTGTAGGTACAAACGGTGCCGGTAAATCTACACTACTTAAGGCTATTTCAGGCATTATGATACCAACAAAGGGAAGAGTAGAAAGATGTGGCACAATAGCAGCGCTTTTGGAACTGGCATCAGGCTTTGACGGCGATCTGACGGTAAAGGAAAATGCGTATCTTCGTGGTGCGATGCTTGGATATACCAGAAAGTATATGGATGATACTTATGATAATATTATTGAATTTGCAGAGCTTAAGGAATTTGAAAATCGTCCGTTTAAGCAGTTATCCTCAGGTATGAAGTCAAGACTTGCATTTTCAATAGCTTCATTAGTACAGCCGGATATACTGATTTTGGATGAAGTATTATCTGTAGGTGATGGAGCATTTAGAAAAAAAAGTGAAAATAAGATGAGAGAGATAATTGGAAATGGAGCTACTACTATTCTTGTATCTCATTCTATTGAACAGGTAAAAACACTTTGCAATAAAGTGTTATGGTTGGAGAAAGGAAAACAGGTGGCATTTGGACCTTCAGAAGAGTTATGTGATAAATATTCAGCTTATTTAGAAGGTAAATATAAAATATAGAGTGTTATAAATGCATTACAGGGAATGAATTATCTATAGTTTCCAGAGGTGAATGTAAGCATTTTTAATTGGTTTGCTGATTATAATGGTATATAGGAGAATTTTATATGGTCACTAAGAGATTAGGAATATATTTTTTAGAGGAAGATACAGGAAAGACAGATGAATATATATCTTATATGCTAAAAAGCTTGAAAAAGTGTACTAGCAGGATAGTAATGATAGTAAAAGAGCCACTCACAGAAGATGAGAAGAAAGTATATTCATCTTTAGTTGAGGAAATATGTATAGAGGAAACAACTTCAAGTTTTACAGCATATTTAAATGCCCTGAATAAATTACAAAATATTGGCGAATATACAGAAATAATATTTTGTAACAGTAAATTATTTGGTCCCTTGTATGATATAGAGACATTTATTTCTGATGAAAGAAATTTACTAGGGGATTTCTTTGGTTTGGAACAGAATATATATGTACCTAATTTTGAAGGAAATGGAAGCAGGTGTTTAAATCCTGATTTCTTTATTTTAAAGTCTGATATATTAAATGATGATGGGTTTATAAATATATGGCAGGAGAGCCTATCTGAAGAAGTGACCCAAAAAGATGATGGTGAAGAAATAGATATTGATAGGAAGATTATCGGAAGCATTATTACAGAGTATCTTTTAAGAAGTGGATATGTATATTCACCTATCGTAAAGCTAACAGAAAAAGCTACTTATATAGGGGATACACTAGGTATAACACAAAAGAACGGAAGACCATTTATTTCAAGGGAGTATATAGTAAATGATTATAAAACAGTACTAAATAACTCAAGGGGCGAGGAAATAAAATATGTTCTTGCTTATATAGATAAAAAAACCGATTATCCATATAATAATATTATTTCGCATTTGCTTAAAATTTACAATATATATGATATATATAATTCATTACAGTTGAACTATATTCTTTCATCAGATGTATCAAAAAATACCGATGAGGTTTTAAAAAATAAAAAAGCAGTAGTAGTAATTCATATATTCTATATGGATCTGATTGAATACTTTAGTGATTTTATTTATGATATACCTTTGCCTGTAGATATTATTCTTACAACCACAGATGAGGAAAAGGGCAAGAAATTAAGAGAAGCATTTGAACCAAGATTGGGAAACCGATTGAGGGTAATAGTATCAGAGGGAAATGGCAGGGAGTTAGCTGCACTGTTTGTTGAAACCAGAGATATTATTAAAAACTATGATTATATCTGTTTTACACATGATAAGAAGTCGCCTCACAACAATAACCAGAGTGTAAGCAGGGATTTTCAGAGGCTGATTGTAGAAAATGTAGTTGATACTGGTAAATATATTACAAATGTTATAGAAGCCTTTGATAAGGATGAAAATTTAGGCTTACTTGTACCACCGGCGCCATTACATGGCGGATATTTTGCAAGCCTTGGAAGAAGATGGACATTAAATTTTGAGGTTGTAGGTGAGTTTTTAGACAGTATAGGTGTGTCAGCAGATTTAGATGAAACAAAGCCTCCATTGGCAACAGGAAGTTCATTTTGGTGTAGGAAAGAGGCACTTTTGCCAATTATTAATATGATTTGGGAGCATGAGGATTTTGCACCGGAACCAATGCCTAGTGATGGTACGGTAAGTCATGCCTTGGAGAGATGCTTCCCATTTGTAGCTCAATCACAGGGATATTATACAGGTATGGTTATGACACTTAATAATGCATCTGTAGAATTTACAAATAGAGAATATCTTTTGGAAAAATTACATTTAGCGTTTCATAATATTTTACCGACATATGGTCAGAATATTGGAAGCTATTTGGACAAGATTGAAGAATATACTCTGGAGCATGAAAAAGAGGAAAACAGTATTATGAATAAGCTAAAGCAGATACCAGGTAAGATTAAAAACAGAATTAAGGCTAGAATAGATGCCAGACTTGTAGACAGGTATCGCATCAAAATTATAAGAAATTCCAAGCTTTTTGATGCAGAGTGGTATTTAAATGAATATGAAGATGTGGGAAGGGAAAATTTTGACCCGGCATCTCACTATTATATGTTTGGCTGGAAAGAGGGTCGTGGAACTTCTGAGTATTTCAGTGCTGAAGAATATTATAAACTCAATCCCGATGTAAAGGCAGCAAGGGTTTGTCCTTTATATCATTATGAGACAGCGGGAAAGTTTGAAGGCAGAGAATATACAAGTGATAAAGAAAAGCTTATAGATATTGAGATTACAAAAGCAGAATGGGATAGATACAATAAAAAAATTAAAAGAGTAATAAAAAAAGAGAAAAAGCTGATTAATAATACACCTATTCAGAATAATAAAATTGTATTTAAAACCTTTCAGCAGGATTATACCGATAATCCTAAATATATATGTGAGGAAATACTTAAGAGAGATTTGCCATATGATTTAGTATGGCTTTGTAAGAATACTCCAAAGATTATTGAGAATTTCCCTAGAAGTGTGAGAATTGTAAAGGATGGCACATTAGAAGCAAAAAGAGAGATAGCATCTGCTAAGATACTTATAGATAATGGTATTCATTTTTATAATTTTAAAGAATTGAAAAAGAAAAAACAAATTTCGATTTGTACATGGCATGGTTCATTAGGATTTAAAAAATTAGCAGGAAATAAGATGGCTTCAAAGAGAAATCAGCGTTCTGCAGAGCTTTATAATGAAACTAATGACTATGTAATATCAAATAGTACCTTTGAGGATGGTGTATTTAGAGAATCCTATTGGAGAGATACGGAATTCATAGAATGCGGACATCCGAGAAATGATATTCTTATAAATAGTGATGAAAAGCTTAATGAAAAGATAAAGCTTAGAGTTTGTAAAAAATTAGGTATACACCCTGATAAAAAAATCGCATTATATGCACCTACTTTTAGGGAAAAGCTGGTGGATAATGAAGAAATCATGGAGTATGAGGATGTAAACTATGAAAGGCTTGTAGAAGCTTTAAAGAGTAGGTTTGGTGGAGAATGGTGCGTAATTACAAGAGTACATTTTGTAAATTCATCAGATGACGAATATTTATCAGAGCTTCCTGATTACTGTTATAACGGAACACATTATCCTGATATTCAGGAGCTTATGATTGCTGCAGATATGGCACTTACGGATTATTCCAGCTGGATATTGGACTATATGTTTACAAGGAAGCCTGCATTTCTTTTTACACCTGATTATGATGATTATGAATTGCAGAGGGGCTTCTGCTATCCGCTTAAAGAGGCACCGTTTATGATAGCAAAAGATAACGATGAGTTATCAGATAATATTAAAGCCTTTGATGAAAATATATATAGAGAAAATATAGAGAGATTCTTGATTGAAAAAGGTTCAAGAGAAGACGGTAATGGCTCAAAGAAGGTAGTTGATAAGATTAATCAGATTACCGGAATAGGAATTTAAATCTTAATAAAAAAGATTTAAGAAAGGAATGTTTATTATGAATATTGCTATGATATTTGCAGGTGGCGTTGGTCAGAGAATGAATACAAAAACAATGCCCAAACAGTTTCTTGAGTTACATGGTAAACCAATTATTATATACACATTAGAGCAGTTTGATAATCATCCGGAGATTGACGGAATAGTTATTTCCTGTTTAGAGGCTTATATACCGTATTTGGAAAAGCTTATTAAAAAATTCGGGATTATGAAGGTAAAGAGTATAGTAGCAGGTGGATGTACAGGACAGGATTCTATTTATAACGGAATTAAAAAGATATATGAATTATTTCCGGAGGATAGTATAGTACTTATTCATGATGCTGTAAGACCTATTATTAATGATGAACTGATAAGCAACAATATAGCTACTGTAAAGAAATATGGAAATGCCATAACAGTAGCTCCTGCTATAGAAACTATTACAATAAAGGAAGATGAGTCTGTAGAGGTAGGAGAAATAATAAACAGAAGCAGATGCCAGCTTGCAAAGGCACCACAAAGCTTTGTTTTAAAGGATATTATAGAGGCCCATCAAAAGGCAATAGAAGAAAACAGACATGATTTTATAGATTCGGCCTGTATTATGAGAAATTATGGACATAAGCTTTATACAGTTGAAGGGGAGACTGATAATATAAAGATTACTACTCCCGTAGATTTTTATACCTTTAGAGCTATTATTGATGCTAAAGAAAATTCTCAGATATTCGGATAATATTTAAAGATTTATAGGTATTTTCAACTTTGAGTTTGTGCTTCAAATAGAATTGAAGGTACTTTTACTTGAAGCATTAGGAGGCAATTATGAAAAATGTATGTTTAGAAGATTACAAATATATATCAGAGGATAAAAATATCCCTTGGGAAAAGCTTGAAAATGCTACTGTGCTTGTAACAGGTGCAACCGGACTTATCGGAATATCCATAATAAAAGCTCTGTTATTTTATGAGCAAAATAACAGGATTGGTCTTAAAATAGTAGGTCTGGTCAGAAATAAAGAAAAGGCTTTAAAGATTTATGAGGATTTTTTAAAGAGTGACGTAAAATTGGACTTTATAGTAGGAGATATAGTTACCCCTTTTTCTTATGAGGATTCGATAGATTATATTATTCATGGTGCCAGCGTCACTTCGAGCAGGATGTTTGTGGAAAAACCTGTAGATACTATAAATACTGCTATCAGAGGTACTACAAATATATTGGATTTCGCAAGGGAAAAGCAGATAAAGGGAATGACATATCTGTCAAGTATGGAGATATATGGTACGCCAGAAACAGATGAGAAGATAACAGAGGACAATTACAAATATATTAATCATATGAGTGCCAGAAGCTCTTATCCGGAAAGTAAGAGGATGGCGGAATGTATTTGTAAAGCATACAGTGTACAGCATGGATTGCCGGTAAATGTTGCGAGACTTACACAGACCTTTGGTCCGGAAGTAGAATATAATGACGGAAGAGTATTTGCAGAGTTTGCAAGAGCTGTAGTGGAAAAAAGAGATATAGTGCTTCATACAAAGGGAGAAACCAAGAGGTGCTATCTATATACAGCAGATGCAGTGAAAGCAATACTTACACTACTTTTAAAGGGAACTGCAGGGGAAGCATACAATGTGGCAAATGAGGATACCTACTGTTCGGTTTATGAAATGGCAAAGCTGGCAGCAGATATTGATGATACTTCATCAGTAAATGTTAAGGTTATATTAGAGGATGAAAATAAATTTGGATATGCACCTACTTTAAAAATGAACTTAGATACAAATAAGATAAATAATCTGGGATTTAAGGCACAAGTGCCATTAAGGGATATGTTTACACGAATGATTGAATATTTTGAAAAGGAAGATTAACAAAATGCCTAAAGTATCAATATTATTAGCTATATTCAATGGAGCAGATGCGATTAGAAAATCTATCGGATGTTTACAGAAACAGACCTTGAAGGATATAGAAATTGTCTGTGTAGATGATAATTCTACAGATAATTCACTTGAAATAATCAATGAATTAAAAAGCGTTGATGATAGAATAAAGGTTGTTTCATTTCCTGAAAACAGAGGTACTATATGTGCCAGAAAAGCAGGTGTAATGAATGCTACAGGTGAGTATTTAATGTTTATGGATCAGGATGATGAGTTTGAAGAATTTGCCTGTGAAGAATTATACAATATGATAAAAGAAAAAGACGTAGACATTGTTAATTTCAGATCACGTGTTATTGCAGTGCCTCCAACTACTGAAGAACAGCGTAAGTGGCAGGAGGACTTTATGTCACCTTATGATGGTTTTTTATATGGTAAGGATGTGTTTGACTACTGCTTTGCACCAAACTTTAGGGATAATCAGACCTGGAATTATTATACCTGGAATGTATGGAATAAAATTTACAAAACAGATGTATGTAAAGCTGCGATGCAGGAATGCAGAGAAGAATATGTAGTAAATGGTGATGATATATATGTATATATGCTTATTGCCTACTATGCAAAGTCCTATTATGGAGATGCCAAGGGTAAATTTTATCATATATATAGTCTGGGTTCGGGATTAATGGGTAATCATAAGCTGGGCTTAAAGAGATATTATACACTTATTCGCAGAGCTACCAGTGTAGATAATGAGATTATATTCTTTAAAGATAAGCCTGAAGATTTTGAAGAGGTAGTTAAGCTGGACAGATGCAGAGCTTTATGTGGTATAGTTCAGAGATGGTATTCAAGACTTGAGCCAAAGGAACAGGCAAACGGATATGATATGATGTGTGAATATATAGAGGATGACAGGCTTGTTGCATCCTTTGAAAAGCATTTAAAGGTTAATGATGCAAATCTTATTTCAGCACTTATCAAATCAAAGAGGGTACAGGTAACGCATTCCTATATCAAAAATCTGTGTGTATACATTGCTGATGAAGCTTCTGACAAATCTGTTACAATGGATTTAATTAAAGAGTGGAGAAGCCATGGCTATAAAGTTATTTGTGTTACGGAGAATGGAAATGATTTATCTTCTCTTAAGCTTTCTGATGTGCCGGTATATTATATGCCAAAGCAAGAAAAGGAATACAAATTTTATGAGTATCCAATATATGAAAGAATGAAATTTATTAAAAATATATTGGAGGAGTGTCATATAGATGCTTATATTTATTCAGGAGAAAGAAATACAAGATTTGTATATGATATGATAATTGTTAAAAATGCGGGTATTTCGTTTTTGATAGATACTTCTGAATATGCTGTATTAAAGAAAAACATGGACAGCAATGAATTTAAAACATATTTAAGACTTATAAATTATACAGACGGATGTATTCTTACTAAGGCAGAAACCGGAAATGAATATGACTTAAACGGTATTACCACAAAGTATGCAATAGGTGGGAACTATGAGGAATTATTTGATTTAACGGAAGAAAATATATCATCATATAGTAGAAAGCTTGATAATATAATAGAAGATGCAGCTTTTAAGAAAATGTGTGAAAAACTGGCTGTTAAGAGGATGTATAAATCAGGTGGACTAAAGGTTAAGATTAAAATAATAATTAAAAAGCTGCTTAGAATAATAGGTGTAAAGAAAAGCTTCTATTGTGATGATTACAATGATTATATAAAGCTAAAGCAGCTATAGAGTAAGTCAGGAGGCATAGTAGATGAAAAAAACTATATTAGTGACAGGTGCGAACGGACAACTGGGAAGGGCTATTAATAAGCTTTATAAAGATAACGAAGAAATTGAACTGTATAATACGGATGTAGTAGAGACGGAAAATATTCATTCTATGAATATTACTAATATAGATGAGGTTGTTAAAACAGTAGAAACTGTAAAACCGTATGCTATTATAAACTGTGCAGCACATACAAATGTGGACGGATGTGAAAAGGATGTGGACAATGCATATATGATAAATGCCATAGGACCAAGAAACCTAAGCATTGCATCAAAAAAGACAGCTTCAAAGCTTGTGCATATTTCTACAGACTATGTATTCCCAGGGGATGGTACAAGACCGTATACAGAGTTTGATACACCAATGCCAAAGAGTATATATGGAAAAACAAAGCTCGCAGGAGAAGAATTTGTTAAGCAGTTTGCTGACAGATATTTTATTATTAGAACGGCATGGCTATATGGAGATGGTAAAAACTTTGTTAATACAATGCTCAGATTATCAGAAACTCATGATGAAATAAATGTAGTATGTGACCAGATAGGTTCGCCAACCAGTACAAGGGTATTGGCAGATATAGTAGATAATCTTATATGGACAGAAAACTATGGTTTATATCATGGCACCTGTGAGGGGGTTTGCAGCTGGGCTGATTTTGCAGAAGAAATTTTCAGACTGGCAGGAAAGAATACAAGGGTTAATCATATTACTTCGGAAGAATATGCCAAACTTAATCCTGCATCTGCAAAACGTCCGAAATATTCAGTATTGGACAATTATATGTTAAAATTAACCACGGGTTATACAGCTTTGGATTGGCAAAAAGCCATTGAGGAATATATTAAAATGTGATATAGTTTGAGAGGATAAACTATAAACCTAATATACAATAGATATTAATGCACAATATCTGGAAGAGGAAGATAAAATGATAAGTTTTAATATATCACCGTATGTTGGCAAAGAAAATGAATATATAGAAGAAGTTATTAAAAAAAGAAAAATTTGCGGAGATGGAGAATTTACAAAAAAATGTAATGAATGGCTTGAAGAAAAAACAAAAACAGCTAAAGCATTACTTACAACCTCATGTACACATGCTACGGAAATGGCAGCCCTGCTTTCGGATATAAAGCCGGGTGATGAAGTAATCATGCCTTCATATACCTTTGTTTCTACAGCAGATGCATTTGTACTTCGCGGAGCAAAGGCGGTTTTTGTTGATATAAGACCTGATACAATGAATATCGATGAAAAACTGATTGAAGAGGCTGTCACAGATAAAACAAAGGCAATAGTTCCTGTTCATTATGCAGGGGTTGCCTGTGAAATGGATACAATTACAGATATAGCAAAAAGATATAATCTGAAGGTTATTGAGGATGCAGCACAGGGTGTTATGAGTGAGTATAAGGGAAAAGCCTTAGGTGCAATCGGTGACTATGGCTGTTACAGCTTCCATGAAACCAAAAACTATAGTATGGGTGAAGGTGGAGCTATACTTATTAAAAATCCGGAGGATATAGAAAGAGCAGAAATTATCAGGGAAAAGGGTACAAACAGAAGTAAATTCTATAGAGGACAGATAGACAAGTATACCTGGGTAGATGCAGGAAGCTCATATCTTCCAAGTGAATTAAATGCAGCTTATCTTTATGCACAGCTTGAAGAGGCAGAAAAAATATATGATGACAGAATGAACAGCTGGAACAGATATTATGAAATGTTAAAGGATTTAGAACAGCAGGAAAAAATAGTATTACCAACTATACCAAAGGAATGTAAGCATAATGCACATATGTTTTATATAAAGGTAAAGGATTTGGAAGAAAGAACAGAGCTTATAAATTTTTTAAAGGATAATGGAATCAGTTCGGTATTTCATTATATTCCGCTTCATTCTGCGCCGGCAGGTAAAGAGTATGGCAGATTTTATGGAGAAGACAAATTTACAACAAAAGAGAGCGAGAGACTTATTAGACTGCCAATGTATTATGGCTTAGGAAACAATGCAGAGTACGTTGCAGAGAAGGTAAAGGCTTATTTTGAAAGGTAAATAAAACTATGAGTGATATTGAATATTCAGTTGTTATACCGGTATATAACAGTGGTGACTGGATGGAGGAATTAATTGGACAAATCCAAAGGGTAATGGACAGCCTTAATGAAAGCTATGAAATAGTTATGGTAAATGACGGAAGTCCAAAGCTTGAAACCTGGGGAATTATGGTAGATTTGAGTGAAAAATACAGCCATATGAAAATGATAAATTTACAGTATAATTCAGGGCAGTTGAATGCTTTGCTTTGTGCAATGAAACATTCGTCAGGAAAATATGTTATTACTATGGATGATGATTTTCAACATTCACCGGACGAAATACCAAAGCTTGTAGCTAAGATTAAGGATACAGCCTGTGATTGTGTTATTGCAAATTATGCACATAAAGAACACAATATATTCCGTAAATTAGGCTCAAAATTTGCAAATTATTTATCACATAAGATATATAGAAAGCCAAAAAACATTACCAGTAACAGCTTTAGGATAATGACAAGAAATTTAGCCATAGCACTTACAAGCTATAAAGGAAAATTTCCTCAAATTGGTCCTATGATATTTTCTCTTACCAGAAATATTGATGTGGTTACTATTGAGCATAAGGAAAGAAAATATGGTAAAAGCGGATATTCAGTGGGTCATTTAATTAGTGAAACTATTAATATTATAATTAACGGCTCTACATTTCCTATAGATTGTATGGCTTTTTTTGGTATGGTTGTATCCGGTCTTTCATTTTTAATTGCAATATTATATTTCATTTTATATATTTTAGGACAAACAAAGGTACCGGGCTTTACGGCACAGATACTTGTAACTGCTTTTTTTTCCGGTGTAATTACATTTAGTATAGGAATAGTAGGTAAATATATTGGAAAACTAGTAAAAGAAAGCAGTGGTTTTCCGCCATATTTAGAAAGAGAAATAAAGTGTAGCAAGGAGGAAGAAAAATGAAGAAGATAGCCATATTAGGAGCAGGAATATATCAGGTTCCTCTTATAAAGAAAGCTAAGGAAATGGGATTGTATACGATTGTATTCAGTATTGAAGGAAATTATCCGGGATTTAAGTATGCGGATAAGGTATATTATGTAAATACAACTGACGAAGACGAAATAATTAAAATTGCCAAGGAAGAAAATATAGATGGTATTTGTACTACCGGTACGGATGTGTGTGTACCTACCATAGGAAAAGTATGCGATACACTGGGGCTTAGTGGGGTAAGCTATGAAGCAGCAGTATGTGCAGCAAATAAGTCCGATATGAAATCAAAATTTATGGAGGGTGGAGTTAAAACAGCTAAGTATGCCATCGCCAGAAATTTGGAAGAGGCTAAAAAAATAATAGCGGATATGGAGCTTCCTATAATGGTTAAGGCAGTGGATTCTTCAGGAAGCCGTGGAATTACAAAGATAAAAGAGGCTACAGACGAAAACATAGTCGCAGCTATTGATAGTGTAAATAAGGTATCAAAGCTGGATTATTTTGTAGTAGAGGAATGTATTGAGGGTGTGGAATTTGGTGCTCAGGCATTAATTTATAATGGAGAGGTCAAATTTATCATGACTCATGGCGATTATGTCCATATGGGAGATACAGGAGTGCCTATTGGTCATTATGTTCCTTACAATATTAATAATGAAATATTAGAGGAAAGTAAAAGACAGGTTGAACTTAGTGCAAAAGCACTGGGAATAGATAATTGTGCCATTAATGCAGATTTTATATTGCGTGGAAATGATGTGTTTGTATTGGAGATAGGAGCAAGAGCAGGTGCAACATGTCTTCCGGAAATGATATCCATATATTATGGAGTAGATTTCTATAAAGTAATTTTACAGGTTGCTTTAGGAGAAGCTATTGAAGAATTTAATACAGATAATTTAGTACCAAATGTCTGCAAGCTTCTTATGGCTGATAAAACAGGAGAAATTACAGGGATAACCTTACCTGAGATATATGGCGAAAATGTTTATGACATTTCCTGCGACTACAAGGTTGGGGATAAAGTAAATAAATTCCGAATCGGACCGGACCGTATTGGTCAGATTATTGTTAAAGGAGATACAATAGAAGCTGCAGTTAGTGAGATGGATGAATTGATAAAAGAGATTCACATTGATATTAAATAGAGTTATATGGAAGAAAATAAAATATTAAATAACAGTATAATAGATGATACGGTAAAGATATATAAGGATGCAGTTGTTAAGAATTCTACTATAGAAAGCAACGGCTCAATAGGAGATTATTCTAAGGTAGAGAACTCAAAGCTTGAAGATATGATAAGGATTGACAGAAATAACTACATCTATAATTCTGTAATAGGAAGACATTCTTATACCGGCAGTAATACAAAAATAATATCAGCATCTATAGGAAGATTTGTATGTATTTCATGGAATGTATCCATTGGAGGAGGAAATCACGACTATACAAGGTTGACGAATCATTCTTTTTTATATGACAATTTCAGTAATATCAGACCGGATGGAACAGAGCCTTCTTATAACAGGCTTTCACAGCCATGTACTATCGGAAATGATGTATGGATAGGCACAGGGGCTATTATTAATCGTGGAGTAACTGTTGGAGACGGTGCAGTAGTGGCAGCAGGTGCAGTAGTTACAAAGGATGTTCCGCCATATTCCATAGTAGCGGGATGTCCGGCAAAGGTTATAAAGTATCGCTTTGATAAGGAGAAAATTGATGAGGTGTTAGGGTTAAGATGGTGGAATTGGAGCGATGAAAAAATTCGGGAAAATTATGATATGTTTTTAGAAAATTAAAGTTAGGAGCATTCTATGGGAAGAATACAGTTTGTAGGAGATCTTATATTTGGTGACCAGCCGGTAATATTTGGATGTGGCTTTGACGGAAAATGGAATAAGAATAATTATAGTGAAATATTTGCCGGAGTAAAAAATGAATTCAATTCATCAGACATTAATGTTGCTAATTTAGAAACAGTTATAATGAAACGTCCCCAAAAGCCAAATGTAAATAATTACGCAATGTGTTGTGACGAAAGAATTATTCCGGTATTAAAAGCAAATAAAATTGGGATTGTTTCCATAGCCAATAATCATAGCCTGGATTATGGAGTAGAAGAATATAATAATATGATTAATATGCTTGAAAAGGCAGGAATAACGGTTATAGGCAAAAAGGATAAGCCATGGACTGTTGTAGAGACGGAAGGAAAAAAAATAGCCATAATCGCAGCTACATACCTTCCGGTTTATAAGGTAAAGGAGGTCCCTTACTTATTTAAACCTAAAAAAGAGGATTGGAAGAGGATTTTAAAGGAAATAGGAGATGTAGATAAAACGATTGCATATATTCATTGGGGAAGTGAATTTGTAACAGCTCCTACAGATAAACAAAAAGAGATAAGGACGGAAATTTTAAATGCCGGTGTCGACGATATAATAGGTCATCATCCGCATATCCTGCAAAAAAACGAGAAAATTGAGAATCACAATATTATATACAGTTTGGGAAATTTTATGAGTGATTACTGGCAGAAGCGTTTAAGAAAAACGCAGATACTTGTATTGGATACAAATAGTTTTGACTATAGTATAATACCTTGTGAGATTAGTAAAAAATGTATACCGCATACGATAGGAAAAAGACAGAAAATAGAATATACAAAAGAAAAGGACTGGAAGCAAAACTCGCTTTTCTTCAGTCGTATGAGAATGAGATTTGAATATTTGTTTCACATTTTTAAGTGTTTTCCAAAAATGAAGGGCAAGAGAGAATTTATGTCATGGCTTTGGAAACGTGTAAAATATGTTCTTACAAATATGAGAAATGAAGTTAAAGATCCGGAAATTATTTATAAAAAATATGAGAGATAAGATATGGAAACAAAGAAACAGGTTATTAAAAGATATATAATACTACATTTATGTATTTTGTTTTTTACAATGTCGACTATTATGTCAAAGGTAGCAGCAAAATTTGACTTTTTATCAATAAAGTATATTATATGCTTTGTTATTATGTTTGCTATATTAGGAATTTATGCAATAGTATGGCAGCAGGCTATAAAAGGCTTTAGTCCTTCAGTTGCATATTCAAACAAATCAGTTACAACGATATGGGTACTGTTATTTTCAAATATATTGTTTCAGGAAGGAATTGAGCTTCAAAATATTATAGGTGCAGCCCTGATTATTTTGGGTGTCATACTGGTGGCTAAAAATGAATAAATATGGATTTCTTATTTTTTTAACTGCATTTGCTTCTTCAATTTCCCAGATATTGCTTAACCTTAGTAACAGAAAGAAATATAATTCTAAGATAAGGGAATATTTGAATATATATGTTATTTCCTCATATGGAATATTAGCACTGGTTCTTATTGCAAATACATATATAATGAGATTTGTGGATTTGAAAATTGCACATGCACTTGCGGCATCTACATATTTATTTACAATGGTACTCAGTAGAATTATTATGAAGGAGCCGATAACAAAAAATAAGGTTATAGGAAATATTCTTATTATAACGGGTATAATTATATTTGTTTTATAATAAAATATATTAATGTTGGTATAGTATATAAGAATCAAAATATTAACAGTTTAAAACAACCCCCAAAGCCGGGCATAAAAGCCGGTGTAGGGGGTTGTTTAGTATTGGGGGCAAGATGAATGTATGCTAATTTTTGATTTCAATTATTTTACTGTCTGTTACAGAGTAATAGCTGTCATATTCATTTATGGTATCATCAAAAATAAATTTATATACATTTGTTGAATCCTCAAGTCTATCAGTAATAATAAACCCTTTAACATTATATTTAGCTTCCATATACTTATAAAAATGGATAATCAGGCTTTTATTAGAGGAATTTAATAGCATGTAGACATTATCATTTTTTAATATTTCACATGAATATGAGCCTATACCATTTATTTCCAAACGTTTTTTATAGGCATCCGTATAAACGGTACTGCCGCCCCAGGCAATCATATTTAGCGGCATATTATGCTTCATTAACAAATCAGTATCCAAATCACTTATGAGTGATGTCGGGTATATATATATATTATCAGAATTGTCTGCTACATATTCTTTAACTTCGTGTAATTTATTAATACCATATTCCCTTGAAATATTAGGAGATGGATTAAATACGGATTGTAACACCGGAATTGCACATATAAGTATAACAGCAGCAAAAACACAGCTAATTGTTTTCTTCTCTTTTTCCTTTAATTGATTATCAATTAGTGATAAGGAAATGTTTATCAGAATAGAAGGTAATAATACAATAAAAACAGCACGGAATAATACGCGTCCCATTATTAACTGATATAATATTAATATTATAGTGCCTATGTTATTAAGGCAGAAGAAAATAAAAGCTCTAAGATTTTTGCATATACATATTATCAATAAAGATATAAGGGTTGTGGATAACCAGATAGAAATAACGGCACGACAATTAGTACCTTTAAGTATGGCACGGAGTCCACTGGATAACCTGTTGTATATAGTATTTATATTAATAGATATGCTATTACTTTCTGACAGATATGTTAAATTATCCGTATTAATTTTATCATCCATAAAAAACCATTGACCAGCAGTGAGATAATATAAATCGCTATCCCAGCCAACAGAATTATAAGATTTAGGATTGTCATTATATGAATAGTGAGGATAATCCATAAACTTCACTTTTGCATTATTAAATTCAATATATTCACTTCCGTTAATCTGTTCAGTGAATATTTTATTTATGGTGATAAGTGAAAATGTTACCAAAATAAAAGAGATACATATTATAACATATTTGAATATCAGCTTTTTTGTTATTTTTGATTGGTCAGTTAATTTATACAAAATACCAAGTAAAATATAACATAATATAACATAGGCTGTTTGGGCACGATGTATCAAAACTAATATATAACCTGAAGTAACGGCTATTGCTGTTAATATTTCAGCTTTTCTGTTTTTTACTTTAGAGGAAGTAAAAAGAAGAAGACTTAAAGCTGCACCTAAGATTCCCGGTACTATTGTAAAGGAGATATTGGAAATAGGTAAAGTTAAAAGGGAAATATCCAATACCATACTTAAACTGACAGCAGCCTTTAGTGATATTTTTGCTTTTGAACAAAGCTTATATATACAAAAATGTGTAATAAGCAGTCCTAAAGCGATAATGAAAAAGCTGTATAAAACCCACCATTGTACAACAGGAAATAATCTGTACAATGAGGATATAAATGCTCCTAAAATAATATTAATAAACTGGTGAGTTATATAAGGAGTGCCTGTAATGTTGCCGGATAACATATTTGCAATGGAGGCATCATCATTTGTATGATATCCAAGTTTTGAAGAAGTTAAAGCAATAGCAAAACAAATAACGGCAGTTAATATTGATAGTATAACAATTCCTTTGTTTGATGAATATAGCTTTTTTATGACATCTAAATTAAAAATCTTACTGAAATTAGTATATATATATGAAATCGTAAAGGTGCATATCGTTAATATTGCTAAAATCAACCATATATTTTTGAAAGAGTAAGTAAACTCTTTAAACCAGTATACGGTAAAAAATGAATGTATCAGCCACATTTGTAAGGAATATTTTCCAAAGGAAGACAGAATTGTTCTGACTATAGGTATATACCTTATAAAAAGGTTTGCAATTAGCACTATGACAAGTGTCATAACAGCATCAACCAAATATTTTGACGAAGTATGACTACGGATAATAATGATAATCGGCACACTTAATATTAATAGAATAACAGTTAAGGATTTAAGGGCTTTATTGGTGTTGAGATAGTTTTCGACTTTCTCAATAATATTATATTCTGCAAAAACAATACCTAAAACGGTAACAAGTAAATATCTTGGTAAACCATCTGTTGTAGTGTTAAATCCTAAAGAATAAATAATAAAAACGGATAATAAAAGTATGGATGCACCACCGAATTTACATACTGCTTTGTATAAAACCGGGATAAGTGCAATTAATAGCAGGGCAAGTCCTATATACCACCAAGAAGAAGCATATAGCGGAATATTAAATAATCCGGCTACGCCTAATGCATTTGTCACAAAGCCGATAATTTTTTTTAACAGGGAAGCTCCCCATACAGAGGATGCACTATGTTCAAAATTGAAAAGATAAGAAATAAAAATTATTATTAAAAGCAGACACGAAATATTTTTTATTAATTTAACGGTACTTTTTAAGCATATATCTGAATATATGCTTTTTGTGTTATTAGTATCAGAATAAGCTTTAAGCTTTGTTGATATTCCGTATGCAGTAATAAAAACAAACAGGCTGACACAGACTTTAGCTGCAACAGCAATTTTATAATTAATATCACTGTTTATTATCAGACCTGATAATTCATAAGAGGTATAATTTTCAACATTATAATATAAATGATGAAAAAACATCAGTAATATGCCAATCCCTTTAATTAATTGTGAATCTTTAAGTTTCATAAATGTGTACCTCATTTTTAAATAGTTAAGTAAAAATATTATATGTTAAAATATAGCTTATAATCAATTTAGGGTCAATGCTTTTATTATTTGAGTTTCTATAGCTTTTATAAAGCTTTGCCACTTTTCCTGTTATAAATACTTCCATGCTATAAGAAACTGAAATGTTAAAGAAAAATGTAATTGTTAGGGGATACAGCCTCATGGATAAAATCTGTGATTTTATCCATGAGGCTGTATTGATAGGAGAATTATGGTATAATTGAGTGGAACATGTTAATAATAGAGAGATAGAAATTAACAGAAGGACAGGTCTATATGAAACTCAAAATGAAAATGTTGAAGCTTAAATTTCAACTAAAAATTGACAAAAAAATTAATATGTTATATGTTATTAATATTGCGTAGATGTGCAATTTATTATTAGAAGGAGGGTACCGGTCGGTACATTATTGTTTATGAGAACTTATTTAGTAACAGGTGGAGCAGGATTTATCGGTTCAAACTATATTCATTATATGTTTAAGAAATATGATAATGAAATCAGAATTATCAATGTTGACAAGCTTACTTACGCTGGAAATCTTGAAAATTTAAAAGAAGTTGAAAACAGAGATAATTATACATTTGTTAAAGCAGATATATGTGATAAAGATGCTATCATGAAAATTTTTGAGGAAAATGATATTGACAGGGTAGTTCATTTTGCAGCTGAAAGTCATGTAGACAGAAGTATCAAAAATCCGGAAGTATTTGTACAGACGAATGTACTTGGAACAGCAGTTATGCTTAACTGTGCAAAGACAGCATGGGAATTACCGGATGGTACCTTCAAGGAGGGTAAAAAGTTTCTTCATGTGTCTACAGATGAAGTATATGGTTCATTGCCGGATGATGATAACGCATTTTTCTATGAAACGTCACCATATGAACCACATAGTCCGTATTCAGCTTCAAAAGCATCTTCTGATATGCTTGTAAAGTCTTATATGGATACTTATAAGTTTCCTGCTAATATTACAAATTGCAGTAACAATTACGGACCATTCCAGTTCCCTGAAAAGCTTATTCCTCTGATTATTAATAATGCGTTGCAGGGGAAGAAACTTCCGGTATATGGTGACGGAAAAAATGTTCGTGACTGGTTATATGTAGAGGATCATGCTAAGGCTATTGATATGGTTCAGGAAAACGGAAGACTTTTTGAAACCTACAACATAGGCGGACATAATGAAAAACAGAATATTGAAATTATCAATATTATCATTGAAACCTTACAGGAAATGCTACCGGATTCAGATCCTAGAAAATCACTTGTAAGCACAGATTTAATCACATATGTAGAAGACAGAAAGGGACATGATAGAAGATATGCTATCGCTCCTGATAAGATAAAGGAAGAAATCGGCTGGTATCCGGAGACAATGTTTAAGGATGGTATAAAGCTGACAATTAAATGGTTTTTTGAACATGAAGATTGGATGAAAAACGTAACAAGCGGTGATTACCAGAAATACTATGAAGATATGTATAATGGAAAATAGGAAACTTAAATTATGATGAAAAAGCTTAAAAATGACAAGATACTTATATATTCTCTAAAGGTTGTATTACTCGTATTGTTAGTACTTTTGACATATGTAATATTGTCTTGGGGATATTCGGGTAAAGTATACGGATTATCAAGTATAACATTTAGTATTGATGATTATGATAAAATTAAAATATCGGATTATTATGAGAAGGCACATGATTTGTATATAAATGATGACGGAAGTGTTACCTCCATGACATCTGACCCATGGTTTTATGAAATGGAGGTTAATGGAAAGCAGTTTGCAATAATATATGTCAACAGAATCATGGATTCAACTTATAACGGATATACGGTTTCACAGTTTTATCTGAAAAAATCAGGTGAAAGTTATCTGGATAGTGAACCGATAGAATATAGATTATATGAAGGCTTTAATCTTATAAACTTTGAAACAGATGATTATGATTTTATCAGGTTTGATATTACTACAAGCCGTAAATGTACAATAGATTTGGAAAGCTTTTCATTGGCAGATAAATTCGTATTTCCTAAGTCAATGTGGCTTATATTGGGAGTGCTTACGGTTATATATGTGCTTTTATTATTCTTTTATAACAGATGCAGATATGTAGCAGGAAAGTTTTTTGTAGTTGGAACTACTAAGAAGGAATTTAAGGGAAGGGGTATATTTAATAGAAGTAAAAAATATTGGATATTTGTAATATTAGCTGTATTATTAGGATATGGCTTTACATTGACAAATGTATCCGTGGGTGTAGATGATCTTCAGTATGATGCTACTTATATGGTTCCGCCATATAGAGCAATACAGCAGGGAAGATGGGTGATGAACTTTCTTGTAAATATATTTGATACCTATTCATTTTTACAGTATTGGAGAGGACTTTTAGGAATAATAGTTGCAATAGCTGCACTTACCATATGGTGTCATTTATTTGAAAAGTGTTCAAATGGCAGATTTTCAGATAGAGCATCAATAATATTTACAATGTTAAGTATAACCTGTCCATATGTAGCATATGTATATGTATTTAATATGTGCACCTTTGAATATGGACTTAAGTATCTTATTACCGGTATAGTAATGCTGCTGTTTTATGACAGCATGTTTGAAAAATCTCTTAAAAAAAGAATAGTACAGAATATTACAATATTAGTAATATTACTTCTTGTAGGTGGAGAAACCATTTATATCAATCTCTTTGTTGCATTGTGTGAAATCGGTATTTTGATATTTGTATTTAACAATGAAGATAAGAAACTGAACTTAAAAAAATGTGTGATACACGGTATGAGATTGCTGGCTTTATCACTGGCTAATCTAGTACTGTTTAAAATTATAGCAAAAATATATATGCGGCTATATAATGTATCTTCAGACGGATATACATCAAATTATTTAAGATATGACTCAGAGCTTTCCATAGGAGAAAACGCAAGTGAATTTATGGAAAGACTGTTATCCAAATTTCACAGATATCTCCATGGAGATTTAGCAGGTCTGCTATTGCTTATAAGTATTGCCGTAATACTTATTATAGGTGTGATATATTCTATAAAGAAAAAGAACGGACTTATAATATTATGCGCAGTATTTATTACAATACTTCCTTTCGGACTTATGATAGTTACCGGAAATGTAAATGTTCCAAAGAGAACACTTACTGTCTATAGTCTTGTATATGCCTTTGTATTTGCATTGCTTGCAATATTATGTGAAAATATAAGGTTAAAGAAATATAAAGGAAATTTAAGTATTGTAATTGCATGTATAGCAGTGTATATTACAATTTTTCAGACTAAGGATCTTAATGAGGTATTTGTAAAGGATTATAACAGATATCAGACAGATATTAAGATAATGAATGATATTCAAAGTGAATTAATTAAAATAGAAGGTTACAATAAAAAATCAGTGTTGTTTATAGGTTATCCTTCTACTACAATGTTTAATGCAGATGATGTAATAGGTGCTTCAATCTTTATGTGGGATAGAAAAGAGAATATAACAGCAGAGCTTAATTCAGTAAGAATAAAAGCATTTTTTAAATATCATGGATACTATCTGGATATTGTCAGCGAATATGATTATGAGCAGATTGCATCTGAAATAGAGGATGCCCCTATATATCCATATGAAGGGTATGTATTTGAAGCAGAAGATTATATTATAATTAATCTTGGTAAAAATACAAATTTATATAAAGAGTTAAATAATGGAAATTAAAATATGGAAAAATGTGCAACACATCTTGTGTTGTGCATTTTTTTTAATTATGGTATAATAGCACTTAATTGTACAGCAATTAATTGCACAGCGATTAAGTGCTATTTTGAAATTTATAAAATGTTAGGAGATACAGTATGAAAGGTATTATTTTGGCAGGAGGTTCCGGTACCCGTCTTTATCCGCTTACAAAAGCAGTTTCAAAGCAGATTATGCCTGTATATGATAAACCAATGATATATTATCCTTTGTCAACACTTATGCTGGCAGGAATAAGAGAGGTACTTATTATTTCTACACCAAGAGATTTGCCGGTATTCCGAGAACTTTTTGGAGACGGTTCACAGCTTGGAATGAGATTTGAATATGCTATACAGGAGACCCCAAGAGGTCTTGCTGACGCATTTATAGTGGGTGCTGACTTTATTGGAAATGACAATGTAGCCTTGGTTTTAGGAGATAATATTTTTTATGGACAGAGTTTCTCTAAGGTTCTTAGAAATGCTGCTTCAAGAGAAAAGGGAGCTACTATATTCGGATATTATGTAAAGGATCCGAGAGAGTATGGAGTAGTAGAATTTGATGAAACAGGTAAGGCACTGTCTATTGAAGAAAAACCGGAGCATCCAAAGTCAAATTATGCAGTACCCGGTTTATATTTCTATGACAATGATGTAGTAGAAATTGCTAAAAATGTTAAACCGTCAGCAAGAGGAGAAATAGAGATAACAGCCGTTAATAATGAATATTTAAGACGGGGGACTCTGCAGGTGGAAACCTTAGGCAGAGGGTTTGCATGGCTGGATACCGGAAACCATGATATGCTCCTTGAGGCAGCAGATTTTGTAGCAGCATTCCAGAAAAGACAGGGACTGCATATTTCATGTATTGAAGAAATCGCATATAAAAGAGGATTTATAGATAAAGAACAGTTATTGAAATTGGCAGAGCCACTTATGAAAACTTCATATGGTCAGTATCTGGTAGATGTAGCAAACGGATTGTAGAAAGGATATGTTATGGGAAAGATTATAGTTGAAACATGTGAAATAGAAGGACTAAAAATAATTACACCGGCGGTATTCGGAGATGAACGCGGATACTTTATGGAGACCTACAACAAAAACGATTATGTGGCAGCAGGAATAGATTATGAATTTGTTCAGGATAATCAGTCAAGCTCAAAGAAAGGTGTTCTTAGAGGACTTCATTTTCAAAAGGAATTTCCACAGGATAAGCTTGTAAGAGTAATAAGTGGAGAGGTATTTGATGTAGCAGTAGATTTAAGAGAAGATTCAAAAACCTTTGGAAAGTGGTTCGGAGTAGTTTTATCAGCGGAAAATAAAAAGCAGTTTTTTATTCCAAAGAATTTTGCACATGGCTTTGTAGTACTTTCCGATAATGCAGAGTTTGCATATAAGTGTACGGATTTTTACCATCCTGATGATGAAGGAGGTATTAAATGGGACGATCCTGAAATAGGTATAGAATGGCCAATGCCAGAGGGTATGACAAAGGAAGAACTTACTATATCTGAAAAGGATCAAAAGTGGAGAGGTATAAAAGAATTTATTAAATCAAAATAAAACTTTTAGTAGAGATATATGAGAAATAAGATTAAAAAAGCAACAAATATTATAGTTAAAAAAATTGAAAAGTGCTTAAAAACATTTTATCATAAGCTTCCAATTTCTCACAATTTTAAAATGAAAGCAAAAAATATATTTTTTACTATTTTTGGTTTTTGCTTAAAAAATACACCTTCATATATTATTTGGAAGCAAACAAGAGTTAAGCGGCTAAAGAAAAAAAGTATCAGATATGAGGAATTCATAAAATTTAAATTTGATAAAAAAATAGGTGTTCATCTGCATCTTTTTTATATTGATTTATTAGATGAATTTATAGAATATTTTAATAATATACCATACGAATTTGATTTATTTGTTTCTATAGTTGATAGCAGTGCTGCCAGTGAAGTTAAAAATAAGATGTCTGCAATCAGAAACGTAAAATCAGTAAATGTAAAGGTGGTAGCAAACAGAGGCAGGGATGTTGCACCGTTTATTGTGGATTTTTCTAATGAGCTTTTAAAATATGACTATGTCTGTCATGTTCATAGTAAGAAATCCTTATATACAGGATATGAGCAGACAGGATGGAGAACATACCTGCTGGAAGGTCTTATGGGAAGTGAGGGCTTAGTAAGAAATATTTTTTACAGATTTGAAACTATACCTGATGTAGGACTTATTTATCCCGAAACTTATTCAGGAATTGCTTATATAGGACATAGCTGGCTTAGCAATACTAAAAGCAGGGACGAACTGTTATTAAAGCTGGGAATTATGGGTGTCAAGACCAAAAAATATATAGATTTTCCTATGGGAACAATGTTTTGGGCAAGAGGTGATGCAATAAAGAAGTTTTTTAAGGCCAATATTAAAACGGGTGATTTTCCGGAGGAAAATAAACAAAATGATGGTACTATTGCCCATGCATTTGAAAGATGTCTTGGAATGGTAATAGAACTGGAGGGATATACGGTTATTACCTACGATGAAGAAGAGGGAGATTTTTGCTATGGATACGGCAAAAAGAATATGAAACAGTATTTTGAAAAATCTGAGGAGTTTCTTAAAAATCAGGCATATGATGCTGATATAGTTACATCAGATATTTTTGATACACTTGTAATGAGAAAGATTGTAAATCCCGATGATATATTTGATATTGTAGAGTATAGGTTAAAGTACGTTAAAAATATTGATATACAATATAAGAAAAACCGTAAAAAAGCCGAAAAGCTTTTAAGAATGAGGGCAGCAAAGAGTGATTTTACCTTAGAGGACATATATAATGAATTTGTCAGTATTACGGGCTTATCTAAGGATGTATGCAACACAATAATGGCCGAAGAGATAAATACAGAGATGGATTTTTTAGTACCGAGAGAAATAATGGTGCAGGCCTTTAATTATATTGTGAAGAACATGAAGCAAAAGACAATGCTTTTATCAGATATGTATTTTACAGGTGATATTATACAAAAAATATTAGATAAGTGTGGAATACAAAAGGCTGATGAAATTTGGATATCCTCTGAAAAGCAGGTAAGAAAAGACAATGGAACTATGTGGGAGCTGTTGATTAAGCAATATCCTAAAAAGGAAATTTTGCATATAGGAGATAATGAAGTATCAGATGCGCAGCTTCCGGGAGACAGAAATATAAAAATACATCATATATTGTCGGCAAAGGATTTATTTTCACTTACGAATATCGGCAGAGAGTGGAAAATAGATGAATTTACACCAACAGACAGCGTAGTACTGGGTCTGATTTTAAATAAGTATTTTAACAATCCATATGGTATTAATAATTGCAGATTTGAGTGTAAAATAGAAAAACCATATACATTAGGATATGCAATTATAGGACCTGTTGTTGCAGATTATCTGGTATGGTCCATTAAGAAGATAAAAGAGGCAGGAATTAATCACATATTAATGCTTGCAAGGGAAGGGTATCTGTTTAAAAAGATTTTTGATATAATGAAAGAAAGCTGCTGTGGATTGGAAAATATAAAATCTGATTATGTGTATACATCAAGGCGGGCATTATTGGTTGCATCTATTCAAAGTGAAGATGATGTCAGAAGTGCTCTTAATATTTTTTATGAGGGCAGCTATAGAAATCTGCTTATTAACAGATTCGGTCTTAAAGATTTAAATGATATAGATGATTTTGAAGTTATATTACCATCGGATGCTACAAAGCTTTATGAAACTATTAAACCTAAAATGCAGGATATATTAGACAGGGCAGAGTATGAAAGAGAAAATTATACCAAGTATATGAAGGGGGTGCTTAAAGCTGATGAAGCTATTGCAGTGTCAGATTTAGGATATTCAGGAAGTATACAATATTATCTTTCAAAGCTGTTGAAAATACCGATATCAGGATACTATTTTGCAACTGACAGCAAGAAACTGCCATTAAGACTTAGTGGAAATGAGATGTATGCAAGATATATTGAAAATGATGAGACAGCACCTGTATCATCCTCATATATTCACAGATACAGCTTAATATTGGAGGCTGTACTTACTGCACCGGATAATCAGCTGTGTTATATGGATGAAGCACTAAAGCCTGTATTTTTAGAGTCAGAGCCAAATAGGATTGATAAATCTGTTATAAGTGAAATTCATAAGGGGGCAACCGACTTTGCGAAGGAGCTCTTTGAACTGACCGGAGATATTATATTATTGACGGAACGTAACAAAAATGTTTACGAAGAGCTAATAAGAATAGTAGTAGAAGGTAACATATTATCCGAGGAACTGAAAAGTAAATTTGTTCTGGAGGATGATTTTTGTACAGATGAAGTTATAAATATATTTGACAGGTTATGTAAATCAAATACCAAATAGCAAGCTGCGAGGTGTTTGAACCTCGCGGCAGTTGTCAAATGGACGTGCAAGAATGTCTGCTTGACTCATTGAACGCAGGAATAAATAATTTATTAAAGAAAGGATTTGACCTAATGAAAAACAAAAGATTTATTAAGTGTTGTTTAAGTATGATAGCTTTAGTGACTGCCTGCTTACTGGTAATAATGTTTTCTGATTCTAAGGATGCATATGCAGCAAATGGCGACTATGTATATAACGGTATAGATTATTCATCCGTTTTTGATTACGATTACTATTATAAAATGTATGGTGATTTACAAAAAGCATATGGACATGATAAGACAGCATTGTTTAATCACTTTATAAAATACGGAATGCAAGAGGGAAGAATAGGAAGGCAGTGCTTTGATGTAAAATACTATAAAAATAAGTATGGTGATTTACAAAAGGCATATGGTAATGATTTAACAAAATATTATTTACATTATATAAAATATGGCAAAAAAGAGGGAAGAACCGGAGCTTCTTCTACAGTATACCTAAAAACGGATTATGCATTGGTATTTGATGTCAATTATTACTATAAGAATAATGCAGATTTACAAAAGGCATATGGCTTTGATAAGGAAAAACTGATAGCACATTTTGTAAAATATGGAATGCAGGAGGGAAGAAAGGGATGTGCAACCTTTGATGCAAAATATTATAAATATATATATGCAGACTTGCAAAAGGCATATGGAAATAATATGAGTTCATATTATCAGCACTATATGAAATACGGATATAAGGAGAAAAGAAAGGGATATTCTAATTCTTTCTATAAGGGAGTAGACTATTCGGCTGTATATAATATAGATTACTACTATAATAACTATAAGGATTTACAGAAGGCATACGGATATGATCCTGATAAGCTTATAAATCATTTCATTAAATACGGAATGAGTGAAGGCAGACAGGCAAGTTTGGAATTTAGTTTATCATATTACAAAAGCAGATATGGTGATTTAAAAAATGCATATGGAGATAATCTAAAGTCATATTATCAGCATTATATGAAGTATGGTAAAAAAGAGGGAAGAAAAGCAAATGACAAAGCTAATTATAAGGGCTGGAATGTGGTAGACGGAAAAAAGATATATTATTTAAACGGAGAACTGTTAAAGGGCTGGCAGACTATCGGAAATAGAAAATATTATTTTAGCAGCACAGGTATATTACAATCTCAGGTAGGTATTGATGTTTCCTCTTATCAGGGACTTATTGACTGGGAAAAGGTTAAAAATGACGGAATAGAATTTGCTATTATCCGTATCGGATATGGAAGTGATGTCAAAAAAGATAATAATGGTGATGGAATATATGATCAGGATGACATTTATGCTGAGATAAATATGTCAGAGTGTGAAAGATTAGGTATTCCTTATGGTGTTTATCTATATTCATATGCACTTTCTGACAGCGATTTGAATAGTGAAATTAATCATACTCTTAGATTGCTTAAAGGACATAATCCAACAATAGGTGTATTTTTTGATTATGAAAATGATTCATATAAAGATAAATATGGTTTGCCTTCAACGGAAGCAATAACAAGATTTGCCGTAAACTTTAATGAAGCAATGAAAAAAAACGGATATAAATCGGGAACATATACCTACAATTATTTTTGGGATACACAGCTTTACAGTCCGTTACTAAATAAATATCCTAAGTGGCTTGCAGACTATACAAAGGGATTTTATCCTGCCGATGATACATATTTTATTTGGCAATATACAAGTAGCGGAAGTGTAACCGGAATTTCAGGAAATGTAGATATGAATGTTTACATTCCAAGCTGGAGATAATATATCATATGCACAGCTTATGATATAATATAGATTATTTACAGAAATAAATCTGATTATAGAGTTTCCGTATTTTTTATTCAGGTATTAACAGATTTTATAAGCTTTGTAATAAAAAATGCGGAAACTTAAAATATGACTTTTTATTGATTGTATGAAGGAAGGTTGAAAGAAGCTTTCAACCTTAAATTTGTGTTTCGACCGGAATGCAGGTATATCTGATTGAAGCATTAGGAGACAAATATGAACTATATAGAAAAATATAATGAATGGATTAATTCACCGATTTTTGATGCTGATACAAAAGATGAACTTAAAAATATTTCCGATAATAAAAAGGAAATAGAAGACAGATTTTATAAGGATTTAGAATTTGGAACAGGTGGACTTAGAGGTATCATTGGTGCGGGAACCAACAGAATGAATATATATACTGTGGGAAAAGCAACACAGGGACTTGCCAATTATATTATTAAAGAGGGCAAAAGCTCTAATGGTGTGGCAATAGCATATGATTCCAGAAGAATGTCGCCTGAGTTTGCCAATGTAGCAGCAGGTGTTCTTAATGGTAATGGCATTAAAACATATATTTTTGATAGTTTAAGACCTACTCCCGAGCTTTCGTTCGCAGTAAGACAGCTTAAATGCTCGGCGGGAATTGTGATTACGGCAAGCCACAACCCTGCTGAGTATAACGGATATAAGGTATATTGGGAGGATGGAGCGCAGATTACATTTCCAAGAGATAAGGAGATTATAGAAGAAGTTAATAGCATAAAGGATTTTTCAAGTGTTAAAAAAATGAATATAGGGGAAGCAAAAGCAGACGGACTATATAACGTAATAGGTGAGGATATTGACAATAAATATCTGGAAGAATTGTTAAAGCAGAGTATTCATCCGGATATTATTAAGGAAATGTCTGATAATATTACCATTGTATATACACCACTGCATGGTACAGGGAATCTGCCGGTACGCAGAGTATTAGAAAAGTTGGGTTTCAGAAGGGTGTATGTTGTAAAAGAACAGGAAGTACCTGATGGAAATTTTCCAACTGTAGCCTATCCAAATCCTGAGGATGAAAAAGCATTTGAGCTTGCTATTAAGCTTGCAAAAGAAGTAGATGCAGATATTGTATTAGCAACAGACCCGGATGCAGACAGACTTGGTGTGTACGCAAAGGATATAAAGTCCGGTAAGTATATAAGCTTTAACGGTAATATGTTAGGAATGATTATTGCCGAGTATATTTTAAGAGAAAAGAAATCGTTGGGAATACTGCCAAAAAACGGTGCATTAGTAAAGACTATTGTGACTACCAATATGGCAGATGCCATTGCAAAGGATTATGGCATTAAGCTTATAGAGGTACTTACAGGTTTTAAGTATATTGGAGAACAGATAAAGCTGTTTGAAGAAAATAACAGCTATGAATATATTTTTGGACTTGAGGAAAGCTATGGATGTCTGGCAGGAACTTATGCCAGAGATAAGGATGCCTGTGTGGCAGTAATGTTGCTTTGTGAAGTGGCTGCATGGTGTAAGAAAAATAATATGACACTATGGGACAATATGATAAGAATATATGAAAAGTACGGCTACTTTAAAGAGGATTTACATTCTATTACAATCAAGGGTTTAGATGGTGTTAAAAGGATACAGAATATAATGGAGAACTTTAGAAAAAATCCGCCAAAGGAGATAGGCGGTGCAAGGGTTCTGGCGATTAGAGATTATAATAATGGCACCAGAACAGATTTAGTTAATAATACAACACAGGAGCTTGACTTAGTTAAATCCAATGTTTTGTATTACGAGCTCAGTAATGATTTTTGGTGTGCGGCTAGACCGTCAGGAACAGAGCCTAAGATTAAATTTTATTTTGGAGTAAAGGGTAAATCACTGGAAAATGCAAGTGATTTACTTGAAAATTTAAAATATGATTTGCTTTCCAATATAGAGTAATATCGTAATTGGACCACTAAATAGTATACTAAACAGAGGTAGTCTTATGAAAATTTATGGTGTAATTATGGCAGGAGGAGGAGGAACAAGATTCTGGCCTCTCAGCCGCGAAGAAAGACCCAAACAGCTTTTGAATTTAAGCGGAAAAAATTTAATGATTAACGAGACTATAGACAGGGTAGCAAGTGTAATTCCTAAGAAGGATATATTTATAGTTACAAATTCAGTACAGTTTGAAGCTATGAAGCAGGCTACAAATGGAAGAATAGAAGAAAAGCATATTTTAAAAGAGCCGGTTGGTAGAAATACTTCAGCCTGTATAGGATATGCTGCTATGGAAATTGTGAAAAAGTATGGTGATGGGATTATGTGTATATTTCCGGCAGACCACCATATAAAATATGAAATAGAGTTTAGCAGAATACTACAGGAGGCCATAAAGGTGGCAACGTCTTATGACAGACTTGTAACTATAGGTATTACCCCTACATTTGCTGCTACAGGATATGGATATATAAAGTACATGCAAAGTGAAGCTGTGGCAAAAGAGGTAGTTGAATTTAAGGAAAAGCCGGATTCTGATACTGCAAAAAAATACTTTGAAAGCGGAGAATATGCGTGGAATAGTGGAATGTTTATATGGAGAGCGTCTACTATTCTTAAAAAATTTAAGGAATTATTACCGGAGATTTATAACTGTATTGAGCAAATGGGAATTGCGATGAAGACGGATTCAGAGTATGATGTTATAGAAGAAATATATCCTAAGATGCCAAGTATATCTATTGATTATGGAATTATGGAAAAGTCAAAGGATGTTGTGGTCATTCCTGCAGATATAGGCTGGAGTGATGTGGGTAGCTTTGACAGCTTAGGTTCAGTTTGTAGTGAAGATGAAAAACATAATATTATATTTGGAAGCAGTATAAATCTTGATACAAAAAACAGTGTTATTTATGGTGGAGATAAGCTTATAGCTACCATTGGAATAAATAATCTTGTAATTATAAATTCAGAAAACGCCATACTGGTATGTGATAAAAATAATTCACAGGATGTAAAAAAAATAGTAGATATACTAAAAGAACAGGGGAAAGATGAATATTTGTAGGCAGAGAAAGGAGTGTACTGATGTATTGTATTAAAGATACATCATACAATCAAATATGAAATGTATAGTGCTCGCCGGTGGCTTAGGAGATAAAATGTGGCCGCTGTCTAGGAGAGAATATCCTAAGCAATTCATGAATATAAAAGAAGACCGTTCGTTGCTACAGGAAACTGTAGGAAGGAACCTTTCTTTGTGTGAAGAATTTTTTATTATGGCAAATGATAAACACAGCTTTATAGTAGAGGGACAGATGGAGGCATTCCAGAGTCTGAAATACAGATGCTTTTATGAGGAAAAACCATTAGGTACTGCTTTTCCTGTAGTTATGGCATGTATGAGCTGTAATTCATCAGAGCTGATATATGTTATTACGGCAGACCATTTTATAGTTGGAAATACATATCAGTCGGAGATAGTAGCTGCTATGGATTATGCCAGAGAAGGAAAAGTAGTTGCATTTGGCGTGGAGGCAGATAAGGTAAGGGACAATTTTGACTATTTTAAGCCTGACGGAAATAGAATTGATGAATTTATAGAGCATGGTCGACCGGAATGTAAGGATAACTGCCTTGCAAATACGGGGCTATTTGTATCCACGGCAGGTGTTTTTTTACAGGAGGTAAGAAAATATTCTGAAGAATATTACAAAGCCTGTAGGGAAATTCATAGCTGTCTGAATACAACAAAAAGACATATAAGCATAAAAGAAGAATATTTAAACGGTATACAATATGCCAGCGTAGAGGATATACTATATAAAGGAAACAGTAAAAAAACATTTAATAATAAATTACTTATAAAGCCTGAATTTATGTGGACAGAGGTGGACTCCTTTGATGTATTTTCAGAGCATAAAATTGACGGATATAATAAAAATATTATAGATAATAAATGCAGTGAGGTTTCGGTTATAAATTATGATAAGAACAAGCTGGTAGTGGTAAATGATATTGAAAAAACTTTTGTGGTAAATACAAAGGATGCACTTTATGTAACCTCAAAGGAAAATGCTGCACAGATTAAAAATATAATAGAAGAAAACAGTAATATATATGAGGAGTATTTTAATCATGGCAGAATTACTTATAGACCTTGGGGATACAGAGAGCTGTTAAAAAGTGAAAATAACTTTATGGTGAGAAAAGTAGTAATTTTTCCATCAAAGATTATGGATATACACAAGCATACTAAAAGAAGCGAGCATTGGTCGGTAGTATCCGGAGCAGCTGTAGCGATGATAAATGGCGAAAAGCAGATACTAAAAGAAAATATGAGTGCGTTTGTACCTATTGGAATAGAGCATGCTCTTCTGAATGAAACAGAAGAAAATGTTGTTATTATTGAAGTAAGCGTTGGTGAAAACATTAACGACAAGGATTTTATTACCATTACTGAAAAGGGAATATCAGACAGGGTAAAGGATAATAATAAAAATATTATAAAAAAACAGCTTGTAAAGCTTGAACCAGCATTTAAGGATTATTTATGGGGCGGAACAAAGCTAAGAGATAGTTTTCTAAAAAGATGCGATTATGATACTATTGCGGAAAGCTGGGAATTGTCAGCACATGAAGCCGGAAACAGTATAGTTGCATCCGGAAAATTTAAGGGCAGAACCTTCAGCGATTACTTAGAATATGTCGGAAAGCAGTCACTGGGCTGGAAAGCAGATAGCTTGGACAGATTTCCCATATTAATTAAATTCATAGATGCAAAAGAAAAGCTTTCCGTACAAGTACATCCTAATGATGAATATGCTATAAAAAATGAAAATGAATTAGGTAAAAATGAGATGTGGTATATTATGGAGTGTGATGAAAACTCATATGTATACTGTGGTGTTAAAGAGGGAATTTCCAAAGAGGAGATAGAAAACAGGATTAAAAATAATACTATACCTGAGGTATTAAATAAAATAAATGTAAGGCAGGGAGATGTAATATTTGTAGAGGCCGGTACAATACACGCAATAGGTGAAGGGATTTTACTATGTGAGATACAGCAGAATTCAGACTGTACCTATAGAATATATGATTATAACAGAAAAGACAGATTCGGAAATATGAGGGAACTTCATCTGGAAAAGGCTATGCAGGTACTAAATCTCGAAAATGCAGAGGAAAGAACAGCATCGTTTGACATTGAAGAACATATTGGATATAATTCACAGATACTGGCAAGATGTAAATATTTTGAATGTACAAAATATGAAATTTTTGATAATGCACAGATATCCGTTGATGATACATCTTTTAAATCTTTTGTTTTTATAAACGGAGATGGGATAATATCCGATGGAATAAACGAATTTGAATTTAAAAAGGGCGACAGCTTCTTTATGCCGGCAGGAATATCAAAAATAATGATAAGTGGTAAGAGTACTTTACTGGTAACTCATATATAAAGGAGAAGCCTATGAAACTTGCTATAGATTTACTTTGGGTTAAACCAAAGCACAATGGTGGAATTGAATCATACATTAGAAATTTATTAGACGGATTTATGTCATTAGAGGATGACAATAAATATATATTATTTTGTGCAAAAGATAATGCAGATACCTTTAAGCATTATTTAGAGGACAGACGCTTTACAATGGAGATATGTGATATCAGTGCATTTTCAGTAGGAAAACGTATACTTTGGCACAATCGTAATTTTAATAAGCTTCTCATTAAAAAAGGTATTAAAAACTGTTTTATGCCGGTATACTGTAAACCATTATTAAGATGTAAAAAAATAAGATATGTAACTACTATACATGACTTACAACAGCTGCATTTTCCGGAATACTTTTCTAAAAAGAGGAGAGCATGGATGATGTTTTGCTGGAGAAGGACAGTAAAGACCTCTGATTGTATAGTGGCTATTTCAGAGTGGGTAAAAAAGGATATTGAAACAAACTTCGGGAAAAAGGATACCGATATAAGAGTTGTGTTAAATCCTATTGTTATTGACCAGACAAAAACAGACTTTGAAAAGATAAAAGATAAATACAAAATAGAGGAGAATAACTTCTATTTTGTTCTTTCGTCAATGCTGAAGCATAAAAATATTATTACAGCTATAAAGACAGTAGAGAAGATAAAAAATGAAAACATCAGTTTACCTAAAAAGTTAATTATTGCAGGTATTTCAGAAGCTGATGAAAATAGAATAGTAGATTATATAAATTCCCATGATTTAAAGGATAACTGTATTATGGCAGGTTTTATATCAAATGAAGACAGAAATATACTATTTGAAAAAGCTTATGCATTTTTATTTCCAAGTATATTTGAAGGCTTTGGAATGCCCGTTGTAGAAGGTCTTATGCTGGGAGGCAGGGTTGTTACCACAAAATGTACAAGCATACCTGAGGTATCTAAAAATCTTGCATATTATGTGGATAATCCATTCGATGTAGATGAGTGGATAGATAAATTGAAAGGTATTAAGGAAAAACCTAAAAAAGCAATAGATTTTCCGGAATATGAGAAAGCCTATGTAGCAAAGCAATATTTGGAAGTGTTTGAAAGTGTATTTAGATAATAAAATTCCCATAATAGTATTAAACCATAATGATTATGAAACCACAAATAAATTCCTAAAGAATTTTAAGGAAAAACTGAGCAGTATAGCCACACTGGTATTTGTAGATAATCACTCTACAGACGGCTCGTATGAAAAATTAAACACAGAATACAAGGACTTAGGTGTATTTATCAGAAATGACAGTAATCTGGGATATGGAAGAGGAAATAATGCAGGATTAAGATATGTGGATGAAAATCTTGCTGCAAAAAGAGTAATTATCGCAAATCCTGATATTATTATAGAGTCAGAAACCATATTAAAGCTTTATGAAATAATGGAAGAATATAAAGATATAAAGATTGCCGCACCTAAGATGCTGGATACCAATGGAATTGAACAGGTGTCTGCATGGAAGCTGCAGGGGATTATAAGAGATGGTTTATCATCAATGATTGTGACAAACAGAATATTTAAATTAGATAAAAAAAAGTATTCTAAAAGAGAACTGTCAGAGAAAAGATTATATGTAGAGGTTATAAGTGGCTCATTTTTTATGGCGGATATGGAGGCTTTTAGAGAAATAGGATTTTTTGATGAGGATACCTTTTTGTATTGTGAAGAAAATATAATAGGATATAAGTTTAAAATAAAAGGCTATAAGGAAATGCTTGTAAATAATTTAAGCTATATTCATGCACATAATGCTACTATAGGAAAAATTTATAATAATAGAACAAAAAGATACAGGCTTTTACAAAATAGCAGAAAGGTATATTACAGGAAGTATCTTAAAAGCACCGGAGTTGCTCTGGCGATATTCGATGTAATGTCAGCTGTTGGATTATTTGAACGAAAAATAGTTGATAAATTGCCCCTAAGGTAGTATTATTTACGAAGAAAGGGTTAAAAACTATGATAAAAGATAACCAAAAGTTTTTAAATAGATTACATTTAGTATTGGATATGCTTTTATTTATGCTTTCATATTTAGAGGCATGGACATTAAAATTTAAATCATCATTTTTTGTAGGTACACAAAGTACACTATCCTTTAGAGATTATATGATGGCACTTATATTTATAGTGCCTGGATATTTACTTCTCTATATGGCATTTCATTTGTATACGGCAAAAAGAGTTATGGGCAGGAGATACGAAATTGGCGAGCTGCTTAAGGCAAATATCTTAGGAGTGCTGATTTTTCTTACTGTTCTTTTTGTGTTTAGACAGGTTGATTTCTCGCGAGAGATGATTGTTATATTCTTTGTAGTAAACTGTGTAAATGGCATAGCGATGCGTATGCTTATAAGGCTGTTTCTAAGAACAATAAGAAAAAAAGGCTTTAATCAGAAACATATTCTTTTAATTGGCTATTCCAGAGCAACTGAAAGCTTTATAGACAGAATAAAGGCTAATCCACAATGGGGATATCTTATAAGAGGTATTTTGGATGATAACATGGAAAGAGGAACAACGTATAAAGAAGTTAAGGTCATAGGAAGAATTGACAATCTGTCAGTTATATTACCTGAAAACAGACTGGATGAAATAGCAATTACGCTTGGAATTGAAGAATACCAGAATCTTGGAAAGATAGTAGCTGCATGTGAAAAGAGTGGTGTTCATACAAAATTTATTCCGGATTATAATGGTATTATACCTACAAAGCCATATACAGAGGATTTGCTTGGACTACCTGTTATAAATATCAGATATGTTCCGCTTACAAACACTTTTAATGCCTTTATAAAAAGACTTATGGATATAATAGGCTCTCTGGCTGCTATTATTATTGCCTTACCTATAATGCTGATTGTGTCTTTACTTATAAAGGCGACCTCAAAGGGTGAACTTATATTTAAGCAGGAAAGAGTTGGACTTCATAACAAGACCTTTAATATGTATAAGTTCAGGTCAATGGTGGTACAGGAGGTAAGTGAGGAAAAGAAAGAATGGACTACAAAGGATGATCCCAGAGTTACGGCTATAGGCAGATTTATCAGAAAAACAAGTATAGATGAACTGCCACAGCTTTTTAATGTACTTAAGGGTGATATGAGCCTTATCGGACCAAGACCGGAAAGACCATACTTTGTAGAAAAATTTAAAGAAGAAATTCCAAGATATATGGTAAAACATCAGGTAAGACCGGGACTTACAGGTTGGGCTCAGGTTAACGGATATAGAGGAGATACTTCTATTAAAAAGAGAATTGAATATGATTTATATTATATAGAAAACTGGACTATAGGATTTGATATTAAGATTTTTCTGATGACATTCCTTACAGGATTTGTAAATAAAAATGCATATTAACACAGCGAGGATTTATTATGAGCAAATTAGATGATAATAAAGGTGTATTCCATGATACATCGGAGATTAAAGAAATTATCTTGGATATTGAGGATAGCTATAAAAAAAATGATAGTATAGAGGAAGAAAATGTAGATTTTACATTAGATATTTCTGATATACTTGAGGATGAAGAAAAGGAAAAAAAGAAAAAAAAGAGAAGAAATGTATGCAAGATATTTCTAATAGCTGCAGAGATGTTTGTAATACTTGTTACATCTTTTATGCTGTTTTTATTAGTTACACCTAATTCAAAGGCTATGTTAGCAAGTTCATGGCTGGGAAGAATATTTATAAAGTTTATAGTATCTGATGAGGATTACAACAATATTTTAGATACAGACTATGACAGAAACAATATGAATGCAAATGAGGGTGTAGATACAGATGTATTAGAAAATTATACAAATATTGCACTGTTTGGTTTGGATTCACGATATGGTGAATTAGACCAGGGTGTAAGAAGCGATACTATTATAATAGTAAGTATTAATAATGAAACCAAAGAGGTAAAAATGTGTTCTGTATATCGTGATAACTATTTAAGAGTTGTTAAGAAAGACGGAACAGCTTTTTATGGCAAGGTAAATTCGGCTTATGCGTATGGCGGACCGGAGGGTGCTGTAAGAACATTAAATCAGAATTTTGATTTAAATATTTCTGACTATGTTTCCGTGAATTTTTATGGTATTGCCAGAATAATAGATATGTTAGGTGGAATAGATGTAAATATTACAAGCACGGAAATGTATTGGATAAATCAGTACTTAGGAGAAACACGTATAGTTACCGGAATTGATTCTCCACTTGTATACAATTATGGTCAGGTACATTTAAACGGTATTCAGGCAACTGCATTTTGCAGAATACGATATACTACATTTACTGATGCAGAAGGAAATAAATACAATGATGACTTTGGAAGAACAGCAAGACAGAGATTTGTAATCAGTCAGCTTGTTGATAAGGCAAAGGCAGCAGGAGTGACTCAGATTTTTGACTTGGTTGATGAAGTGTTTAACGGAGGAGAGGAGATTATTAAAACAAGTATTCCATATGATGACTTATTGGATATGATACCTATACTTATGGACTTTAGTATTACAGGTCAGGCAGGCTTTCCTACTACATATACTTGTCCGGATGAAAGGTATACCAATAATGAAAGCTCTGTAGTAGCACAAGGATTTTCGTATAATGTTACTAAAATGCATCACTTTCTGTTTGACGATTATGGCTACAAGCCTTCACAGATAGTTGAGGGTATAAGCGATTCAATCAGAGGTCTTACTCATGTGGAGGAGGTAACCTTAGAGGAAGATGCTAAAGCAGAAGAAAGATAAATTACAGATAAATGGAAAGATTAAAAGTAGAAATAGAGGATAGATATGGCTTCAAGAAGAACAGGTGAACTGGACATAATAGCGAATAGCAGAGGTGGCAAAACCAACAGGGCTTCTGTAAAGAGTAACACTAAACAATATGAAGAGTATGACAGTGAGTATGAAGATTATACTGTAGACATTGGAGATATTTATGAGGAGGAGCGACGGGAAAAAAAGAAAAACCGTCTTAAAAAAAAGAAAAAGAAAAGAAGAAAGATTGCGTTACTGATAGCAGAAATTTTTGCTATAGCTATACTTAGCTTTGCGTTGGTTATGCTTATAATGCCAAACTCTAAGGCTTGGTTTTTAAGTACTCCTGTAGGAAAATTCTTTATTGGTATATTTGTATCTGAGGAAGATATGGATAATATTATTGATAAGGAGTTTAACAGAGGAGATGTGGAAATAAATAGTGGTTTAGATACATCTGCCATGAAGGAATATTATAATATAGCACTTTTTGGATTGGATTCGCGTTCAGGAGAAATGGAAGGCGGAGTAAACAGCGACTGTATTATTATTGTAAGTATTAATGAAAAAACCGGAGACGTAAAGATGTGCTCGGTATATCGTGACAGCTGGGTAAGAGTTGCAAGAAAAGACGGAAGCTGGGAGTATGCACGTGTAAATGGTGCATATTGCTTCGGCGGTGCGCAGGAGGCAGTAAAGACACTGAATTCAAATTTTGACTTAAATATTTCCGATTATGTATCTATTGATTTTAGTGGATTGGCAAATATTATAGATATGCTGGGAGGCATTGATATTACCATAACCGAAGATGAAAGATACTGGCTTAACCAGTACTTAGGTGAAACTCGTATAGTAACAGGAATTGATTCTCCGCTTGTATACAATTCAGGAAATGTACATTTAAATGGTATTCAGACGGTTGCATTTTGCAGAATCAGAAAGGTATCATTCATAGATGAGGATGGGGTTGTATATAACAACGATTTTGGCAGAACGGCTAGACAGCGAAGGGTTATAATGAAGCTTGTAGACCTTGCAAAGAATGCAGGTTTGAGTCAGGTTCTGGATATGGCAAATGAAGTATTACAAAGTGACTTTTTATATACAAGTATTCCATATGATGACATTATAGATTTAATACCTACATTACTTAACTTTAAAATAGCAGGCTCAATAGGGTATCCGTTTACCTATGACACACCGGAGCGTTTATATTTGGCAGACGGAACAAAACTTGATTATCCGGTAGTTATTACAGGATTATCATATAATAACTATAAATTGCATAGCTTTTTGTTTAATAATGATAAATATAAACCATCCGATACTGTAAAACAGATAGATGCAACTCTTGAAAGTATGCTGGGATATGAGGAAAAAAGACTTGAAGGCGATGAGAGTATTGTATTAAAATAGAAGTATCAATCAAATATGGAAGCAGAGGGATTGCATGGACAGCAAAGTGAATTTTGTTTTTGGTGAGCCTGATGAAAATGGGAATATTGAATTTGTATTTGATGATGTGAATAAAGAAATCAAAGAAAATGATATATTAAGTGAAGATAGTGGTAATTGCAGTATAGAAGATGTGGCAGAAAGCACTGCCTCTGATACAGAGGATTTTGATTTTGAAAAAGCAGCAAAAGGTACAAATGTAAACTTCGTATATGATGAACCGGAAAATAATAGTGACGAAGAACGTAAGCACTGGATGTTTATGGAAAATGTCAGACTGGCTCATGAACGTCAGGAAATTGAGGATGAGAGGGAAAAACTGGAGAAAGATAAAAAGGAATTTGAAAGGTTAAAAAAAGCCAAGGAAAATGAATTGCTTATAAAGGAAAAGCAACTGAAACGCCAGAAGGATTTATTTGATAAGCAGTGGGGGGTAGTGGAAAAAGAACTCAAAAGAATAGCTTCGGACAAGGATAGAATATCCAGGGAAAAAGCATATATAGAAAGAGAAAAAGCAGCACTTCGTATTGAGCAGAATAAAAAACCTGTTGTTAAAAATGGGGCATTTTTTGTGGGTGTAAACAGTGAGGCATCTCTTAAGAGAAGATACCGTGAGCTTATGAAAATTTATCATCCTGACAGTGGAAATGGTGATGAAGCTACACTGCAATTTATAAATAAAGAATATGAAAACGTCAAAAGAAACTTTACTCATTAGATTAGACTTCAATGTCTGTTGTTTTCTTGAGTTTCCGTATTTTTTATTTTTAGCTTACATCGTTATGATGGTGTAAGCTAAAAATAAAAATACGGAAACTCAAGCTGTTGCTTTATATAATTTAAAACAACAGACATTGAAACACAGTAATAGAATAGAGTTTCTTTTTTATTCACTGTTAAAACACAGATTCATCACAAATAGACATTATTATATAGAAAATGTAATAGCTTTTACAGTAGCCTATATTAAAAAACAGGATTTGGAGGTATATATGGAAGATAATAAAAATCAATTCGAAAATGCAAATATTATGGGGAATGATATTGAGAACACAAATATTGCAAATGATAATGTTATAAGTAATGCTGACATGAACAGTAGTGAAGTCCATAGTGGAACGGAGGATGCAGGGAATAATACACAGTATTCTTACTATCAGGTGCCTCAGGGTGAGATGCCGGTAAAGAATTCTAAAGCTAAGAAGAAGAAAAAAGCAAAGAAGCCGATGACCTTTGGAAAAGTATTTGCTACAGGTGTTGCATTTATGCTTGTAACAGTGCTTTTAAATAGTGCAATACTATATGGAGTATTAAATTATTTTGATTTTGGAAAAGGCAGTCAAAATGGAAAAAGTATTATGGTAGGTACTACTCTTTCAACCGGTACGGTAGGCACCTCTGATGTAGATGTAAATGGAATCAGAGTAAATAATACTTCAGACTATACAGTTGCAGATATAGCAAAGCTTGTAAAACCATCAGTTGTATCCATTACAAACACATCTATTGTTAACCAGAAATACAATCCATTTTATGGTGGAAGCGGACAATATCAGGTACAGGGAGCAGGCTCAGGTATTATTATAGGCATGAATGAAAAAGAACTTCTTATAGTTACAAACAATCATGTAGTAGAGGATTCGGTCGGACTTTCTGTACAGTTTATAAATGATAGCATTATTGATACAGCTTATGTAAAGGGAACAAATACATCAAATGATATAGCTATAGTAGGTGTACCTTTAGAGGATATAGAGGAAGATACCCTTAGTGCTATTAAGATAGCTACATTAGGAAACTCGGATGCTTTAGAAGAAGGTGACCAGGTAGTAGCCATTGGAAATGCACTGGGTTATGGTCAGTCAGTTACTGTTGGATATATTAGTGCAAAAAATAGAAATATTACTGTAGATGGCAATGATATGGTAGTTATACAGACAGATGCTGCCATAAATGGTGGTAACAGTGGTGGTGCTCTTATTAACATGAAGGGTGAAGTGATAGGAATCAATGTTGCAAAATCGAGCAGTTCGAATTTGTCTTCTACTTCCGTAGAGGGTATGGGATATGCAATACCTATATCAGATGCAACATCAATTATTACAAAACTGATGAATATTGAAAATAAAGAAAAATATTCAGAGGAAGAAAGAGGATATTTAGGCATTACAAGTATAACTGTAGACACTCAAACAGCAGGGGACTATAATATTCCGATTGGAGCATATGTAAGAAGTGTTTCTGAAAACGGACCGGCTGATAAGGCAGGAATAACGGCAGGCAGCGTCATTGTAGCGGTGGATGATTATGAAATATCAACAGCTGATGAACTGGTAGAGGAGTTATCATACTACAAAGCAGGAGATACAGTTAAGATTAAGGTATATGTACCTGATGGCAGAGAGTATACTGAAAAAGATATTGAGATAACACTTACAAGCAAACAGGCAGTTGATTAAAAATAATATTAGTAAGAATAGTCAGGACCCTCTTGTATTGGAAATATAAATCCAATACAAGAGGGTTTATAGTTTAGCTTTACCAATAAATAAAAATAATGTATAATTGCTGTGTTATTATTTCTTATGTTAAAATAAGGAATAATAGGAAGGTTTTTAGAGTTTAAAAACTAATCTATAAATGTTAGAATTGGTATGAAGAAATGCTGATACATTTATAATACACACATATATAGTATAGAAAAGAGAGGATATATAAGTGTCAAAAGAATATAATGATGATGAATACGAAAAAATATGTTATCTTTGCAGAAGACAGGAGAGCAAGGCCGGAAAAATGATTACTTTACCCGGGAATATTCATGTATGTGCAGATTGTATGCAAAATACGATGAATTCTCTTATCTCATCAGGTATGATGGATGGTGATATTGACGAAATGCAGGATATGATGAATGCTATGAGTATTTTTCCGGGTATGGGTGTTGCTGTTTCCAACGAAAATAAAAAAACAGCGAAAAAATCTGATGCTTCAGAGGCAGCAGAAGCAGAAAATGGTGAAGTGATAGAGTCTGATGAGTCAGAAGACAGAGAGAATGAGGAGGAGAGAGAAAAGAAGTCAAAGAGAACGGCAAATATCAGCTTCATAAATCTTGGTGAGATGATGGGCGATTTCCAAAGAAGACCAAAGATTAAAAAGAAATCAAACAGAAAGCCGGATGAACCGCTTATTGATCTGAAGAAAATTCCGGCACCACACAAAATAAAAGAACAGCTGGATGAATATGTAATCGGACAGGATTATGCTAAAAAAGTAATGAGTGTAGCCGTATATAATCATTACAAAAGAGTAGCTACCAATACGATGAATGACATAGAGATTGAAAAGTCAAATATGCTTATGATTGGTCCTACCGGCTGTGGCAAGACATATATTGTAAGGACATTGGCAAAGCTCTTAGATGTACCACTGGCTATTGCCGATGCTACATCACTTACAGAGGCAGGCTACATAGGAGATGATATTGAAAGTGTTTTGTCAAAGCTTTTGGCAGCAGCGGACAATGATGTAGAAAAAGCAGAAACAGGTATTGTATTTATAGATGAAATAGATAAAATTGCTAAAAAGCAGAATACTAACAGCAGAGATGTAAGTGGTGAAGCTGTTCAGCAGGGACTATTGAAGCTGCTTGAAGGTAGTGAGATAGAAGTACCGGTTGGTTCTAACAGCAAAAATGCTATGGTTCCGCTTGCAACAATAAATACAAAAAATATATTATTCATTTGCGGTGGAGCTTTTCCAAATCTTACTGATATTATTAAGGAGAGACTTAATAAGCAGTCAGCGATTGGATTTCAGGCAGATTTGAAGGATAAGTATGACAATGATAAGGATTTGCTTAAAAAGGTCACGGTTGAGGATATCAAGAATTTTGGTATGATTCCTGAATTTATAGGGCGTCTGCCTGTACTATTTACTTTGGATGGTCTTTCAAGTGAAATGCTTCAGCAGGTATTAAAAGAGCCGAAGAATGCTATATTAAAGCAGTATCAGAAGCTGCTTGAACTTGATGAAGTACAGTTGGAGTTTGAAGATGAGGCAATAGCAGCCATAGCAGAAAAGGCAATAGAGAAGAAGACAGGTGCAAGGGCACTTAGAGCCATTATAGAAGATTTTATGCTGGACATTATGTATGAAATACCAAAAGATGATAGTATTGGTAAGGTTATAATTACAAGAGACTATATAGATAACAATGGTTCTCCAAAGATTATTATGAGAGGTACAGAGTACGTGGAAACTAACTAATGTTTCCACGCATTACCTCAAAGGCATCATAGATATTAAGGGCGCCATATCCCCATTCGATATTAGGATACTGGTTGTAAGGAAAGCGTGTGGCGCCACGAATAATATAGCTTTTAATATCATTATTCTTTAATTCTTTATTATTTCCACGGGTTATTCCCCAAGTTTGAAATTGTGAAGCTGCTCCGGCAGTCAGTGCCGCCGAAACACTGCTTCCTGATTTTACAGTATATCTGCCGCCTGTACTAGGCCCCAGAATATTTACACCGGGAGCTACAATATCGGGTTTGATGTTTCCGGTTCGTGTAAAGCCGCGACTTGATGATACGTATATTCCGTTAGTGTAAGAATCATAGGTTGCTACTGTTATAGGTCCGGGTGATGCAGACGGAGCAGTTAATGTGATTTCAGGACTTGAGCGCAGGAAGTAAGTATCATCATATACAAAGGCAGAGATAGGTAACCAGGAGTTGAAGGTACCGGCAGTATTATTTTCTCCATAGACGCTTATACGCCATATGCCTGTGCTCGGATTTATAAATCTAAGTAAGATAAGCTCGCAACCGGAAGCTGATTCAACCAGCTTATATTCCACCTGTAGTACTGTTTGCTCAAACAGAAAGGTATAGTTCTCGCTTGTATTGAGTCTTGGAGGTATTCTGGTTATGGTTTCACCTGACGGAGAGGTGACGGCTATAGAAAAGATTTGAGGATTCTGTCCCCAAATTTCCATATAAAGTCCCGATTGTCTTTCGTCTATACGAAGTTCTATTACATCAGGGGTATTGTTGTTCATAACACTGCCTGCAAAGTGAAGTCTTTTATTTCCTTCATTACCCATGGAAATGCAGACTGCAGTATTTGTATCCTCTGTAAGCCTATTAAGAGTAAATGCAAGATTTCCTACTCCGTTATGGTCTCCACGATTACTTCCAAGAACCATGATAATAGTAAGAGGTTTAGATTGCTCCTGTTGCTTTTCAAGTAAATAGCTTATGGCAAACATAATATCATTTTCCTGATAACAGAGAGCATCATCTCTTACAAAATAGTATTCCCTCAAATAGTTTTTTGCCGGCTTTAGCTTTACTACAATAAGCTCAGCAAGTGGTGCAGCGCCTATAAATCCGGCTTCTATATTTTCACTGCCACAGGCAACACCTGCAATAAATGTTCCGTGACCGTTTTCATCAGTTTCAGGAACAATGTTGTAGGGATTTTCTGAACGTATAGCTTCATTTATAATATCATTATTATATTCAGTACCATAAAATTGTCCGGCAGGAGGCACACCATCATTGTTTGTCTGATCCCATATGCTGATAATACGACTGTTACCGGATGTATCGAGAAAAGCCTCATGAGTGTAATCAATTCCCGTATCTATAACACCTATTATGGTTCCCTGTCCTTTTAATTCGAGTACAGGCTGATTCTGAAGCCTCAATATTCCGGCATCCTCCAGTGGTGATGTGTCTTCGATAGTATATAAGCTTGGTATAGAGGAATACGGATATTTGTTTATTGAAATCGGTTGTACATTATCTAATGGAGCATACATACATATATGATTTGATGCTAAAGGAGCAGTGCATAAACCATTAATATTAGATAAGCTGTCGGGAACAGGAGAAAGACGACGAACTATAAAGTCAGCATAACTCTCTGAAAGAGCCTGATTTTTACAAGCATCCATGAATATTTTACCATAATAATATAGTCATTTAATTATATGCTTAAGTCGTATTTTAAATAACTATCAGAGAGTCAAAGTATAATTTTTTTAAATAAAATATTGACATTAGAGTTTACTTTAATGTTAAAATGATTATATCAAAAAATGCCATAGCTTTGCTGTGTTGCAGGGTATTTGAATAAAAAGTTTTGTTAAAATTAAGGAGGAAAGTATGTTTTTAGAAAGAGTAAACTCCCCGGAGGATGTAAAGAAATTATCTGTTGAAGAATTATCAGTACTTAGTGATGAAGCCAGAAAAGCATTGCTTACAAAGCTTAGTGAGCATGGCGGGCATATAGGTCCAAATCTTGGTCTTGTAGAGGTGACGGTTGCGCTTCATTATGTATTTAATTCTCCGGTAGACAAGATTGTTTATGATGTTTCTCATCAGAGTTATATACATAAAATGCTTACAGGACGTAAAGAGGCATTTCTAAATTCAGAAAGATATGATGATGTGTCTGGATATTCTAACCCCGATGAAAGTGCACATGACCATTTTACAATCGGACACACATCTACATCGGTAAGTCTTGCATGTGGACTGGCAAAAGCAAGAGATTTAAAAAATGAAAGATATAATGTTATTGCATTAATCGGTGATGGCTCTCTTAGCGGCGGAGAGGCATTAGAAGGTTTAAATAATGCAGTAGAGCAGGGAACTAACATGATTGTTATTGTAAATGACAATGAAATGTCCATTGCAGAAAATCATGGTGGGATGTATGGCAATCTTAGAAAGCTTAGAGAAACTAACGGTGAGGCAGAGTGTAATTTATTTAAGGCAATAGGCTTTGAATATTATTATGTTGGCGATGGTCATAACTTTAATGAATTATTACCTGTATTAGAAAAGGTTAAGGATACTGACAGACCGGTACTAATTCATATCCACACTATAAAAGGTAAGGGTTTTGCACCTGCTGAGCTGAATAAGGAAATATGGCATTGGGGTATGCCGTTTGAACTTGAAACAGGTAAGTCAAAGTTTGATTTTGGCAGTGAAGAGGATTATGCCGGTTTAACAGCCGAGTATTTACTGGACAAAATGAAAAGTACACCTGAATTAGTAGCTATCACTTCAGGCACTCCTACGGTATTTGGTTTTACAAAGGATAGAAGGCAGAAAGCAGGAAAGCAGTTTGTAGATGTAGGTATTGCGGAGGAACATGCAGTAGCATTAGCTTCAGGTATTGCAAAAAATGGTGGTAAGCCTGTATACGGCGTATATGCTACATTTATTCAACGTACATATGATCAGTTATCACAGGATTTGTGTGTAAATAACAATCCTGCCCTTATACTTGTATTTGCGGCATCTGTATATGGAATGAATGATGTAACACACTTGGGCTTATATGATATAGCGATGATGAGCAATATACCAAATCTTGTATATCTTGCACCTGCTACAAAGGAAGAATACTTTGCAATGTTGGAATGGGGAATCCATCAGAATGAGCATCCTGTAGCCATAAGGGTACCTGCCATGGGAGTTATTTCATCAGGTATGGCAGATAATACGGACTATTCAGTAATAAATAAATATCAGGTTACCAGAAAAGGCAGTGATGTAGCTGTGGTAGCATTGGGAGATTTCTATCAGATGGGTGAAACCATTTGTGACAGCTTATCAGAAAAGTATGGAATTAATGCCACACTTATTAATCCAAAGTTCATTACAGGCTTAGACACAGAGCTTTTAGAAGAATTAAAAGTAAATCATAAGCTTGTCGTTACATTGGAGGATGGTATTTTAGAGGGCGGCTTTGGTCAGAAGCTTGCAAGCTACTATGGTGTAGATTCCATAAAGGTTAAGAACTATGGTATTAAAAAGAGTTTTCCTGACAGATACAATCCTGAAGAACTTTTAAAGGAAAATGGAATTTCTGTAGAGCAGATAGTGGAAGAAATAGGCAACTTATTGTAAGATATTGTTATTAATACTAATAAAACAAAAAATTGAAGCTGAATGATAATCTATTCTGTTATAGGGTTTCCGTATTTTTATTTTGAATAATAAAGTATTACTGCTTTTACTACTAACAAAATAAAAGATATGGAAACTCAGAATTCTATTATAGTGAAAGGATAAAAAATTATGAGAAACTTTTTTTCGGTCATGGTAATGATGGTTGTATTAGGTGGATTTATTGGTGTGTACAGTTATTTCTTTTTTAGAAGAATTTTACATAATTTTAAAGCTCCGGTACAAAAAAGGAGTATTAAACTGGTACTTATATTAGTGGCATTAATATTTACTGTGCTTTGTATTAATATATTTTCCTTTTCTGCAATCATAATTCTGCATCTTGTAATTATAGCTATGGTTGTAGACATAGTTAATCTTATCATAAAAAAGATTATGAACGAGAAATACAATAGCGTAAAGGTCATGAAAATATGGAAAATGATTCATGGACTGGGTATTATCCCTGTTATAATATCAGCCGTTTTGATGATATACGGATATTACAACATGAATCATGTAGTTGAAACAGATTACAGACTTTATTCTGATAAGACTATAACAGCCGAAGCTGACGGTACTTATAGAATAGCTTTACTTGCAGATTTACATTATGGAGTTTCTATAGATGATGAAGAACTTTTAAGAGTCTGCAATGAAATTAGTAAACAGAATCCCGATATGGTTGTTCTTTGTGGTGACATAGTAGATGAAAACACTACTAATGAGAAGATGAAAACAGTATTTTCCACGCTAGCTACAATAGAAAATAAGTATGGTATATTTTATGTATATGGAAATCATGACAGACAGCTTTACAACAGTCAGGATAAAAGGGCTTATACAGAGGCTGAACTGGCAGATTATATTAAGAGCTGTGGCATTAAAATATTACAGGATGAAGTATATTCTGTAAATGATGAGTTTACAATTATTGGAAGAGAGGATAGCTCTTACAATGGTGGAGGAAATGCTTTATTAGCAGCTGCCGGAAAGAGAAAAGAATTATCAGAGCTTATGGAGGGTGTAGATAAAGATGATTTTATTCTTGTACTAGACCATCAGCCTAAGGAATATAAAGAGAATGAAGCTAATGGTACGGATTTATTGCTGTCAGGACATACACATGGCGGACAAATCTGGCCGGGAAACATAATATTCAATATATTAAAATTTGATGATGCGGTATATGGTGAAACAGTAGGAGAAAATGGCAACTTTAGAGCATTTGTGACTTCGGGCGTAGCAGGCTGGGGATATCCTGTTAAAACAGCCGCACCGGCAGAATATGTGATTATTGACATTACGACTGATAATAACTAGACAGGCAATAATACAAAAGGATATAATGGCAGAAAATACCTGTTGTAAGATTATATTATTATGAATAAAAGATTTTAAGGAGACAATATGGAAAAAAGAGTAGAGCAATTACTTAATAATATTGGTAAAATCATTGTAGGTAAGGAGGAAACCATAAAGAATATTGTAGCTGCACTTCTGTGTAATGGTCATGTGCTGATAGAGGATGTGCCGGGTGTAGGTAAGACCAGATTGGTTTCAGCTTTGGCTGCATCACTAAACGGGAAATTTAACAGAATACAGCTGACACCTGATATTATGCCATCTGACATTGTAGGTTTTAGTACACCTGACAGGAATACAGGTGAACTGAAATACCATGAGGGTGTGGCAGTATGCAATTTTCTGTTGGCAGATGAAATTAACAGAGCTTCTTCAAAATCACAGTCTGCTCTTTTAGAGGTAATGGAGGAGCATCAGATTACAATCGATGGAAAAACCATTGTTTTACCATCGCCTTTTATGGTACTTGCTACACAAAATCATATTGAAACTTATGGAACATATCATCTTCCGGAGGCTCAAATGGATAGGTTTATAATGAGGGTATCTATGGGTTATCCAACAAAGAGTGAAGAAAAGCAGATTTTAGAGTATCAGAGTAAGCCGATAAGTGAGCTTTCTAATGTAATGAATACCGAGGATATTATAGAACTGCAAAAGGAAGTAGAGGATGTTAAGGTTACGGAAAAGTTAAAGGATTATATTGTAAATATTGTAGAGTTTACAAGAAATTCACCGGATATTACATTAGGCATAAGCCCAAGAGGAAGTATTGCTTTATATAAGGCTTCTAAGGCAATGGCATTTATGGAAGACAGAGAGTATGTTTTGCCGGATGATATAAAAAAGATAGCAAAGAATGTACTTGCTCACAGAATTATATTATCTGCAAATGGACGAGCTAATTTCAAGGATGAAACAGAAGTTATTGACTATGTTTTAAATATGGTAGAGGTGCCTGTAGCTAATGAAGTTTAAGATATATCCTAAATCAATATTTGGTTATTTCGGAATAATAGTATTATTTAGATTTATAAGCTTATTTGTGGATGCAAATTTAGGTATGACCCTGTTTGTGTCTTTTTGTGTAATACTTTGTTTATCTGTAATATTGTTATGTATTAATTATAGCTTTATAAAGGTGGATAGTCACAATTCAGATATGAAGGTATTGAAAAATGAGTATGTGGACTACAGGGTAAAAGTATCCTCAAGGCTTCCCATCAGTTTTTGCTTTGTAGAGCTTAAAATGAAAGTACAGGAGTATTTGAAAATACAGGGAGATGACCATTATATTGCCATGGTAGACAGAGAGAACCCTATGTTTGCAAATTTCAAATATAAGGCAGCAGTTTTTGGAAGTGATACATTAGCTTTGGATTATTGTATGGTGCATGATTTTATGGGAGTTATTGCAATAAGAAAAAAAGTAAAGGTAAGTGAGACAAATGTTAAAACACTGCCCAGATATACGGAGAACTGCTATAGTAGAGATACAATGATATTCAGTAAATACATAGCAGATTTTGATGATAGTGAGGAGATTAATAGCGGGCTTACTACAACCTCAGGATTTCCGGGCTATGAGCATCGTGAATTTGTCGAGGGAGATTCTTTGAAGCGTGTTAATTATAAAATATCTGCTAAAAAAGACAAGCTTATGGTGCGTTTAGACGAACCGGTATCATCATTACGTCTTGCAGTTATATTAGATAACATTTCCTCAAATGACAGATTTATGGATGAAACCACCATAGAGGGAATGATGTCCTATGTAGGATGTCTCATGAATAATAAGATAACTGTCGAGGTATATTTTAATGCAGACAGTAAGAAACAGATGTATTCTATTACCACGGAGAGAGATTTTGGTGATTTTGTTGATATGGTTGGAAATACCTGCTTTTATGAGAAGAATAATATTAAGAATAATAGTGTAAATGATTATGAAATATATAAAAGCTCAAGACTTTCTTCTATAGTGATTTTCTCGGCTAATGGTGATACTGCCAAAAAGATAGTGGAGAATACGAAAATTCCATACCATATTATTACACCAAACAAAAGCATTTCAGGTAATGAAATATTTTATATAGACAGTAATCTGAGTATAAGTTCGGGAGGTGTAAAGGTTGAAAGAAATTAAAGAAAACTTTAAACAATCATTTCCGGCTTTGTTCTATGGAATAGTAGTGACTATTGTTACGATGATACCATATATACCTAGCAATTATATAGTTATTTTTATATCGGTACTCTGTATATGTCTTATCTATTTTGCCTTATTCAGGCTAAGTGAAAAGAAAAGAAAAAGGGTATGTATGTTACTGTATCTTATATCCTTTGCTGTAATTATTGCAGGATTTAGGATATCTATAAGTGGTACAGGCTTTTATATGTGGCTGCTCACTGGATATGACTATAATGTAATGTTTATGCCATATATTATTCTTTTATTTATAGCCTGCATATTATTTTATGGAACATCTTCCTTCTATTTTACAAATTTTTATTATAGGGGCTACATAATGATATTTATGTTGCTTATTCCTATTGCATTGTATTACAAGATGATTGAAAGTGTTCCGGTGATCTATATTATTGCAGTAGTAGTTTCACTAATGTTTTTGTATATTTCACATATACAAAAGAGAAATATTTCAGGAATTAAAATAAAATATAACAATGCTCTTGGTAAGTTTACAGCAGTTGTTTTAGTTATACTTATAGTTGTTGCAGCTGTGACGCCAAAATCAGAGGTAGCTCAATACAGGGATATATTTGATGAAGTTATTGCAATGAATCCGTTTTCAAACCGTAACATTAATACGATAAGCCGTGTATCTGACAGGTCGGCAGCAGCAGGTTATGGATATTTGAATCAGAACAGACTTTTATATACAGTTAATGCATATGAGCCTTTGTACTTTAGAAGAAGCTCCTTTGCAAAATATGAGGGTGATTATTTTGTTAATGACTTTATTTTGCCGGTAAATAATTGGGATAATGAAACAATAGATTATAATATGCGTGAGTATTATGAAAAGATGTCTGCATTATATGAGTTGTATCCATATGTATTTGAGAAATATGGTATAGGCAAAGAGGATATTCCAAATGTTACGGAAGAGAGTATGAATGCAGTTATTGAACCAAAGAGGTTTGATGCGAATTATTTCCTTGGAACCGTCAGAACATATAGTATAGATACAAGAAATGAATATAGGAATAGTAAGGTTACAAGAGATAATAACGGATGTTTAAAATTTGAAAGCGGAGGTTCTGTAGGTAATGGCAGCTATACTATTGAATATTATAGGGATATAGCAAGAAACAGTAATGAAATATTAAATTTTGCAAGCAAATTTACTATTAATGAATACTGTAATTTTATAAATGAATTATCTGATTTAAGTATGAAAAATACAGATGGATATTCTATATGGTTATATAATATTGTTTCTACAATCAATAGTGCTATGTACTACAATGAATATAATAGCAGCTACTCAGAAAGACTGAGTGAGCTTGCCATGGAAATTACAAGAGATTGTACAACTGATTATGAAAAGGCGGTTGTTTTGGAAAATTATTTCAGAGAAAATAATTATGTATATAATATTTCCTATGAGCCGGAGGAAGATACTATAGAATATTTTGTATTTAACTCAAAGGAAGGCAGTTGCAGAGATTATGCTACTGCCATGACACTTATGGCACAGGCTGTAGGATTATGTGCAAGATATACAGAGGGTTTTGTGTGCCGTAATACCTATAGTGATGGTACTTATTATATTACTGCCGGAAATTCTCACGCATATGTGGAGGTATATATTCCGGGGTATGGTTTTACCGTATTTGAGCCTACAGTAGCAGGTGCAGGAAATGAAACGGAGGGTGTAATTTCGCAAACTATATCAGGATTATCTGATGTAATTGAGTTAACGGGAGATAAAATACTGTATTTCCTCATAGGAGTTGTAATTTTAGTATTATTTATTATACTGTTTAATATTTTATTTACTGAAAAAATCAAAAATAAAATAATGGTAATCAGATGTAAAAAATCAGACAAGCCTACAGAAAAGGTATATAGATATATACAGAAAATATTTGGTGCATATACAGATATCCCTATAGAAAATATGACACCGGAGGAAGTAATGAAATTTGTAAGAGAAAGATTTAATATGGATATATCGGAAGTGATTTCAAAGATTGAGATAAATTCTTATGGTGATGGAAATGAAAAAATATCAGAGGAATTTATTTTAAGTATGCCTGAAATGAAGATGAATGTAAAGGAGCATATAAAGGCAGAAATTAAAAATATGGAAAAATTAGAGGGAAAATAAGAGTTTAGGATAATAGGTTATAAAATACTTAATAAACTGATAAACTATATTTATAAGTTTATCAGTTTATTCCTTCTTTAAGAATTAGTATATTTTATTTTAGTTTTTGTAAACTCAGGATTTATTTTCAGCAAGACTATTTTCAAAATCATCAAAAATAAAGTTAAGTATTGGTGCTAATCCAATAAACTCACAACCATAGTACATAAAGTCTTCATGTTTTTCAGTTCTGACAATCTGAACTACAGTATAAAGGCTTGATTCTTTGTTACCGAGGTTAATTTTGGCGTTGAAGTAGTATCCTACAGGGAGGATAGCTTCAGATTCAAAACCAATTCCGTTTTTTGAGATATTGACTACATGAATAGGTGCATCAATATTTCCAATAAGTACATTATCCTGTTTGAAAAGATTGGATATATTAAGTGACATATCAACAGGAAGTCGTTTGCTTCTTCTTTTATCTACCATAAAAATCTCCTTATGTGTTAGGTACATGCCTATTATAGGAATTAAAATTATTTAGCAATATTATACATAATTACCTCATGATAATCAAGAAAATTATAACAAATTCATTAATTTTACAAATGTAGAATTAATTAGAGGTTACATATTTCTATATTTAGCTTCAAAAAGTCTTGTTTCAAAAGGCAATATAGACATCTTGCACAAAAAGCTACAGATAAAAGTGAACTTTTATCTGTAGCTTTTTGAAGCTAAATATAAAAAATACAGAAACTTAAGTACAATTTTTATTGCAACGTATTTTTTGCTTTGATATACTTGCAATAATATGTAAGGAGAAGTTATTATTAACAACTATAAAAATAATGGAAAAGAAGAGAAATATAGAGATTGATATAGTAAAAGGTCTGGGAATTATTCTTATGGTAATGGGACATTGTAATTTCCCGTATTCTAAATTTATATATCTGTTTCATATGTCGGTTTTTTTTATTGCCAGTGGTTATTTACAAAAGGAGGAATATTCTGAAGATATAGCCGGGATAAAAATTTATGTATGGCGGAAACTAAAGACTCTTTGGCTGCCATATTTTATTTTCAATACAATTTTTGTGTTGTTAAATAATATTTTTATATATATGAATATCTATACAGATAATCCGCTGATACTGACAAATGCAGGTGAAAATATTATGGGATTATCTGAAAGGTTTACATGGGGTATGACTGTAACAAATATAGTAAAGAGTTTTTTCTTTTTAGGAGGAACCAATATGGGAGTAGCGTTCTGGTTTCTTAGGGCATTGTTTGCAGCATCAGTGATAATGTGTATGTTGGAATATATTTTAAAAAGAATTATATATGGAAATAAACATACCGTGAATAACGAAACAGATAAAAATATTATTGTGTTAATAACAGAAATGCTGATAGCAATGATGTTGTTGACAGTCGGATGTTTTATTACAAGGAGTGGGATAAATGCAAGAAATATTCCTGTATTTCTTACGTCATATTTTTTTATGGTCAGTGGCAGACTGTTTAAAGTAATAGAAGAAAAAACAGCAAAAAGTCTTACATTAAAAAAATCATTTTCAGTTGCACTTTATATTGGAGTTATATTGATATCACTGGCTATACTGATAATATTTAATAATTTTACGACAATAGATTTATCAAGAAATAAATATACAGGTATAATTTCAATGATAATAGTTTCATATGCGGGCTGGATTTTAATGATGTTTACGGCAAAGCTGATAAAGCATTTAAATCTTTGTAAAATTCTGGTAATATGTGGACAAAATTCATTAGCTGTCATGATATTGCATATTTTATGTTTTAAACTGGTAAGCCTTATTCAGGTGCTTATATATAATGAGCCGTGTTATATGCTGGCTTCATTTCCGGTGCTTAAAACTACAAACGGATGGTGGATTGCTTATACGATATGCGGAGTTGCCATACCTGTAACGCTTAACAAAATAAGAAGAATGGTTACAAGGTCAAAAAAGATGACTCTTGAAACCAAGAAATAAAAATACTCAAAATGCATAAAAGATAAAGAAAAATATATAAAAGTTATATCAACAAAAAGATTTTATTTGCTTTTGCCATATCATTGAGTTATAATCATTCTGCGTAGTTTCTTACGCAGCTATAAAGAAAAAAAGGATAGGTGGCAGACAATGGAAAAGTTAGAGTTACTCTATGAAGGAAAAGCAAAAAAGGTATTTAAGACAGCAGATCCTGATGTACTTATTGTTGATTATAAGGATGATGCAACTGCTTTTAACGGTGAAAAGAAGGGTACTATTGTTGGAAAAGGTGCTATTAACAACAGAATGACAAACCATGTTTTTAAGCTTCTTGAAAAGGAAGGTGTTCCTACACATTTTATTGAGGAATTAAGTGATAGAGAAACAGTAGTAAAGAAGGTTGAAATTGTACCATTAGAGGTTATTGTCAGAAATGTAGCAGCAGGCAGTTTTTCTAAGAAATTAGGAATCGAAGAGGGAAGAAAATTACTTGCTCCAACATTAGAGTTCAGTTATAAGGATGATGCTCTTGGAGATCCAATGATTAATGATTATTTTGCAATTGCCATTGGTGCTGCAACTCGTGAAGAAATAGATAAGATTTCAAAGTATGCTTTCAAGGTAAATGATGTATTAAAGGCATATTTCTTAAATGCAGGTATGGAATTAATTGACTTTAAGATTGAATTTGGCCGTTATAAGGGAGATATCATTCTTGCTGATGAGATTTCACCTGATACCTGTAGATTATGGGACGTCGAAACACATGAAAAGCTTGACAAGGATCGTTTCAGACGTGACCTTGGAAATGTTGAAGAAGCTTATAATGAAGTGTTTAAGCGTCTTGGTTTATAGGTAATGGTTTTAGCCGGAATATAAACTTATTTGTTAATGTGAGGAAAAGTAGTATTTCATAGATAATTTGACATTTCCTGTGTCAGAATGGAGATTAAAATATATGGAAAACTATCATATAAGTAACGAGGAAATAGAAGATGCTGTCCATGAGGAATGTGGTGTTTTCGGCATATATGATTTGGACGGCAACGATATAGCATCCACAATATACTATGGACTTTTTGCCCTTCAGCATAGGGGACAGGAAAGCTGTGGTATTGCGGTAAGTGATACGGAAGGACCTAAGGGTGCTGTATCCCTTACAAAGGGAATGGGACTTGTAAATGAAGTATTTACATATGATGAACTTGTAAAGCTAAAGGGAAATATTGGAGTGGGTCATACAAGATACTCAACAGCAGGAAGCAGTACAAGAGAAAATGCACAGCCATTAGTACTGAACTATATAAAGGGTATTTTGGGACTTGCTCATAATGGAAATTTAATAAATGCACCTGAGCTTAGGAAAGAATTGGAATATAGTGGAGCTATTTTCCAAACTACCATAGATTCAGAGGTAATTGCTTATCATATCGCGAGGGAAAGAGTTAAAACCTCAAGCGTAGAAGAAGCAGTTAAAAATGCCATGAAAAAGATTCTTGGAGCGTATTCACTTATTATTATGAGCCCAAGAAAGCTTATTGGTGCCAGAGATTCGTATGGCTTTAAGCCACTTTGCATAGGAAAGAGAGATAATGCATACATATTAGCTTCTGAAACCTGTGCATTAGATACTATCGGAGCTGACTATATAAGAGATGTAGAACCTGGAGAAATAGTTACTATTACGGAAAACGGCATTGAGTCAGATAAGTCTTTATGTTTATCAAGACATAAAGAGGCAAGATGTATATTTGAATATATATATTTTGCAAGACCTGACAGTATTATAGATGGTGTAAGTGTATATCATTCAAGAATAATGGCAGGAAAGTGTCTGGCTATAGACAGTCCGGTAGAGGCTGATATAGTAGTAGGCGTTCCGGAGTCGGGAAATGCTGCCGCATTGGGATATTCTTTGCAGTCAGGTATACCATATGGTACAGCATTTGTTAAAAACAGCTATGTTGGCAGAACATTCATAAAACCAAAGCAGAGCAACAGAGAATCGAGTGTACAGGTAAAGCTTAATGTGCTTAAGGAAGCAGTTAAGGGCAAGAGAGTGATTATGATAGATGACTCTATTGTCAGAGGTACGACTAGTGACAGAATTGTAAAAATGCTAAGAGATGCAGGTGCGACAGAGGTACATGTAAGGGTATCTTCACCACCTTTCTTATATGAGTGCTACTTTGGTACAGATGTTCCGTCACGCGACCAGCTGATTGCATACAATAGAACAGTAGAAGAAATCAGGGATATTATCGGAGCAGACACACTGGGATATTTGAAGCTGGAAAGACTATCAGAAATGGTTAACGGACTTCCGATATGTACAGGCTGTTTTAACGGGAATTATCCGTTAGACCCTCCAAGTGAGGATATTCGTGGTTCTTATGACAAGTAATTTGAAAGAGGTATTTTTATGTACGATAAATATGTAAGTCCGTTATCAGAGCGTTATGCAAGTAAAGAAATGCAGTATATATTTTCACCGGATATGAAGTTTAAGACCTGGAGAAAATTGTGGATTGCACTTGCAGAAACAGAACAGGAGTTGGGAATAAATATTACTGATGAACAGATTGCTGAATTAAAATCACACGCTGAGGACATTAATTACGAGGTAGCTAAAGAAAGAGAAAAGCTGGTTCGTCATGATGTAATGTCACATGTTTATGCATATGGTGTTCAGTGTCCGAACGCAAAAGGTATTATCCATCTTGGTGCTACCTCATGCTATGTTGGTGATAATACAGATGTAATTATTATGACAGAAGCCTTAAAGCTTGTAAAGAAAAAGCTTGTAAATGTTATTGCAGAGCTTGCAAAGTTTGCAGATAAATACAAGGAACAGCCAACACTTGCATTTACACACTTCCAGCCGGCACAGCCAACAACAGTCGGTAAGAGAGCAACACTTTGGATGATGGAATTGAAAATGGATTTAGAAGATTTGGATTATATCATCGATGGAATGATGCTCTTAGGTTCAAAGGGAACAACAGGTACACAGGCAAGCTTTCTTGAACTCTTTGAGGGTGATCAGGAAAAGGTCAGGGCTGTAGATAGAAGAATAGCAGAAAAAATGGGCTTTAAGAAGTGTTTTCCGGTATCAGGACAGACATACTCAAGAAAGCTTGATACAAGAGTTGCAAACATTCTGGCAGGTATTGCCGCAAGTGCTCATAAATTCTCAAATGATATAAGATTATTACAACATCTTAAGGAAGTAGAAGAACCGTTTGAAAAGAACCAGATTGGTTCATCTGCTATGGCATACAAGAGAAATCCTATGAGAAGTGAAAGAATAGCTTCTCTTGCAAGATATGTAATGATAGATGCACTTAATCCGGCAATTACATCAGCTACACAGTGGTTTGAGAGGACACTTGACGATTCCGCTAACAAGAGACTTAGTATCCCTGAGGGTTTCCTTGCAATAGACGGTATATTGGACTTATACTTAAATGTAGTAGACGGTCTTGTAGTATATCCAAAGGTTATTGAAAAGAGACTTATGTCGGAGCTTCCTTTTATGGCTACGGAAAATATTATGATGGATGCTGTTAAAGCCGGTGGAGACAGACAGGAATTACATGAAAAAATAAGAGTTCTTTCAATGGAAGCAGGGAAAAATGTTAAAGAAAAGGGTCTTGATAATAACCTGCTTGAGCTAATTGCAAATGATGAATCATTTAATATGTCATTAGAGGACTTAAAGGCCTGTATGAATCCTTCAAAGTATGTAGGACGTTCGGTAGAGCAGGTTAAGGAATTCTTAGAAGAGGTTATTAATCCTGTTTTAGAGGAAAATAAAGACATATTAGGTATGACAGCAGAAATCAATGTATAGTTTTGCAAATTGTGTCTATAAAATATTTTATGGCAGATTTTTTGCATGGTAATAATAGTTTTAATATAAAAAGAATGGCAAGCTGGTTCTTGCCATTCTTTAATATATAAAATAATATATTTCGTTATGATGATGTAAGCTTTTTAAAACTAAAAATAAAAAATACGGAAACTCTAATATATTTTGAACTCCACAAAATTTAAAACATTATAGATTGTTAATATCTTATACAAAAATACATCGGAAAATGGACCTTTATATGATTTATACACAAGGTATAACTTTATATAATGTATAACAAAAATAAATATGTAAAATGATAAGTAATTTATAAATTTGCATGTATATCTACGATAGCACCAATTCCGTTAAGAGAATAATAGTTGTGACCAAAGGTCATAATGCTATACTCCTCAAAAACAGAGCCAAATAAATCAATGTAGTATCGGATATGATGCTGTGGCAGGTTATAAAGTCTCTTTAAAAAGCTTTTCTTAAGACTTGGATTGTGCAAGTTGTATTTAATGGCATAAGTCCATGCTACAATAATAGTAAGCTTAATCTTTTCGTAGTCTTCAAGACGATTAGCGTTTATATTGTCAAGCATATGCAATATATGACGTGTATCGTCTTCAGACAGCTGAATAGATTTGGTTATTTGATGGTCTTCAAAAGTATTTTGAAAATAAGTGTAAATAATGTTTTCCGCTTCGATAAGTGTGGTGTTTGGATTAAATATGTTGTTCATAAATAACACCTCCTAAGTGAAAAAAGTTAGCTTACTTTAATTATAAACTATTGGCAGAAAATATCAAGCAGGATTTCAATATTATTAATAAGAATGTATAAGAAGGCTTTGACGCACGATATATCAGAGTTAGACACCAAATAAAAAATTGTTTGCTAAAAAAAGGATAATGTTATATAATTAAACGTGATATGTATTTTTAGCTTTTAGTAAGCAAACAAAAGGCAAAGGATGGAAAATATGAGTAATAATTCAGAACAAAATTACACTCTTTTAGAGACCTGGAGAGGATATGCATATGGTGCAGCAAAAAACCAGGCAGAATATGATAAATTCTGGGCAGGATATTTTACATTAGAGCAGGGAATTTACGAGAAAATTCTTGCAAATCCGGATGAGGTTGTAACCGGTACGGTTAAGGAACTGGCTGAAAAGTATGATGTAGACCTTTATATTATGGTCGGCTTTTTAGATGGAATCAATGACAGTTTAAAGAATCCTAATCCAATAGAGGAAATGACAGAAGATACAGTAGTAAATCTGGGATATGATATAGAACTTCTCTATAAAAATATGGTAGAAGCAAAGGCTGAATGGTTATATACATTAGATGCATGGAATAAACTTATACCTGATGAAGAAAAGAGAAAGGAATTATACAAGGAACAGAAATCCTCACATACAGTAGTTAAGGAGAAAAAGATAGGAAGAAATGATCCATGCCCTTGTGGAAGCGGAAAGAAATATAAATACTGTTGTGGTAGATAATTTTACGAGCCTTTTAAATTAAGTAAAGGCTTTTTTCCCAGATTAATGTAGGAGAATTATGGATAAGAAACTTTTATTTATATATAATGCAAAATCAGGAAAAGCAAAAATTAGAAATAAACTGGTTGATATAATAGATGTATTTATCAAGGCAGGATACAGAGTTGAATCTTATCAGACACAATGTCCCATGGATGCATCGGCAAAGATTGCAAAGGATGGAGTAGACTTTGATATGATAGTTTGTAGCGGTGGAGATGGTACTCTTAATGAAGTTGTATCAGGAACGATGAAGCTTGAAAATAAGCCGATTATAGGCTATATACCATCAGGCTCAACAAACGACTTTGGAAAAACTTTAGGACTTTATAAGGATATGGTAAAATCAGCCAAGGTAGCTGTAAATGGAAGACCTGTCAGTGTAGATGTCGGAGAGTTTAATGGCAATAAGAATTTTGTATATATAGCAGCTTTTGGAGTATTTACTGATGTTTCTTATCAGACACCACAGAATATGAAAAATATATTAGGTCATCAGGCATATATTATAGAAGGAATAAAGAGTCTGCCTTCTATAAAAGCATACAGAATGAAAGTAGAATATGAAAATGGCAGATTTGAAGATGAATTTATATATGGCATGATATCTAATTCGGAATCAGCAGGTGGTTTTAAAGGAATTTCAGGTAAAAATGTAATATTAGATGATGGTTTGTATGAAGGTACTTTTATTAGAAAACCAAGATCACCTATTGAACTTACCTCTATTATAAACAGTATTATATCAGGCAATATTAAAAGTGATGCAATATATAATTTTAAAACATCAAAAATAAAAATTACAAGCAAAGAGCCTGTGTCATGGACAATAGATGGTGAGTTTGGTGGAGAGCATACGGAAGTTAATATTTTAAATCATATGAATGCCATACAGATTATGGCACACTTACATAAAAAGTGATGTAGTGCCTGACTGATAAAATATATTTCAACTCCCTCATAGGCCGGGGAAGTGGAAAACCGATGTTGATTTGTCCATTTATTCTGGTAATAAAAATAAATGTATAGATTGCGAAATATAGACACTAAACTTAAAAGTATCAAATAAAATGTATAATATACGTTTATTGTAGAAAAAATATTGGTAGTAAATCACTTGCGTAATAGAGAGGAAATATCATGGAGAAAGACAAGCTTTTAGAACTCCTTAATGGTTTGGTAGAATTGGGAAACAGCAAGAAAGGTGTTTTAGAGATAACAGATATAGATAAAGCGTTAAAGGGATATGAACTTACTGCTGAAGATATGGAACAGATATATCAGTATCTTGAAGAAAAGAAGATTGATGTATTGACGGTAATGGATGTTGCATTTCCGGTAGAAGATGATTTGATAGAGCCAACGGATGAAGACTTTGAAAACGAAGAAGAAAACGTAGATTTAGATGCTATTGATTTGTTAGAAGGAATTGGAACAGAGGATCCGGTTAGGATGTATCTTAAAGAGATAGGTACAGTGCCTCTTTTGAGTGCAGATGAAGAAATTCGTCTTGCAAAGAAAAAAGAAGAGGGGGATCAGGTTGCAAAGGAGAGACTTATTGAAGCAAATCTGCGTCTTGTAGTAAGTATTGCAAAGAGGTATACGGGCAGAGGTATGAGTTTTCTTGACTTAGTACAGGAAGGAAATCTTGGTCTTATTAAGGGTGTTGAGAAATTTGATTACAAGAAGGGGTACAAGTTGAGTACATATGCAACTTGGTGGATTAGACAGTCTGTTACAAGGGCATTAGCAGATCAGGCAAGAACAATTCGTGTACCGGTGCATATGGTTGAAACAATTAACAGGATGTCAAAAATGCAGAGAAAGCTTACGCTTGAACTTGGATATGAACCTTCTACGGCAGAGCTTGCAAATGCGCTTGATATGTCGGAGGAAAAGGTCTTGGATATTATGCAGATAGCAAGAGAACCGGCCTCTTTAGAAACTCCTATTGGTGAAGAGGATGATTCAAATCTGGGAGATTTTGTGGCTGATAATAATACAGTTACTCCGGAACAGAATATTGAGTCTGTAATGCTTAGAGAACATATAGATATACTGCTTCAGGATTTGAAGGACAGAGAGAAGCAGGTAATAGTTCTGAGGTTTGGTCTTGAAGATGGACATCCGAGAACGTTAGAGGAAGTGGGTAAAGAATTTAATGTTACCCGTGAACGTATAAGACAGATTGAGGCTAAGGCACTTAGAAAGTTGAGAAACCCTGTAAGAAGTAAAAAGATAAAGGATTTCCTAATGTAATTAGGGAATCCTTTAAATATTGAGGTGATTACTCTATGAAAGAAAGAATCCTAGGATATAGAAACAGAATAGATAAACTTTTAGAGAAAAACGATAAAGCAACAGATTGGAAAAAAGTTTTAGAGGAGCATCTGGTACAGATTAGTTTCTTCCAGCATGAGAGATTTGTGCATCTGATAGTCACAGTGACTTTTGCATTGATGGAGCTTATAGCTATGGGGATTTTCTTATGTACAGAGAATATATCGGTGTTACTGTTATGTGCAGTTATATTTGTTTTGCTTATTCCATATATCGTTCATTATTATCTGTTAGAAAATGAGACACAGAAAATGTATACGCAATATGATAAAATTCTCGAGAACATAGATTTAATGAGAGAAGATAATTAAGACAAAAATGACAAATGTGTCAAAAGCCGTAATTTAACATAAACGGGCTTTTGACATTTTTTATATTCGGAGATAAGAAAGTAAAAAAGATATGTAATATCATGCATATACATATATATTATTAGATAATTAATACATAAATTAACAAAATATCAAATTATCTGACAACTATATAAAAAGTCTATATTTACAAACCAGGTAGAGTGATGTATTATATCCCATAGAAAAAGACACTTATTATATTATGTGGTTTATTGTCATAATTAAATTATTTTTATAAACTGAAAACCAAAGATTATAATCTACAAATTACAGGTGTCATAAAATAAATTCAGAAAGGAAACACATATATGCTTAAGCCAGTAAACGGATTATATGATGAAAGATTTGAGCATGATAACTGTGGTATCGGTGCCGTTGTAAACATCAAAGGTATTAAGTCACATGCTACAGTTGCAAATGCGTTAAAAATCGTAGAAAACCTGGAACACAGAGCAGGTAAGGACGCAGAGGGTAAGACTGGAGATGGTGTAGGTATTCTCTTACAGATTTCTCACAGGTTTTTTGAAAAGGCAGTTAAGCCTTTGGATATTACATTGGGAAATGAGAGAGAATATGGTATCGGTATGTTTTTCTTTCCACAGGATGAGTTAAAGAAAAATCAGGCAAAGAAGATGCTTGAAATTATTGTGGAAAAAGAAGGACTTAAGTTCTTAGGCTGGAGAGAGGTTCCGACTGATCCAAAGGTACTTGGCAGTAAAGCAGTAGAGTGTATGCCATGTATTTTGCAGGCTTTTATAAAAAAACCTGCTCAGGTTAAGGAAGGTCTTGACTTTGACAGAAGATTATATGTAGTAAGACGTGTATTTGAACAAAGTATTGAGGATGATACTTATGTTGTATCATTATCAAGCAGAACTATCGTATATAAGGGTATGTTTTTGGTAGACCAGCTTAGAACATTCTTTATGGATTTACAGGATGAGAATTATGAATCAGCTATTGCATTAGTACATTCGCGTTTCAGTACTAATACAACACCAAGCTGGAGAAGAGCTCATCCGAACAGACTCCTTGTTCACAACGGAGAAATTAATACAATCAGAGGAAATTCAGATAAAATGCTTGCCAGAGAAGAAAATATGGCAACCAGATATTTTGCTCATGAAATGCACAAGGTATTGCCGGTAGTTAATACAGAGGGTTCTGATTCTGCCATGCTTGATAATACTCTGGAATTTTTAGTAATGAGCGGTATGCCGCTGCCTCTTGCAGTTATGATTACAATTCCTGAGCCTTGGGATAACAACAATACAATGAGCCAGAAGAAAAAGGATTTTTATCAGTACTATGCTACGATGATGGAGCCTTGGGATGGTCCGGCATCAATTCTTTTCTCTGACGGTGATATAATGGGTGCGGTTCTTGACAGAAACGGTTTAAGACCGTCAAGATACTACATTACAACAGATGACAATCTTGTACTTTCATCGGAAGTAGGAGTTTTGGATGTAGACCCGTCAAAAATAGTGGTTAAGGAAAGACTAAGACCGGGTAAAATGCTTCTTGTTGACACTGTAGCAGGAAGGGTAATTGATGATGAAGAAATCAAGGAAAAATATGCAGGCAGCAATCCGTATGGAGAATGGCTGGATGATAACCTTGTAACCTTAAAGAATTTAAAGATACCTAATAAAAAGGTAGAAACTTATTCAAAGGAAGAAAGACAAAAGATACAGAAGGCCTTCGGATATACCTATGAAGAACTTAAAACATCAATATTACCAATGGCACAGAATGGTGCAGAGCAGATAGCAGCAATGGGTACGGATTCACCGCTTGCAGTTTTGTCGAATGAGCATCAACCGTTATTTAACTATTTCAAACAATTATTTGCACAGGTTACAAATCCGCCTATTGATGCCATAAGGGAAGAAGTAGTTACTTCGACAACAGTATACATAGGTGAGGATGGAAATATTCTTGAAGAAAAGCCTGAAAACTGTAAAGTATTAAAGGTAAATAATCCTATACTTACAAGCACTGACCTTTTAAAAATTAAAAATATGAATGTAGAGGGCTTTAAGGTAGCAGTACTTCCTATTATATATTATAGAAATACTTCCTTAAAGAAAGCCTTGGAGCATTTATTCCTTGAAGCGGACAGAGCACATAGAGACGGTGCAAATATCCTTATTCTTTCAGACAGAGGAGTGGATGAAAATCATGTAGCGATTCCTTCATTGCTTGCCGTATCTGCTGTTCATCAGCATTTGGTAAGAACAAAGAAGAGAACCTCGCTTGCAATTATTTTAGAGAGTGCAGAGCCAAGAGAGGTACATCATTTTGCAACACTTTTAGGCTACGGTGCATGTGCCGTAAATCCTTATCTTGCACAGGAAACAATCCAGCAGCTTATTGATTCGGATATGCTTGACAAGGATTACTATGCAGCAGTTGATGATTATAATGCAGCCATAATACATGGAATTGTAAAGATTGCATCTAAGATGGGCATTTCAACAATCCAGTCATATCAGGGTTCACAGATATTTGAAGTAATTGGTATTGACAAGGATGTAATAGATGCCTACTTTACAAATACGGTAAGTCGTGTAGGTGGTATTACATTAAAGGATATAGAGGAAGATATTAATACACTTCATTCGGCAGCCTTTGATCCGCTTGGTTTAGGTGTGGATCTGACACTTGAAAGTGCCGGCAGTCATAAATTCAGAAGCGGTAAGGAGGAGCATTTATATAATCCTAAGACAATTCACCTTTTACAGGAGGCTACCAGAACAGGCAGTTATGAATTATTTAAAGAATATACAAAGTCAATCAACGAGGAATTAGGTACCGTAAACTTAAGAGGACTTATGGATTTTAATTTCCCTAAGAAAGGAATTCCGCTTAGTGAGGTTGAAAGTGTAGATTCAATCGTACAGAGATTTAAAACAGGTGCTATGTCCTACGGCTCAATTTCTCAGGAAGCACATGAGACTATGGCCATTGCAATGAATATGCTTAAGGGCAAGTCAAACTCAGGTGAAGGTGGAGAAAGTATCGAAAGACTTACTGTAGGACGCGATAAATTAAATAAGTGTTCAGCTATTAAGCAGGTAGCATCAGGACGTTTTGGTGTTACTTCAAGATATTTGGTGAGCGCAAAAGAAATTCAGATAAAAATGGCACAGGGAGCAAAACCGGGTGAGGGCGGTCATTTACCAGGTAAAAAGGTTTATCCTTGGATTGCAAAGACAAGACATTCAACACCGGGTGTAAGTCTTATTTCGCCACCGCCACATCATGATATTTATTCTATTGAAGATTTGGCACAGCTTATTTACGACCTTAAAAATTCAAATAAGGATGCAAGAATTTCCGTAAAGCTTGTATCGGAAGCGGGTGTCGGTACGGTAGCAGCCGGTGTTGCCAAGGCAGGCGCAGGAGTAATCCTTATTTCAGGCTATGACGGAGGTACGGGTGCGGCTCCAAGAAACTCAATCTACAATGCAGGTCTTCCTTGGGAGCTTGGATTGGCAGAAGCACATCAGACACTTATTATGAATGACCTTAGAAATAAAGTAATCCTTGAAACAGACGGAAAGCTTATGAGTGGCAGGGATGTACTTGTTGCAGCATTACTTGGTGCGGAGGAATTCGGTTTTGCTACCGCTCCGCTTGTAACTATGGGCTGTGTAATGATGAGAGTATGTAATCTTGATACATGTCCTGTAGGTGTTGCCACACAGAATCCTGAGCTTAGAAAGAGATTTAAAGGTAAGCCGGAATATGTAGTAAACTTTATGAAGTTTATTGCAGAGGAACTTAGGGAATATATGGCTAAGCTTGGTATTAAGACTGTAGATGAACTGGTTGGACGTTCTGACCTTTTAAAGATGCGTGATGATATTACATGCATGAGAGGAAACAAGGTTGATCTGTCTAAGATTTTAAGTACCGAATTTTGCAAAGAAAAGATTAAATATAATGACAAAAAGCTTTACAACTTTGAACTTGAAAAGACTATTGATGAAAAGGTACTTATCAAACAGTTTAGTAAAGCATTGGCTGAGGGTACAAAAAAGAGCATTGAAATAGATGTAAAAAATACAGACCGTTCACTTGGAACAATTTTTGGTTCGGAGATTACAAAGAAATATCCGGAGGGTCTGGAAGAAGATACCTTTATGGTTAAATGTAACGGCAGTGGTGGACAGAGCTTCGGTGCATTTATACCAAAGGGACTTACCTTAGAGCTTGTAGGTGACAGTAACGATTACTTCGGTAAGGGACTTTCAGGCGGTAAGCTTATAGTATATCCACAGCGTTCGGTTACCTTTAAAAAGGATGAAAATATTATTATCGGTAATGTTGCTTTATATGGTGCAACAAGTGGTAAGGCTTATATTAATGGTGTAGCCGGCGAGCGTTTCTGTGTCCGTAACTCAGGCGTAACAGCTGTTGTTGAGGGCGTAGGTGAGCATGGCTGTGAATACATGACAGGTGGCCGTGTAGTAGTGCTTGGAAATGTAGGTAAGAACTTTGCTGCCGGTATGAGTGGTGGTGTTGCATACGTTTTGGACGAAGACAGTTCACTCTATACAAAACTTAATAAACAGCTGGTTTCTTCGAGAGAAGTTACGGATAAATATGACGTATTAGAGCTTAAGAATATGATTCAGGAGCATGTAGCATATACAAACTCTGAGAAGGGCAAGATGATTCTTGATAACTTTAGCGAATATCTTCCTAAGTTTAAAAAGATTATTCCACATGATTACGACAATATGCTGAAGGCTATCGTTCAAATGGAAGAAAAAGGCTTAAGCAGTGAACAGGCACAGATTGAAGCATTCTATGCGATTACAAAATAAAGGAGGACACTGGAAATGGGAAAACCAACTGGATTTATGGATTATGAACGTGAAACAAGTATGGCAGTTTCACCAAAAAACAGAATTAAAAACTTTAATGAATTCCATACTCCTTTATTAAAGGAAGAGCAGGAACGTCAGGGAGCCAGATGTATGAACTGTGGTGTACCTTTCTGTCAGGCAGGTATGACCATTGCAGGGGCAACATCGGGATGTCCGCTTAATAACCTTGTACCTGAATGGAACGATTTAATATATCACGGAAACTGGGAGCAGGCATATAACAGACTTCACAAGACAAATAACTTTCCGGAATTTACTTCGAGAGTCTGTCCGGCACTTTGCGAGGCAGCCTGTACCTGTGGTCTTAACGGAGATTCGGTTTCTGTCAAGGAAAATGAGCATGGAATTATTGAAAATGCTTATGAAATGGGATATGCAGCACCAAAGCCTCCAAAGGTAAGAACGGGCAAAAGGGTAGCTGTTATCGGCTCAGGCCCTTCGGGACTTGCAGCAGCAGATACTTTAAACCAAAGAGGACATAATGTTACTGTATTTGAAAGAAGTGACAGAGTGGGTGGCTTGTTGATGTATGGTATTCCGAATATGAAACTGGAAAAGCATATTATTGACAGAAAAGTAGATGTAATGAAGGAAGAGGGAGTTGAATTTGTTACAAACGCAAATGTAGGTGCGGATGTTAAAGCTTCAAAGATACTTAAGGATTATGACAGAGTAATATTAGCCTGTGGTGCATCTAATCCAAGGGATATTAAAGCTCCGGGCAGAGATGCAAATGGTATTTACTTCGCTGTTGATTTCCTTAAATCAACTACAAAGAGCCTGCTTGACAATGGCTTAGAGGAGGGTACATTTATCTCTGCCAAGGATAAAAAGGTTATGGTTATCGGTGGCGGTGATACGGGTAATGACTGTGTAGGTACATCAATAAGACATGGTGCTGCCAGTGTTATGCAGGTAGAGATGATGCCTAAGCTTCCTGAGTGCAGAGCCGAAAACAATCCATGGCCACAGTGGCCAAGGGTGTTAAAAACTGACTATGGTCAGGAGGAGGCTATTGCAGTATTTGGAGAAGACCCAAGAGTATATCAGACAACCGTTAAGGAATTCATAAAGGACAAAAAAGGCAATCTTACAAAGGTTAAGCTGGTTAAGCTTGAAGCTGTTAAGGACCCTGAAACAGGAAGGGTGTCAATGAATGAAATTCCAAACAGCGAATATACGGTAGACTGTGATATGGTACTTATTGCAGCGGGCTTTTTAGGTACCGAGAGCTATATAGCAAAAGCCTTTGGCGTAAACTTAAATGAGCGTACTAATGTAGCTACAGAGCCATCAAAGTTTAACACAAATGTAGAAAATGTATTTACTGCAGGAGATATGCACAGAGGACAGTCGCTTGTCGTATGGGCCATCAGAGAGGGCAGAGATGTGGCGAAGGAAGTAGATAAGTCACTTATGGGATATACGAATATCAGATAGTGAGTGATAGAGAGTGTATGGAAATGTTTGGGTAGGATAATGTAATTAAGGATTTTGTATATAAAATGATAGGAATCATCGCTTGAGGTTGAATATTGTGCTTTGAGCGGTGATTTTGTTGTATTATCTTCTTAAAGATGAGAATAAATAAGCCCGGACTTGATTACTTTATTGAAAAAAATAGCAAATATGATATAATCTAAGATAGTGTTTTTTGAAAGGATTATTAGTCGATGACAGATAATAAAGAAAAAATAGATGATAAGGATATTGAAATAATAAAAAATGAAGAAGATAATTCTGAAACAGAAGCAGAAAATGATTCTGTAAAGAATGAATCTGTAGAGAAAAAAGCAGACAGTATTATCGAGGATGATATAGAATTTGTAGATTATTCAGATAATACAATAGAAAGTATAGACCTTTCCTCGGATATTGATGTTAGAATGTTGGGAGAAGGTATAGAGTTTGACAACGAAAGTAAAGGTAAAAAAATCCTAAAGGAGATATTCAGTTATATAAAGATGGGAGTAATAGCGCTTTTATTAGCCCTCTTTATAAATACTTTTGTTCTTATTAATGCAAATGTACCGACCGGATCTATGGAAAATACTATTATGGCACATAGCAGAATTATCGGCAGCAGATTGTCATATATATTTAGTGGTCCGGAGAGGGGAGATATAGCGGTTTTTAAATATCCATTAAACGAAGAAATGAACTATGTAAAAAGAGTTATTGGATTGCCTGGAGAGACAGTAAAGATAATTAATAGTCAAATTTACATTTATAAGGATGGTAAATTAGTAGAGGGTCCGCTGGATGAACCGTATATTAAAGAAGAGTGGACACAAAATAATGACGGGTATGTGTTTGAAGTGCCGGAAGATAGTTATTTGATGCTTGGAGATAACAGAAACTGGTCAGCTGATGCGAGAAAGTGGTATGACGATTTATTATCTGCGGGAAAAGATACAGATATAATATATGTGCATAAGGATAAAATTATTGGTAAGGTATATTTCATATATTGGTATGATGGTGTTCATCTTGATTGGGTAGACGGGCAGGATGTAAATTACTAAAATACTATGAAGCATATTATTTTAAAATATGAAAATGGTAATATCGTTGATGATATTACCATTTTATTTGTATAAGATACAACAAAAAGACTATTGGGATTAAATATATTCCCAATAGTCAACCTGTTCTTCGTGAATAAAGCCATGATGTGAATACATAATATGTGCAGCCTTGTTTGCACCATTTACCTGTAATAATATTTTGTGGCATTTACTTTCTAATAATCTTTTAAGTACTAAAAGTAAAGTTTCCGTACCATATCCCTTTCCTCTCATAGACGGAATTACATTAAAGCCGTATATGGTGGCTACACCACGACTATGCTCCACATTGCAGGAACCAATCAGCATATTATCCAGGTATGAATTAAAAAATTCAGTATTATCCTCAGTGTGATACTTTATAGAAAGAATTCCTTTTGGTGTAGGAATGTTTTTCATGTTATAACACATCAGATATTCAGAATGGGAAAATCTTGTATGTGAAGATGCGTTTAAAAAATCAGTGCCCGCAAGACAATTAGGTTCACTAACAATCAAAATTTTCTTTATACCATAATTTCTGATATTTGATAAAGCAGAGTTTAAAAGCTTATCAAAATATCCGTTTCTTCTATGAGAAGGAAGAGTATTAGCATAAATTTCACACTCTGTTTCATTAGGGATAAATATAGATAAAAAGCTTACAAGGGTATTGCTGCTGTATAGTAAATAGAAGCAGGGAAAACCGATAATCGCATTCATTTCAGGCTCAAGAAATGAAATACCACGGGTATTGTCACACTCTTTACAAAGATTTATAAGAGATGTAGCATCGTGATATTGATTTGAAGTAAGTGTATTTGTAATAATCACCTGCATATAGGCAACTCCTTTGTTACGCTGTATTTATTAATAGATTAATGCCGAAGCAGTTGGATTTCCGGCCGGTATATTTTCTGAGTTTATTTGATATGTCTGTGCCGCTCGGAACAGTAAAACTTTATATAATTCAAATCGAAAATAGTAAACTCAAAAGTATGCTTATATTGTATCAAATATAGAAAAATAAATAAACCCTAAAATAATTAGAGTTTCCGTATTTTTTATTTTTAGCTTCAACAAGACTTTTTGAAACTAAAAATAAAAATACGGAAACTAAAGAGAATATTTAGTTGAGAAGATATGAAAAATAAAATATAATGATATACAGATAAAATGAAAATAGTTTTAGAATGTATTATATAAGAACATTTAATAGGTCATTATATAAATGAATTATATAATGAATTCTAAATGGAAAGTGAAAGGTTTGAATTAATGAGTGATGCAGTTTTAAAAAGGGATGAAATCGAAAGTAAATACAAATGGGCTATTGAAGATATATATGAAAGTGATGAGCTTTTTTTAGAAGATTGTAATAAATTGGAAAAGCTTTCAAAAGAAATTGAAGAGCTTGAGGGTACATTTGGTAAAGGTTCAGAGTATCTGTTAAAGGTCTTTGAAAAAAAGGAGGAAATAAACAGAGTAGCTGAAAAAGTAGTAATGTACGCAAATATGAAATTTCATGAAGATACAAGTGTGTCTAAATATCAGGGATATGCAGGTAAGGCGCAGGCAGTATGTGCTATGGCTGATAATAGTATGTCATTTATTGAACCGGAGATTTTAGAAATGGAGGAAAGTATCATATATGGATATTTAGAGGAAAATTCTAAACTAAAAAAATATGAAACATATATAAAAAGATTATATGATGAAAAGTCACATATGCTTTCTAAATCTGAAGAGGCTATTATTGCTAAAACCATGGAAATATCCTCTGCTGCAAGTGATATATATGATGTGTTTTCGTATTCGGATATTAAATTTAGTGATATACATGATGAAAATGGTGAACCGGTATCTCTTACTACAGGAAGATATGGTAATTTTCTTAAAAGCAGTAACAGAAATGTAAGAAAAGAAGCTTTTATATCCATGTATAGTGAATATAAAAAATATATTAATACCTTTGCTGCCATGTTTTTAGGAAATTGTAAGCGAGCTAAATTCTATGCAGATATAAGAAAATATAACAATTCTTTAGAATATAGTCTTTTATCAAAAAGAATACCAATAGCCGTATATGACAACATCATAGATGTAGTTAATGAAAACATAGATAAGCTGCACCGATATGTAAGTCTTAGAAAAAAAGCATTGGGGCTTGATGAACTTCATATGTACGACATATATGTACCAATGGTGGAAGATATAGATAAAAGAATAGATTTTGAAGAAGCAAAAGAAATGGTTTTAAAGGGATTGGCCCCAATGGGTGAAGAATATATAGAAAATCTTAAACAGGGATTTAATAACAGATGGATAGATGTATATGAGAATTCGGGAAAAAGAAGTGGTGCATATTCATGGGGACCAAATGGTGTACATCCATACGTTTTGCTTAATTATCAGGGGCAGCTGTCAGATGTATTTACCATAGCACATGAAATGGGTCATGCACTTCATTCCTTCTACTCGGATAAAACACAGGATTATATATATGCAGAGTATCAGATATTTGTTGCAGAGGTAGCATCTACATGTAATGAAGCATTACTTATCAATTATCTTCTTGAAAATTGTACAGATAGAAAAGAAAAGTTATATTTAATTAACTATTTTTTGGAGTGCTTTAAAGGGACGATATACAGACAGACTATGTTTGCAGAGTTTGAGAAAATAGTTCATGAAAAGATTGATGGTGATGAAATTGTAAATGTAGATGATTTGAATGAGATATATCTGAATTTAAACAAAAAATATTATGGTGGGGATATTATTTCAGATGATGAAATCTCTTTTGAGTGGGCAAGAATACCGCATTTTTATAATGAGTTTTATGTATATCAATATGCTACGGGATTTTCAGCAGCTATAGCATTATCCAAACGTATTATGGAAATGGGAGATGAAGGTGTCAGAGATTATATGAAATTTTTAACAGGTGGTTCGTCTAAGGATCCAATAGAGCTTTTAAAGGATGCAGGTGTGGATATGAGCAGTAAAGAACCGGCAAGGAAGGCGTTACAACTGTTCGGGGAATTGTTAGATGAATATGAAAAGATAATTGCAGAAGATAGTATATAAAATTTAATGTACAGAAAGGATGCTTGAAATGTATAAGAATTATGTATTTGATTTGTATGGAACTTTAGTGGATATTCATACAAATGAAACAAAACCGTATTTATGGAAGAAGATGAAGGTGTGGTATGATATGCATGGTGCAATTTATGACAGGCCACTTACCTTAAAAAAGAAATTCTATAGCCTTATAAAAGAGAAGGAGGCAGATATGAATAATGAATATGCAGAAATACAGATTGAATATGTATTTTTGCAGTTGTTTGAGGATAAGGGAGTAAAGGCTACGATGGAGTTATCCATAGAGACAGGAAAGATGTTTCGTATGTTATCCCTAGATTATGTAAGGCTTTATGATGGAGTATTTGAGTTATTAAACAGATTAAAGAAAAACGGGAAGAAAATATATCTGTTATCTAATGCACAGAGAATATTTACTGAACCTGAAATGGTATTATTACAAATATATGATATGTTTGATGGAATTATATACTCTTCAGATGCAGGAGTAAAAAAGCCTTCATCAGAGTTTTATGATACCCTGTTTAAAAAATATGGTTTAAAGAAATCTGAATCAGTAATGATAGGAAATGATCATATCTGTGATGCAAAGGGTGCCAGTGACTATGGAATAGACAGTATGTATTGGTATAGTAATATATCACCGGAGCATCCGGGAAAGAAAAATCTTCCAAAAGGTTGTAAAGAAGTAAAGCATATATCTAAAGTGTTTTAAAGTATAAACACTAAAATAGAAGATATGAAACTTATAATAGAAAACTATAATTATATGAGTTCGGTTAATGTGACAGCTTTATTTATTCCAGCGAGAAACGAGCCAAAGTCAAGCAAGCTTGACTTTGGCTCGTTTCTTGTGGTGATTTGACTTTTTCTGCAAATGAAAGATTACATACATGTCTGGCAGGATTGCTAAATGATTAATTTAATATTAAAGCATTACTGCTGTGCCAAAACCCAATCATATACTGATTTTGCTATAGATTTTGCATATTCGCTCATTTTTGAGTCATATAGGTTATTATCTTCGTAATTTGTTATAAATCCAAATTCCAATATAAGGCTTGGCATTGAACTTTGAGAGTTTATTGCGTAATCCTCATTATCGTTACCCTGTGAGCCGCATTTTACACCACGGTTTCTGCTAATACCTACAGAGTCCAGTCCTGCAAGAATAGCAGCAGCCAGATCGTTTGAGTTTCCGGAATTACTGCGGGCAATCCATGCTTCTACACCTTTAACAGAGGTATCGGCAGCATAGCTGTTTCTGTGTATTGAAATAAGTGCGTCAGCGTGGGCGTCATTAGCAATAGAAGGTCTGTCATATAATGCAATATCTGTATCGGTAGTTCTTGTTGTAATAACTGTAGCACCCAGTGCCTCAAGTTCATTTTTAACCATTAAGCTAAGCTTAAGTGTATCATCTTTTTCTAATCTTGAATCATTGACGCTGCCACCATCTATTCCGCCGTGACCGGCATCTATACAGATAATAACCTGTCCATCATCATAAATGCTATCACCATACGCATTAAGATTAGATGATGTAGTAGGTTCATCGGTAGGATTTGTTGAGGTATTTTCAGCAGAGGTACTATCATTACCGGAAGGAGTAGTAGTAGTGCCGGATACAGGTACTTTTACTTTATCAAGTTCATCATCTTTACCACATCGGGAAATAAGAACAATACATAATATAAGGACCAGAATAATTGTGATTAAAAGTCCGATACGTGTAACTGCTTCAAGTGAAATTCTTCTGCGTCTGCGTCTTCTGCGTTTTGCCATAAATAATACCTCGATTCTTTTTTTATATAAAACAATATAGCATGTCTAAATTTCGATTAATTTGTAATAACTATAGTATCATAAAATCAAGTATAATACTATCTTAAATTTTCTTATTGAGTTTCCGTATTTTTATTTTTAGATTCAACAAGACTTTTTGAAGCTAAAAATAAAAATACGGAAACTCTAATAAGTTTTCTTTAAGTTTTTAGTTTTCTTAAAAAAAGCATAACCGTTAAAAATCAAAATTTGGTCAAATTATAAATTTTATGATTCATAGAATTTATAATATAAATAT
>CAMWKO010000002.1 GCA_947174885.1 uncultured Clostridia bacterium
GCTTTTCTTCTCGCCTCTTCCTCAGCAATACGTTTTGCTTCTTTTTCTCTCTCACTCTTAGGTATTGCAACTGTATACTCAGTTGTACCGGCTCCATTTTGAGCAGAAAACTCTTGTTTCTTACCATATAACGCATCTAAAGATGCTTTTTCAGAGGTATTTGTTGTTGATGAAACAGAAGCTGTAGAAGCAGGCTCTGGCTTCTTAACTGGTCGAGCTACTATCGTACCTGGCTTTTCGTCGGCATAATCCAAAAGTGCTCTGTTATAGGAATATTCCTTAGTTTTTTCTTTTTTACCAAACAACTTAAACTTTTTAGTATCCTTTACAGGTTCTTCAGGAACAACTTTTTTTGCTTCTTCCTTAAGAGAATCTGTAAGCCTTGTTCCACAAGTGATACAAATAGCTGCGTTGTCCGATAATTTTGCTTTACATACTGGACAATACATGTATCCCTCTCCTTTTAAATCAATATATATATAAATATAAATATCAAAAATAAGCAAAGCTTTTCTAATCTCAGCCTGCTATTTTAATATTATAGCATACTATTTACCTAAACAAAAGTAGAATTTTAATAATCTTGAAAGTTTATTCTATTTCTTCAGGAAGCGTTTCTTCCGGTGTTGTTTCCTCTGAAGTTTCTTCCTCGCTAGAGGTTTCTTCCCCGCTAGTGTTTTCTTCTTCGCTAGAGGTTTCTTCCTCGCTGGATGTTTCTTCCTCGCTAGTAGTTTCTTCCTTGCTAGTAGTTTCCTTGCTTGACGTTGTTTCACTAGATGAAGTAGTTTCATTCTGACTATCACTTGTTGTATAGTCATTTGTATTTCCTGTATATTTAGTAGTTGAAGGTTGTACCTGCGAAACACTTATCGTATATGTTTCGTAATCATTTCCACTAAATACTGTTACCTGATTAAAGTAAGTATATTTGTATGAAGCTGCTACAAATCCAACGTTTATTGTTTCTCCTGACATAATCAGTTCATTATCAGGGAATGGAAGAATAATTAAACTGCTACCATCCAAACTGAATTGTGCATTCCAGTTATCTGTAATTTCTATAGAACTATCTGTTCTTATTACAACTGCCCATCCATTAATATCTTTATCAGTAACATTAGTAATGGCAACATTATATTGCGTATAATAAATGCTGTCAGATATCCATGAATTTTTAATGCTAAGCTTAGTTGAGAGTATAGCAGGCGTAATTACATAATGACCTGTTTCATTCTCATTAATTTCTGTTGAAAACAACTCTTCTTCTGCAGGTTTTGGCATAGTTGTATCATCCTCACCCGATTCTAATGTCTCCTCACTAACTGTAGTTATTTTAACTTTATTATCCACTCCTCCCCTTGAGGCGATAATAATAACAACAATAAGAATTAAAACAATCATAACCAATGATGTTATGAGCAGAACCATATTAATCTTTGATTCTTTAGCCCATTTACCGATTTTAATAAAAAAATCTTTTATTTTATCAGATATTTTTTTATCACCGGAACTATTGCTCTTTTCTGTATTATCTGTATTATCACTATTTTCTATATTATTTTCTATATTATTGTTTGTTTCTTGGAAATCTTTTTCTTCTTTCATGACGCTTCCCCTTTACGATAAAGCTTTTACAATTTCTTCATAGTGCATTGAATGCGATGCTTTTACAAGAATAGTATCCTGATCCACTACAAACTGTTTTAGATTATATATCAAATCATTAACATTTTCAAACCAATTTGCACTATCTGATTTCTGTTTTTTATTTATATAACCTTCTAATATATTTTTAGAAAGCTCACCACTTAAAAACAGAAAGTCTATATCTGTATTTGCGATATATTCACCAATTTCATAGTGTAACCTGCTCTCATTTTCTCCCAACTCAAACATATCACCAAGCACCGCTATTTTTCTATTAACCGATGTATTAAGCAAATCAATAGATGCTTTCATTGATACAGGATTTGCATTATAGCAGTCATCTATAATAGTATAATTTCTTCTAATTATATTAACTCTTCCGGCCGCATCCACAAGCTTTTCAATTCCATTTCTTATGGACTCTGTTGAAACTCCAAGTATATTTCCTACCAAAGTAGCAGCCAAAGCATTATTAACCATATGAATACCCGGAATATGAATGTCTACATTAAAGCTGGTACTATTTAAATGTATATTACAATTTGTTCCGTCTATTCCATAATTAATTACATCTGCAGCATATACCTCATTTTGTGGAGTGGTGCCAAAATAGTGTACCGATTTATCCTTGTAATGTTGTATTGTTATTAGTTTATCATCATCACCATTTAAAACTATTTCACAATTTTCTTTGGCATTTGCAAACATCTCTGTTTTTGCCTTAAGTACACCATCTCTGTTTCCTAAGTTTTCCAAGTGACACACTCCGATATTTGTAATCACACATATGTCAGGTTTTGCAATATCTGAAAGTCTGGTCATTTCACCAAAATCAGAAATACCCATTTCAAGAACTGCTGCTTCATGTTCCTCTCTGATTTTCAGTATTGTAAGAGGAAGACCTATTTCATTGTTAAAATTTCCCTCTGTTTTTAATACATTATATTTCTCAGACAGCACACTTGCAATAAATTCCTTTGTACTGGTTTTACCAACACTTCCTGTAATTCCTACAACAGGAATATCTAGAGTGCTTCTATAATATTTTGCTAATAGTTTTAAAGCCTCTAACGAAGATTTTACTAATATATATGGTTTATCTGTATCCAGTATTTTCTCTGAAATAACAGCTAATGCGCCTTTTTCATAAACCTGCTCTATAAAATCATGTCCATCAACCCTTTGCCCTTTTACTGCAAAGAATAAATAATCTTTTTCAATTTCTCTGCTATCTATAACTGCACCATTAATTTCATTATTCATTACTGAAGCTTCGCAAAAAAGTTCTCCTTTTATGGCTTTTGCAACGGATGATAAAGTTAAATTCCTCATATTTTCCTTTCTTAATATCTTGCATTTAAAGATATTTCTATAAGTTTTTCACAAAGTGACGGAAAATCAATACCTTCTGCAGCAGCCTCTTGAGGAAGCAGACTGGTTCTGGTCATTCCCGGTAATGTATTAACTTCTAAGCAATAACAGTTATCTTTTTCATCTGTTAATATATCTACTCTGCAATAAGTATTAATTCCTAATGCTTCTGCTGCTGCTTCAGCAATCTTTTGTATTTTTTTAGTCAATTCTTCTGAAATATTTGCAGGACATATTTCATCTGCCGCACCTGCACTATACTTATTTTTAAAATCATATGTTCCTGTTTTAGGTATAATTTCAATAACAGGCAACGCTTTATATTGAATAACAGCACATGAAAACTCTTTTCCTATTATTCTGTCTTCTATAATAAGTTCATTCTCAAATTTAAAAGCTTCGAGAATATTAGTTTTAAATTCCTCATCATTATCAGCATAGAAAACTCCTATGCTTGAACCACCACAGTTAGGCTTAATAACTACCGGATAGCTTAAACCTAATTCTTCACAGGAATTATAGCCATGGTTAATGGTTGCTATAGCTGCTCCTGCCATTGGTATATCATTGGAATTAAAAATCATTCTTGTAACCGATTTATTCATAGCCATAGCACTACTTAAGCAGTCAGAGCCTGTATATTTAATTCCAAACAAATCAAATGCAGCCTGAACCTTTCCGTTTTCACCATTTTCACCATGTAATGCCATAAAGGTTATATCAGCTGCTTTACATATTTCTATAACATTATCTCCAAAAAAATCTTTTCTGTTTTTCTTTACTTCCTCTATATTTTTACCAGCCGTCTTAATGATTTCGAGTTCCTCCGAAATAGATTTTATATTAATGAAGGCATTATCTGTTGTAATATCTTCTCTACCTAGGAAAACATCCATTAATATAGCATTATGCCCTTTACTTCTAAGTGCATTACAAACATTTTCTCCTGTCCATAATGAAACTTCTCTTTCCGTACTTATTCCACCACATAATACAACTATATTCAAAGTAACCTCCTAAAGATACTATCTTATCTTATATATAATATTCCTGTATATAGGCAAAGGTTATATTAGTATACGAATATAACAGTTTTACCTAAATAACATATAATCTAAAATATTTTACTAAATATATACATAAAAATCAATGAATATTACAAAAAACACTAAATCTTCATATTCTACAGATTTACCCGTGCAAGTACATCGATGGTATATTTGTTTACCATATCATTTAAAATTTCAATCTCTTCATTTGACAAACCGTTCTTATTATTTTCGATTAATTTAGCAGTATCACCGGCTTCCATTAACATATCTGCATCTCCATAAATATCCCCTATTCTAAATATAAGTTCTCCACTTTGTTTTATTCCAAACAAATCACCGGGACCCCTGAGTTTTAAATCTTCACTGGCTATAAAAAAACCATCATTTGATTTATTTAATATTTCAAGCCTCTTTAACTTTTCCGGATTTTTAGAACCACTTACAAAAATGCAATATGACTGATATCCTCCCCTGCCGACTCTTCCTCTCAGCTGATGTAGTGCTGCAAGTCCGAAACGTTCGGCATTTTCTACCATCATTACTGTTGCATTAGGTACATTTACACCTACTTCTATAACCGTTGTAGATACCAGAATATCTATATTACCCATTGAAAATTCTTCCATTATATTATTCTTATCCTTTGCTTTCATCTTTCCATGAAGAAACTCTATTCTATATTCATTCCCAAATATTTCTTTTAAATTTTCTGTATAGCTAACTACATCACATGCCTCAAGATTATCGCTTTCCTCAACCATTGGACAAATTATATATATCTGATGCTTTTCATTAATTTGCTTTTCTATAAAATTATATGCCTTAGGTCTGTAATCTGTAGTTACTACACAATTTTTTATTGGTAATCTGTTGCTTGGAAGCTCATTTATAATTGAAATATCCAAATCACCATACAAAATAATAGCCAAGGTTCTTGGAATAGGAGTTGCCGACATAACCAAAATATGCGGATTAACTCCTTTAGCCGAAAAATTCTTTCTTTGCATAACTCCAAATCTATGTTGTTCGTCTGTAACTACCAGTCCCAGATTCTTATACTCTACCTTATCAACTATAAGTGCATGTGTTCCTATAATAATATCTGCACTTCCATCTGCTATCTGCTTATATACACATCTCTTTTCTTTAGCTGTCATTGAGCCTGTAAGCATAACAACATTTATTTCTATTCCATATTTTTTAAAACATTCTGTAAAATTATTATAATGCTGCTTTGCCAGAACTTCTGTAGGTGCCATTAGTCCACCCTGATAGCCTGCAAATACTGTATTCATCAATGCAATTTGAGCTATAACTGTTTTTCCGCTACCAACATCGCCTTGTATAAGTCTGTTCATTACCTTTTCGCCGGACATATCAAGATTTATTTCTTCAACTACCTTGTTTTGTGCTGTAGTAAGTTTAAATGGAAGTTTCTCAATAAATTCAAGTGTTTTGTCTGACATTTCTATTTTAAAATTATTTTTTAAATTACTATCTGTACTCTTAAGTCTTTTAAGTGCCAAAATAAACATTAAAAATTCATCGAAGGATAGTCGTTTTCTGGCTGCTATTACATCTGATTCATTTTGAGGAAAATGAATATCTTTTAATGCCTGCTTTTTGCTTATTAGATTTTTCTCCATTCTTATAGACTCAGGCAGATAATCAAATTCTATAATATCTGTATGTAATCTGAAGCTTTCTTTTACAGCTTTTATTACAGTATTATTTGTAAGTCCCTTTGTAAGTGAATATATAGGCTGTAGAGAATTTAATTTCTCTTTATATTTCTCCACAGTAAATATTTCAGGCTGTATAATACGGGTTATCCTTCCAAGTTTATCTCTTTTCAATGTACCTCTTAACACATATGTGAGACTAATATCTGTAGTCTTTGCAAGATAAGGCATATTATACCATACTGCCTGCAGCTTATTACCTTTTTCGTCTGCAAAGATACCACTGACAACTTTATTCCTTCCTTTAATTACAGGTACCAGTCTTCCATTAAATTTACCTATAATTGAAACAATTTTTTCATTATCAATTTCTTCTATATTTACAGGCATAGAAAACACATCATAGCTTCTTGGATAATATTCAATAAGATCACCTGTATCAAATATATTAATTTTATTAAACAACTCCTTTGTCTTTTCTCCTATGCCTTTTATTCCGTCTATATCCATATTACTATACCTTCTGATTTTATAATTAATATACCATAAAATTGCTTGTCAATTTTATGGGGCGAGGGCATAAAGCGAAGCTTTATTCACGAGTCTATTATACCATAAAATTGCCTGCCAATTTTATGGGTTGAAGATATTATACCATAATTCCCCTATCACTACAGCCTCATGAATAAAATCACAGATTTTATTCATGAGGCACACCGAGTTGTTTCCCAACTCGGTGTTATAATACCATACTTGTAAATTTTTGTATTTTCATTTTAGAATCATAAATTTTAACAGGCAATATCTTTTAATAACCTTGTCCTTAAAATTAAAAATACATAAAAATAAATATGATATAAAAATAGAGTCTCCATATTTTTATATCATATTACTTTTTATAATTTTATTCCCAGAAGAAAGAAATCAAAACATTGCATACTGCGTGATATTTGACTTATTCAACCGATACTACATAATAATAAATTGGCTGTCCACCATAATTTACTTCTACATCTACACTGTCATTAATAGCTGAAATCTCTTCTGCAATTGCATTTGCATCTTCTTCAGTTACATCTGCACCATAGTAAATGCTTACGATTTCTGAATCATCATCTATTAATTCTTTTAATATCTCTATTGTAGTTTCTTTAATATCCTGGGTAACGGATAAAATTCCGCTATCACCTATACCCATAATATCATTTTGTCTGATTGTCTTTCCGTCAATTTCTGTATCTCTTACGGCATAGGTAACCTGACCTGTTTTAACATTTGCCATTTCCTCTGTCATTCTGGCTGTATTATCCTCTGCACTATCTTCTGCAATATAGTTTATAAGTGCTGTAATACCTTGAGGAATGGTTTTAGAAGGAATAACAACTATTTTTTTATCCTTTACCAGACTTTGTGCCTGATTTGCCGCAAGAATGATATTTTTATTATTTGGTAAAATGTATATCGTATCTGCATTTACCTTATCTATGGCATTAAGCATATCCTCAGTACTTGGGTTCATAGTCTGACCACCTTCAATAATATAGTCAACACCAAGACCCTTAAAGATTTCATTAATACCTTCACCAATAGATACTGAAATGAAACCTACTTCTTTATGTGGCATTGGAGGTTCTTCATTTTCTTTTTCGAGTTTTTGAGCATCCCTGATAAGCTTTTCCTGATGTTCCTCACGCATATTATCAATTTTCATTTTTGTGAGAGCTCCATATGTTAAAGCCTTTTGAATAGCAAGTCCAGGGTCATTTGTATGAACATGCACCTTTACTATATCATCATCAGAAACTACTACTATTGAATCACCTATAGATTCTAAATATCCCTTGAATCTGAGTTCTTCTTTTGCATTGAAATTCTTTTCAAGCATGATAATAAACTCTGTACAATATCCAAACTTGATATCATCAGCTTCTGTAGTAACTCCTTCTGTATTTACATTTGTTTTTGTCTGTTCTACATTTGAAAAATCAATTTCTTTTCCAAGAAATGCATCATAAGCACCCTTTAAAACAACTATAAGACCCTGTCCGCCTGAGTCTACAACACCGGCCTGCTTAAGCACCGGTAACATTTCAGGAGTCTGGCTAAGTACATATTCACCGTATTCAATAGCTGAACTTATGATTTCATTTAAATCATCTGTCTTTGTGGCCATTTCCATAGCCTTTTCAGCTACACCCTTAGCAACTGTAAGTATTGTACCCTCTTTTGGTTTCATAACTGCCTTATATGCTGTTTCTACAGCTCTTTCAAAGGACTTCGCAATAACCTTTGCATCTATGGCTGATACTGTTTTCACTTCCTTTGTAAAGCCTCTAAACAGCTGTGATAAAATAACCCCTGAATTACCTCTTGCTCCACGAAGAGAACCGGAAGAAATTGCTTTACAAATACCTTCAAATGAATCATCAGTTAAATTATTTACTTCTTTTGCTGCCGACATAATGGTTAATGACATATTTGTACCTGTATCTCCATCCGGAACAGGAAATACGTTTAATTCATTAATCCATTCTTTTTTTGCATCAAGATTAGCTGCGCCTGCTAAAAACATTTTTTTCATCAATGCGCCGTCTATTGTTTTTACCACAATAATATCCTCCTTAACTTAAAAATCATTAATCAATGATTCTTACGCCTTCTACAAAAATATTTATCTTCTGCACTTTCAGTCCAGTAAACTCTTCAACTTTATATTTAACACTTGATACCAGATTATCTGTTACGGAAGGAATGTTTACACCGTATGATACGATTACATGAAAATCTATTGTAATATTGTTTCCTTCGCCAATTTCAACATTTATACCTTTTGTAAGACTATCTTTCTTTAATAATTTTACCAATCCGTCTGCAACACTTACTGCCGCCATACCAACAATACCGAAACACTCTACCGCTGTAGTACCGGCATACTTTGCTATAACTGCCTCATCTATAAGAACTTCACCAAGTTCTGTAGATATCTTTCCTTTCATAGCAAAACCTCCTATTCTATAACATTTTCTCATAATGCACACATTATAGCATATAATTAAGTTTTTGGAAATACAAATATATATTTTTTATAAAAGCTCTTGCCAAATGAGAATTTTTCTGCTAGAATATCATCTGTTGTGTGGTCATAATTTTGACCAATTAGAATTAAGGAGGTGCAATTATGGCTAAATGTGCAATTTGTAGCAAAGCTGCTCACTTCGGTAATGCTGTGAGCCATTCTCATAGAAGATCAAACAAAATGTGGAAATCAAACATTAAATCTGTAAGAGTTAAGGTAAATGGTGCTGCTAAGAAAATGTATGTATGTACTTCATGTCTTAAGTCAGGATTAGTTGAAAGAGCTTAGTTTAAAAATTTAAAGAAAGACTAGAGATTAAAATACTCTAGTCTTTTTATTTATGGCAATAGAAAACTCGCAAAGCGTGTTTTCTATTGTTTAGTATATGCTTTATTTTATCAATATATACTCATCATTATATTCTTTTATAATGTCCTTTTCTCCTGCATGCTTCATTATTTCTTCATAAAGTCCGCTATCCAGCAATTCATTAATCTTTGTAATGTCCTTTTCTCCAAGTCCTTTACATATAGGTGCCAAAGCAATTACAAGTCTGCCGTTCTTTTTCATTAGTCTAAGAGGCCATATTTTACAATCAAACGGCTTGTCTGCTTCAGATAAAGTACAGCCCGTATTTTCATTAAGATACGGACATAGCTTTATCTCTGCATCATCCTTAAATTCAAATTTTAATGTATGACTATTATATCCATATTTCTTGAACCAATTCTCGTTATAGTCAAAATCTGTCTTTGTAAATACAGGTGTTTCCCATGCATCCGATTGTACAAATGAACAGCATAGTCTGCACTTAGCACAGGTACTCTTATCTAAAATTTTTTTAAGCATTAACCTATTACCTCTTTCGCAATATCTACAGTTTCCTTTGCATCCTTGGCATAATAATCTGCACCAATTTCCTTTGCATACTCTGCTGTAAGAACTGCACCTCCCACTACTACTTTACAATCTACATTATTCTTGCGGAGAAGTCTTATAGTTTCCTTCATAGACACCAGTGTTGTAGTCATAAGAGCTGATAATCCTACCAGCTTTGCCTGATGCTTAATGGCAGCATCTACAACTACCTGATAGTCCACATCTTTTCCTAAATCAATAACTGTATATCCATAATTTTCAAGCAATACCTTAACAATATTTTTTCCAATATCGTGTATATCTCCCTTTACCGTACAAAGTACAATCTTACCCTTGCTAATTGGAGAATTATTACTTTCTATCATCTTGTCCTTAATGACTTCAAAACAGCTTTGGGCAACTCCTGCCGATAATATAAGCTGTGGTAAGAAGATTTTACCCTTTTCAAATAAATCACCTGTCTTGTCTAATGCAGGTATCAGTATTTCATTAACTAAAGTCATCGATTCATAATCATCTCTATCAAGCAGCTGTTTTGTATAGCCTGCTCCCTCTGCTTTAAGACCACTGTCTATAGCGTGAAACAGCTTTGCTTTAAGTTCGCCCAACGGAGTAGATGTGTCAAATAAAACTGTATTTTCTTCTTTTTTGGAACTTCCTGAAGTGGTAGTTGTTTTTAACACTACGTCTGTAAACCTGTCAATGAATCCCATAGAATTTTTATCTATATTAGCCAAAACCTTATATGCCATAAAAGCACCTGTCATGGCAGTAATATTCGGATTAATAATAGGTAAATCAAGTCCGTTTTGTAATGCCATTGTAAGGAAAGCCTGATTTACAAGTTCTCTGTTTGGTAATCCGAAGGAAATATTTGAAACACCTAAAACGGTCTTTAAGCCCAGCTCCTCTTTAACTCTCTTAAGAGCCACTAAGGTTTCCATTACCCCATCCTGTTCCGCACTAGCTGTAAGTGTAAGACAGTCAATAAAGACGTTTTCTTTTGGTATACCATATGATATGGCAGTTTCCATAATCTTTTTTGCTATCTCAAATCTTCCCTTGGCGGTTTTAGGTATACCACCTTCATCAAGTGCAAGACCTACTACACAGGCACCATATTTTTTAACTATAGGAAGTACTGAATGTAATGACTTTTCCTCACCGTTTACAGAATTGACAATAGGCACACCATTATATACCCTGAGTGCAGCCTCTAATACCTCCGGTATTGTAGAATCAATCTGAAGCGGTACATCCACAACACCCTGAAGTGCCTTTACACTTCTTATCATCATATCCTTTTCATCTATTCCCGGAAGTCCGACATTTACATCCAAAATATCAGCTCCTGCTTCAATCTGCTCAATTGCCTGATTCAGTATATAATTTATATTATTATTCAGAAGAGCTTCCTTAAATTTCTTTTTACCTGTAGGATTAATTCTCTCACCTATAATTCTGGGTTCTGATATTGTAACCGACTGTGTCGGACTACATACGGTTACAGGTATCATTTTCGGAATATGTTTTGCAATATTATATCCGTCTAAGGTTTCCTTTAATAATTTTATATATTCTGCCGTAGTACCGCAACAGCCACCATAGATAAACACTCCTAAATCAGCCATAGCCTTCATACTATCTGCAAATGCAAACTCATCCACATCATATGTATTTGTCATAGGGTCAGGCAATCCTGCATTAGGCTTTACTGCCAAAGGCAGGTTTGTCCACTTTTTAAGTTCGGAAATGATAGGCAGAATCTCCTTAGGTCCAAGTGAACAGTTTACACCTATTGCATCTGCCCCCAAAAGACTAAGTGTTCTTGCCATTGAAGAAATACTACAGCCTGTAAATGTACGATGGTTTGGCTCAAAGGTCATAGTAACTATAACAGGTAAATCACTATTTTCCCTAACTGCCAAAAGCGCAGCCTTTACCTCAAGTAAATCTGTCTGTGTTTCAAGAACTACTAAATCTGCATCTATACCTGCCAATATCTCCTGTTTATAAATGTCATAAGCCTCTTCAAAGGAAAGACTTCCTGTAGGTTCAAGAAGCTGTCCGATAGGTCCTAAGTCCAATGCCACTAAGGTATCTGTTCCTTCTGTAGCTTCTTTGGCAATTTTAATACCGGCACCTATAATTTCCTCTACAGAATAGCCACCGGACTTAAGCTTATATCTGTTTGCACCAAAGGTATTTGCATAAATAATCTGTGAGCCTGCGGCAACATACTCTTTATGAATTTCCCGAATTATATCAGGCTGCTCAATATTCATAATTTCAGGAATTGCTCCAAGCCTAAGACCACGCTTTTGGAGCATTGTACCCATAGCGCCATCTAATAAAATATATTTATTATTAAATAATTCTTTAAAACCCACAACGGTCACCTCGTTTTCTGAATTCACATCTGCCCTGCATATTACATACGCTACAGCTTCTTTTTCTCTGTATTATTTCTTCGTCACTTACTCCCATAATACAAATTACGGATTTTCTGGGAGAAAGTGTGTAACTCTCCGTAGAACACAGTCCTATTAGTTTTTCTGCATTTAATACCTTTAAAAAATCCGGTTCCAGTTCTATAGGTAAATCACCATAGCCTATGCCAAAACGATAGGTGAGAAATTTATCTGTATTTTCCATATGGATAATATTCTCCACCTTGTCCATAATCTGTTCAATGGCAACACCTGCCATTGCATCAAGTATAAGTGCACTTGCCATATCTTTTAATTCAGTAATCCTTATAAGCTTATCTACAGATGCAGAAAGCGTTCCGCATATAAGATAAACTTCATTACAGTTTTTTAAATGAAGTTTTACGGAATTGCCTGTAAGAACAATACTTGTCCCTATTACCTCTATACCTCCATCCCCCTGTATAATAGGAAATTTTTTATATAAATATCTTGGTACAGATGTGTTTATAAGTTCATTTTCTGCCCACTTCATTAATTTTAAAACTGTATCATCAGGAGTATTTCCTTTATATCCTAAATATCTTGCACCTTCTTCAAAGTTAAGAGCGGTGAGTTTTACCTCTTTCATAAATCAAATATCCTTAATATTTTATAAGAATAAGTTTCTGACAGCATCATTTATTTTTTTTGCAACATACGGATTATTCATTGTATATAAATGAATACCGTCCACACCGTTTGATAACAAATCAACAATCTGGTCTATGGCATAAGCAATGCCTGCATCTCTGAGTGCTTCCGGTGCATATTCATATCTCTGTAATACCTTTACAAATTTTGAAGGCAAGGATGCACCACACATTGTTACCATTCTTTCTATCTGTTTTTTATTTGTAACCGGCATAATACCAGCCTCTATCGGTACATTTATCCCTGCAATCCGTGCTTTCTCACAGAAATCATAAAATTTACCATTGTCAAAAAACAGCTGTGAAATCAAATGGCCTGCACCTGCCTCCACCTTCTTTTTAAGATTACTTATGTCTGTAATAATATCAGGAGCATCCACATGCACTTCAGGATAACATGCTCCAAAAATCTCAAAATAACCTTGTGAGTGTTCATTAATATAATTAATCAAATCAGAGGCGTGTGCAAAATCATTTTTTCTTTCTATATCAGGAACAATATCTCCTCTTAGAGCAAGTATATTTTTAATTCCATGCTTTTTAAGATTTGTAAGTTCGGCATCCACCTCTGCCTTTGAAGAATTTACACAGGTTAAATGAGCCACAGGAATAATATTATATTTATCCTTAATAATTGAAGCTATTTCACATGTTTTGCTATTTCCTGCCTCTCTGCCGCCTGCTCCATAAGTAACACTTATAAAATCAGGATTTAAATCCTTTAACTCCTCCAGTGTTTTATAAATTGTTTCTATATTACTATCCTTTTTAGGTGGAAACACCTCAAAAGAAAATAGTTGTTTATCTTTTTCCTTATTATTAGAAAAATCCATTGTGTATCTCCTTAATTACATGATGAAAACAAGTTATAACCAATTATTATCATAAGTACCAAAGTACATATCAATATAAAGCCTGGCTCCAAATATATTCCTATAGTTATACCAATTCCAAGCCAGAATAATATAAAACCGCAAATTTTTCTCATAACAATACCTCTTTCTTTATATTATATGAGAGATTGCGTTTTTTCTTACTAATTATTTAAATCTGTAACTGAGTTTATAATTTCCTCATCAGATAATTCTTCTTTACTATCCTTTTTGAAGAATTTGTTGATAATGTCAGGTACCATATCAAGTATTCTTGAAAGACTATCCTGATTTTTAATATTTACAATCTTACTTGAACCGTTATTTATAACTAATACTGCTGAAGGTGTCATCTTACCACCCATTCCACCAACATTATTACCGGTTCCCATTCCGAAAGAAACATCTACAAGCGGTAAAATAATAGTATCACCGATATGAACTGCATCACCTACTACCGTCTTTGTAGTAATGAATCCGGACATTCCCTCAAATAGTGCATTTACATTTGAACCAAAATTTTTGTTATCTGCCATTTTAAAATCCTCCTATTTCCTGACAAAATTAATAAATTCTCTAAGTCTTTTAACTTTATATAATTTAATTGCATTTACTAATAAAATAATACCTCTGATTCTTCCGTTAAATTTAATATCCCCCTCAAATACTTTATTATCAAAATCTGCTTCTATTTTAACCTTTTTTAAGTAATTATTACAAAATAATGAAATAATCCCTAAAAGTTTACCTGTTGTATCAGGACTGCCTGTTCCGAATTTAAGCTTTCCCTTTATTTTTTTAGGAATTATATGCTTTCCTGTCTTCAAAAGCAAGTCTTTTATAATTTGTATAGCCTCTTTAGATTTTTCATCTCTTAAAAATTCAAGATATTCCTGCTTTCTTTGATTGATATTTCTTAACCTATCTACAAAATCAATAATCTTGGATCTTATATTTACTATGAAATCAATAATTTTAATAATAAAATTTAAAACCTTATGGTAAAGCTGCTTTAATTTATTTTTAGTAACCGTATTTTCAGTAACCGTATCCTCATCAGATATATTATCATTTGATATATTATCATTTGATATATGCTCAGTTATACAATAAGTCTTGTCTGAATTGTTAATATTATCTTCTTCAACAGTTTTACTGATATTATTACTATTATCATCATCCTTTTTAATTTCTTTTGTCTTTGATATATTATCCTTTTTATGCTTTGTCTTTTTCTTTTTTTCTTTATATTCTTCGTCCTCATCAGCTTTACTTTTAATTAACTCCTTAAACAAAATTTTAAAGGAATAGCTAATATCCTTCCCTGACATATCAGCCTTTAATCTTATAAGACCCAGTAAATACTTTGCTTTAAAATGTATTTCTCTATGCTTGGTATCATATTTTATTTTTCCGTAATATCGTACAGGCACAAATAAAATACATAGTAATACAAATAGTAAAAGTCCTAAAACAACTAAAAGCAGAATACCTATTATTTTTAGTATTATTAATAATATATGTATCAACTTTTACTACCTCTCTGCAAAATATTTTTTTGTATCAAAGCTGTTAAGCTTTTTATAGCAGTCCAATAAGACATCTGAAACTATCTCCATAGCTTCATCTTTCCCCCTTGCAATACCTACAATGGTTATATCGTTATCAATATAGTCTTGCTTTGTAAGTATGTAAGATGGATATATTTCCAAAATTCCGGAAGCTGTAGGCAATGTTATAATATAAACATCAAAAACATATTTTTTATTTTTTATGGCTTTAAGAATTTTGTTTTTCTTTTTTGCTGCTAATTCACCAAAAATTATATTTTTTGGAATTTTCATATTACTCCTCCATTAGTGAATGGAAAATCTCGTAACAAGCCAGTTTTTCAGCGCTATCACTACATTGGCTTATACTTTGTTTAATATAACTCTTAATTTCGTCTACATTATTAAAAAATATCGGCAATGATGATAATACATGTGCCATGACAGCTCTGTTTACAAGCTTTACATTTTCTTTAAAAAAGTATTCATATTCCTTCTTTAAGCTCATAAACTTATCTTCAATATATTCTGAATCTGCTATATCAGTATTGACAGCAACATCAAATTCTACAAATATACTACCTGAAACAAGCTGTCTGATAATATTCAGGGAATTGTATATTGTATCAAGTCCAAGCGAATTAATAGTATCTTTATGAGTGTCAGCTGATATTTCTAAACTGTTAAGAACACTGCTAAAGTTTCTATAATATTCTTCCTGCTTTCCCTCTAATTCAAAGAAATAATTTTCTATTTCAATATCATCCTCCAAAGGATTCTCTGCTAAAAATCTTTTATATAACGTTTCTATAATCGTAACACAGGCATTATGCTCTTTTGGTACTTCCTTAATATAAGGATTTGATAAAACTATTACATATGCATCATTTATAACCTCTGCAAACATCATATATTTATTTACCATATTCTGAATAAATGAAGTAGCAAGCTGAAGCTTTGCAGATAAATCCCTGTATTTCTCCTCTGTAACAGTTGAAAAATCAGTATGCTTAAATTCCCTGTAAATTGACTCTATATCTTCTGAAAGTTTAAATGCTGTATCATTTATCTCAAGCATAGAGGCTGTCCTTAACATAAACAAAAAGTCATCTATACTTTGTTTTTCACTGTCCTTATAGACTGCAAGTCCGGTATGAAGAAGTTCAAAGAACTTTGACTTTGTCATCCGCACCGGAAGCTCTCTTACAGTTTCACAAATTCTGGTATTCATAACTACATTATCTTTATCTGATAAAATATATGACATAACGTAATTGGCAAAATTTTCATCTGTTTCAATTAGAATATGTCCACCATCCTTGAAATTATACTCTATTCTGTTAAGAACATACTCATAAATATTGAATATATCTGCAAGTGAAGTAAGCCCTTTCATAATATCTATTATTTCATCTCTAACGGCTACTACTTCTGATAAAACCTTTGTCTGTTCATCACCTATATCAGATGATAACACACCATTTTTTATAGTATCATTAAATCTGACTATAAGATTTTTTAAGATATTATCGTTTATATCACTTTCTGATATCATTTCATAATATGTATAATAGTTCATTGCAAGCCTTATAAAGGAATAACTGTTAAAGGTACTCATAAGACCTGTCCCAAACTTAGGTAAATTTATCTCTAAATTTTTGCCATTTATAATCTCTTTTGCTGTAAAATTCATTTTTTCCTCCGGCTAACATCTTACATTGTGTATAACATATCATTTTTGACAGTCGTACTTATACAGTATATCATATTAGGTTAATTAAGACAAATATAAAAATAGTCCAATATAAAGTGTAGAATAACCATACTCTATATCGGACCATTTCGACTTTACTATTCTTCAAAAATATCCGTAAAATCAAATGTAGCTAAATAATCCTTAATTGTTTCAGCTCTCCTTATCATCGTTACGTTACCATCCTCCTGTAACAATAATTCAGCACTCTTAAGCTTACCATTGTAATTGTAACCCATTGCATATCCATGTGCACCAGAGTCATGAATGAATAAATAATCACCGATATCAATCTTTGGTAACATTCTGTCGATAGCGAATTTATCATTATTTTCACAAAGTGAGCCGGTTACATCATACTTGTGGTCACAAGGCTCATTTTCCTTACCTAAAACAGTAATATGATGATATGCACCATACATAGCCGGTCTCATAAGGTTACATGCACAGGCATCACAGCCTATATATTCCTTATAAATATGCTTTTCATGAACTGCCTTAGTAACTAAAGCACCATAAGGTCCCATCATAAATCTGCCAAGCTCGGTATAAATAGCAACCTCACCCAGTCCATTAGGAGTAAGCACTTCTTCATATACCTGTCTTACGCCCTCTCCAATTTTTAATATATCATTCGGCTCCTGATCCGGCTTATAAGGAATACCGATACCACCTGATAGATTAATAAATGAAAGTGTGATATCCAGCTTATCTTTAATTTCAACTGCAAGCTCAAATAACTCCTTTGCTAATGTTGGATAGTAATCATTTGTAACCGTATTACTTGCAAGAAATGCATGAATACCAAATGTCTTTACACCCTTTTCCTTTAAAAGCCTATAGCCCTCAAAGAGTTGCTCCTTTGTAAATCCATATTTTGCATCTCCGGGGTTGTCCATAATAGTATTACTTATCGAAAACATTCCGCCCGGATTATATCTAAGACAGATTCTCTCCGGAATACCTGCTGTTTTCTCAAGGAAATCAATATGTGTAAAATCATCCAAATTGATAATGGCACCAAGCTTTTTAGCATATACAAACTCCTCTGCAGGAGTTGCATTAGATGAAAACATAATACCGTCTACAGCATCATTAGCTGAAAATCCCATTTTATCAGCCATATATAGCTCTGACATAGATGAGCAATCCACACCACAGCCATATTCCTTAAGAATAGAAATAAGAAATGGGTTTGGAGTAGCCTTTATTGCAAAAAATTCTTTATAGCCTTTATTCCATGAAAAAGCCTCTTTCAGCTTTTTAACATTCTCTCTGATACCTTTTTCATCATAAATATGAAATGGTGTAGGGTATTTTTTTGTAATCTCTTTAATCTGTTCAAGTGTAACAAATGGTTTCTTTTCCATTGCGTGTACTCCTTTCAATCTTTTAGTAACTTTCAGAATAAAAATATACACTTAAAATCGAAAAAAGTAAATGCTTTTATTACATAAGTGGTGAAATTACCCATAGAATTTTTCCGATTAGCTGTTTTATTTTACTATATTTATTGCAGTCTTCAATATCTATTTCCTTACATTTTTGTAATGTTTGATTAAAATCCTTTTCTATATCCACAACTACCTCCATATCCTGCATGTAAACTGCACATTCCATATTCAGATACATACTTCTGTAGTCCATATTTATAGTACCTACTACTGCCTTTTTATTATCAGATACAAAGGTCTTTGCGTGTACAAAGCCCGGTGTATATTCGTATATTTTAACACCTCTTTCGATAAGTCTTGGATAAAGATTTCTGGCTATTTTATACTCTGTAGGATTATCCGTTATATGTGGCAATATAATCTTTACATCTACACCTCTTTTTGCCGCATATTCCAGACAAAGCATCATTTCATTATCTAAAACCAGATAGGGGGACATTATATGGACATAGTCTCTTGCATTATTTAAGATATCCATATATACAAGTTCACCTACGTTTTCCTTATCAAACGGACTATCCCCATAAGGTAATACATATCCATTTGCCACAGTATCAGATTCAACAATATACTTATCATACTGCTCTTTTTGGCTTTCTGTAATATTCCAGTTTTGTAAAAACATGATTGTAAAGTTTTTAACTGCATTTCCCTCAAGCATCACTGCTGTATCTTTCCAATGGCCAAATTTGTGTGTAACATTTATATATTCGTCAGAAAGATTTACACCACCTGTAAATGCTACTTTTCCATCTATTACACATATTTTTCTGTGGTCTCTGTTATTCTGATACGTAGATATAACAGGTCTTATAGGTGAAAAGATTTTACATTTAATACCCAACTCTTCCATTTTCTTAGGATAATTATGTGGCAACAGCTTCAAGGTACACATTCCATCATACATAAACCTAACCTCAACACCCTCTTTTACCTTTTCGCACAATATCTCCAATACGGAGTCCCACATAATACCTTCATCTACGATATAATATTCTAAAAATATAAATTTTTTTGCCTTTCTTAATTCTTTAAGTAATCGTTCAAATTTGTCCTCACCTTGTGGGAAATACTCAATTTTTGTATTTTTATATGCCGGAAATCCACCATGTTCACTAACATATCTGGTAAGACCATATAATTCGTCATTTTTCTGTTTTAACTCCTCCAAAATATCAGTATCCTGTTCTAAATAAATTTTAGTTTCTTCTATTCTCGTTGCAAGTCTTTTTTTCAAAATATTAATTTGGGGATGTATTTTGATAAGCACATAAAACAAACTTCCGAATATCGGAACAGCTAACACAAAAAACTCCCAAGCCAATTTATATGTCGGATTTATATCATTATTTGCAATGTGAATTACCAATACAATAGACAGAAATATAATCATTGCATAAAAATATACAAAATATTCCTGTAGCCACAATATAAATAAAGCCCATATAAGTATCTGTATAGATACAGATAACATAATGAACACTGTTCTGCCAAATACTAATCTGAAAACCTTATCTTTACTTTCTTCTTTAAGTCTGGTTCTAAATTTCTCGTCCACTTTTTTCTCCTATAATGCAAATAATAATTAAATTATAATTCCTTAAAAAGATTAGCCTAAAAAGATAATAGACCACATTATTGTGGTCTATACAACTTTAAACAACGTTTTAATATCCTGAAGCATCTCAATCATTTCACCAAGGCTGACTCTTAACTTACCTTTATTCCAAAGAACTGAAAACCCGTCTGTCGAAACACGTTTAAATATATCTTTGTTTTCTATGATATTGAATCTGAGTGAATTAAGCTTACTTTCAAAATTCAGTACAAGAGCCTGCCCGTTTATAAGCTCCACTAATAATTTATAATCTGAAAGGGGTGTAACTTTATCTATTATTGGCATATATATTCCTCCATATCTTAGTCCCTCAACATTCTATGGTATATTATGCCACATACATTTTTTTAAATCATCCCACTTTTAGGGGGAATTAATCAAAAAAATTCTTTAAATCACCTCTTGAATTAATTCCAAGTTTATTAAATACTACCTTTAAGTTTGACTTAACAGTACTTTCTGCTATAAATAATACATCTGCAATTTCTTTATTTGAAAGTCGTCTTGCTGCAAGCTTAGCCACATCGTATTCTCTCTTGGTAAGTCCCAAACTCTGATCACTTAGAGATGCCTTTTTAGATGCTCTAAGTCCTTTGGAATATTTTTTTGATAAAGTTCTTATTTTATTAGTAAACTCCTTGTATTCCATTGAATTAAATTCAAGAAAAACATTACTTAATGAACTGTAATTTTCTACAAACGGTAATAATATATTATCACTGGCAGCTATCTTAACTGCTTCTAATAATATATCTACTGCTTTTTGATTTTTTCCTAATATTGAATTTGCAATGGAAATATAAATATACGTATATATTTTGTATAATGCATTATTGAATATACCTGCAACTCCCAGCATCTGCCCGCTTATTGCCAGAAAATCATCATATCTTTCCTTTTCGAGAAGATACTTTCCATATACAATATTTCCAAAACCAAGATTTTGTATTCTGCAATTTTTTTCAATAGATGTATTATTTGTAAGCCATGAAGGTACCAGCTCCGGACTGTCTAATGCTACTCTTATATATCCCTCACACATTTCTGCCATATAAGATAAATCACCACGGTCAAGAGTCTCCAATTTTGTTTTAATAAGCTCCAGATTGCTGTTTACCGTATCATAATCAGCATTATAATATGCAATACGTGTAAGTATAAACATGGAAGATATATATATGTCTAACTGTTTTCTTGTTTCTGACATATACTTTGCCTTTTTACAAAGTGTTGCCGCATCATTAAATTCAACCCTGTTCAAAAGCATTTCTGCCCTGAATAATGCCTCTGCACCCTTCGATGCTCCATCGAAAAGCTTATAATATAACGGCATTATTTCATCTAGAAGTTCAATTTCCTCCTCATATCCACCCTCTATTGTATGAAGCGCTGCAAAAATACTTGGATTATAAAATGTAAAGCTATTATTTCCGTCAAATATGTTCGATGGTGCTTTTAGTAATTTATATGCTTTTTCATATTGTTTCTTTAAGGTCTTCAAATTATTATAGCAGCTAAATGAACTTAATAATATACATTCTCCCATATAATTGTCCTTAATGCTTTTTGGTAATTCTTCTTCATTTACCAGTTCAATCAATAAAGAACATTCCTTTTCAAACATATCTCTTTCATTGTACAAAAACAACGAATATACAAATATTAAGTAAGTATTTAAATATTTTATCTTCTGAGTATTACTAACTTTTTTGGCAATTCCTAAAAATAATGGCTTATTTATATAATTCATTTCTTTAATAATAGTACTTGCCGTATAATTCATTGATAGAACAGCTTCAAAATCACAAATCTTATAGTAAAACTTAATTGCATTAAAATATTCTTCGTTAGCAGCAAACCAGTTACCTGCATTTTGATATATTTGTTTTTTTAATAATGGCTCTAATTTATCAAATTCCTGTTCTAAAAAATATTTTAAAATAGAATGTATATAATATTTTCTGGATTTTGAATCATATTTTATAAATGCATTGTTATCGAAAAGATTTTCAATCTCGCTTTCTGATATAGCTTTTCCTGTCATTTCAATAGCCTGTCTAAAAGAAAAGTTAGGAAATAAGCTTAACGAAATTAAACAGTCCTGCTCTTTACGGGTAATATTATTCCAAATAGCATTACACACAAGATTATCCACGCTGATTGTAGGCTCAAATTTATTTGTTGAGGCGTAAGATAACATCTGCAGATATAATGCACTTGGCCATCCTTCTGTATATTCAAATAAAAAATCCGCTTCTTCTTTAGTTAATTTAATACCACAATTTTTATAATACTCCTCCAGTTCTTCCTTAGTGAGTTCAAAATCACCTTTACTTAAATAGTTTAATTGCTTTTTAAGTATCAGATCAAAGGTTACACCGGAAGTAATAGCCTGTGTCAGACATAATACATGCAGTTTTTCGTTTCTCCCACTCGATAAATCCTTTATAATCTGATTAAAGTAATTATCACTTATTAAGTGATAATTATCTAAAACCAAAACTGTATTTTCCCTAAAAGGCAAATCAAATAAAGCCTTTGAAACTACTGAAGCAGTATCATCATCCTTGGGAAAGCCGACTGAACGAAGTATCTTTGCACATGACTCGCTTACAGAATCTATTCTCCTGCAAAATTCAGAAAAAAACGTTTCTTTATCACTTGTATCTACATTAAACCATATATTTTTTATATTATTTTTTACAAAGTATTCCTTAATAACAGTTGTCTTACCATATCCTGTAGGTGTTTCGACAATAGTAAGAGGTAACTCAAGTATTGTTTTAAGTCTGTTATTTAGTCTGTTTGATATATATATATGATTTGGATTAAATTTTTTAATTATTGCCATTTCTACCTCATTATTTAGTCATTCCAATACTTATCTGATATTTCACTTGTTTTATCACGTAACATTAAATCATTTACAGCCATTTTAACATCTTTTCCATTAAATAAAACATCACATACCTGTTCAATGATAGGAAGTGAAACATTATATTTCCTTGATAAAAGTAAGCCTGCTTTTGCACTGTAAACACCTTCCACAACCTGATTTACCTCTTTCATGGCTTCATCAGAGGTTTTTCCCTGCCCTATGAGTACTCCTGCCCGTCTGTTTCTGCTATGCTCACTGGCGCAGGTTACTATTAAATCGCCAATACCCGATAGGCCTGCAAAGGTCTGTGTTTTTGCTCCCATAGCCACTCCTAATCTTGTAATTTCAGCAATACCTCTGGTTATAAGAGCCGCCTTGGTATTATCACCATATCCAAGACCATCTGCCATCCCCGCAGCCAATGCTATAACATTTTTTAGTGAGCCACCTATCTCAATCCCCAGAATATCAGGGCTTGTATAAACTCTAAAAACATTACTCATAAATATTTCCTGAATAAATTCAGCGGTTTTTCTGCTTTTCGCACCTACTACACATGTAGTCGGTTTTCCTCTTCCCACTTCTTCTGCATGACTTGGTCCGGATAATACAGCAACATCTGCATTGACAATTTCCTCTTCTATAATCTCTGTAAGTGTCATAAGTGTTTTTTCTTCAATTCCCTTACCTATGTTTAAGATTATCTGCCCTTCTTTTATATACGACTTTATTCTGGCTGAAGTCTGTCTTGTAAAGCTTGAAGCAACTGCCATGACAATTATATCTTTATCTTCACAGGCAGCTTCTATATCAGAGGTGATTTCAATCTTTTCATCCAATATTACACCTTTAAGGCTGTTCTCATTTTCTCTTTTTTCCTTAAGTGCTTTAATTTCTCTATCTAATGCTGACCACATAGTGACATCGTGACCATTATTATTTAGTAAAACTGCAATACCAATGCCCCATGCCCCACATCCCAAAATTGATACCTTAGCCATATTTCCTCCTAGATATTTTCTTTCTTTTCACCTATTTTCCGTTCTGTGCCGTTAAGCAGTCTTACTATATTACTTCTATGTTTAAAAATTGCCAGAGCAGAAAGTATAAATGTCATTATAAACGTTTCAGGCAGATATGATGTACCGCTGACAGGAAGCCATCCTAATACGGCAAAAGATGCAACACATCCAAAAAATACTATCATCATACATATTGATGCTAATGAAACATATTTTGATAGTACTGCTATTATTACAAAAGTAAGACATGAAATAATCATAAGTCTCAAATCAAATAATGAAATAATAACTCCACTTGATGCGGCTATACCCTTTCCACCCTTGAAATTCATATAAAACGGAAAATTGTGTCCCAGTACTACACCAAATCCACCATACAATACGAGTACAAATATATATGCACTATTTAAGTCAAGAGCACTCCCAAAAATACCTCTGATTAAAAGTCCACATAAAACTCCTTTTATGGTATCTCCAAGGTAAGTAATAATTCCTGCCTTTTTTCCAAGAACTCTCATTGCATTCGTAGTTCCCGCATTACCACTACCATAATCTCTGATATCTATGTGATTTAATTTTCCATATAAATAACCTGTCTGAAGCAGTCCAAATATATAACCTATGATTATACAAATAATTCTATATAGTATGTCGTACATATAATAAATCTCCTAATTATTGTTCTTTTTCCTTGCGTTCCCTGATAATAAATTTTAAAGGCGTTCCCTTAAAACCAAACGCTTCTCTAATCTTATTTTCAATATATCTTGTATATGAAAAATGCATAAGTTCCTTGTCATTAACAAATATTACAAATGTAGGCGGTTTTACGGAAACCTGAGTAATATAATATAATCTAAGTCGTTTTCCTTTATCTGAAGGTGGCTGCTGCATTGCAACTGCCTCTGACATAATCTCATTTAATACCCCTGTACCCACACGCAATGTAGAATTTTCAATAACTATATCTATAAGGTCAAACAGCTTTCCAAGTCGTTGACCTGTCTTTGCAGAAATGAAAAGCAGCTCTGCATATGGCATAAACGACAGTACATCTTTTATATTTCTCGTATATTCATAAATGGTCTTATCATTTTTTTCAATGTCATCCCATTTATTGACTGCTATGATTACACCTTTTCCCCTTTCATGGGCAATTCCTGCTATTTTGGCATCCTGTTCTGTAACACCCTCTATTGCATCAATAAGCATAACTACTACATCTGCTCTTTCCACCGCTGTAACAGTTCTGATAATGGAATACCGCTCTAATTCTTCCTTTATCTTATTTTTTCTTCTAAGACCTGCTGTATCAATAAAAACATATTCCCTGTCATTATTTTTTATGACTGTATCTACTGCATCTCTGGTAGTTCCTGCAATATCAGATACAATAAGTCTGTTTTCTCCTGAAAGTTTATTTATAAGCGATGATTTACCTACATTAGGCTTACCTACTATTGCAATACGTGGTCTTTCATCTTCTTCGTCAGTATACTCAATTTCTTCAAAGTGTTTTGTAACTTCATCTAACAAATCGCCTAAACCCAGCTTTGATACAGCACTAATCGGAATAGGCTCACCAATTCCAAGATTATAAAACTCATATACATCCGCCTGCTGTTTAGCAAAGCTGTCCACCTTATTTACACATAAAACAACAGGCTTATGACTTCTTCTTAGCATGTCACATACCTTGGCATCACTGTCTACTAACCCCTGCTTTACATCCACCATGAATACAATCACATCGGCTGTAGCTATAGCAATCTCCGCCTGTTCTCTCATCTGCGACAGGATAATATCATTTGTTTCCGGTTCAATACCACCTGTATCAATCATCGTAAAATTATAATTTAGCCAGTTTATTTCAGCATATATTCTGTCTCTTGTTACACCCGGGGTATCTTTTACAATAGAAATCATCTCACCTGCAAGAGCATTGAATAATGTTGATTTACCCACATTTGGTCTGCCTACAATGGCAACTACTGGTTTACTCATTTTTGCCTCCTAATGCTTTTATCAGAAGTGCCTGCGCCTCTGGTTGAAACACAAACTCAAGGTTAAAAGCTTCTTTCAACCCTGTTCTCCTTTATTTCGATTGTTATAGCATTTTACATATACAAAATTAGCTTCATTATAAGTGCTATTTTCATAATCCTCACATAAAATTGCTTCTAACAGATCTTTTCCGCTATTTTCTGGTATTACTATATTTATATTAAGCTTATCTGCCAGTTCATATAAGTGCATATCATCTAAAAAGACATCCTCTCCACTTCTAAGTACATTTCCCGGCAGCAAAAGCTTATCACCTAAATCGACATCCTTTAATTGTTTATATAAATCCTGACCTGTAATTAATCCTGATACTGTAATTGTTTCTCCAAAAAAGTCATTCCTGATAGTAATTACATTTACATCTGTATTAGGGAATTTATCCCTGATTTTCTCTGATATATATGTCAAAAGACCACTGGCAAGCTTTCCTGTAGCCAATGTAATTTTTCTTTTTTTTAAATCTGATGTTCTTTTATCAAGTGCTTCTTCAAATTCATCTTTTAGAAGTCTCATCATACCTACACCATTTTCAAGCTGAATATATCCGTCATATCGTTCTTCCTCCGGAAACTCCCTCTCCGCCATAATATACCATTCATCAGAAGCATGGATAAAATGCAATCCATACTGCTCATAAAAGCCCTGCTGAAAGCTCTCTATTGTGTCAATAACCATACAGGCATCTTCTTTATTGAAAGCTTCGAGCGAATACAAGCCATCTCTGTATTTTGTAAGTCCCGAAGGCACAACTGAAACACTTCTCATATGGGGCAGATACTTTGATAAGTCTTTAATGGTTCTTACAAGCTCGTCCTTGTCATTTACATTCTTACAAAGAACAACCTGTCCATTCATTTCAATAAAATTTTCAGCAAGTATGTCTATTTTTTTTAACGCTTCACCTGCGAATCTATTATTAAGCATTTTACATCTAAGCTCCGGATTCGTTGTATGCACGGAAATATTAATAGGACATAGATGATACCTTATAATTCTATTTATATCTTTATCCTTCATATTTGTAAGTGTAATATAGTTCCCCTGCAAAAATGATAGTCTTGAATCATCATCCTTAAAATACAGTGTTTCTCTCATTCCCTTTGGCATCTGGTCAATAAAGCAGAATATACATTTGTTGTAGCAGGATTTATAGTCATCCATAAGCCCCTGTTCAAACTCAATACCTAAATCCTCTTCATAATCTTTATCAATTTCTAAAAGCCACTCCTCACCATTGATTTTTCTAATCAGTACCTCAATATATTCATCATTTATCATATAATGATAGTCAAATACATCTTCTACTGCCTCTCCATTTATTTCAAGCAGATAATCCCCTGCCTCTATTTCCAGTTCCTCGGCAATAGATCCTGCCAAAACACTTTTTATCAAATGACCATTATTTTTAGTCATATTAATACCTTTCCAACTGATAATATAAATTTAAAAGCATATAATTAACACTTATATATCTTAGAAGTTAAATAATATATCCAGCTAAAGTTTAGTCTAAATAATTTACTTTTCTATTTAATATTAATTTTATAATATTCATCTACTAATGCTTTAATTCTCTCAGTCGGAGATAATACAGCGTTCGTAGATCTGTCTTCATTTAATGTATCTATAATAATAGCCAGATATCTGCTCATATCAGCCTCTAAATAATAAGGTCTGCTAAGCAATTCAGGATTTCTGTAAGTAAGATTTGTAGTAATAACATAATTAAAATATCCATTTTTATAGTATTCATCAAACTTTTCCAGACCATCCGTAAACAATCCAAAGGTAGTACATATAAATACTTTTCTGGCTTTTTTATCTTTAATCTTTTTAGCAACATCGAGCATACTTTCACCGGAAGAAATCATGTCATCAACAATAATAACATCCTTTCCCTCTACATTAGTGCCTAAAAACTCATGTGCTACTATAGGATTTTTTCCGTTTACAATAGTAGAATAATCCCTACGTTTATAGAACATACCCATATCTACACCTAATACATTGGCAAAATAAACTGCTCTTCCCATAGCACCTTCGTCAGGACTTATTATCATTAAATTTTCATTATCTATTTTTAATGTATTATCCACATTCAGGATAGCTCTTATAAACTGATAAGGTGGCATATAATTATCAAATCCGCGAAGTGGTATTGAATTTACAACTCTTGGGTCATGTGCATCAAAAGTAATAATATTAGCAACACCCATTTTTGTAATTTCCTGTAATCCTAAAGCACAATCCAGAGATTCCCTTCTATTTCTCTTATGCTGTCTGCCTTCATAAAGGAATGGCATAATAACATTTACTCTTTTAGCCGCTGCTACAGAAGTAGAAATAATTCTTTTCAAATCCTGAAAATGGTCATCAGGTGACATATGATTAATGTGTCCGCATACCTTATACGTTAAGCTATAGTTGCTTACATCTACCATTGCAAATATATCATCACCTCTTACAGATTCACTAATTACACCTTTAGCTTCTCCTGAACCAAATCTTGGACATTTACAATCCAACAGATAAGAATCACAGTTATAGCCCTTAAATTCTATAGGTGCATTACTTTCTATATTTCTTGCCTTTCTTATATCTACTATATGACTGTCTACAAGCCTTGCCAAATCCATACAGCCTTCTAATGCTGCAATTTTAAGAGGTGCAACCGGTATTGTAACATTTGAAACATTTTTATCTGACATCTTATCCTCCGTTCTATCTATTAAGATAATATATAAATACGTAAGATTTTATGTACCACTTTCATAATAGTACGTTTATACACTTTTTGTAAACGCTATCTTAATATCTATACAAAACTATAATAATCCAAATAATTTATATCATTATGAAAGAAGATAGTCAAGTAAAGAATATGTTAGAGTTTCCGTATTTTTTATTTTTAGTTTCAAAAAGTCTTCTTGCCAAAGGCAACATAGACATCTTGCACAAAAAGTTGCAGATGAAAGTGAACCTTCATCTGCAACTTTTTGTGCAAGATGCTTACATCATTATGATGATGTAAGCTTTTTGAAGCTAAAAATAAAAAATACGGAAACTCAAAAAGAATATGATATTATTAGTTTTTCAATATTTTTATTTTGTAAAAAAATTACATAATATTTTTAACCATTTTGCCAAAACTAAAACTAAGATGTCAGATAGATATCCATACTCTATCCTGACATTTCAAAAAGTCACATTTTATAAGGAGGACATTATGAACACTAAGGGTTTAGATTACACAATATTAACCATTGTTATTATTGGTGCTATCAACTGGGGATTAATTGGATTTTTCAGATTAAATCTAATTACACTCCTTTTTGGTGAAATGACAATAATCTCTCGTGTAATTTATGCAGTTGTTGGATTATGCGGATTATACTTAGTAAGTCTTTACGGTCGTGTCGCCACCTCCATGGGAGAATAGCAACGGAAATATAAAAAGGATAGAAATTAAACCAATTTCTATCCTGTAATACATATTATTTGTATATTTCTCTCCAAGCCAAATCACCTCTATCCAGTGCTAAAATCAATACCTCTGCTGTAGCAATATTAGTTGCAAATGGTATATTATGCTCATCACACAGCTTAAAAATATTAGTTATATCAGGCTCGTGTTTTTGCTTTGTAAGAGGATCTCTCATAAAAATAATCATGTCCATATCATTATTTTCAATAAGTGTACATAACTGAGTTTCACCACCTAAATGTCCCGCCAAAAACTTGTGAACACTTAGGCCCGTAGCTTCTTCAACCATTCTTCCTGTAGTGCCTGTTGCATAAATATTGTGCTTTGAAAGAATTCCTCTATAGGCTATGCAGAAATCCTGAAGCAACGTTTTTTTTGAATTATGTGCAATTAATCCTATGTTCATGAACACCTCCTAAATCCCATCATATAAGTTTTTTATGATGTAGTCCCACATTGAACACAAATCCCATTCCAATCATCAGACTAAGCAAAGAACTTAATCCATAGCTTACAAACGGTAATGGTAAACCTGTATTAGGTAAAAGTCTAGTTGCAACACCCATATTTACAAATGCCTGAAATGCAATCAATCCACCTATACCACAGCAAATAAGCCGTCCTGTCAAATCCGGTGCATGTGCCGCCGTATAAAAGCATTCATAAGTAATAAGTGCTATAAGTATAATAACTGTAACAGTACCTACAAAGCCCAGTTCTTCTCCAACTATTGTAAATATAAAGTCTGTTTGAGGTTCTAATATATAGTTACCATTCTTAACACTGTCTGCACTATCATTATTTAAACCCTTTCCCCATAAACCACCAGAACCTATTGCCATAAGCGAATTATCCTGCTGATAATTAATTCTTTCTGCTATTTCATTATCAGCCTCATAAAAACCAATAAGTCTGTTATACTGATATGTATCCAGTATAGTCTGATTCGGCTGCAACAGCAAATATAATAAAATCAATGCTGCCGGTATGGCTGCTGCAAATACACCCGCTATAATCTTGTAGCTAATTCCTGCTATATACATTATTACACAAAATATAAATATTATAACAATACTTGTAGATAAATCCGGCTGTTTATATATCAGTACTAAAGGAATCGCAAATAAAATCACTGATAAAGCAATAATCTTAAAGGTATTTATCTTATCCTTATACTTCATCAGAAATCTTGCAAAAAACAGTATCATAAAAATCTTTGCAAATTCAGAAGGTTGTATCTGTATACCTTTAAACTCTATCCAACGTTGTGCACCCATATGATTAGCACCCACGAGTTTTACAAGCAGTAATAATAACAGATTGCCAAGATAAATAAGCCAGTAAAACTTTAATATAAAGTTATAGTCAATTAAAGCTATAACAATCATAACTACACTTCCTACAGCAAGACCTAATATCTGTTTCTTTTCAAAGGTAGTTGATGTAGTTGCAGATGCTATTACATTAACACCTAAGATATTAATGGCACCAAGCCATATAAGCAGTCTGAAATTGAAATATCTAAGCTGATATGTTTTTAATTTTTCTACAATTTTCTTATAAAAATTAGACATCTTCACTCCAATAGATACTAAGAGTTATGTTTAACTTCCTTAATAGGAATATTTGCAATTAATGCAGGAACGTTACCATTTGAACCATCTGATTCTGTCTGTGTAATCTGGATATCAAGTCCTTCAGAATCTATTTCCATATACTTTGCAATAACATTAATTATATCATTCTTAATCATTTCCATTATTTCAGGAGAACAATTAGCCCTGTCTGAAACTAATAATAATTTAAGCCTGTCTTTAGCTACATTTCCTGAAGATTTCTTTTTAAATAAGTCAAAAACGCCCATCTCTACCTCCTAATTCTTCTTAAAAAGCTTTCCTATTTTTGCAAAGAAACCATTACTACCTGCCAAATCAAGCATAGGAACTTCTTCACCAATAATCCTTTTACAAATATTCATATAAGCCTGTCCTGGTAATGTATTATTGCCAACTAACGGCTCACCCTGATTTGTAGCTATAACAATATTTTCATCATCCGGTACTGCACCAATTAAATCAATAGCAAGGATTTCCAAAACATCTTCAATAGACATCATGTCACCTTTTTTTACCATATCCATGCGGATTCTGTTTACTATTAAATCAATTTTTTTCATCTCATTAGCTTCTAATAGTCCTATAATTCTATCAGCATCCCTGATAGCTGAAACCTCCGGTGTTGTTACAATTAATGCTCTGTCTGCACCGGCTATAGCATTCTTAAAGCCCTGCTCAATACCTGCTGGGCAATCAAGAATTATGTAATCAAACTCTTCTTTCAGCTCCTCTACAAGCTTTTTCATCTGTTCAGGGGTAACACTTGTCTTATCTCTTGTCTGTGCAGAAGGTAATAAATAAAGATTGGGATATCTCTTATCCTTAATCATAGCCTGTTTTGCACGGCAGTTACCCTCAACTACATCTACAAGATTATATACTATGCGATTTTCCAGTCCCATAACAACATCAAGGTTTCTAAGTCCTATATCTGTATCAATTAGTACAACTTTCTTATCTAATTTTGCAAGACCCGTACCTACATTTGCAGATGTAGTAGTCTTTCCAACACCGCCTTTTCCCGATGTTACTACGATTACTTCGCTCATAAATTCCTCCATCCTTGCATTGACGCAAACACAATATATTATAATTTTATATCTTTACGAACCTCTTTTGAAAAAGATTCAATATAAATATTGCCATCTTCTACATAAGCAATTTTTGTTTCAGGCTTACTATGCTTTTTAGGCTTATCACCGCTTCTGGCAATAATATCACCTATTCTAATCTGAGAAGGCCACATATCAAGCGCCACAACAAAAGCTGCTTCATCACCTGAAAGTCCGGCGTATACTGTACCCTTCAAAGAACCTAAAACTACAACATTCCCCCCTGATAATATCTTGGCACCGGGATTTACATCTCCTAATATTACAACACTGGATTCACTTTCAAGTACTTGTCCACTACGCAATGTACCCCTGTAAAACTGCCCGCCGGTAACATTAGCAATCATGGCTTCCGTACTGATTTCTGGCTTTGTTTCAATAGCATTCTTAAACTCTTCTTTTCTTTCATCATCTACTATACAGACAATGTTTAAATCTGAGTTTTCTGATATAATCTCAATAATCTGCTGTTTCTCATCATCTGAAAGTCTTTTACCTTCAAATGAAATGGCACTTGAAGCATTTTTAAAAAATTTTGAAGCTTCTTTAATTTTATCTGCTATTTCTATTTTAATATCCTCAATTAGGGCATCTTCTTTTATAGACAGGACAATACCATATTTATTGCCTTTAACCACAACTGAATTTTTCATGTTTTTCATCCCTTTCTTAAGATATTTTACGAGAAAAATCTTAATGTGTCAAACTTTATTAGCAAAATATGCTAATTCCTAGATTTCCGTATTTCCGGATTCAATAAGATCCTGCTGTATCTAAAATAGAAAATATGGAAATTCAAATTATACTAGTTGTGCTGAATATCCTCTACATGGAAATCATCATCAGGTGTATTATCCCGACCATCTATATATGGCCCCTTGGCATCTCCCTTCATAATCTGGTCAAGTGTTATCTCTCCAAAATAGTATTTAAGTACATCTGCTGACAGACTTACTGCATATGAAGACTTGTATCCATACTGAATATTTACACTAAAGCTGATTTCAGGTTCTTCATACGGTGCATATCCCACACATAAGGCGTGGTCAGGATAATTTGCATTCTCCTGTGCTGTACCTGTCTTTGCCGCAACATTAAAATTCAGACTATTAAAGCTTGAATAGGAGTTTGCTGCCATACTTAAACCTTTTTGTACAGTTTTAATTGTAGATTCACTTACATCAATCTGTACACTTTCATTATTGGATTCTGCTACAATATTTCCGCTAGTATTTTTCACGCTATCTATCAAAGTAAGTTCACTATTTAAACCATTAGCAGCAATAGTATTTATATATCTTGCAAGCTGAACACCTGTGAAAGAGTTTGTACCCTGTCCGATAAACGAGGCAATAACATTTTCATCAGTAAATAACGGACTATATTCCTCTACTTCAACACCTGACTTGGTTGTAAGACCAAGCTTTTCTCCATATTTCTCTAATATATTCAAACCGCTTTGTTCATTGAATATACCTGTAGTCTTTGAAGATATTCTATACCCTACCTCATAAAAGAAATAGTTACATGAAACCTCAATAGCCCTGCATACATTAATATTCCCATGGGAACCGGGATATATCCAGCACTTTGGCGATGGATTAACATCTTCGTAAATACCCTTTGTAAGTATTGTTGAATATTCATCTATAACCCCCTCTTCGATACCTGTTATTGCACAAAGCATTTTAAATGTCGAGCCCGGAGCTGTACGCATCTTAGTTGCCCTGCTATATAAAGGGCTTGATAAGTCTTCACTCAATTGTTTCCAATACTTTGAATCAATAGAACCTGAAAAAATATTATTATCATAGCTTGGATACGAAACCATTGCCAGCACTTTTCCTGTATTTGGATCAACAATAGTACATGATGCTGAACATGGTGTAAGTGCAATCTGTGCAGGTGTAATATTTAATGTTTCTATCTGTTCCATCATAAAACTGTATGGGCTGTAAGTGCCATTACTAAGTTTCTGATACATATTTTCATCAAAATTTAAAATATTCTGGTCAAACAGTAATAAACATACCTGATTGCCTGTTATCGTTCCTAGATTGATAAGATATTTGTATATAAGTTTAGTGAATGAATTATCATATACAACTTTATCTTCTACGTATTTAATAATCGCCTCAAATATTTCTTCGCTATCTGAATATTGACCTTTCAGATTTAAAAGTGAAGTATCAACATAATTGTTGGATACCATATATAAAAGCACAGTTCTAAGACTTAATTTATCACGCATCCAATCAGCATAAACTGTATCACCTGAAGGAATATTATCCTTTAATATGACTCCATCTGCCACTAATTTATTGAATATAAATGTAAAATACTCATTTTTTTCCTCAGTCAACTGCGCTAATGGCAATGCCTCGTCATTTTTCAACTCCGCTTCAATATTCGCTATTACATTTTCTCTTTCGGCAAACATCGTATTATATACATTTTTTTCATTCTCAGTCGCATTATCTTCTGTAAATTTAGCTATATCTACAACATTGTTATTTAACATCTGGAAGTATACTGATTTAATTGAAATCATCCAATCTTCTTCATCTTCAGCGGTAAGATTACGGTTTACAATTTTATCCATAAGTAATCCCGCCAAATGCTCCTCTATTAAATGATATATACCAATCTGCAAATCCGATTTTATTGTAAGATATACATCATCACCTGATTTTGGCTCAACATACTCTTCTACACTCAATACTTTACCTGTTGTATTTGTAAGCACCTTATCATAACCCTTTGTACCGCTAAGACTAAGCTCTAATGATGCCTCAATACCACTTTTACCTACTATATCATTTAATTCATATTTAATGGCTTCATTGTCTAACTCTTCATTTAAGCTTACAAGCTCTTCCTCTGATATTTTACCGGTATATCCTAATATATGTGCAAAATATATACTGTTATTGTATACTCTTACCGTATCCTCCTCTATCTTTACACCCGGAATATCCGCTTCGCTTTCATATATTGCAGCTACTGTTTCCTCTGAAACATCCTTTGCAACAGCCGTAGAAATATACTTTTGATATGCGTTTAATGATAAGTTGTATCTTATCATCATAATTTTTAATATTTCTTCGTCCGTATATATTTTTTTATCTATTTCATATTTATCATCTCTTAAATATTCAAAAGCAAAATAAGCCGGCTCCTCTGAATGTTTAACCTCTTCTGTATCTAAGACCTCTGTTCCGTATATATTTTTAAGAAATCTCTGTCTTGAGGTTTCGGAATATGAGTCACTAAAGGATAAAACTCCTAATTCGTCCATAACTATAGGAAAATCGCTAATAAGAGTATCTCCATTTTTTTCTATAAGAGTAATTGTTTTATATACAATATCATTTAACTGCTCATTTTTATATTTAGAGCTATCCAATGTATCTTCAATAGTTACTGAATATATAGGTTTATTATATGCTAGTAAATTTCCGTCTGCATCATATATATTTCCTCTTGTACCTGTATAATATCTGGTCTTTTCACTTTTCTGACTATATTCAGAAACATATTTTTCATTATCTACAATCTGCAAGTTAAAAACTCTGAATATCAGCACTGAAAAAAGAGCCGTACAAATTGCTGCTAATATAAAAATTCTCGATTTAATAACATTTAGAATTATTTCAAATATCTCCTTGATCAATTTTTGCGTCCTTTCTGCTTTCATAATCGGAAAGCTTTTCGTAAACTACTAAAAGTACCTTGTATAGTAAAAGTGTAACAAAAACAGTATATATAATTTCAGGAATAATAATGTTTTTAAAATAATAGATTAAATCCAGTTTATTTCTAATTAAGAATGTAATAAAATATGTCATTAAAGAAACAGCCATATCACTAATTCCTACAGAAATAATCGGAATATGAAAATTGTGAAGATAAATTATATCATTGAAAATTCCATTGATAAATCCTACATACATATATAGCAATGCATTAATTCCTATGACATTTTCATAGCCGTTAAATAAATCAATGAGCAAGCCTGCAAAAAAACCAAATATAAGACCTTGCCTTCTTCCTCTCAGGAGCGAAAACATACATACAATAATAATCACTAAATTAGGAATTATATTTCCAAGCTGCAATGTACTTGCAAACGTAGTCTCTATTAAATATGAAATTATAAGAATTAATGCAAATACAATATTTATTAACATAAAGTCACCTAAACCTAATCAATCTCTTCTTTAAGCTGTGTAATTACCAACACTTCTTCAAGATGTGCAAAATCAACTACAGGCATAACATATCCTGACTTTGTAAGTCTGTTAGCATCATCCTCAACACCGGTTACATATCCTATAAGTATACCGGGTACATATTTATCACTTATGTATGAGGTAAGTAACATATCTCCTTCATTTATATTTGCATTAATATTTATATTTGAAACCCTTATAATGCCTTCATTCATAAGCTTTAAATCTCCGCTTACAATACAAATATCAGATGTTGTTGCAAATTTTGCACTTACATTGCTGCCGTCATTTATAATTGAAGTAACCTTTGCATAATTTTTTCCTACATAAGTAATTCTTCCAACTAAACCACCATCGGCAATAACATTCATGTCTACTTCAAGTCCATCATTTGAGCCTTTATCAATAGTAAACACTGTAAACCAGTTACTGGTTTCTTTTCCTATAACTCTGGCTGCAACCTTTGGATAATCTGAATATATGTCATCCAGTTTGTATAGCTCTCTTAATCTTTCCAGTTCATTCTGCTGCTGACTTAAAATTACATTTTCAGATTTTAATTCATCATTTTCTTTTTTTAATCTTTCATTTTCTTCCTGTAAATCATTTATTTCCTTTAGGGTATCAGCCTTATCAGCAAACCAGCCACCCACATAGTTCATGCCCTTTTGAATAGGTACTATAACTGTAGCTGCCGCTTCCTTTATAGGTCTTGAAAAATTCTCATTTATAACACATAAAGTAATAAATGCAATACATATAAACGATAGGATGGCTATTATATATTTAGTTGGAATAGTAAACTTTCCACGTTTTTTCATATATTACCTCGATTTAATCATATTCCTTTTCTCTAGGAACATATGTCAGCTTAACAAGCTCATCTGATGAAAGTATGTCAGAAATACCTCTTATAACTGATTCAGATGGTTCATCAGCTACATTTACTTTAAGTCCTGTTTCCTGTGTAATAAGTACGTCCAAATTTCTGATAGATGCAGAGCCTCCTGTAAGATAGATACCTCTGTTTATAATATCTGCTGATAATTCAGGTGGAGTTCTTTCCAATATAACCTTGATATTTTCAATAATCTGATGTAACAGCTCACTAATTCCCTCATGTACCATTGCACCTGTAATTTCTCTTGCATTTGGAAGACCTGTTACTATATTTCTTCCGTATGCCATGCAAACAGCATCTTCGTCTGCATTTATAGCATCTGCCAATTCTTTTTTTACTATTTCGGCAGAGCGCGAACCAATAATAAGATTAAATTTCTTCCTAATAACACTGCATATTGATTCATCCAGTTTATTTCCACCAATTTTGATGAGCTTGCTAAGAACAATACCACCTAAGGAAATAACCGTAATTTCTGTAGTATCTGCACCAATATTTACTAATAAATGTCCGTTCGGACTATTTACATCAATACCTACCCCGACTGCATCTGCAATAGGCTTTTCAACTACAGTAATCTTCTTAGACTTAACCTTTGCATCCATGATTACATCATAAAAAGCTCTTTTTTCTACTTCTGTAATATCAGTAGGTACAGCTATACAAAAATCGGCTCCTGTAACGGTCTTTCCTGAATTAATCTTTTTGTAAAAACAGTTAAAAACCATTTCCATATTCTGAATATCAGCAATAACACCAAATTTTACAGGATATGATACTTCTAAATTTGCCGGAGCCTTTTCATACATTTCAAAGGCTGAATCTCCAAAACTAAAAATCTCACTTTTATTTTTAATAGCAATAACATTCTTTTCATTTATTGTTCCGTTATTTGCTAAAGAAAACATTTTAATATTGCTTGTACCTAAGTCCACTCCGTATACGTGTGTAGCCATAATATGCTCCTTTCGATTTCAAATATTATAAATATCCTTTTTCTTTAAAACTAATGTAGTTATTATTTCCAATAATAATGTGGTCTATCAAAGAAATACCTATAAGTTCACCGGCTTCTTTAATTCTCCTTGTAACCAGTCTGTCCTCACGGCTTGGAGTTGAATCACCGCTGGGATGATTGTGAATAAGTATAATAGACACTGCTCTTACCCTTAATGCTTCAATGAAAATCTCTCTTGGCGAAGCAATTGATGAATTAACTGTACCTTTTGATATAAGAAACTCATCAATAAGTACTGCCTTTGTATTAAGAGCAAGCATTATAAGATTTTCACTTTCCTTGTGCCGTAAATCAGCACCATAGTAATTGGCAATATCCTCCGGATTTGTAAAAGAAATGCGTTTTTGCAGATTTGCTTTAAAAATGCGTTTTCCCAACTCACAAATACATTTTATCTGAACTGCTTTTACTGTTCCAACACCATTTGCCGACATGAGCTGCTCTATATGCAGATGGTGCAGTCCTGCAAGTCCGTCGTTACTCATATGTAGCAACTCATTTGCCAAATCTATTGCAGATTTTCCTTTTGTTCCTGTTTTTAAAAGAACTGCCAAAAGTTCTATATCTGATAATGATTCTGCACCGGATTTTAAACATCTTTCATAAGGTCTGTCATTAACAGGTAAGTCTTTAATTTTAAGTATATTGTTCAATTGAATCCTCCACTGCAACTCTCCAAAGTTAAAGTGGCAATTTCAGAATATTCTACCACATTTAGAATAATTTAACAATACCTGCATCTACTAACTTCTGTAAAGACATCATAATTCCAAATTTTGCATGCGGAAAAGTGAGACCTCCCTGAAAATATACCGCATATGGCGGCTTTATCGGTCCGTCTGCACTAAGCTCAATAGAAGCTCCTGAAACAAAAGCTCCGGCTGCCATAATAACATCCGAATCATAACCCGGCATTGCCCACGGCTCCGGCTCTACATAGCCGTCTACCGGTGCAGCCGCCTGTATACCCTTGCAGAATTCAATAACACCCTCCGGTATACCAAATTCTACTGCCTGAATAATATCATGTCTGCTTTCTTTTCCGTTCGGAACTACCTTAAACCCTAATTTCTCATATATGTTTGCTGCAAAAACTGCTCCCTTAAGGGCAGATGCGGTAACTGTTGGTGCAAGGAATAAGCCCTGATACAGACTTTTATTAATATTAAGGGATGCACCTACCTCTTTACCTAAACCGGGAGTTGTAAGTCTGTAGGCACAGTTTTCAATACATTCCTTTGTGCCTGCAATATAACCTCCTATCGGTGCAAGTCCGCCACCCGGATTTTTAATAAGCGAGCCCACAATCATATCCGCACCAAAATCAGATGGTTCAACAGTATCTACAAATTCTCCGTAACAGTTATCTACCATTACTATTAGTTTATTATTAATTTCTTTTACAAATTTAATAGCTCTTGCAATTTCCTCAACCGATAAAGTCTTTCTGGTCTGATATCCCTTTGAACGCTGAATTGCAATTACCTTTGTTCTTTCATTTATTGCGTTTCTGATACTCTCTAAATCAAAGCTCCCGTCCCCTTGCAAATCTACCTGTGAATAGGTCACTCCGTATTCCGCCAGTGATCCTTTTGAGGGTCTTATGCCTATAACCTCCTCTAATGTATCATATGGCTTTCCTGATATGGAAAGTAATTCATCCCCTGGTCTTAAATTACCTGCCAAGGCTATTGCAAGTGCGTGTGTCCCGCATACAATATTAGGTCTTACAAGAGCCTCCTCTGTATGAAATACATCCGCAAATACTGCTTCTAAATTATCCCTTCCGTCATCATTATAGCCATAGCCTGAAGAACCGTTAAAATGCATTTCACTTACCTTATTCTTCTTCATTGCCTTAATAACCTTAAGCTGGTTATATTCTGCCACTTCATCTATTTTTTCAAATCTTTCCTTTAAGCTGTCCAGTACATCCTTTGAAAATGCTAATACTTCTTTACTGATTCCAAGTTCACTGTACATTTCCGAATTACTCATTTGATTTTTCCTCCAGCATTTTGTTTATATCATTAATCATATATTCTAATATTCTTTTCTTATCAAATTCATAATCCTCATAATTAATAAATTCTACATTTTTCTCCCGCCTGAACCAGGTAAGCTGTCTTTTTGCAAAACGCCTTGTTTCCTGCTTTATAGTATCTATTGCCTCATCCAGAGTCATTTCGTTTTGCAGATATGAAACTATCTCCTTATATCCGATTCCCTGCATTGAAATAAGATTTTTAGAATATCCCATATTGAGAAGCTTTTTTACTTCCTCAACCAGTCCGTTCTCTATCATTATATCCACACGTTTATTAATTCTTTCATAGAGAAGCTTTCTATCCATATTCAGGCAGTAATACTTAAATAAATACGGCGAGTTTTTATTGCTTTCCCTTTTATTATGCTCTGATATTTTTTCACCGGTAATCCTAAAGTATTCAATAGCCCTTATCACTCTTTTTATATTGTTTTCATGAATGGCGGCAGCACTTTCCTCATCTATTTCACTAAGCATATTATGCAGGTATGCAGCACCCTTTTCTTCATAGATTTTTTCTAAATTATTTCGTATTTCCTTATTATTGTCTTCAATGCTAAACTCCACATCATATAAGAGCGATTGTATATAAAAACCGGTACCGCCTGAAACTATTGGTATTTTACCCTTTGATAATATTTCCTCCATATATTGTTTTGCTTTTTCTTTAAAATAAAAAATATTAAATTCTTCATCCGGATATAATTCATCTATAAGGTAATGTTTAACACCGTCCATTTCCCTGTCTGTAACCTTTGCTGAACCTACATCCATATATTTATATACCTGTATAGAATCTGCACTAATGATTTCTCCGTTAACAGACTTTGCGAGCTTCACGGATAAATCGGTTTTTCCCACCGCAGTAGGACCTGTTAATATAATTAATGGTTTCATAATAAAAATCACCTATATTATTCTCTTAAATTTCTTTTCCATTTCATATTTCGTCATTGAAATAATTGTTGGTCTTCCATGTGGACAGTTGTACGGATTATCCAGTGTTAACAGTTCATCAATAAGCTCATTTGCCTCCTCTAAGCTGAGCTTATTATTGCCTTTAACAGCCGCTTTACATGCCATAGTTGCCATACGGTCAATCAGCATATCCGGTTTTACCTTTATGCTGTCCTCAATATTGATACCATCTAACAGTTCTAAAAATAAATCCTTATCAGAAAGAGATAATAAATCATATGGAACTGCCCTTATAGCATACTCATTTCCACCAAATTCCTCTATTTCATATCCAAATTCTTTGAAGCTGTCTATATTAATTTTAAGAACCTGCTCCTCCTTCATATTAAGTGAAATGACTATAGGAGGATTTATTTCCTGCGAAAGTGTTTCTTTTTTGTTATATCTTTCGACAATTCTTTCATATAATACTTTTTCATGGGCTGCATGCTGGTCAATAATAAACATTTTATCGCCATATTCTACAATCCAATATGTATCAAAAACCTGTCCTACTATCTTATGTGATATACGTGCCTTTTTAGATAAAAGAACATCGTCAAACAGTTCCATTTGTTCATTTTTGATTTGAGTTTTTTCAGATATTTTTTTAATATCTTCATTAACATCATTTGCTATGCCACTGTTTAATATATCTCTATTTAGTGTAGTATTTCCTGCTGTATTACTGCTTGTTTTATCACTATTCACTACATTACTGTCTGCTGCATCATTACTTGCTGTATTACTACCCACTATATTACTGTTTGTTGTATCATTACTTTCTGCATTACTACCCACTATATTACTGTTTCCTGTATCATTACTTTCTGTATTACTACCTGTTTTATTAATATTTAGAATATCACCATTTGACATATCACTATTTGAATTTTCCGTAGCACTGTCAGTATTATTATCTACAATAATATTACTTTTAGAATAATTTATTGTAGTAACCCTGTTATTGTCGTTTACAGAATATTCAGACCTGTCTTCCTTTAAAACAGCAGGTTTGGAAACCTCCTCTTTTTGAATATTACCCGTAATCGAATTTAACTTATTTTCCAAATCTCTGTTTCTTGTCGTTTCAAAAGGCTCCGGTATTCTTACCTTCTCTCCATTTGATGCAAGTAACTCTGATACAATATTTGTTGATGTTTTTTCTTTTACCTGCTTATCCTCCTGTAATTTTACACTTGGAATAAGCTCTCGATGATGCAGAGCATTATCAATGGCATTAAATACAAAAGGATATATTTCGTCCTGATTTCTAAATCTAAGCTCCATTTTAGACGGATGTACATTTACATCTAACAGTTCTGTATTTACACTGATATTAATGCAGGTAAACGGATACTTATGCTGCATCATAAAAGATTTATAAGCATCTTCAATGGCTCTGTAAATAAAATTACTCTTTACATATCTGCCATTTATAAAATAGTTCTCATAGCCTCTGTTCCCCCTTGAAATAGATGGTTTTCCAACAAATCCCGTGATTTTCATAAAATCACATTCTTTATTTATCTCCACAAGATTCGTAGCTATTTCTCTATTATAAACTGTATATATTACATCCTTTAACGAGCCATTTCCCGAAGTATGTAGCTTATTTTGATTATTGCATATAAACCTAATGCTTATTTCAGGATGTGAAAGTGCAATTTTTTCTACAATATCACTAATATATGATGCCTCTGTATTAGAAGATTTTAAAAACTTTCTTCTTGCAGGTGTATTATAAAACAGATTTCTTACTATAAAGGTTGTTCCATTTGGTACTCCAATATCCTCAAAACTTTTTTCCTCTCCGCCTTCTATAACATATCTTGTGCCGCAAAAACTGCTTTCTGATTTAGTAATCAGCTCCACCATAGCCACGGCAGCTATACTGGATAATGCCTCACCTCGAAAGCCCAAAGAGGAAATATTTAGCAAATCAACGGCTGTTTTTATCTTACTTGTAGAATGACGCAAAAAAGCAACCGGTATATCTTCTTTTTCTATACCGCATCCATTGTCAGTGATTCTGATAAATGAAATACCTCCATCCTTTATTTCTACAGTAATAGCTGTTGCTTTTGCATCTATAGCATTCTCTAAAAGCTCCTTTACTATAGAAGCAGGCCTTTCAACAACTTCACCTGCAGCAATCTGATTAATGGTATTCTGGTCAAGCACCATAATATTTGCCATGATTTTTCTCCTAATTCCAGTATACTTACTGTCTGTTTTTAATCTACCATAAAATCACAAGGTGATTTTATGGGTCGAGTGCGTAAGCCTTGTGCTTACTCACGATGACATTCTACCACCTGTTTTTTAATTTATTCTGCAGGCTATATAAAGTATTAAGTGCATCTATCGGTGTCAAATTGCTAATATCAATATTTTTAAGTTCTTCTAAAATATCACTATCTTTAACCGTATCAAATAGTGACATCTGTGCTATATCTACTTCATCCAGTTTTTTAGTTTTCTTAGCCGGAGCATATTTTGCTATTTCCTTGGCTTTTTTAGAAATATCCGCATCCATAAGGTTTGATACAATTTCCTTAGCCCTTTCAATAACTTCCTCCGGTACTCCTGCAAGCTTAGCTACCTGAATACCATAGCTCTTATCCGCACCGCCCTTTATAATCTTTCTTAAGAAAACTATGTCGTCTCCCTGTTCCTTTACTGCAATACAGTAATTTATTACACCTGATATAGTCCCCTCTAACTCCGTAAGTTCATGATAATGTGTCGCAAATAAAGTTTTTGCACCGATTATTTTAGGATTACTGATGTATTCCACAACAGCCCATGCGATACTTAGCCCGTCAAAGGTTGAGGTACCCCTGCCGATTTCATCCAAAATCAAAAGACTGTTAGCAGTAGCATTTCTTAATATATTGGCTACTTCTGTCATTTCCACCATAAAAGTACTCTGTCCCGATGCCAGATCATCAGATGCACCTACTCTTGTAAATATTCTGTCACATATACCTATATTTGCCTCTTTTGCCGGTACATATGAACCTATTTGTGCCATCAGTACAATAAGTGCTGTCTGTCGCATATATGTAGACTTTCCTGCCATATTAGGTCCTGTTATAATAGATATTCTGTTATTGGAATTATCAAGTAATGTATCATTTGAAACAAACATATTGTTAGGTATCATTTTTTCAACTACAGGATGACGTCCCTCTTTTATATTGATAATCCCTTTTTCATTTATGACCGGTCTTACAAAGTCATTTTTTTCTGCCACATATGCCAGTGAAGCCAATACATCAATTTGGGCTACTGCTTTTGCACTGTCCTGTATTCTTACAATCTCCTTTGATACTGCTTCTCTAAGTTCTGAAAATATATCATATTCTAAAGAAAAAAGCCTGTCCTCTGAGCTTAAAATCATGTCTTCAAGCTCTTTAAGCTTCGGAGTTATATATCTTTCTGCATTTGACAGTGTCTGTTTTCTTGTATAATCTGCCGGCAGTTCAAAAGTATCCTTATATGTATTGGTAATCTCTATACAGTATCCAAACACTTTATTATACTTAACCTTTAAGGTTTTAACTCCTGTCCGTTCTCTTTCATAGGCTTCTAAATCCATAAGCCATTTCTTACCGTCGGTTTTAGCAAGACGAAGCTTGTCTACTTCTTCATTATAACCCTCCTTTATAAGTCCGCCCTCTTTTATCGTGATTGGTGGTTCTTCAACTATTGCATCATCAATAAGTCTGAATATATCCTCGAGTGTATCCGACGCCTCGTATAACTCCTTAAAGCTTTCACTCTTAAGTTCCCCTATAAGCCTTTTAATAAACGGAAGCATTGACAAAGAGTTTTTAAAAGCTACCAAATCTCTTGGTCCGGCAGACTTATTTGCAATTCTGCTGACCAGTCTTTCCATATCATATATTGGATTTAAATATTCTCTTAATTCATCTCTGAGCATTAAATTATCATTAAGAGAAGCTATTGCCTCCTGTCTTTTTTCAATTTCCTGCTTTGAAATAAGCGGCTGTTCAATATATGTTCTAAGAAGTCTCGCACCCATCGCTGTCTTTGTCTTATCAAGAATCCAAAGTAATGAACCTCTTTTTTGCTTTTCTCTTAAGGTTTCTACAAGCTCTAAATTTCGTCTGGTAGAAGTATCTATAATCATATATTTTCCCGTAGAATATGGTGTAAGCTTTGTAAGCCATACTGCACTTGATTTTTGTGTCTGGTACACATATTCTAAAAGTACACCTGCTGATATAACCTTTGCCCCCTCTTCGGACATACCTATTCCACCTAAGTCAAATACCTTAAAATGCTCTTTTAAGGTTCTTATACAGTTATCATCTTCAAAATACCAGTCTTCCAGTTCAAATACACAAATCTGAAGCCTGTTTTTTATATCATCAATATCTATGCCGCTTAAATAAAATGCTTTATTGCATATAATTTCGGATGGCATAAATTTATTAATTTCGTCCATTAAAGTTCTGATAGAATTTACCTCTGTAACAAAAAAATCTCCTGTCGAAATATCTGCTATTGCAATACCAAAGGTATCTCCTATATATACAATACTCATTAAAAAATTATTTTTACTGTCAACTAATGCTGTTTCACTAAGATTTGTACCCGGTGTTACAACTCTTACTACCTCTCTTTTTACTAATCCCTTTGCAAGTTTCGGATCTTCTACCTGCTCTCCTATAGCAACCTTATATCCCATGGCTACAAGCTTATTAATATAAGTTGAAGCAGCATGATAAGGAACGCCACACATAGGTGCGCGTTCCTCTAAGCCACAATCTTTTCCCGTAAGCGTTATTTCTAACGCCTTGGATACTAATATTGCATCCTCAAAAAACATTTCGTAAAAATCCCCAAGTCTGTAAAACAAGATGCAATCCTTATATTCATTTTTTGTCTGCATATATTGCTGCATCATTGGTGATAGCTGTCCCATTTTAATCTAGCGTCCTTCCTTTATAGCACCTGAAATTGCTGCTATAACACCTACTGCAGTAGAAATATATCCAAACACTAGAAATCTAACAACTTCACTATCATATGAACTATCTATATCTCTTAAATAATCATATAATTCCCTTGCTTCTTCATATGACTCCACCTGCTGTGAATAATACGAACCCATTTGCTCATTGTATTCTTTCTTAACTTTCATTACATTTGAAAATGTATCTACAGGATATACAATAAGCAATGCAATAGCTGAAATAATAACTGCCGCTATTATACTATTTGATTTGCTAAATGCTTTATAAAAGAAATATGGCATTACCACTAATAAAACACCCTGAATATAAATAAAATAACCCATATATGTAGCAACAAACCAAATAAGAATTGCTGCTGCGAATCCTATTACAGCCCCTACTATACCTAAAACAGGATTTTTCTTCTTATCTGTATTATTTGGAGTACCATATGCCATATTTGGATTTACAAATCCTCCTGCATCACGGCTTTCTACGTTTGAATTCAGCATATTCTGTGGACTATTTACTGGAGCGGTAGTTCCCTGATAGTTTCCTGTGTTATAATTATTATATGTATTGACATTTGTTGCAGCAGAATTAGTTTCATCTACTGTTTCAAAGGCTGTTGCACCACATATCTGACAATATGTTGCTGTTTCATCTACTTTGCTTCCACAAGATTTACATTTTTTCATAAAAATTCTCCTTTAAAATTAATTTTAATTTTTTATTAAATATTTACCTCCTAATGCTTCAATTATAATTTCTTGTCTCAAAACACTCCTTCCTACAAATTAAACCAAATTCTTTTTCTTTTTTCTATCCAAATGAAAATCTTTTTCGATTTCATTAGCACGAATTATTGCCTCATCAATATTTTTACAGAAGTTTTCCTCCCCCACCTTCTTTGTAAATTCACTTTTTATCATAACCGACATTGGCTGTGCATTTACATGAGAAAATATTAATTTAATATTATTCTTAAGACAGGTTGCATAAACCTTTTCTAATGTATGCATTGCAGTGGCATCCATAGCCGGAACACTTCTCATACGAAGTATAACTATATCTTCATCAGTATCATGAACCACCTGATTTAGTTTATCAGATGCACCAAAGAACAATGGTCCCGTAATTTCAAATACCAATGTATGTCTTGGTACAGATTTTAAATTAATATGCTCACTATCTGTGTCTTCATTATATGTTTCGTTTTCATTATTTACTTTGTTGTAATCATCTATGTACTGCCATTCCTTCATTTCAGTAACATCTGCCATTCTCTTCATAAATAACATTGCTGCAAGTACAAGTCCTACACAGATAGCTACAACCAAATCAAATACTATTGTAAGTGCAAATGTAGTCACTAATACTGCAATATCACTTTTAGGAGAATGTTTAATTGTGTCAACCACACTTCTCCATCCACTCATATTATATGCAACCATAAATAAAATAGCCGCAATAGTAGGCATTGGTATTAATGCTGCATATGGCATAAGTACCACCAGAATAAGTGCCAGAACAACTGCATGAACCATACCTGCTATAGGTGTTCTTCCACCACTTTTAATATTAGCGGCAGTTCTTGCAATAGCACCTGTAGCCGGAATTCCACCAAATAAACCGGATGCCACATTACCTGCACCTTGTGCAATAAGTTCCATATTTGAGCGATGTCTTGAACCAATCATACCATCTGCTACTACTGCCGAAAGTAATGATTCAATAGCTGCAAGAATAGCTATTGTTAATGCATCAGGAAGTAAATCCTTTATCATTGAAAATGTAACATGCGGCATTGAAAAAGCAGGTAAATCCTTTGTAATTGTATATAAATCACCAATAGTATTAACCTTTAAACTATTGTCTACATTCATATTTAAAAAATGCACTCCTACTGATGCAATAATAACTGCAATCAATGATGGCGGAACCGTTTTATTTATATGTGGCCATACAATAAGAATTGCCAGCGAAATAATTCCCACAATAAGTGCCATATAATTAAAGGTATCAAAACAGGTAAATAATGCCTTTAGCTTATCAATAGTTTCAATAGTTTCCCCTTCATAGGCTGCTATGCTTATACCCAGAAAGTCTTTTAACTGACCTACCAATATTGTAACGGCAATACCGGCTGTAAATCCGGTAGTAATTGTATAGGGAATAAATTTTATTAAATTACCAAATCTGCAAAATCCCATAATAATAAGAATAATACCCGCCATAATGGTAGCTACAATAAGTCCGTCCATACCATTTGTAGACACAATACCTGCTACTATAGTAGCAAATGCAGCAGTAGGACCGGCTATCTGAACTCTGCTGCCTCCTAAAAAAGAAATTACAAAACCCGCTACTATCGCTGTATATATACCCATCTGTGGTTCAACACCTGATGCAATAGCAAGTGCTATTGACAGCGGTAACGCTATAATAGCAACAATAATACCCGCAATCAAATCCTTTACAAACTGCTGTTTTGAATAATTTCTCATGTTGGAAAACAGCATTGGTTTTAACTTATCCATTTTAATTTCCTCTTTTTATATAGTATTTTTAACAAAGTCCCCCGTTTTGTTATAAAACAGTTTTAGCTACAAACCGGAGTTCCCATAAAATAAAACCCTTTTGCCTCATCTAAATGTACATTTACAATAGATCCAATCAGGCTCTTATCACCTTTAAAATGTACTATCAGATTACTGCTCAATCGTCCCGTAAGATATCCGGCAATATGGTCGTTTTCCTCTTCTACAAGCACCTCCATGGTCTGACCTTCAAATCTCTTTATATTTTCAGTAGAAATTCTTTGAACCTCAGCTAAAAGTCTGTTAAATCTGTCTTTAACCACTTCCTTGGAAACCTGCTCCTCCATGGCCGCTGCAGGTGTTCCTGTTCTCTTGGAATAAATAAATGTAAATGCACTATCATATCTTACTTTTTTTACTATATCCATGGTTTCAAGGAAATCTTCTTCCGTTTCACCCGGAAATCCCACTATTATATCAGTAGTTAATGATATATCCGGTATGGCATTTTTGATTTTATCTACAAGTTTCAAATAATGCTCTTTATCATATTTTCTGTTCATTAGCTTTAGTATTCTGTCACTGCCTGCCTGTACCGGCAGATGCAGCTGTTTACAAATCTTTTTGGATTTTGCCATTACCTCTATAAGCTCATCCGACAAATCCTTTGGATGTGAGGTCATAAATCTTATCCTCTCTAACCCCTCTATCTTTTCTACCTCCTCTAAAAGTCCGGCAAAGCTAATGGGATCTTCCAGATTTTTACCATAGGAATTTACATTCTGACCAAGCAGCATAATTTCCACTACTCCATCAGCTACAAGACCTTTAATCTCATCTATGATATCCTCCATCCGTCTGCTTCTTTCCCTGCCCCGTACATAAGGAACTATACAATAACTGCAAAAGTTGTTACAGCCAAACATGATATTTACACCTGATTTAAAGCTGAATTTACGCTCTATCGGCAGTTCCTCTACAATTTTGTCCGTATCCTTCCAAATATCTACTATCATGGAATTTCCGGATATACGGGAATAGAAAAGCTCCGCAAATTTAAAAATATTATGTGTACCAAATACTAAATCCACAAATTTATAGTTTTTCTTAATAGTTTCAACTACATGCTGTTCCTGCATCATACATCCGCAAAGTCCTATGAGCATATTAGGATTTTTTTTCTTATAATTTTTAAGTAAACCTAAGTGTCCATAGACCTTTAAATTTGCATTTTCCCTGACGGTACATGTATTATACAGCACAAAATCAGCCTTTTCATCATCTGTTTCTTCATAGCCTATAAGTTTTAAAATACCGATAAGCTTTTCCGAATCCCTTGCATTCATCTGACATCCAAAGGTATTTACACATGCAGTAAGCCCTCTTCCAATCTCCCTTTCCTTATTTTTTACCCACTCCCTGCATTTAGCCATATAGTAATACTGTCTGTTTATTTCTTCCTCCGGAACATTTCCCTGTATGTCAATTTTACTTACAGCCTCTTTTATTTCCTCGTAGCTATTCACTTTAATTCTCCTGCCTATCTAATCTGTCCGTTTCCATATATTATATATTTTGATGTACATAACTCCCGAAGACCCATAGGTCCTCTTGCATGAAGCTTTTGTGTACTTATACCGATTTCAGCACCAAAGCCGAATTCAAAACCGTCTGTAAATCTTGTAGAAGCATTTACATATACACAGGCTGCATCTATTTCATCCAGGAATTTATTTGAGTTATCATAGTCCTTTGTAACAATCGTTTCACTATGTCTTGTATTATGTTCATTGATATGTGCTATTGCCTCATCAATACTGTCTACAATCTTTATTGAAATTATGTAATCCAAATATTCCGTATAGAAATCTTCTTCCGTAGCCGGAATAACATCATTACATATCGCTAAGACTCTTTCGTCACCACGCACTTCTACATTCTTCTCCTTTAAAGCGGCTACTGCCTGTGGTAAAAACGTATCTGCAATATTTTTATGTACTACTAAAGACTCGCAGGCATTACATACACCGATTCTTTGAGTTTTGGCATTTATAAGAATATCCGTTGCCATTTTAATATCTGCACTTTCATCTACAAATATATGACAGTTTCCCGTTCCCGTTTCAATTACCGGAATCGTACTGTTTTTAAGAGTAGCCGCAATAAGTCCGGCACTGCCTCGTGGAATAAGCAAATCCACATATTTGTTCATCTTCATAAATTCTTTCGTGGTTTCTCTGTCTGTAGATTCTATAAGCTGTACAAAATCAGGATTGTAGCCGTTGTCAGACAATACCTTTCTAATTACCTTAACAATAGCTATGTTAGAGTTAATAGAATCACTTCCACCCTTTAAAATAACAATATTGCTGGTTTTAAAGCATAATGCAAAAGCATCTGAGGTAACATTTGGTCTGGCTTCATAGATAATGCCTATTACACCCATAGGTACACGTTTTTTACCGATAACCATACCATTTGGTCTTTTAGTCATATCAGTTACTTCTCCGACAGGGTCTTCCAGTAAGGCAACTTTATTTAAGCCCTCTGCCATACCCTCAATTCTGCTTTTATCAAGAAGCAGTCTGTCCTGTAAACTTTCAGGCATATTGTTTGCTTTCCCGTTTTCCATATCTGTGGAATTTGCATTTATAATATCCTCTGCATTTGTAATAAGTGCTTTTGCTACTTCATTTAATATTTTATTCTTTTCATTTGTAGTAAGCTTAGCTATATCTTTTGAAGCTTTTTTTGCATTTTCACAAAGCTTTATTAAATTAAAATCGCTCATAACTGCCTCCATATATATCTTTTTCAGTAATTATATAATCCATTTTTATATCATATTCATTTATATCATCAATTTTATATTTTTGAAATTCAAATGCAAGTCCTATTTTAATAAAAGGAAAATTTTCCATCATATATCTGTCATAAAATCCGCCGCCATATCCTATTCTGTTGAGGTTTTCATCAAAACCTACCATTGGAATAATCATAACGGCATTACCTGCCAATTCATCCGCAGACACATCTGTTTCGGGTTCTAATATTCCAAGATATCCTGTTTTTAGTTCGCCAAAATCCTTAATCGAATAAAATCCCATCCTTTTATTGGCTTTATCCGTAACCTTAGGATATGCAATTACATTACCTTTGTCCAAAAAATATTTTGCTATTTCCACGGTATCAGCCTCACCCTTTAAGCTGCTGTAAATAAAAACAGGTCTGTCACCAATGACTTTCATCAATTTATCACAGGTAATCATAGCTTTAAATATATTACTGTTTAGTCTGACATATTCAATATCACTAATCCTTTTTCTGGCTTCATATACACTATTTCTTATTTCTTTTTTTATCATTTCTTCTTAGCTCTATCCTTTACATTTTCAATAGAACCATCCGGATATTGTATTTTCATATTGTCAAGTGTACCTCTTAAATTATTGTGAAAAGCTGCTACATATTCCTTACGCAGTCTTGCCTGCTCCTCCTTTTCTGCTTCGCTTAGTCCCTCTGCCTTTGATTTTCTATATAATTCATTAATTCTTTCGATATTTAAATCAGACATTTTTACCTCCTAATATTTTGCCCTTATCCTTTCTTAGTAAGTATATATATTTTATCGTTATCATTAACTATACAGCCAATAAATTTTCCTTTCTCACTATGAACCAATGATACACCCGGATATTTATATACATTTATATATTTTCTTTTTCTTCCAAACAAGCCTTTTTTTTCACTGCTTCCAATTATAATATCATTAACTGCGTATTCAAATTTGTCGCTTTCCCTGAAAACAAAATCCGTTTTCTTATCTAAAATATTATAAAACTCTATTCCCGAAACAGTTTCCACCATAATATATGGTTTTTCATTAAATATAATGGTTTTTGCTAATATAATATCTTCATTTTCAGTCTTATTGATACATACATAGCTTTCCTTTGTCAAATAGTTATAGTATACAACAGTTTCCTCTTTTTCCTCAAAATTATACTTTGAATAAATAAGATAGTTACCTTTAACCTTAAAGTATGGAATAGTAGTCGTATAAAAGGTCTGTTCTATGGTATTCATAACTATATTTGATTTTGATATAATAATGTCGGAAACCAGTTGTCCCAAATATACAAAGCTTATACTTTCAACAGATACTTCTTCTTTTTCTAAATATTTGTATCTTTCTTCCTTTAATAATGAATATCCTGACTTTAAAACACATACATTTTCACTTATGAGTTTTATATCAGATATTCCGTTGGCATTAAGATTTTCATCTGCTATCCTTATAGTTTCGGATTGCAATATATTAAACATACTAAGTTCAAAATCCAGATATCCCTCATAATTTTCCTTTAAATTGCTTCTTAACATTTCATTTTGTATCAACATATAAAATTCATTAAGTATAAATATTTTTGTCTTTAATGTATTTTGATACTTTGATAAGCTGTCTTTAATTGTATAAATATTTTTACAATTCTTTTCCTGTATTGAATATCTGAATATTCTTATTTCTATATCATCGCCATCACAATGAAAATTTGAAAAGTAAATATATTCAGGATATCTGTTTATATCCCTTATTTCTATTACATTGAGTTTTGGAATATTCGGTGCAATTTCAGTTTTTGTATTACTCTCAAGATTATACATAAAATACCTTTGATAGTTAAATCCATTCCATGTATCTTCTTTATTTTCAACTAATAATACACTATGATTTGAAAGCGTAACACCATTAACACCTTCTGCATTTCTTACTATTCTAAGACTGTTCATAATACCTCTATAATAATGATTCTACCAAATCAAAATTCTCATCTTTATTTGCGACAAACAATGTACCTACATCTTTTCCATTTATTATTTTTTCAATAATGTTTACATCTGTACCATTTGCTATAACCATATCTGCACCTGCTTTTGTAGCAATTTTTGCAGCTCCAATCTTTGTACTCATGCCTCCTGTACCTACACTGGAGGTAGTAGTATCTTTTCCCATATTTTCCAATTTGCCGTCTATTTTTTCAACTATCTTTATCATTTTGGCATCTTTATTAATATTGGGGTCATCTGTATACATTCCGTCTATATCAGACAGTAATATTAATAAGTCAGCATTTGTTAATGTAGCTACAATAGCTGATAATCTGTCATTATCACCAAATTGAATTTCGTATGTAGATACTGTATCATTTTCATTAACTACCGGTATTACACCTAAACTTAATAATTCATTAAAGGTATTTATAGCATTAGTCTTATTTGGTTCGTTTATTATAGTAACCTTTGTCATAAGCACCTGTGCCGTAACCTGATTATATTCTCCAAAAAGCTTTTGATACATCATCATAAGCTGGGCCTGTCCAATAGCTGCACATGCCTGTTTTTGCGGAATAGTAAGATTTCCATCCAGACCTATTTTCTTTCTTCCTACTGCTATAGCACCGGAAGATACCAGTACCACATCTTTACCCATATTTCTAAGATTTGTAAGTACCCTGACCAGTTTTTCCAGCTTAGATAAATCTAAATATCCCGTATCCTGATGTGTAAGAGAAGATGAACCTATCTTTACAACTATTCTTTTTTTATCCTTTAATGAATCTCTATAATTCATCTTTATTCCAAGCCTTTCTTTTAGAATATAGTTCTATAACTAATTAAGTATAGCATAAATATAAGTATTCGTCACTATACAATTACATTCTGCTTCCCTATTTTTTATTCCGGGCAATGTGACAAAGTCTGGCTTGCCTTAATTAAATGATTTGTATTTTCCTGCTACTGCCTCAAATACCCTTATTCCGTCCATAGCAGCCGAAGTAATGCCACCTGCATATCCTGCTCCCTCTCCACAAGGGTAAATTCCTTTTATATTACTTTCAAGATTTTCATCTCTATTGATTCTTACAGGTGATGAAGTTCTGCTTTCTACGCCGGCAAGTATTGCATCTGGTCTGCTATATCCCTTTATAGAATGTTCAAAGCTCTGTATACATTCATTTAATGCAACAACAATAGCATTCGGGAATATATTATTAATATTTCCGAATGCATATCTTCCTTTTATACATGGTTTAACATCCTTAAACCCTGTGCTTATTTTGTTTTCAATAAAATCACCTAAAAGCTGAACGGGAATACATCCGTTTCCCTCTTTGAAAGCCTCCTCCTCAAGTTTTCTTTGAAATCTCATTCCGGATAGAGCATCATCTCCCGGATAATCCTCTTTTGTAACTGATACAATAATAGCACTATTTGCATTTTCGCTGTTTCTGTCACTATAACTCATACCATTTACTGCTATTCTGTTATTCTCTGAAGAGGCATCTACCACATATCCTCCAGGACACATACAAAACGAAAATACACTTCTTCCATTTGAAGAATGTCCTGTAAGCTTATAATCACTTGCTTTCAAAACATCTGATTCTCTATGTGAAAATCCATACATCTCCTTATCAATCATCTCCTGTGGATGCTGTATTCTAACACCAACTGCAAAATTTTTAGCCTCCATATCCAGACCTTTATCATACAGCATTTCAAAGGTATCTCTTGCACTATGTCCTATAGCCAGGACTGCTACATCTGTATCTATGGTTTCACTGTCATTTATATGAACTGATGTAAGTTTATTCTCTCTATATATAATTTCTGATACCGTTGCACCAAATCTAATCTCACCACCCAGTTTTATAATCTCATTTCTCATATTTCTTACCACATTTATCAACACATCTGTTCCAATATGAGGCTTATTTGAATATAAGATTTCCTCTGAGGCACCAAATTTGTGAAAGGTTTCTAATACAAACCTGTTCTTACCATCCTTATCCTTTACAACAGTATTAAGCTTACCATCAGAAAAAGTTCCGGCTCCGCCCTCTCCAAACTGTACATTTGAGGATTTATCTAAAATTCCTGTTTCCCAATAATTATCTACATCTGATTTTCTCTCTTCTACTTTTTTTCCTCTTTCCAATACTAACGGCTTATATCCGTTAAGAGCTAAAAGATATGCGGCAAATAAGCCTGCTGGTCCCATCCCTATAACTACAGGTCTATGTACAAGTTTTTCACTTCCAAAGCTGTTAAAACTGTATTTTTTGCCTGTACATATTGAAATATTACTGCCAAATACTTTTTTGTTTATTTTCTTTTCATTTTTTACAGTTACATCCACTGTATATACAAACATAATGTCAGGTTTCTTTCTGGCATCTACAGACTTCTTATATATCTCAATACTCACTATATCTTTACTATCTATTCTTAACGCTTTATATACTTTTTTTGTCAAATCACTGTCCTTATGATTGACAGGCAATTTTATCTGACTAATTCTTATCATATTTGTCTCCTAACGCTTTAATCAGAAGTGCCTGCACTTCTAGTTTAAGCATAAACTCAAGGTTGAAAGTTCCTTTCAACCTTGTCTCTCCTACAGTAGCTTTCCTGCAATTATTCCACTTGCAAAAGCAAAATGCAGATTATATCCTCCGCAAATACCGTCTACATCCAAAACTTCACCGGCGATATAAAGACCCTCTGCCAGCTTTGACTGCATATTTTCATCCACCTCTTTAAGTGTAATACCTCCTGAGGATACCTGTGCATTTTCAAAGCCTTTAGAACCTGTTACTTCCAATTCAAAATTCTTTATATTATATATAATATCCTTTATATATTCTGATATATCATTAGGTATTGTGTTACTTACCATACTAATAATTACACCCGCAAGTTTAATGTTTATATTTACTTTCAGAAAACTGTCTATAATCTCTTTACTATAAATAAACGACTCATTATCATCCGGCTCATAATCTATATTTCTTTTTCTGCACATGTTAAGGTGATTTGTAAAGCTCTGATATAGTTTTTCTTCTGAAAATTCAGGCATAAAGTCAATACTTACATATACCTTTTTTCCTAATGATAATCTATGACCAATCTGAGCTGAAAGCTGAAATACTACTATACCTGATATTCCGTAATCAGTCATTTGCAGTTCTCCACAGCTTTCCTCCATAAAATTTTCATCACATATTTTTTCATAATATGACTTTATTACTGCGTTACAACGAACTCCCTGCATTTCTTTAAGATTTTTACCATTATGAAAATCTTCGCATATAAGCGGAACCAAAGCAGGTACTACATCATTTACAGTATGTCCAAGTTTTCCTAAAAGATAGTATCCGCTTCCGTCCGAGCCCAGCTTAGGTGAGGCTTTTCCTCCCGCTGCAACTATTATTCTGTCACAATTATACTTTGTTTTATATGTATTTTTATCTTTTGTAATATTTGCTTCAATTTCAAATTTATCTATAGCTTTCGTAATTCTTTTTACATTACAGTTATATACAAACTCTACCTTTAATTGTTCACATTCCCTAAATAACAGTTCTACAACACTGGAGGCCTGCTTTGAATGGGGATATACATAATCTCCTATTTCCGTAAGGAATAAACCTAAATTTTCAAAATATTCTTTTATTTTATCATAACCATATCTGTTTAATATACTGTTCAGCCACTCATAATCGTCACAATGATAGTATCTTTTATCAATATTTTTATTTGTCAGATTACATCTTCCGTTTCCTGTTGCATAAATCTTTTTTCCTGCTTCATTTTTTAGTTCTAATACTGTCACTTTATTATTTGCCTTTGCTGCCTCTATGGCAGCCACAAGACCGGACGCACCTGCTCCTATGACTATAACATTCATCCTTAATTCCTTCTATGTTGTAAAGCTTTCTAATATCCTATAAAGTTCACTTATATTTTTTACAGGTATACCTTCTCTTAGTTTATTTATACTGTCTGTATCTAAGGTTTCCGTATTAATTGCAGTCTCTAAGAATATCGAGGTCTTGTCCTCTTTATATACTATAATACTATTTTCCTGTAATGTAACATAATATTTATATACTTCTATTTCTTCTGTTGTACTTTCTTCTTTTATAATACTTACTGACTTTCTTATTACTACTTTCTCCTTATCAAAAGATACCAGCATAAGATTTTCTATTTTCTCATTCCCGTCAATAAATATTTTATTATTATTTTTTATATACTCAATTATACTTTCTCTATCCATTCCCAAAAGCTGAACAGGCATGCTCCTTGTCGTTGTAGTCAGGGATTCCGTATCCGTATCATAGCTTTCCAATACTAAATCCATATTGGAGGTTACAATAATACTGTCTACATCTGCAACATTCTGATTACTTTCAGAATTGTAAACAACCGGATTGCTTTCATATACCTGCTCTTTATACACTATATTCTGGCTTTGCAAAGATAATCCTACTTTATACCCTATTCCATATATTATTATTAGTAAAAAAACTATAGAAAATATCCAGATAATCGTTTTCTTTTTCATTTTTTCCTCCTAATACTTCAATCGAAAGCACTTACTAAATACTTCTTCTGTATTAGATTATCTGCCATTTAATTCTATTTTATACCTCTTTTACTATTTTACAGCAAATTTATTTTTTTCAGTATCTTAACTATTGCATTTCCTTTAGGCATCATATAGAGTTCAGTTTCATCAACTGCCTTTAACATAATAAGCATAATTGCATATACTGCTACCGCAACTATCACTGCACATAACAGTGAAACGACATTACTTCTTACAAGCATATATACGCCTTTGTATGTGAGCATTGACAATACTGCCATAACTATAGACGAAACTATTGGCAATAAAAATGTTTTATAATACTCCTGACTGTAACCCAGTTGTCTTTTTATTGAAAAACCATTTAAAATACATACACAAATTGCAAATACAAAATCAGCTACTACTACCCCTAAAATATCCATCTTAAATACTATCAACAATAACAGTACCAGTACTACATGAATACCCAAAGATATACTGGAATTAATAACCGGTTTAGACATTTTATCTATTCCCTGAAGTATGGAATTTGTAATCGTCGATAAAGAATATGCTACTACAGTTACTACTGCAAATCTCATCAGATTTACACAAATAGCTAACATTTCTCTGTCATCCGGAAACAAAAGCATACATATTGGTTCAGCAAGAGTTGATATTCCCACTCCACATGGTATTGCAATAATCATTGAAAGCCTTATGGAAGATTCTATTTTATTTACAAGCTCGCCTTTATTGCCATTTGTAAGTGATCGTATAAGACTTGGAATAATAGCACTGGATAATGCCGAAGCAATTGCAATCGGCGCTGTAGTAAGCAGCTGATATTTACCACTATATATTCCATACAGGCTTGCATAGCTTGAAACCTCTAAATGAAAAATATTAGACATTACATTTCCAAATAATCCGCTGTCTATTATACTGCTCAGATTGTATATTGTAGTACTTAATAAAACAGGTACTATCGTAATAATGAGAACCTTTGACAATCCTTTATAGTTTTCTGTATTCCGGCTTCTGTCCTTCCGAATCTTCTTATTCATAACCGGCTTGTATATAAGATATACAAAGAACATAAATATCAATGCAAATAATGCCCCTATAAGAGTACCCATTGTACCTCCTGCTGCTGAATACTCTGAACCTCTGCCGACCTTATCTCCTAAGCTGAATAAAAATGAAGCTGCCACTATACTTACTATTGCATTGGCAATCTGTTCAAATATTTGCGATAACGCAGTTGGTATCATGGTTCCCATACCTTGAAAATAACCTCTTAAAACTCCTAATAGGCATACCAGAAAAATAGTAGGTGCTAAAACTCTCAGTGCCATAGCCATAGAAGGATATTTCCAAAGTCCGGCAAAAAAATCTGCTCCAACAAATACTATCAACGAACATATTCCTCCTGCTATAACTCCAAATATTATAGCTCCAATAAAGGCTTTTTTAGCATTCCTATACTGCTTTTTTGCCACTCTTGTAGATACTATCTTTGAAACAGCTATTGGTAAACTGGTAGAGGATATTAATAAAAATATAGAATACACTGAATAAGCATTGGAATAGTAAGCAATACCCTCATTTCCCAAAATATTATTAAGTGGAATTCTGTATAAAAGTCCAATTACTCTTACTAATATGCCTGCTAAAGCTAATATACTTCCCTGAACCAAAAAATTAGTTTTATTTTTGCTCATATTTTTCTCCTAATGCTTCAATCAGACAGAAATGCCTGCTAAACTGTACTTCTGGTCGAAGCATGAACTCAAGGTTGAAAATTTTTAACCCTTAACACTACATATTAAAAGCTTCCGGAAGAAGATTCTTTAGTGCGATTTCTTTTATTTCTCCTTTATTATTACTCAGAATAACTATGAGATTTTCATTAAATTCAGATAAAAACTGCCTGCATATTCCACATGGGTATGTAAAATCTCCCAATGAGGATACTATTGCAATTTTTACAAAATCTTTACATCCTTCAGATATTGATTTTACTGCCGCACACCTTTCAGCACATATGGTTGCACCATATGAAGCATTCTCAACATTACAGCCTGTAAATATCTGTCCTGTTTTAGTGGCAATTGCTGCTCCTACTTTAAATTGTGAATATGGAGAATAGGCATTATTCATAGCTTTTTTTGCTTCCAGTATCAGGTCCATATTGTCTATATCCGCTTTTGATGATTTAATCTCTGAATTAAAATCTGTATCTCTTGTAATACCCAGACTTAAAAGAAGCTCCTTCTGCATCTTCTCCATTTCTGACTGCTCGTCCGCTTCCATATGGTCATATCCGAACAGATGAAGCATACTATGTGCCACCAGAAATCCTAACTCTCTTTTTGTACTATGTCCATATTCTTCAGCCTGCAATATTACTTTATCTTTAGAAATAACTATATCTCCCAGTATCAGTTCTCCACTGTCAGGATCAAAGCAATCGTTGTATTCATCCCCGTCTAATATGCTAAAATCTCCAGCGGTCTCATAGTTCACCATTGGAAATGACAGTACATCCGTAGCTTTATCTATATTTCTATGCTCTTTATTTATAGTATGTATTGCTTCATTATCAACTATTGTCACATTAACTACAGCCTCATACGGACACTTTACATAATCTATTGATGCATTTACTACATCACATATTAATTTTTCATAGTCAAAGCCAAATAACTCATCTGTTTCATTTTCAATATTAATCTCCATTTTTACCTCCTAATGCTTCAACCTTCTTCTCCCTTGCATCTATAATAGTTTTTACTATTTTATTGTACTCTTCTATTGTAATACCTGACTTGTCTAAATATCCGGCAACCAGTCTGCTCATAATAGCCTTTTCAAATATGTCTTTTGCTTCAAACTCATCCGCTTTTTTTGAGCTATAGTAATTATATGCATTAATACCTGTATCTATCATCAAAATAATAGCACATTCCTTACTTTTTGCCACTCCGAACTTTATATTATGTCCTGCAATAATATCTACAATCTCTCTTGGAAACTGATTTTTCTTCGCAAAGGCTACACCTTCATTTACATAATCACTTCCGAATACTTTCCCTATTTCATGGTATAACCCGCCTACATAAGCAATATATTCATCTGCACCTATTTTTTTAGCACATTCCTTTGCAATATCTGCTACTTCCTTTGAATGGTAATAAGTAGAAATTGACTTTGATTTTAAATATTTTAACGGTTTATAATTTTCCTGTGTCATCTGCTTTAAAGCATAAGGAGATGTTCCCTTTTCAATAAATCTTTCATATACTAATTCTACTGTTAAATATACTAACACTCCAATTATACATCCAAGTGTGCCTACAAAAATAAATGATATTTTTTCGTACTCAATATATACCTCATCACAATATATTCTAAATACTCCGTTTAGAATCATATTAAAAACAACAAGTGCCAAAGCTCCGCTATACTTTATAATTTTTTTTGAACCTCTTGATGCCATAAGACAGCTAAAAGTTCCTGTAAGTAACATAATGATAGTAAAGAAAAATTCCGGCTCTGATGCCATTGAAAAAAACGCAAAGCCACATATACCTGCATTTGTCACGATACCTACAGAGAGATTTGTAAAAAATACTGTAAGCATAACTATTGCAATATATGGTCTGTACTCATAAGGCATAAGCATTATAACCGCTGTAAATATAAGTATAAAATGATACAGCAGTACAGTTTTGAAACCGCTTACCTTGGTAAACAGCATATAAAAGTAAGGTATCAAAATAGAAATAGTCATAAATATCACAACCGCTGTTCTTTCATTTGGCCATAGCATTTCATAGTATACCTTTGAAGTCAGATAACTTATAAATGCAGATACTGCTACTATATATACTGTCATTATTATTTTAAATATAGGATTTTCAAAATAATCTGTAATCTTATTTTTTTTTGTGTTTTTCATAAATCTCATATGCCTTTACAATTTTTTGAACTAACGGATGACGGACTACATCCAGGTTTGTAAGCTTAATTATTTCTATATCCTCTATATTCTCCAAAACCTTTACTGCTGTTTCAAGACCGGAAGCCTGTCCCTTTGGTAGATCCTTTTGTGTAAGGTCACCTGTCACTACAATCTTTGAAGAGAAACCGATTCTTGTAAGAAACATCTTCATCTGCGCAGGTGTAGTATTCTGTGCCTCATCTAATATAATAAATGCATTATCAAGTGTTCTGCCTCTCATATATGCAAGCGGGGCAACCTCTATTAAACCTTTCTCCGAATTATGAATAAAACTGTCTGCACCCATTATCTGATACAGTGCATCATATAGCGGTCTAAGATACGGATCTACTTTACTTTGCAAATCCCCCGGCAAAAATCCAAGATTTTCTCCTGCTTCTATAGCAGGTCTTGTAAGAATAATTCTGTTAACTTCATTATTCTTAAATGCTTCTATTGCCATAGCCATAGCAAGGTATGTCTTACCTGTCCCTGCCGGTCCTATTCCAATCGTTATTGTATTTTTCTTTATGGCATCTGTATATTTCTTTTGGTTTAATGTTTTTGGTTTGATAGGCTTTCCACTAACAGTTCTGGTCAATATATCACTGTCGATATCAACTATTTTTTCAGTTTTGCCCTCCATCGATAAGGCTATGGCGTACTCTACATTTTGCTCCGTAATAGTGTTACCGCGTATTGACAGTGTAAGAAGATTGTTTATTACTTCTTCTGCCCTCTTTACCTGGGCTTTTTCTCCTGTAATTTTAACTGTATCATTTCTATATATGATAGATACATATAATGTCTTTTCTATTTTCTTTGCAAATTCATCAAAACTCCCAAATATATTCTGGCTATGAACTGCTGACATATTTTCAATCGTAGCTATTTCACTCATGTATCTTCTCCTCTAGTCAACTTCTTTCAAAACAACTATATCACCTTTTGCCACAAAGTAGCCATCAGTATTTTCTATTTTAACATTATTCTCTATAATCTGTATACTTTTTTCATCTAAATTTTCCAAAAAATAATTAAAATTCTCATTAAGTATAGATATACATTCAGATTTATCATATTCATCATCATAAATTTCATATTCTTTTTCAGTACAGGTGTACATGTAAACAGGTAAATAGAAATTATCAGTGAGCTTTAGCTGCTTTACATTATATACATAATCACTTGTATTATTCTTATTTCCAAAAAAGTCAATATCTATCATTTTATCAAATATAACAAATTTGTAGCTTGTATCCTCATCCAGATATTTCTTATTTTTATATCCTATAGATATTTTATCATAATACTCATACACTACCAGCTCATATATAGTTCCGTCCGCCACTACATCTTTTGTATCTATAACAGTACCGCTGTCATCTACTATATCATAATTTCCTTTAATAAGCACATCTCCCGCCTTTACAAGATCTCCTGCCTTTACCATTGGAGTCCCGCTTCTCGTAACTATACTGTCAATTATACCATCCTCTTTTGCCAATATATCCTTAAAATCATTTTTATTATCATTAATATTTTCTATATTGAAATTTTCTTTAATATGTATAATCAATCTGGTTCCCGTAAGTTCTACGGACACCCAGGTAATATCAAAATATTCATTTCTGATTGCCCTCTCCAGTTCTTCACCATTAATATTATTTTTATATATTCCGTGTGATACTCCGTTTTCCTCCAGAAAGTCAAGTATTTCTTCATCAGAATATGTATAATTGCCCTCTACGGAAATTTGCCACACAAATAAGGATAATACAAACATCATTATAAATGATGTAAGAATCCCCAGAAACATCATTTTTCTTTTTCTGTTTTTATGTACAAAAAACGGAAAACCTGTCTTTTTATTTATTTTTACCTTAATCCTGCACTTTCTTACCACATCATGCAAAGCAAAAAAATCCCTTGCCTGCATCTTTATAATAGCCTTGTCTTTCATATTTTCAACAGAATAGAATTCTATTCCTCTTGCACTGCATATATTCAAAAATCTGCTTATATTACATCCTGAAACCTCAATATGTATATATCCATAGAACCAAACAATAAGTTTATTTATCAAAGATAACCTCCGAAATAATCCCTTTAATTACCATATCTGTCTTTGTAAAGTTATCTATTTTTAAATTTTTTCCATTAATAATCACTATATTCTTCTTGCCTCTGACAGATATCTTTTTATCATTATATTCAATAATAGATTTATAATTCTCAATATATGCCTCATAGCTTCCTGTAAGATATATATTCATTGCACCTAATAATAAATCCTTCGGAAGTTCTAATTTATCGGTAATTTTAAATCCTAATCCCACGCCTATGCCTCCAAAGTAATCTATTACTTTAAATATATGCTCGTTTCATCAAAATGTTACCAGAAAATGTTTTAATTTACTCAATAATATAAAAGTAAGATAAAAAATCCCCGTAGAATATTTTCTACGAGGATTTACACAATCATTATAACACTAGTTAAATTTTCTCTTTCTAGCAGCTTCTGATTTCTTTTTACGCTTTACACTTGGCTTTTCGTAATGTTCTCTTTTACGAATCTCCTGCTGAATACCAGCCTTTGCACAATTTCTCTTAAATCTGCGTAAAGCACTATCTAAGCTTTCGTTTTCTTTAACGATTACATTTGACATAGACTCACCTAACCTCCCTCCAGTTGTCGATTGTGCACTATACAACTGTATGGGTATATTTTATTGCACAACTGTCATTATAGCATAATATAACAATTCGTCAACCTTTTTTTTGTAAATTTTGTTACTGTAATATTTATAATTGTCCTTCAAGTGTCTTTTTAGCTACTTCTAGTGCTTCATTTATCTTAGCAGGTAGCTTTCCGCCGGCCTGTGCCATATTTGGACGTCCTCCACCGCCACCGCCTACAGTCTTAGCTACCTCTTTAATAATATTTCCTGCATGAACACCTTTTTTTACCAAATCTTCTGTTGCCATTGTAATAAGATTTACTTTATCGGAAGCAACCTCTGAGGCTAATACTATAACACCGCTACCAAGCTTTTCTTTCAAATCATCTCCAAGATTTCTAAGTTCATTCATCTCAACATTAGGAATATTTACTCCTAAGAATTTAACACCAAGAACTTCGCAAACCCTGTCCATAACATTTCCCATAGCCTGTGATGCAGCCTTACTCTTTAATGATTCATTTTCACCTGTAAGTGTCTTGATTTCAGCCAACATATGACTAATTTTATCATTCAGATTTGCCGGTGTAGTCTTTATAAGTCTGCATACATCATTAAGCTTTTCTTCAATTTCCCTATAGTATTCAAACACTGCATTACCTGTTAATGCTTCTATTCTTCTGGTATTTGCAGCAACACCTGTTTCAGAAACAATCTTAAATGCCGTAATCAGACCTGTATTTTTTACATGTGTACCACCGCAAAATTCCTTTGAAAAATCGCTCATACATACAACTCTTACTACATCACCATATTTTTCTCCAAATAACGCTTTAGCACCTGTTTTTCTTGCATCTTCTATGCTTAAAACCTTTGTCTCCACATCTATGGCTTCTGCGATTTTTTCATTTACTATGCTTTCAACCTTTGCAATCTCCTCATCTGTCATAGCTGAAAAATGTGTAAAGTCGAATCTGAGTCTGTTAGGTGTAACAAGTGAACCTGACTGTTCTACATGTGAACCTAACACAATTCTTAAAGCCTCCTGAAGAAGATGTGTTGCACTATGATTCTTGGCTGTATCACCTCTAAGTGTTTCATTTACTTTAAGATTTACTGTATCAGAAACCTTAAAGGACCCCTTTGTAACCTTTCCTACATGACCCACTTTTCCACCTTTAAGTTTAACTGTATCCAATACCTCAAACTCAGAGGCTTCCGTAGTAATTACACCTGTATCCCCCTGCTGACCACCCATTGTAGCATAAAAAGGTGTCTTGGTTACGATAATTGTACCCTCCATGCCTTCTGTTAATTCATCTACAAGCTCTGTAGAAGTTGTAAGTACCGTAATTTCAGAGCTGTCGGAAAGAGTTTCATAGCCTGTAAACTCAGATGTAATTTCCGGATTAATTTTATCATAAACCGTAGCATCAGCACCCATATAGTTAGTTTCTTTTCTGGCGCCTCTGGCAGTTTCCTTCTGCTTGTCCATTGCTTTATTAAATCCGTCCATATCTACAGTAAATCCCTTTTCCTCGAGTATTTCTACAGTAAGGTCAATAGGGAAACCATAAGTATCATAAAGTTTAAATGCATTATCGCCACTCAGGCACTTACTTCCCGACTTAACTAAATCCTCTTCAATATCAGAAAGAATCTTTAAACCCTGATCTATAGTTTTATTGAAGTTCTCTTCTTCCGTAGTTAATACCTTTAAAATAAGTTCTCTTTTCTCTTCAAGCTCAGGATATCCATCCTTGCTGCTGTCAATAACCGTTGTTGCAAGCTTTGCCAGAAACAGACCATCTATTCCAAGAGTTCTTCCATGTCTTGCAGCTCTTCTTAAGAGTCTTCTAAACACATAACCTACGCCCTCATTTGATGGAATAACACCATCCGATGCCATAAATGTAACAGAGCGTATATGGTCTGTAATAAGTCTTATTGAAATATCCTTTTTTTCATCCTGCATATATGTGACACCTGCAAGTTCACAAATTCTGTCACGAATAGCCTTCATGGTATCAATATCAAATACGGAATCCACATCCTGTACTACTACAGCTAATCGTTCAAGTCCCATACCGGTATCAATATTCTTCTGCTTAAGTTCCGTATAATTGTGATGTCCGTCACTTTCAAACTGTGTAAATACGTTGTTCCAAACCTCCATAAATCTGTCACAGTCACAGCCTACCTTACAATCCGGTTTGCCACAGCCATACTTAGCACCTCTATCATAGTAAATTTCTGAACATGGACCGCAGGGACCTGCACCATGCTCCCAGAAATTATCACAATCACCGTTTTCATCTCTGTAAAATCTTGTAACCCTGTCAGCAGGTACACCTACTTCTTTTGTCCAGATTTCAAAGGCTTCATCATCATCTGCATATATTGAAGGATATAATCTGTCCTCCTCCATACCTATAACCTTTGTTAAAAATTCCCATGACCAGTTAATGGCCTCATGTTTAAAATAATCACCAAAGGAGAAGTTTCCAAGCATTTCAAAAAATGTTAAATGTCTTGCCGTCTTTCCTACATTGTCAATATCACCTGTTCTTATACATTTCTGACAGGTTGTTATCCTTTTCTTAGGTGGGATTTCCTGTCCTGTAAAGTAAGGTTTTAATGGTGCCATACCAGCATTAATTAATAGTAAGCTATTATCATTATGTGGAACTAATGAAAAGCTGTTCATCTTTAAATGATCTTTACTTTCAAAAAACTCCAGATATTTTCTTCTAAGCTCGTTTACACCGTATTTTTCCATAATGTCCTCCAAAATAAGTAAATATAATTTTATATTTATACCTTAACCTTTTATTTTTAATGTTTAAACATTTTCAGTCTTTTCTGTATTTTCAGTCTTTAATTTAACCTTCTTATCTTTTCTGTCTCTGAGTTTTTTGCCTAAAAATACGCCTGCTACTGCTACAGCCACAATTGTAATAAATTCTGCTGAATAAAATAATAACATCTTAAGAAATTCCATAAACAACACTCCTTTTCTGTTTGTGAACTCAAATATCATTAAATTTTATCATATTTTACCACTAATATCAATATCGGAAATTTCTTGAGTTTCCGTATTTTTTATTTTTAGCTTCAAAAAGTCTTGTTGCCAAAGGCAACATAGACATCTTGCACAAAAAGTTGCAGATGAGAGTGAACTTTCATCTTCAACTTTTTGTGCAAGATGCTTACATCGTTATGATGATGTAAGCTTTTTGAAGCTAAAAATAAAAAATACGGAAACTCTAACGGAAGTTTAAACTATTTCGGATATCTATCTTTTCTTTAAGCGGACACTTCAACTCAAGCAATTATGATTATAATATTCTACCATTTTCCTGTATTCATAAAACCATCTGCCAATGTCTGTGCAGATTTTATAATCTTCTCATCATATCCTATAATCTTTAAAAGCTTTATGGCATTTCTTGTAGTTGCTCTGCCAATGTTAAGCTTATAATTAAACTTAATATCATCCTCTAAAACAGTTTCTTCAAAATGATAGTTTGAATACTCCTCCTCCAGTATATGTGTAAGTTCAATATCATGAGTTGCCGCAAAGCATAGTACATTTTTTCCTGCAAGGCTTTTTAAGATTTCTGAAGATGCTGCAATTCTCTCAACAGTATTAGTTCCTCTAAGAACTTCATCTACAAAGCAAAGCATTGGTCTTCCGTCTTTAGAAGCATCTATTATTCTCTTTAATGATTTTATTTCTACAATATAATAGCTTTCATTATTTTCAAGGTCATCCTTCAATGCCATTGACGAATATATCGTAAAAGGAGTAAGTCTCATACTGTCTGCAGTTGCAAGATATATCGTTCTGCATAATATTGCATTAATTGCGACAGTCTTCAAAAATGTAGACTTTCCGGAGGCATTACTGCCTGTAAGTAATACTCCCTTATGTTCGATTATGGAATTTTTTACAGGTTTTTCAATCAATGGATGATATATATTCTCAAAAGCAATAGTAAGCCTGCCTTCTCTTAAAATTTCCGGTATAGCATAATTTCCATAATGATTAAGAAGATATTTTCTGTATGAAGAAACTGCAATAGCTGCCTCTAATCTTCCGATACAAAAATAAAGTTTATCTATATCTTCCATATGCTCTATAGTTTTCTTTAACATTGAATTAAACTTTATAATATCCAAATGCAATATCATCCTGGCATAATCCATAATTATTTCTACAATTGAACCACTCATTCCGTCAGATATTAAAAATAATCCTGTTTCCAGTGTACTTATTTCTTTATTAATATCGCCAATTTCTTTTTTATATTCTGCAAATTCTTCTCCTAAAAGCTTTTCAATCTTTCTGGAAATTATACCTATGTGAATCAAATATTTAAAACAGTTAAAATATAGCTCAATAACCGACTTTTGTTTATAGTAGGAAATAATATTATAGGCTAATACTGCAATAAAAATTCCTATTCCGACAGCAGGCTTTACAATCAGAACTACTACAGATGCAATAAATGCCACAATCTGAAAATAATGAATAATATTACTTCTTGTACCTAACTGCTCAAGCATATGAATAAACTCAAAAAATGAAGTATTTTTAAGCCTTCCTATTGTCGAAAAACACTTTTGCACTTCCTTTGTACCAGCTTCATCCTTATAAAATCTATCTACAACTGAATTAAATTCTTCTAATTCCTCTTGCCCTCTGGGCGTCCTGAGCAAATCATAGAGATATTCTTCACCCATGGAAGAATATGTATTGTTAATGTTTTGAAATACCCTGTCCATATCTAAATCGTTCCAGGTAATATCATCAATACATTCTCTGTTCTTTTTTTCCTGTATGAGTTTATGGAAACGTGCAATATGTTTCATTTCTGCTTCGGAATATTCTCTATCCGGTATATTTCCGTAATTTTTATTTACTAATTCATCTAGTTTACGCTGTTTTTCTTTGTTGCTTTTATATGACTGTACAGCAAATATTACTGCCACAACCAGCACAAATGCTATATATACATAACCTTCCATATGACCTCCAAAACGATAATTTATGCTCAGATTATACTATAATTTTAAGTCTAATGCTACTTGAGTTTCCGTATTTTTTATTTTTAGTTTCAAAAAGTCTTGTTGCCAAAGGCAACATAGACATCCTGCACAAAAATCGTAGATTAAATTTTACTTTTATCTGCAAAATATCCCCTAATGATATTTATTTATCATTAGAGGATATAAACAGTAATATAATTCTTGTTCTATGTCATAAAAATAACATTCATTATTGTTCTATTTTACTAATAATGACTTTCCTGTCATTTCTTCAGGCTGCTCCATACCCATAAGTTCAATAAGAGTAGGTACAATATCAGCAAGACATCCGTTTTCTCTTAAAGTATATGCAGGATCAGCATTTACAAGGATAAACGGAACAGGGTTTGTTGTATGCGCTGTAAATGGATCACCTGTTTCGTAGTCAATAAGCATTTCTGCATTACCATGGTCAGCACAGATAAATAACTGTCCGTCAACCTGCTTAATAAATTCTACTACTTCACCAACGCATTCATCAATAACTTCTATCGCTTTAACAGCTGAATCTATAACACCTGTGTGTCCTACCATATCAGGGTTTGCAAAGTTACATATAATTACATCATATTTATCACTTGTAATAGCCTTACATAATTCATCACAAACTGTATATGCACTCATTCTTGGCTTCTTGTCATAAGTCGGAACATATTTAGGTGAATTTACAAGAATTCTGTCTTCACCATTGTTTGGCTCTTCCACACCACCATTGAAGAAGAATGTAACATGAGCATACTTTTCCGTTTCAGCAATTCTTGCCTGTGTCATATTTTTTGATGCCAAATACTCACCAAAGGTATTGTTTAATGAAACCTTATGAAATGCAATAGCCTTGTTTGGAATAGTTACATCATATTCAGTAAAGCATACAAATTTAACATTTTTTCTGGCACCTCTGTTAAAGCCTGTAAAATCATCATCACAGAAGGCTCTTGTCATTTCTCTTGCCCTGTCCGGTCTGAAGTTAAAGAATACAACCGAATCATTATCATTAACCGTAGCTACCGGAGCACCGTCCTTTGTAATAACTACAGGCACTACGAACTCATCATTTACATCTTTAGCATATGAATCGGCAATAGCCTGTACCGGACAGGTCGCAGTTTCACCTTCACCCTTTGTAATAGCTACATATGCTTTTTCTACTCTATCCCAGTTGTTGTCTCTGTCCATTGCATAATAACGTCCTGAAACGGAAGCGACTTCCCCAACACCTATTTCCTTCATCTTAGATACAAGTTCTTCCATAAAGCCTTTACCTGATGTAGGTGCTGTATCCCTGCCATCAAGAAAAGCATGTACATAAACCTTAGAAAGTCCGGCTTTCTTGGCTAATTCCAATAATCCGTAAAGATGTGTATTGTGGCTGTGAACACCACCGTCTGATAATAAACCAAAAGTATGAAGCGCACTGTCATTCTTTTTACAATTTTCAACAGCAGCAACTAATGCTTCATTCGTAAAGAATGTACCATCTTCAATTTCCTTTGTAATTCGTGTAAGCTCCTGATATACAATTCTTCCTGCACCCATATTAAGGTGTCCAACCTCTGAATTTCCCATTTGTCCGTCAGGAAGACCAACAGCCATACCACTTGCATATCCCTTAACAAAAGGATATTCCTTCATAAGCGAATCCATAACCGGTGTTTTAGCCAGTGCCACTGCATTTCCCTCTGTTTTATCATTTAATCCGTATCCGTCAAGAATCATTAAAACAACTGGTTTTTTAGCCATAATATATATCTCCTTTTATAATAAACTTTGGTAGTTTCTAATCCTTAGATAATATATCATTTGTATTAAAAGTTTTCAAGGGGGTATCTCTATAATCTTTAGACATAGATTTATCTGCTGTTGTAGAATATTATATTATTTATCCTGATTATTATACGCATCCATTGAATATTCGATTATACACTATTGTCCACCTAATGAATCAAGAAACTCCTGATATTTTACTTTAAGTTATTCATACTCTTTACGATTATTCTCGTTCATGCCCTCGTCATTATTTATCTCAGATATTCTATCCATATTATTGTCAATTATAATTTCTTTAAGTTTCCCTATTTTCTATTTTAAAATTTAAATAGCATACATTATCATAATGACGTATATATTTCCTTTGCCAACAGGACTTTTAAACCTGAACATAAAAATTCATAAGCTCAGAAAAGTTCTAAAAGTTCTTTCTTTGAAACTCCAAGTTTTTCAGCATATTGCAACATTTCTTCTGCTCTTTCTTTCACAAATGCCTTATAGTCATTTTTTGTCAAATATATTATAATATCGTATTTATCTATCTCATTCTTAGGAATAATTTTTAAAAAATCACCCTGAATTTCTCCAAGAAATTTTACATTTTTTGCACCCGCAAAATATAATATATCCTCATAAAGTTTTTTACCAACCTCACTTAATTCCTGCATTGCGCAATATCCAATTATCGGTTTTTTGAAACGTTTTCCCCATGCTTTTTTGATTATATGTTTAAATATATTTTCTGCTGTAATAAAATCTTCTACTGTTCCCTGATGAATAGGTGAAATAATCTTTATATCCTCCTGATTATTCCACATTTCTTCTGCCTCATTGCCAATCGCAATAATTTTCATTCTCTCCTCTTCCATTCTGACTGCAATCAGAGATTTCTCTTCAATTAATTTTCTATTTTCAACTACATATAATTTAATATCTGTTGGCTCATAGTATTTTTCTGACATATTTCTCTCCTAATGATTTAATCATAAGTTCCACCTATAAATAAACCCGTTTTGGTAAATATCTTATACTAACCAAAACGAGTTTGCTTTATCTTATTTCAGAATTTTGCGACATAATTCTTTAAACCTCTACTAATTGCTCTAATTCATTTACCATTTTATCTATAGTATCCACCTGATTGAAAAAGCAAAAACAGGATAAGATTTCTTCTGCTTCTTACTGCGAAAGTGACCAGTTTATTTTGTACTCTTATCAGACCGGAACATGAGATAATATTGGATGCAGACATCCATGTGGATTATGTACTGACATATAATAACATGTATTTAACAAACGACTCTTTGTACCTTATAGATATGTTTATATAACATATATAGCATTATCGGCAGATATTTCCGCCTGCATTAAAACAAATGTAACTGATTGTATGAACTACCAGTCTCATTTATACAGGTTTTATTTGGAAACACCTGCCGAGAAAGCTGATTAATTAAATTTATTTGTAATTCCTGATTATTCATTTGCAAAGCAAATTAATAATTTACAATATTTCCAAATTCCGGTTTCAATGATGCTCCACCAACAAGACCACCATCAATGTCAGGTTTTGCAAACAATTCAGCCGCATTACCTGCATTAACAGAACCGCCATACTGAATACGGATAGCATCTGCTGTTGCTTCATCATAAATTTCAGCTATACATTTACGGATAGCTCCGCATACCTCTTCTGCCTGATCAGATGTTGCTGTCTTACCTGTTCCTATTGCCCAGATTGGCTCATAAGCGATAACTGCTGTCTTAGCCTGATCTGCTGTTACATTTAAGAAAGCAATTTTAATTTGCTGACGAATCCAATCAATAGTAATTCCCTGTTCTCTCTGTGTTAATGATTCACCACAGCAGATAATAGGTGTGATACCATGTTCAAATGCTTTTAATACTTTCTTATTTACTGTTTCATCTGTTTCAGCAAAGTATTCTCTTCTTTCTGAATGTCCGATAATTACATATTTAACACCGGCATCCACAAGCATACTAGGAGCAATTTCTCCTGTATAAGCTCCACTTTCTTCAAAGTACATATTTTCTGCACCAATGCTGATGTTTGAACCCTTAGCAGCTTCCATTGCAGGGATAATGTCGATAGCAGGTACGCAGAATACTACGTCAACTTCGTCATTTGCTACTAATGGCTTTAATTCATTGATTAATGCTACTGCTTCACTAGGAGTTTTGTTCATCTTCCAGTTACCAGCGATAATTTTCTTTCTTGCCATTGTTTTATTCCTCTTTGAATTTTTCTTTAATTTTAAAAATTGGATATTCCTTACTTGCGGCTTGGTTGCCTTTGGCAAGCAAGCCTAGATAAGTGTCCGGGGGACACTTATCTTTGTTATTGGATATTCTTTACTTGCGGCTTGGTTGCCTCTGGCAAGCAAGCCTAGATAAGTGTCCGGGGGACACTTATCTATCATTAGCTGCTGCTACTCCTGGGAGTTCTTTGCCTTCAAGGAACTCTAATGATGCTCCGCCACCTGTTGAGATGTGTGTCATCTTATCACCAAATCCAAGATTGTTTACAGCTGCTGCTGAATCACCACCACCGATGATTGTTGTTCCGTCTACTTCTGCTAATGCCTTAGCTACAGCGATTGTACCCTTTGCAAAATTAGGCATTTCAAAGCATCCCATAGGTCCGTTCCAAACTACTGTCTTAGCATCCTTAACTGCTTCTGCAAAAAGTTCTGATGTCTTAGGTCCGATATCAAGACCCTCCATATCAGCAGGAATGCCACCACGTTCAACTACCTTGAAGTTAGCATCATTTGAGAAATCATCAGCTACTACTGTGTCTACAGGAATAAGTAACTTAACTCCCTTTTCTTCTGCTTTCTTCATCATATTAACTGCATATTCCTTATAATCCTCTTCAAGTAATGACTTACCTACTTCTTCGCCAAGACCGGCCATAAATGTATAAGCCATACCACCACCAATAATAAGTGTATCTACTTTATCAAGTAAGTTTTCAATAACTGAAATTTTAGAAGAAACCTTAGCACCGCCAAGAATAGCTACAAATGGTCTGACAGGATTATTTACAGCATTTCCTAAGAAATCAATTTCTTTCTGCATAAGATAACCGACTACTGCTGTATCAACATATTCTGTAACACCAACATTTGAGCAGTGTGCTCTATGAGCTGTACCAAAAGCATCATTTACAAATACATCACAAATAGAAGCCAATTCTTTGCTGAATGCTTCACCATTCTTTGTTTCTTCTGCTCTGTAACGTGTATTTTCAAGAAGAATTACATCGCCATTGTTCATAGCTTCTACGGCTGCCTTTGCATTAGCTCCAACAACCTCTGGATCAGCAGCAAACTTTACTTCCTGTCCTAATAATTCTGTTAATCGTTTTGCAACAGGTGCAAGTGATAATTCAGGCTTTGGTTCTCCCTTTGGTTTGCCAAGATGTGAACAAAGAATAACCTTTCCTCCATCTGCGATTAATTTTTTAATTGTAGGAAGAGCGGCCACAAGACGATTTTCATCTGTGATGTTTCTATTCTCATCAAGCGGTACATTAAAATCACAACGAACCAATACTCTCTTACCGTTTACATTAATATCATCTACTGATTTTTTGTTAAGCATTTTTATGCTCCTTTCATATTTATTTAGTCAAACCGGTATTAACCGTTTGCTATATTCATATTTAATGTGTTAGATTAACTAACATATCCCAAAATTACAAATATATTCATATTTTTATACTTCCTATAAGAAAACAAAAGGTCCGGCCCTTAAGCCGGACCCCTGAAAGGATCGTATAAATCCAAGTTAAGACTAAGCTAATTCAGCGAAGTACTTAATTGTTCTAACCATCTGGCTTGTGTATGAATTTTCATTATCATACCAAGAAACAACCTGAACTTCATATAAATCATCAGAAATCTTAGCTACCATTGTCTGTGTAGCATCAAATAATGAACCATATCTAATACCGATAATATCGCTAGATACAATCTGATCTTCATTGTAACCGAATGATTCTGAAGCAGCAGCCTTCATAGCAGCATTAATACCTTCAACTGTTACATCTGTACCTTTAACTACAGCTGTAAGAATTGTTGTAGAGCCTGTTGGAACTGGTACTCTCTGTGCAGAACCGATTAATTTTCCGTTTAATTCAGGAATAACTAAACCGATCGCCTTAGCAGCACCTGTTGAGTTAGGAACGATATTAACTGCAGCAGCACGAGCTCTTCTGAAGTCACCTTTTCTATGTGGTCCGTCAAGTACCATCTGGTCACCTGTATAAGCATGGATTGTAGACATAATACCTGACTGGATTGGAGCATAGTCATTAAGTGCCTTAGCCATAGGTGCTAAACAGTTTGTTGTACATGAAGCAGCTGAGATAATCTGATCTTCTGCTGTTAATGTATTTTCGTTTACTGAGAAAACGATTGTCTTAAGGTCATTTCCAGCTGGAGCTGAAATAACAACCTTCTTTGCACCTGCATCAATATGAGCCTGTGATTTAGCCTTTGATACATAGAAGCCTGTACATTCAAGGACAACGTCAACACCTATTTCTCCCCAAGGAAGTTTAGAAGCATCTGCTTCTGCATAAATCTTGATTTCCTTACCATCTACTACGATTGAGCTTTCTTTAGCCTCAACTGTATCTGCTAAAGCATATCTGCCCTGTGAAGAATCATACTTTAATAAGTGTGCTAACATAGCTGGGTTTGTTAAGTCGTTAATAGCAACTACTTCATAACCTTCTGCTCCGAACATCTGTCTGAATGCAAGACGTCCAATACGTCCAAAACCGTTAATTGCAACTTTTACTGCCATTGTTTTATAGTCCTCCTATAATGAAAATAAATTGTGGGATTTAGTAAAATAATCCAACTGTATTTAATTTTACCTAATTTGTCCGAAAATATCAAGTCCTATTTAACTTGAGTTTCTGTATTTTTTTTAAATTATAACCTATTACGATTGGCTCATTGCCTATGTTATATTATAAATTGCAGCATAATTTATGGGTCGAGCGTGTAGTCTTGTGCTTACTTACGATGACATTATACCATAATTCTCCTATCACTACAGCCTCATGGATAAAATCATAGATTTTATTTAGTATGCTTCTTTTAAAACATTTCTATTTATGTTAAGATAAAAAAGCTTTTTGAAAATATATTCTTTACATATATACTTCAAATATATAACCCCATATAAACTAAACAAAAAAACTCCAAGGAGATATTATGATTTCAGATTTACATTTACATTCAAGTTTTTCCTCTGACAGTAAAAGTAATCCAGAGGATATTGTTAAAAAAGCGGTTTCACTTAAGCTTCCTTATATTTGTTTTACAGACCACAATGAATTTGAATATGAAGATAATCTTTTTATACTGGATACTGAAAATTATTTTAAGCAGCTTAATACTTTAAAAGAAAAATACAGAAACGAAATTCACATTTTAATAGGTGTAGAACAGGGACTTGAGGTTACTAAATCAAATAATATTAATGCTTTTTTGTCAAAGCACAATTTTGATTTTATAATTGCCTCTTCTCATATGGTTAACGGAATTGATCCCTACTATCCTGCCTATTTTGAAGGTCGTTCCACATATGATGCTATCTGTGAGTATTTTCAGTCTGTCCTAAACAATTTAAACTGTTTTTCAAATTTTGACGTTTACGGACATATTGATTATGTAATCCGATATCCAAAAATACCTGATGAAGGTTATTGCTTTGATAAATATAAGGAATATTTAATACCTATTTTAGAAAAAATTGTAGATTCAGGAAAGGGAATCGAAATAAATACTAATGGTTTTCGTACAAGAATCAAAGAATCTAATCCATCCTTTGAAATTATAAAAAAATATCGGGAAATGGGTGGTGAAATTATTACTATAGGTTCTGATGCTCATTCAGTAGAATATATTGCATCTGATTTTGACAAGGCACGCAATTATCTAAAAGCAGCAGGCTTTGATTACTATAATGTATTTATAAACAGAAATCCTATAAAGATAGCTTTAGATTAATTTTGATACCTTATAAGTTATTTTGAATTACAAAAATAACAGAAAGCCTGTATAAAAAGCAGGCTTTCTGTCATTTTTAGCTAAACCGTCACAGAATGGTTGATAATTCTATTTTATATCCGGCAAAATCCATATTATTCATAAAGCTTTCCAAGCTTAGTAAGATATTCATACTTATCCTTAGCCTGATTTTCTGCTTTCTCGAATAACTCCTTAGCTCTTTCAGGATTTGAACGGGCAAGTGAGCTGTAACGTACTTCGTTATTAAGGAATTCCTTGTAATCTGTTGTAGGTGCCTTACTGTCAAGCATAAACGGATTCTTTCCTTCTGCCTTAAGTCTTGGGTCAAATCTGAACAGATGCCAGTATCCTGAAGTAACTGCCTTCTTTTCTTCTGTCTGGGCACCACTCATACCACCCTTGATACCATGGTTGATACATGGAGCATAAGCGATAATAATAGATGGTCCGTTATAGCTTTCAGCCTCTACGAATGCTTTAATACACTGATTCATATCTGCACCCTGTGCAATCTGGGCTACATATACATAACCATAGCTCATGGCAATCTGGGCAAGGTCTTTCTTCTTTACTTCCTTACCACCGGCAGCAAACTGTGCAATAGCACCTGTAGGTGTAGATTTTGAAGACTGGCCACCTGTATTTGAATATACTTCCGTATCAAATACAAGAATATTTACATCCTGTCCACTTGCGATGACATGATCCAAGCCGCCGAAACCAATGTCGTAAGCCCATCCGTCACCACCGAATATCCACTGTGACTTCTTTGATAAGAAATCTTTATATTGTAAAATCTCCTTAGCTTTGTCACATCCACATTCTTCTAATGCCTTTACAAGCTCATCTGTAGCTTCACCGTTTGTAGCACCACATTCAAATGTGTCTAAATATTTAGCTGCTGCTGCTTTTACAGCTTCATTATCAGCATTTACGGATAAATCTGTAATTTTATCCTTAAGACCTTTTCTCATGGCATTCTGGGCAAGCTTCATACCAAAACCGAATTCAGCATTATCTTCAAATAATGAGTTTGACCATGCAGGTCCTTTACCCTCACTGTTTACCGTATATGGTGTAGAAGGTGATGAGTTACCCCAGATTGATGAACATCCTGTAGCATTTGCAATATATGCTCTGTCACCAAATAACTGTGTCATAAGCTTAGCATAAGGTGTTTCACCACAGCCTGCACAAGCACCTGAGTACTCAAGTAACGGCTGTTTGAACTGACTTCCCTTAACCGTTGTTTCCTTAAATTTCTCTAATACTTCAGGTTTTTTAGGAAGCTTCTGACCATAGTCAAATACAGTCTGTTCGTTAAGCTGGCTATCAAGAGATTTCATTGAAAGAGCTTTTTCACCCTTCATACCCGGACATACATTTACACAAGAGCCACATCCTGTACAGTCCATAACCGAAACCGTCATAGCAAACTTCTTATCCGGCATACCCATCATATCCTTTGTCTTTGTACCTTCCGGAGCATTGTTTACTTCATCGTCATTCATGGCAACCGGTCTGATACAAGCATGAGGACATACATATGAACAGAAATTACATTCAATACATTTTTCAGGATTCCATTCCGGAACATCAACAGCTATACCTCTCTTCTCATAAGCTGATGCACCTGAAGGAGTTGTACCGTCTACATATGGCTTAAATGTAGATACAGGCAAATTCTTACCCTCCTGCATATTGATAGGAATCTGAACATTGTTTACAAAATCAACTACATCCTGTCTGTCACCTGAAACTACATTAGCAAGAGATTCTTCTGTAGCATTCTTCCAGCTTTCCGGAATTGCAACCTCTACAACATCCTTAGCACCACGGTCAATAGCATCGTAGTTCATCTGAACAATGGCATCACCCTTTTTACCATATGCATATTTTGCAGCCGCTTTCATAAGCTCAATAGCTTTATCCTCCTGGATAATATTAGCAAGCTTAAAGAATGCTGACTGTAATATTGTATTAATACGTCCGCCAAGTCCGATTTCCTTACCGATCTTTATACCGTCTATTGTATATAACTTTATATTGTGATCTGCAATATACTTTTTAACCTGTCCCGGCAAATGCTTTTCAAGACCTTCTAAATCCCAGCTGCAATTTAACAGGAATGTACCGCCGTCCTTCAAATCCTGTACCATATTGTATTTGCGTACATAAGCAGGATTGTGACAGGCAACAAAATTAGCTTTGCTAATTAGATATGTTGATTTAATTGGCTCTTTACCAAATCTTAAGTGAGAAATTGTAACACCACCAGATTTCTTCGAGTCATAATCAAAATATGCCTGAGCATACATATCCGTATTATCACCGATAATCTTGATAGAGTTCTTGTTTGCACCAACCGTACCGTCAGCACCAAGTCCCCAGAATTTACATCTGATAATTGAATCAGGAGCTGTATCCGGATTTTCTTCAATAGGTAATGAGAGATTTGTAACATCATCTACAATGCCGATTGTAAATTTTTTCTTTTCGGTATTCTTATAAACTGCAATAATCTGTGCAGGTGTTGTATCCTTTGATCCAAGACCGTATCTGCCTGTATAAACAGGTACATTACTGAACTTAGAATCCTTAAGTGCAGCTACAACATCAAGATATAATGGCTCACCTAATGAACCAGGCTCTTTTGTTCTGTCTAATACACTAATCTGTTTAACCGTATCAGGAATAACATCAATTAAATGCTTTACACTAAACGGTCTGTAAAGTCTTACCTTTACTACACCGACCTTCATTCCCTGCTTTGTAAGATAATCAATAGTTTCATCAATAGTTTCACAAACAGAACCCATTGCAACTATAACATGTTCTGCATCTGCAGCACCATAGTAGTTGAAGAGTTTATAATCTGTACCTATCTTTTCATTTACCTTATTCATATATTCTTCAACAATTGCAGGAAGTGCGTCATAATACTCATTACAAGCCTCTCTTGCCTGGAAGAATATATCAGGATTTTGAGCTGATCCTCTCTGACATGGATGATTTGGATTTAAACAATGATTTCTATATTCCAATATAGCATCCTTATCTACCATATCTTCTAAATCCTCATAATCCCAAACTTCAATTTTCTGTAATTCATGTGATGTTCTAAAGCCATCAAAGAAGTTGATAAATGGAACTTTTCCTTTAATTGCTGAACAATGTGCTACAGGAGTTAAATCCATAACCTCCTGCACTCCTGAACTGCAAAGCATTGCATAACCTGTCTGACGACAAGCATAAATATCTGAATGATCACCAAAAATTGATAATGCATGAGATGCCAATGCTCTTGCCGATACATCAATTACTCCAGGTAATAACTCACCTGCAATTTTATACATATTTGGAATCATCAAAAGAAGTCCCTGTGAAGCCGTAAAAGTAGTAGTCAATGCTCCAGCAGCTAAAGAACCATGAACTGCACCTGCGGCACCTGCCTCAGATTGCATTTCCTGAACTAAAACTTCCTGTCCAAAAATGTTTTTACGTCCTTCTGTTGCCCACTTGTCTGATAATTCAGCCATAACAGATGAAGGAGTAATCGGATAGATTGCAGCCACATCTGAATACGCATAAGAAACGTGTGCAGCAGCAGTATTACCATCCATAGTTTTCATTTTTCTCGCCATTTCGCTTAACCTCCGTTTTTCTTAAAAGATTATCCTTTAAGCATTGCTTTTATTATATCATTTTAAGATAAATAAAACAAGCTATATAACTTCTTTAATCAATGATGTTTCACAAGGTTTTTGTGCTGTTATTTTTACTGATTTTTCAAGCTTTTTTATTGCCTCTGCAACCTTTATTTTATCATTGCCATACAATGTAAAAATTGTATCTTCTGACTTTACATAACTACCTGTCTTTTTATTTATAATCAAACCAACCGACATATCAATTATATCATCCTTTTTTGACCTTCCTCCACCTAATATCTGAACTGCTCTTCCTATATTTTCTGTATCCAATTCGCTTATATAGCCACAGGCTTTAGCCTTTAATTCTTTAATGACAGAAGCATTTACAAGTTTTTCGGGACTGGTAATATAGCTTATATCACCCTTTTGTGCCTTTACAAACTCAGTAAATTTTTCATATGCACTACCGTCTGCAATAGTATTCTCCAGCATATTTCTTGCTTCTTCCTTTGTATTTGCCTTCTTTGCAAATATAAGCATTTCGCTTCCTAAGGCATAAGTGACCTCTAAGATATCTCTGTTACCATTCCCTTTAAGAGTTTCTATTACCTCTGCTACCTCCAGTCCATTCCCAATATGACTTCCCAAAGGTTCGTTCATATCGGTAATTACGGCAGATATTTTCTTTCCTGCCATTCTTCCTATAGAAACCATTGCCTGTGCTAATCTTTTAGCCTCCTCTTCTGTCTTCATAAATGCACCGTTTCCGCATTTTACATCTAACACTATAGCATCTGCACCTGATGCCAGTTTTTTACTCATAATACTGCTGGCGATGAGCGGAATACAATCTACTGTTGCCGTAACGTCTCTAAGTGCATATATCTTTTTATCTGCCGGAGCTAAATTTGCACTCTGTCCTGCTATAGCCATACCAATATTATTGACATTGTATAAAAACTCATCACGCGAAAGAGTCGTAGTAAAGCCTTTAATGCTTTCCAATTTATCAATGGTACCACCCGTATGTCCAAGTCCCCTGCCTGACATTTTAGCCACCTTTACTCCCAGTGCTGCAAGCATTGGTGACAGTATAAGTGATATTTTATCTCCCACACCTCCCGTACTGTGTTTATCTACTTTAATACCATCTATTTCACTTAAATCAAGTATATCTCCGCTATCTCTCATGGAAATAGTAAGATTAAAGGTTTCCTCTTCATTCATTCCGTTTATACATATTGCCATAAGTAACGCTGACATTTGATAATCAGCTACTTCTCCATTTGTATATCCTGAAACCACAAAATCTATTTCTTCTTTTGTGAGTGCTTCACTACGTTTCTTCTTCGTAATAATATCATATAAATTCATTTATAGCCTCCTCAAAAATATGGTAAAATGATTCTCCTACTGATAATGACGGCAGTTCAAAGTTTTCGCATATAGTTGTTCCAATATCTGCAAATGAATTTAAAATTCCTAAATTTTTCGGTTTTTTAAATTTTTTAGAATAACAAAGTACCGGTATATATTCTCTTGTATGGTCTGTGCCTTTAAAAGTAGGATCACATCCATGATCTGCATTTATAATAAGCAAATCATTTTCTTCCAGCTTTTCAATCAGATCTCCAAGTCTTACATCAAACTCCTCTAACCCCTTGCCATATCCTTCTACATCACGTCTGTGTCCCCATTTAGAGTCAAATTCCACAAGATTTGTAAAAATCAATCCTTTATCTATGCTATTCATATAGTCAAGAGTTTTATCCATACCATCCTGATTATCCTTGGTATGCACTGCATCCGTAATTCCGCTGCCTGCAAAAATATCCTCTATTTTTCCTACTGCCGCCACACTTAAGCCCTTTTCCTTCAGCTTTACAAGAACATTATTACTGTCCGGCTCTAATGAAAAATCACGTCTGTTTGAGGTCCTTTCATACGGATACCCACCAATAAACGGTCTTGCTATTACTCTTGCCACAGCATTTTCCCCACACAAAATTTCTCTTGCAATTCTACACATCTCATATAATTTCTCCGGAGAATATACATCCTCATGACAGGCAATTTGAAATACGCTGTCAGCAGAAGTATATACAATAGGCTTCTTGGATTCTATATGCTCCTTACCGTACTCTTTTATGATTTCAGTACCGGAAGCAGTACAATTACCAAGAATACCGGGTATATTACATTTCTTTACAAATTCATCAATAACATCCTTTGGAAATCCATTTGGATATGTTGGAAATGGCTCCTTCATAGCCACACCTATCATTTCCCAATGTCCTATAGTAGTATCCTTTCCATTTGAAATCTCTTTTGCCTTTCCATATACACCGATAGGTGTAATATCTGACTTTGGCAAAGCTGTATTATCAATATGTGTCAATCCGAGCTTTGTCATATTTGGAACATTTATATTTCTATATTTAAGAATATGTCCAAGGGTATCAGCTCCTGCATCACCAAACCGGTCTGCATCCGGAAGCTCTCCTATACCTACACTGTCAATAACTATCCATATAACTCTTTTAAACAGTTCATTCATAAAATCACCTTTCTTTCTGTTTTTTAACTAAATTAATTTTGTTTGTACACTTATCACCTTTCATATTCATATTTTGTATACTTTTCATTTCACACATTTTCTGCTTTTACATATTTTTATTACAAAAAGTACATATTTAACACTATATTATAATGTTTAATATGTACTTAGCCTTTAATAATTCTACAAATTTTAAACACATCTAATGAGTTTTATTATACATTTCTCTAAGTTTATCCTCTGTCATTTTTGCATAAATATTTGTATATGAAATATCGGAATGACCCATAGCCTCTGACACCTTCTTTATGTCAGCACCATTTTCCATTAAATGAGCACCAAATGAATGTCTTAATGTATGTGGCGATATGTCCTCCGTTATACCAATCTCCTTTGCATAACCTTTTATAATTTTCCAGAAGCCCTGTCTGGTCATTTCTTTTCCGTTACAATTTACAAACAGATTCTCAATTTTATCATCTGCCAATATATTTCTGCTTTCACTTAAATATTTTTTAAGTATATTTTTAGTTTTTGTATCAAATGATACTATTCTTACTTTTTTACTATTATGAAGTGTAACATATCTCATGTCCATATTTAAATCTTCTAAAGATAACCGTATAAGCTCACTTACTCTCATACCTGTAGCATATAACAGCTGTATCATCGCCTTATCTCTTATTCCTTTTGCATCCTTTGCCGATGGAGCTTTAATAAGCATTTCCATAGTATTAGCCGATACTACCTCCGGTTGCTTCTTCTCAACCTTTGGCATCGTTACCATCATAGTAGGATCCGTTTGTATTTCACCTTTATTCAATAGATATCTGAAAAAGCTTCTCATACACGAAATATTTCTGGATACCGAGGATGGAGACTTTCCCTGCTTTTCCATATATAATATGTAAGAATTAATATTTGTAAAAGTAATATTTTTAACACTGTTTATATCAGAATTCTCAAAAAAATGAATCATATTATTCAAATCACGCCTATATGAGATTTCTGTATTTTTTGCAATTCCCTTTATATTTATTAAAAAGACAAGAAAATCCTCTATCTTTTGTTTCATATGCTTCTCCATTTCTTCACAACACTGATTAATACAGACATTATATACTTTAAAAATTTTAAAATCAATATATTATAAAGAAATATTAAATAAAAATTTTATATATTATTTTAAGATTTATATATGTTTCAAGTATTGCAGTCAATGCAGAAACAAATATTGCTATAATACAGCTTACGGCAACCTGAATAACAGTTATCTGTTTATCTGAGGATAGTTTATTTGAATGTTTCATCATCAGGTAGAAAAATAAATAATAAATAATTCCCTGCGGAAATAATGTTAAAATAAATTTTAATTGTCCCAATACTCCATATTTAATTACTAATATACTCAGACTTATGCTCGAAAATACAACTTTATATATTATAAAAATATAGTTCACAACTTTTCTTAAGCTTGTAAAATTCAGTAATGTAATTAATATTGTTTCTTTACAGTATCTTAGTAACAGATATAAGAAATATTTTTCTGTATTAACAATCTCACCTGTTAGACTTGTCAGAAAATATTGACTATATATCTCTATATCAAAAATATGTTTTTTACTTATATATGTAACAAAAAGAGCTCCTATTAATTCACTGAGAATTATCATGGATAATATTCTAAAATTAGTATGTCCACTAAAATTAGTAGAATTATTCATTGTATTATAATAATTCTTTGTTAAGTCTTCATCGGAGCTTCTATCATATTTATAATTAGACTTAATATCAGATTCATTCTTATAATCTATATCTTCATAATTTATATCCTTATAATTTAATCTATTATAGGTTCTAAATCTTTTCTTTCTTCTATTCTTATTTCTAATAAAAAAAACCCGCATATATTCTCATCTCCTTAGTCCAAATATATGCGGATTATCTCTAATTATTCTTTACAAATTTATTATAATAAGCAAGTAATGCACAAACAGTTTTTGAATCCTGTATTTTGCATTCATATATCATTTGTATCAGTTCCTCTATATCATACTCGTATACATCAATAAACTCACCCTCATCTAAATTTTGCTTAGATGTTTTTAAATTTCTTGCAATATATATGTCTATTGCTTCATTACAAAATGCTACGGTAGTTCTGATACTGAGCAACAGTTCCAAATCATCAGTTATATATCCTGTTTCCTCCTCTAATTCTCTTGCCGCACATACAACAGATGGCTCATCTGTTGTATCCTTTCCTCCCGCCGGAAGCTCAATGGTAAATCTGTCTAAAATATTTCTGTATTGCTTTACCATCAGTATTTTACCATCATCCTTTACTGCTACGACAGCAGCTGCTCCCTTATGAATAATGCTGTCATAAGTCTTTACAAGCCCATTTTCATCTTTGACCTTATCCTGATAAAAATCAATAACTGCACCTTTATGTATTAGCTCTCTGCTTATTCTTTCCAATTTTTCCATATAAATCTACTTCCTCTTAAATCCCTCTGATATTTCATAGCAGGCATCACATGCCTTTATAATACTGTTTCTAAAGCCTTCCTCTTCAAGTGCTGCTACACCTGCAATAGTTGTTCCTCCAGGAGAACAAACCATATCTTTTAATTCACCCGGATGCTTACCTGTTTCAAGTACCATTTTCGCCGCTCCTGCCACTGTCTGAGCTACCATTTCATATGCCACATCTCTTGGTAATCCATGCTTTACAACACCATCTGCCATAGCCTCTATAAACATATAAACATATGCAGGTGAGCTTCCGCTGGCACAGGTTACCGCACTCATAAGTCTTTCTTCTATAATTCTGAATTTACCAAAAGACTTAAAGATTGATGCTATAACCTCTTTTTCTTCATAAGTAAAAAGCGTTGAATCATAGCATACTCCGGTCATACCTTCTCCTAAAAGTGCCGGTGTATTTGGCATAGCCCTCACAACTCTTGCATCATATCCCAAAGAATCTTTTATATCTTCCCTGCTAATTCCCGGCGCAATAGAAATAATAACGTGATCTTTTGTCACAACATTTTCAATATTTTTAAGTACAGAAGAAAAATACTGTGGTTTTATAGCAAGCACTATATATTTTACATTATTGGCAAGCTCCGCATTTGAATCCACATGTCTTACCTTTGTAGATAATGTAACATTTGACATACGTTCTGTATTTACATCAGTAAACAAAATTTCCTCTGCCTGAAATTGTTTTAAACATCCGCTTAGCATTGCATACCCCATATTACCCATACCAATAAATCCGATTTTTGACATAATATTTCTCCTTATTCTTAATATCATATATTATTTTCTGTTTTTATAAATCCTTTAAAAGCAGAATCCAATATATAATTTCTGTATTTAATGTAAAGCTATAAAGTTTACACTATAAAAATAATGTACAATATATTCAGATAAGTTTTTTCATAAATTTTAGGCGACCTGGTATAGGCCGCCATAATAATTATAGTTATTAATTCAATTCATCCAGGAATTTTTCAATTCTTGAAAGTCCCTTATCTATTGTTTCAATCTTAATAGCATAAGAAAGTCTTATACTATCATCAAAGCCAAAATCTCCACAAGGAACTACTGCTACATTATAATCTTCAATAAGTATTTTAGACATCTCTGCTATACTTTCTATCTTCTTTCCCTTGTAAGATTTATTTAAAACTCCACTACAATCAATAAATAAGTAAAAAGCTCCGTCCGGCTCAAGAGTCGAAACGTATTTCATCCTGCTGACTCTTTCATACATATACTTTCTTCTGTTATCAAACTCTTTAGTCATCATATCAACTGCTGACTGGTCACTGGTAAGTGCTTCCAAAGCTGCTTTCTGAGCTATAGAGTTTGGATTAGAGGTCTGATGACTCTGCACTGAACCCATGAGTTTTGCAATTTCCTTTGTAGAACCGGTATAACCAATTCTCCAGCCTGTCATAGCATAGCTTTTCGCAAGACCACTAACAGTAATCGTTCTCTTATATATTTCTTCGCCAAAAGATGCTATACTTACATGTTTTTTGCCATTATATACAAGATTCTCATACATTTCATCTGAAACAACATATATATCATTTTCTACAACATAGTCGGCAATCTGACGCAACTCTTCTTCTGTATATATCATACCTGTAGGATTGCTTGGCGTATTAAGTATTAAAGCCTTTGTCTTAGATGTTGTTACATTCTTTAACTGTTCAACACTTACCTTATAGCCATGTTCCTTATTACCGGATACAAATACCGGTACTCCACCTGCTAATTTAACAATTTCAGGATAGCTAAGCCAGTATGGAGCAGGAATAATAACCTCATCTCCCTCATTGAGCAATGCAGTAAATACATTTGTAAGAGAATGCTTACCTCCATTGCTAATAACAATCTGATCCGGTTCATAATCTAATCCGTTAAATTTCTTAAATTTATCACATACAGCCTGTTTTAATTCCGTAATACCTGAGGCTGCTGTATATTTTGTAAATCCTGCATTAATTGCATCTATAGCTGCATTACATATATTTTCCGGTGTTGGAAAATCCGGTTCACCAGCACCAAATCCAACTACATCAATACCCTGACTTCTAAGTTCAGCAGCTTTAGCTGTAATAGCTAATGTAGATGATGGCTTTACAGCCTGAGCCTTTTTTGATAATGTTAATGACATATAAGCACCACCTTAATCTTTTCGTTTTAAAAATACGTCTGTATTTTTGCCTATCAATTATAATATATAAATAAAATTTCGTCTATATTTTTTTTATTTTAGAATTTCCGTATTTTTTATTTTTTGCTTCAAAAAGTCTTGTTGCCAGAGGCAACATAGACATCTTGCACAAAAAATTGCAGATGAAAGTGAACTTTCATCTGCAACCTTTTGTGCAAGATGCTTACATCATCATAATATCTCAAATTTTAAACTAATATAAGCTCTGTTTCTCTATATATAAATTATAGTTATAATATAGGCAAACATATAAAAAAGCCATAGATTTCTCTATGGCTTTTTATCTACCGAAACTGGTATATTATTTCGCATAATCAATAACTCTTGATTCACGAATAACATTTACTTTGATTTGTCCAGGATATTCTAACTCATTTTCAACCTGTTTAGAAATCTCTCTTGCCATGATAACCATATCAGCATCACTAACCTGCTCTGGAATAACCAAAATACGAATCTCTCTACCTGCCTGAATAGCAAATGACTTGTCAACACCCTCATAGGTATTAGCAATGTCTTCTAACTGTTTCAATCTGTTTGTATATGTTTCAAGTGTCTCACGTCTTGCTCCCGGTCTTGCAGCTGAAATAGCATCAGCAGCTTGTACAATGCAAGCAATTAGTGACTGAGGTTCAACATCTCCATGATGAGCCTCTACTGCATTAATAACAAGTGGTGTCTCCTTGTATCTTCTACATAAATCAACACCAATCTGAATATGTGAGCCTTCAATTTCATGGTCAACTGATTTACCAATATCATGAAGTAAACCTGCTCTTTTTGCCATTCTGATATCTACACCTATTTCGCCTGCTAATAAACCTGCGATATGTGCAACCTCTATAGAATGTTTTAGTGCATTCTGGCCATAACTAAATCTGAATTTCATCTTACCTAGTAATCTGATAAGTTCAGGATGAATACCGTGAACACCAACCTCTAATGCTGCTGCTTCACCTTCTTCACGCATCATATTTTCAACTTCCTTCTGCGCTTTTTCAACCATTTCCTCGATTCTGGCAGGATGTATTCTACCATCAACTATAAGCTTTTCAAGTGCAATTCTGGCAACTTCACGTCTTATAGGATCGAAACTAGATAAAATAACTGCTTCAGGTGTATCATCAATAATTAAATCAACTCCTGTCATAGTTTCAAGAGTACGAATATTTCTTCCTTCACGTCCGATAATTCTACCCTTCATTTCATCATTTGGAAGCTGTACAACAGATATAGTTGTTTCCGATACATGATCAGCTGCACATTTTTGAATTGCAGTAACAATATATTCTCTTGCCTTTTTACCCGCTTCCTCTTTAGCTCTTGTTTCCATTTCCTTGATTAACTTTGCAGTATCAAGTTTTACATCATCTTCAACAGTTTGTAACAATAATTCTTTTGCCTGTTCGGAGGTCAATCCTGAGATTCTTTCCAGTTCCTGTGTTCTCTGTTCATTTAGTTTTTCAACTTCTGCTTTAACCTTTGATAACTGTTCTTCCCTTTGTACTAAAGAATTTTCTTTCTTTTCAAGCTGGTCTGATTTCTTATCTACCGCTTCTTCTTTAGCTAATAAACGTTTCTCGTATCTTTGTAATTCGTTTCTACGTTCTTTAGTTTCTTTTTCAAGCTCATTCTTAGTCTTTAAAGACTCCTCTTTAGCTTCTAAAAGGGCTTCGCGTTTTTTAGTTTCAGCAACTTTTAATGCTTCATCTATAATTTCTCTAGACTTAGCTTCTGCACTTCCAATCTTAGCCTCTACTACTTTTTTTCTATATGTAATAGCTATACACCAAGATAATGCAGCAGCAACAATAATAGCAATCACAATAGCGATTATAGCTGTCGATGTTTCCATCGCAATTATAGCTGTTGATTCCACAGGAGCACCTCCTTATTTAGTTTTCATTGTACAAATACAACGTTCTAATTTTAAACTTTTTTTACTGCAATGTCAAGTCTATATAATTTTTATATTGTTGAAAAGCTACAATATTTTGTGTTTATTTTGTAATATTTCTCTAAATCATACAATATTTATGCCTTCTGTTTTTAACTTTATATTTTTATTAATAAGAACTAAACAGACGTATCTGCACATACTTAAGTTTACATATTTTTTATTTTATAGTTAATGAAATAAAAATATAAAATAAACAAATGTTCTTGAGTTTCCGTATTTTTATTTTTAGCTTCAAAAGGTAAGCTTTTTGAAACTAAAATAAAAAATACGGAAACTCTAACAAATCTTACATAGAAATTATTTCATATATGTATTTATAGACTCTAAAATCAAATCATATTCATATCCGTGTCTAAGTAAATAAGCTATTACTCTATTTTTTTCTTTAAAGTTGTTTGATACTTCATTATATTTTTTCTTTTCTAATATTTTAATTATCTGTTCTTTTTCATAACTCTCGTTAGATACTAATACAGTATTTATAATTTCTCTTTTTATACCCTTTCTCAATAAATCATCTGAAATTTTTCTTTTGCTTTTAGAATTAATAGAGTATTCCATATATTTTTTTGCATACTGTATATCATCAATATAACCATACTTAAATAGAAAGGCTATTACCCTTTCTATAATATCTACAGGATAATAGCCTTCTGATAATTTTTGTCTTATCTGATATTCAGTACGGTCCATGACTTCAATTAAGTGTAATGCTCGCTCTCTGGCACGTTTGTACAATATCTCATCGCATATTTCACTATACAGTTCCTCTGATATGCAAGTACCGACTTCAATTCCTAATCGCCTGATTTCACCAAGATATAACGCAAATACAGCCTCGTCACATACTATCTTTGACTTTTTCTTATCTAATCGCACAATATCAGTAACATACATAATTATTATTCCTCAGATTCCTTTACTTCCTTAGAAGCTTTTGTCTTAGAAACTTTAGTTCCTTTTCCCTCTTCTTTAGCTTCATCTACGATTTCATCTCCAAACAGACAGTATCTTTCCCTAATCTGTGCTTCAATTTCGTTTGAAATGTCCGGATTATTCTTTAAGAAAATCTTAGCGTTCTCTCTACCCTGACCAATCTTTTCTCCTTTATATGCATACCATGCACCGCTTTTATTTACTATATCTATATTTGCTGCAATATCAAGAATATCTCCATACTTTGATATACCTTCACCAAACATAATATCAAATTCAGCCTCCTTAAACGGAGGAGCAATCTTATTTTTAACAACTTTAATTCTTGTATGGTTTCCTATAACTTCTCCACCACTCTTAAGTGTTTCCGTTTTTCTAACATCCAAACGAATGGATGAATAAAATTTTAATGCTCTACCACCTGTTGTTGTCTCCGGATTTCCAAACATAATTCCGACTTTTTCACGAAGCTGATTGATGAACACAACAATCGCATTTGACTTACTAACTACTGCTGTGAGTTTTCTGAGAGCCTGCGACATAAGTCTTGCCTGTAATCCAACATGAGTATCACCCATCTCACCATCTATTTCTGCCTTTGGTACTAAAGCTGCAACCGAATCTACTATAATAATGTCAATAGCACCTGAACGTACCATTGTTTCTGTAATCTCCAAAGCCTGCTCTCCATAATCCGGCTGTGATATATAAAGATTATCAACATCTACGCCAATATTTTTTGCATATACAGGGTCGAGGGCATGCTCAGCATCTATGAAACCTGCAATACCTCCTCTTTTCTGAACCTCTGCAACCATATGTAATGCAACGGTAGTCTTACCACTTGATTCAGGACCATATATTTCTATGATACGTCCCTTTGGAATACCGCCTAAACCTAATGCTATATCTAAACTGATAGAACCTGTAGGTACTGTTTCAATATTGAGATTTGCTGTTGAGTCGCCGAGCTTCATAACAGAACCTTTACCATGTGCTTTTTCTATCTGAGCTAATGCTGCATCTAATGCTTTTAATTTTTCACTATTTGCCATATCCTTCTCCTTTTCAAACATTTGTTCGATTTAATATAATAATAGAACATATATTCTGTTTTGTCAATATATTTTTATAAAGTCTGTGTATTTTATATTTTAGGTTTCATTAAGTCAGTATACATTTCTGTCTTCCATAATTCCCCTTCGCATTTTATGCTTTTTCACCCCATCTGCTTTGTGTTGGTAGTTTTCACGTCTCCAGAGTTTTTTCTCACCTGCACTGCCACTCTCCATATCTGACAGATAATACGCTTCATATGGAGTTTCAGGTCTTATGCTGCAAAACGGACAATCAGGGTCGGAACATTTCTCACAAAGCCACTCATTGCACGATATACAACACTCTGCATCATATCTGTAAATGCAGTAAATTGTTTTTTGTCCGCATTTGGTACACACAGACTCTGAATTACATCCTATTAAATTCCACTTGAATTGATTTTTACGAAATTTTAAATAATTTTTTCTACTTTTCATAAGTCACATAAGTCAAATACCTAATAGCAAGCTGACTGGGCATTGAAGAAATTTTGATTAAATGGGGAACAATTCCAAAAATGGAATTATAAATAAAAGTTATATCGGAATCAAGGTAAATGTAACTAATTTAAAATATAACTATAAATTATAAGTGTATTTATATTATTTTGTATCAGATGGGAAATATTTTGATATTCAGAAAGTGTATATTATATTTAACATATCATTGCTCTAAATGTCAAGTATATTTAAACACAATCTGACAGCATCTAATGTCGCCTTTAATCTTACCATTGTTCTATCACCATTATATACCTGATTTGTTACCACTACTTTATCCTTATATGAACCGGCAATATAGACTAGTCCAACAGGCTTGTCCTCACTTCCTCCTGTTGGTCCTGCAATTCCACTTGTTACTACAGAAATGTCACATTCACTTTGTTTTCTCATACCCATAGCCATTTCCCGAACAGTTTCACTGCTTACGGCTCCAACTGTTGATAATGTGATATCTGATACTCCCAGATACTTCATTTTAGCTTCGTCCGAATAAGTAACTATTGATTCATTAAAGCATTGGGATGCATCCGGAACTGACACTATATAAGCAGCTACCATTCCTCCTGTACAAGACTCAGCCGTAGATATATATAACTCTTCGTTAATAAGTCTTTCAACTAAAATTTGGGCATATTTCTCAATTTCTACCCTGATTTTTTCATATTCTTTTCTTAATACACTATCTGCTTCAGTTATATTCTCTGACGTTTTATCATTGCTGTTTTCCAATTTAGCTGCTCCTTTCAGTTTTTGTAACATTTCATCTTATAACAGGAATCTTTTACGCTCTGACTCTATCATCCAGTTTCCGTATTTTCTGTTTTAGGGTTCACGAAATCTCTCTCCACAACCGATGTTGCTATTGGATACTTCATCATCCGAAAACACAAAGTCAAATTGGGATTTATATAAAAAAGCACTTGTGTATCTACAAGTACCTTTTATCTATGCAACAGAAACATTAGTATTTTTAGAATTTTTCACTTTTGCCTGCTTCTATTTATTTTCTTTCAAAACCTGCTTATTCTTTATAAAATAGTCAATCATGGAAATCACTGTAAGCAACAGCGAAATATAAATCAAAATATCACCTATAATATTATAAATAGGTATATGAATGAAACCTTCTATAAATTTATTTAAATCTAAAATCAGCCAGATAATCATAATCATCTGGAATACCGTCTTTACCTTCCCCCAATAGCTTGCAGCAATGACAACGCCATTATCTGCCGCAATAATCCTAAATCCGCTAATAATAAGTTCTCTGCTGATTATAACAACAATAATCCATGCAGGCATTCTTCCATTCAGACATATAAGTGCCGCACATACTAATAATTTATCAGCAAGAGGGTCCATAAATTTCCCGAAATTTGTTACCAAATTATACTTTCTGGCAATATGACCATCAAGTGCATCTGTAATACTTGCAATAATAAAAAGTGTTACAGCTATGTATTTATCAAAATCAGAAAAAATCTCAAATTCCATGAAGAGTACAAAAAACGGAATTGTTAATACTCTAAACAGAGTCAACCTATTTGGTAAATTCATTTTATCCTCCTAATATATATAATTATAATAAAAAATATTAAATATTATATCATAAGCACGGCTTATTATTATCTGCAATCGCCAAACAAGTGTGTAAACACCCTTACTTGGCTTGTTGCCTACATTATATCATAAAATTGAAAATCAATTTTATGGTATTATGTTTTCGCCCCATAAAATCACTTTGTGATTTTATGGTATAATATCCAATAAATTTTTAATTAATCTTCTACTAATTCCCCAATTAAATCATATTCAAAAGATCCTATAACCTTAACTTTAACAATGTCACCTGACATAAGTTCATAATCTGTATTTACAAAAATACATCCGTCTATATCAGGAGCATCCATATATGTACGTGCAGCATAAGCATTTTCATTCGGAAGTTTTCCATCGACAATAGCCGTAACCTCTTTGCCTATCATAGCTTCTGATTTTCTAAAAGCTATATCCTGCTGTAATTCCATAATTTCATCTTTTCTATCATTTTTTATATCTTCGTCTATCTGTTCCTTCATTGTAGCAGCCACAGTACCCTCTTCCGGTGAATATGCAAATACACCCAGTCTTTCAAACTCCATTTCATCTACAAATTCAAGTAATTCTTCAAAAGCTTCCTCCGTCTCTCCCGGGAACCCTGAAATAAGCGTTGTTCTGAGTGCAATATCCGGAATTTCTGTTCTTAACTTTTTTATCACTTCTATAAGACGATTTTTGTCTGTTCTTCTACCCATTTTCCTCAATATTTCATCATTGGCATGCTGAATAGGAATATCTAAGTAATGACATATCTTAGACTCAGATTTAATAGTTTCAATTAATTCATCATATATTTCCTCTGGATAACAGTACATAATTCTTATAAACTCTATACCACTGATTTTACATAAAGCTTTCAGCAGTTTATGTAGTGATTTTTCACCATATAAATCCACTCCATACAAAGTAGTTTCCTGAGCTACTAAAATAATCTCCTTTGTACCGTTTTGTGCAAGTTCCTCCGCCTGTTTAATTAAATCCTCCATAGGAAAGCTGCGATATTTTCCTCTTACCTTAGGTATAATGCAATAAGTACAATTTTTGTTGCAACCATCAGATATTTTCAGATGAGCGTAGTATCCGCCTGTAGTTACCACTCTTTTAGTAAGCTTTGGCAGTCTGGTAAGTTCAAACAAATCCTTTTCATCTCCTGATGGATTTTTTTTATCCAAACTGTTTTTATGAAGGCATTCTTCTACAAGCTCATATATACTGTCATAATTTGCTGTACCTAAAATACCATCAACCTCTGGAATCTCTTTAATAATTTCATCCTTATATCTTTGTGCCAGGCATCCTGTAACAATAAGTGCCTTACACACATTGTTCTTTTTACACTCAGCCATCTCAAGAATAGTATTAATACTTTCTTCTTTTGCATCGCCAATAAAACAGCAGGAATTTATTATAATAACATCTGCCTCTGTTTCATCATCAGTGTACTTATATCCTTTATCTCCTAAGATTCCCAGCATTTCTTCTGTGTCTACAAGGTTCTTGTCACAGCCTAAAGATACAAATAAGACTTTCATAAAAACTCCTGATTACACTTCTGTATCATCTCCAACAATTTTCACTTTTGAATTGTATAATTCATCTACTGCAAGTGATAATGGTTTTCTACCCTTTGCAGGTACAAGTGATTCCTCGCCGTCAATAATCTGTCTTGCTCTTTTTGCTGTAGCTAATACGATTGAATATCTGCTCTGAACTACAGGCTGTTCGCCCGGCTCAACCTCGCTATTAACCACTGCCATTAAATCTGTGTATGATGGATGTAACATAAATTTATTCTCCTTCCGAAAAGATCTTAATGTCTTCTCTAATGCTATTTATTCTTTCAATATTTCTTTTTACACTATAATGCTCCGACTGAATTATGGAATGTAATTTCTCCACACAAGTCTCTAAATCATCATTAATCAATAAATAATCGTATCTATCCATAAATTCAGACTCATAAACAGCTCGTTTAAGTCTGGCATTAATAGTGTCCATATCCTCTGTTCCCCGTCCAATTAAACGATTCTTAAGCTCATCTGCACTTGGAGGAGTAACAAATATTAAAACCACTTCCGGGTTTTGTTCCTTTACTTTCATAGCTCCCTGCAATTCTATTTCCAAAATTACATCCTTGCCTTGTAATAATTGGCTTTCTACATAATCTCTAGGTGTTCCGTAGTAATTATTAACATAGCTTGCATACTCTATAAGTTCATTATTTTCAATCATTTGCTCAAATTCTTCTACTGTTTTGAAGAAATATTCCCTGCCATTTTCCTCTCCTGCTCTTGGCTTTCTGGTAGTAGCAGAAATACTAAGTGCGTAGTTATCATACTTTTCTACAAGCTTTTTAACTATTGTACCCTTTCCTGCTCCTGAAAAGCCTGAAAGAATAGTAATAATACCTTTTTCCATATCGTCACCTTATTTATTCAATATTCTGAATCTGTTCTCTAATCTTTTCAATCTCGGTTTTTAAATCAATTCCTACATTTGTAATATCTATATCGTCAGATTTTGAAAGAATTGTATTGGCTTCCCTGTTCATTTCCTGTGCAAGAAAATCAAGCTTTCTTCCTACATCTCCACCGTTTTCAAGCTCTATCATCATCTTTTCAATGTGGCTTTTCAATCTGACAGTTTCTTCGTCAACACAAATCTTGTCAGCATATATAACTACTTCCGATGCAATTCTTGTCTCATCAATCTGGGAATCTTCTAACAGTTCCTTAACCTTTTCCTTAAGTTTAGTTCTATATTTCTCAATAATAACCGGTAATCGTTCCTCAATAAAATCCACAAGCTTTAACATACCCTTAAGTTTTGCAATGATATCCTCTTTTAAATGTTCACCCTCTGTTACTCTTGAATTTACAAACTTTTCACAGGCATCTTCAAATACCTTATCTATAAACTTCCAAAGTTCCTCTTCTTCTACCGTCTTTTCCTCCATTATTAGTACATCAGGAGATTTAGCCAAGGACATAACTGACACATCATTTTTTACTCCAAAATCCTCTTCTAATCTTGCAAAATATTTCATATATTCCTTTGCAAGCTCGGAATTGTATTTCAGGGTAGCTGAATTTGCTGATAAATCTTCATAAGTTATAAATATATCTATCTTACCACGCATAGCATATTTCTTTAAAACTGTACGAAGTAATGCATCAAAATAATTTAATTTTTTAGGCATTTTAATGTTTACATCAAGATATCTGTGATTTACTGACTTTAATTCAACTGTTAATTTTCTGCTTTCATCGATAAATTCGCTTCTTCCGAAGCCGGTCATGCTCTTTACCATAGCTGTCTTTCTCCCTCTTGTCGTCTAACATACCAATATGAAAGACAATATCTATAGAATTATAAAACATCCATAAACAAATTGCAACTCAAAATAAATCATTATTAACGAAAAATTGTCATTTAAATTATAATAAAAGAGACTGCACACACATTGTCTTGTGATACAGTCCCTTTCTTCTATAATATAATACAGATAACCCCGCCCTTGGAATCATTTGTTATCTTGCTGATTGTATCCTGCATTTTACTCTGTGTTTCTTCTGACAGTCTGTTTATTTTCATTGAAATTCCGTCATTTACAATTTGTTCAATAGTTTTTCCAAAAATATTTGTGTCCCATATACCTGTAGAATCACTTTCATTATCCTTTATAAAGCTTATTAAATCCTTAGCCTGTTCTTCACTGCCTACAATAGGAGCAATTTCCGTAAGCACATCTGCCTTTATCATATGTACACTAGGTGCCTTTGCCTTTATCTTAATACCGAATTTATTTCCGTTCTTTATAATTTCCGGTTCATCAAGTATTATTTCATCCCTTGAAGGAATAACTACTCCATATCCCTTCATATTAACTGCCGACATAGCATCCTTAACTTTAGAAAACTCCTGCTTCATTTCCACCAGTTCTTTCAGTGTATTTACAAGTTCATATTCATTCGATATCTCTGTACCTGTAAGTCCGCTGATAATATCAAAATAATAGCTGTCATCTACATCTATTTGTACAGATACGTTTCCTGTTGCCATATCCTTATCTAATATTTTCATTTGCTTTATGTACTGGCAATTATTAGAAATATTTTTATCATTAATATCCTTCATAGTTTTCATATTGCTAAGTATTTCTTTTACTACGGTAATAATTTCAGCCTTTAAAAAGTGAGAATTATCCAACATTTCCACCCATTTTGGTACTAAAAATCCTATCTCTGAAATTTCAAAATTCTCAAGTACCTCCAGTAAAATCTTATTTATATCCTCAATCTTTAGCTGTGCAATATTTACAGGCATTACCGAAACCTCATTTTCTTTTGAAATCTCTTCTGCCAGCTTTTTCGTTTCATCCGCATATGGCTTGTTAGAATTAAGCAATACTACAAAAGGCTTTCCCAAAGACTTTAATTCATCTATAGTCTTTTTTTCAGGTGCAGCATAGCTACTTCTCCCCAGCTCACCAAATGAACCGTCACAGGTTATAACCACACCTATGGTAGAATGGTCATTAATTACCTTTTTTGTTCCAATTTCGGCTGCCTTTGAAAACGGAATGTCGTAGTCAAACCAAGGTGTTTTAACCATTCTTTCTTCATTATCCTCAATATGACCGGTTGCACCCTCTACCATATATCCAACTGAATCAATAATTCTTACATTAACTGTAGTTTCGTCATTCAGCTTAATCGCTGCTGCCTTATTCGGAATGAATTTAGGCTCTGTTGTCATAATAGTCTTACCTGCCGCTGACTGCGGAAGTTCATCCTTTGTTCTTGTAAGAACATTCTCATCCGTAAGATTCGGAAGTACCATAAGTTCCATGAATCTTTTAATAAAAGTAGATTTACCTGTCCGCACAGGACCTACAACTCCTATGTAAATTTCTCCACCTGTTCGCTTATTAATATCATTGTAAATATCATATTTCAAAATAAAATCCCCCATATAAAAATAGTATTATTACTATCATATATATGGGAGAATAAATAAATTTATGAATAATAATTTCTGATATTATGAACGGTAATCTCCGTTTATCTTTACATAATCATATGTTAAATCACATCCCCAAGCCTTAGCTGATACATTTCCCTGATTTAAATTAATATTAATATATATCTCTTCCTCCTTTAATACTTCCTTTGCAAAATCCTCAGAGAATTCAACACCTGCTCCATTTCGACAAACCTCTAAAGTACCTGTTTTCGATGAAATATCTAAATCTATCTTATCAATATCAAACTCTGCATCTGCATATCCTATTGCACATAGTATTCTTCCCCAGTTGGCATCTTCACCAAACATAGCACATTTAAAAAGCGGCGAACATATTACACTTTTTGCAACGGTAATAGCAGTATCCAGCGTTTCCGCTCCTTTGCAGGTACACTCTATCATCTTTGTAGCACCCTCTCCATCTCTTGCAAGCATCTTTGTAATATTCATCATTACAATATAAAGTGCCTTCTTAAATATTTCATAATCATCACCCTCTGCAGTAATTTCCTCATTGTCACAAAGACCATTTGCCATAACTATTAATGTATCATTTGTAGACTGGTCTCCATCAATACTCAGACAGTTATATGTAATTTTAACTGTTTCTGTCAGTACCAGCTTTAACATTTCACTGCTTATAGCTACATCGGTTGTAATAAAATTAAGAGTAGTTGCCATATTAGGATGTATCATCCCGCTTCCTTTACCCATACCACCTAAATGACATACCTTACCACCAATATTAAATTCAACTGCAACCTCCTTTGGAACAGTATCTGTTGTCATAATAGCATTGGCTGCCTTAGCATTGCCGTCATATGACAATCCTTCTACTAATTCTTCAATATGTTCTTCTACCGGCTCTATTTTAATAACCTGACCAATAACTCCTGTACTTGCCACCAAAACCTCTTTACTGTCAATATCAAGTGCATTTCCTGCCAAATCACACATTGCCTCAGCCTTTTCATGTCCGTCTGCATTACATGTATTAGCATTTTTAGAATTTGCAATAATTGCTCTGGCTTTGCCGGCTGTAGCCTTCAAATGCTCCTGACATACTATAACAGGTGCCCCCTTTACCTTATTTTGAGTAAAAACACCGGCCGTATTACAAATCACATCGCTTACCACAAGACATAAGTCGTTTTTATTTTTGTCCGGATTATATCCACAATTTAGACCATTAGCCTTAAAGCCTGCTGCGGCACAAACACCACCATCAATATATTTGTAGCCTTCAAATTCTATTTTATCCATCTGTATACCTCCAAAAGTAGTATCAACTTATTTTTGTTATGATTTTATATAATATATATCTTAAATATCCGTATTTTTATTCTCATGTTCAAAAAATTTTATTGCAAAGAGCAACATAAAATATATGAATAGTATAAATAATCCTACTTTACATGTGGATGTGTAAATAAATGATCCTGACAGTACTCATGATTACCATTACATTTTGAGCAATATCTAAATACCAAATCCACATCAGTTTCACTGGTTCTTCCGCATATTTCACATTGATGAATATTACTCATTGGCTGAATTTTTCTTACCTTACTCTTAAATTCTTTTCTGGTCTTTCTTGCCTGTGGCGATAATTGTATGCCTTTTTTCATTAAAATATAGAAAATTAAAAAATTAAGTAATGATATAATTACTGTAATTCTGTAACACCAGACCAATTCTGTCATATATCCCTGATATGGTGTTCCTGAAACTGCTTTTATACCATTTTCCATAGAAATCATATCATACGCTATTAAAACCAAATCAAGAATCGCCAGCCACTTTACCTTTATCGGCAAAATTCCCATCCAATAAATCACAACCTCACCATATATTGTAGCAAAAGCTAAAAATGAGGTAAGATTAATATAGTAAGTACTGATATTTACGGAAATACCCATTCCGTATTCACTGCTTGGTCCTACAAAATATGTCACCGCATAAATAACCAGTGCACCAATGGTCATAAAAAAATAGCCCGAAAAAATAAATAAATTATATTTAAATCTTCCCCAATTTTTTTCCAAATTTATTCCTATCCAATAGAAAAATATAAACATAAATATTATAAACAGACTAAGATCCTGAGGCATGGTGCAAATCCATGTAAACAGCCTCCATACCTGTCCCTCAAATATAAGCTTCGGATCCATAAGTAAATATTCATATAATTCCGGATTTACCATACTTGTAAGATATCCTATGGCATACGCTATTAAAATATATATTGTCAGGTTTCTAATGGCAAATCTGCCAAATTTTCTTTCTAATTTATCTAAAACGCTCATCTTTGCCTCCTAATGCTTCAATCAGAAGTAAATTATATTCCTAATACCACATTATAAGTTTTAGCACCTGCTTTGTCAAATTATAGTCATTAAGTTTATATAAATTTTACTGCTTTAAGTTTATTGTATCCTATAGTATAATATCTAAATATAAATTATTTACATATTAATGATTTATATAATTTTATCTATAGCTTTTATACATACATCAAACGGAGGATTATAAAGATTTGTTGATTTTATCTTATAATTAATTAGTATTAAAACAATAAATAGGTATCCCTCCGGTCATTCCGTAACCTTTAGGATACCCTTTTTATATTTCTTAAAATCAGTTTTTCTACATATTTTTTATTATCTCAGCAAACTTTCCTAATGTCATATCTTTTCTGCTTATTATTTCATCCAATAACATTTCCCTGCTCATTTCCTCATCCTCTTTTATACCTGTAAATTCAATTTCATACTCTTCTGTATCTTCCATATCCCAAGGGTTTCTCATATTACCATTCATATTATTTCTCAAATTCATATCTGAATTATTCATATTTCTAGTATTATTCATGTTATTATTTGTATTTCTTCCCATATTACCCATATCATTAGCATTATTCATGTTATTTCTATTTGTACTCATTTCTCCATTCATATTACTTCCGTTCATATTATTTCTAATATTAGAAGCATTATTATTCATATCTAAATCCACAAATATGTTCATTGGTATACAAAGCTGTTCCCCTATCATAAGATTATACGGATTAATGCCTCTATTAGCCTTTAGAATACTGCCGACCGAAACATTATACCGTCTGCTTAACGTATATAGAGTATCTCCTGCCACTATTTCATGTATAACGCCATCACAACGTCTACATTTGCAAATATTGTTATTATTATCCATTAATTACTCCAATAATTCATTTCTATTTATATTATGCCATATTTAACAAAAATTTCTATCATCTTGAAAATTTTTGACTGTTATACTATAATATCAAAGATTGCCGTACTCAGACAAAAGAAGGAGTCATTCACATGAATAACAATTACAGACTCGGTATAGATATTGGTTCTACTACCGTAAAAATTGCAATTATAGACAATAAAAATAACATTATTTTTTCAGATTACGAAAGACATTATGCAAACATACAGGAAACCTTGGCTTCATTATTGAAGAAAGCCAGCGATAAGATAAATGATAATATCACTCTCATGCCAAGTATTACGGGTTCCGGCGGACTGACATTATCAAAGCATCTGAATATTCCTTTTACTCAGGAAGTTGTAGCCGTATCTACAGCACTTAATGATTATGCACCACAGACTGATGTTGCCATTGAGCTGGGTGGTGAGGATGCTAAGATAATCTACTTTACAAACGGTGTTGAACAGAGAATGAACGGTATATGTGCAGGCGGTACAGGTTCTTTTATTGACCAGATGGCTTCTCTTTTACAGACAGATGCTTCCGGTTTAAATGAATATGCAAAAAATTATCAGGCTATATATCCTATTGCTGCACGTTGTGGTGTTTTTGCAAAAACAGATATCCAGCCTCTTATAAATGAAGGTGCTACAAAGGAGGATTTATCAGCCTCTATTTTTCAGGCCGTAGTTAATCAGACTATCAGTGGCCTTGCCTGTGGTAAGCCTATCAGAGGTAATGTTGCCTTTCTTGGTGGTCCGCTTCACTTTCTTCCAGAGCTTAAAAACGCTTTTATCAGAACTTTAAAGCTTACGGATGATGCAATTATTGCTCCAAATCATTCTCATCTTTTTGCTGCAATAGGCTCTGCCATGAATGCAAAGGAAGATATAACCGTTACTGTTAATGAATTAATTGAACAGCTTTCATGCGGTATTAAAATGGAATTTGAAGTAAAAAGAATGACACCGCTTTTTAATACAAAAGCTGAATACAATGAGTTTATTGAAAGACATAATGAGCATTGTGTAAAAACAGGTGAGCTTAGTACCTATAAGGGTAATCTTTTTCTTGGAATTGATGCAGGCTCTACAACTACAAAGGTGGCTTTGGTAGGCGAAGACGGTTCTTTACTTTATTCATTTTACTCAAACAATAACGGTAGTCCGCTTGCTACTACCATTAAATCAATAAAAGAAATATATTCGCTTATACCAAAGGATGCAAAAATCGTATATTCCTGCTCTACAGGCTATGGTGAGCATCTTATAAAAGCAGCACTTATGCTGGACGAGGGAGAAGTTGAAACCGTATCCCACTACACCGCTGCTTCCTTCTTTGATCCGGAGGTTGACTGTATTCTTGATATTGGTGGTCAGGATATGAAATGTATCCGTATCAAAAATAACACTGTTGACAGTGTACAGTTAAATGAATCCTGCTCTTCTGGCTGTGGTTCGTTTATAGAAACCTTTGCAAAATCTCTTAACTACTCTGTTCAGGACTTTGCCAAGGCCGCACTGTTTGCTAAAAATCCTATAGACTTAGGTACCAGATGTACCGTATTTATGAATTCAAACGTTAAGCAGGCTCAAAAGGAAGGTGCTACAGTAGAAGACATCTCTGCCGGTCTTGCTTATTCAGTTATTAAAAATGCATTATTTAAAGTTATTAAGCTCACTGATGCCAAAGATTTAGGCTCAAAAATCGTGGTACAGGGTGGTACCTTCTACAATGATGCCGTACTTAGAAGCTTTGAAAAGATTGCCGGATGCAATGCCATAAGACCTGATATTGCAGGTATTATGGGTGCCTTTGGAGCTGCTCTTATCGCAAGAGACAGATACGAAGAAGGCAAAACATCAACCATGCTCTCTATCGACCAGATTACAGACCTTAAATTTGATACTACCATGTCAAGATGTAAGGGATGTACCAACAGCTGTCTTCTTACAGTCAACCGTTTTACAGGCGGCAGACAGTATATTACGGGAAACAGATGTGAAAGAGGTATTGGCAAGGCTAAAAATAAAAATAATATACCAAATCTTTTTGAATATAAAAACAAGAAGATTTTTGGTTATGAATCACTTACGGATGACAAAGCCTATAGAGGTACTGTAGGTATTCCAAGGGTTTTGAATATGTATGAAAACTATCCTTTCTGGGCTGTATTCTTTAGAGAGCTTGGTTTTAAGGTAGTTTTATCACCTGTTTCTACCAGAAAGATTTATGAGCTTGGTATTGAATCAATTCCTAGTGAATCAGAGTGTTATCCTGCAAAGCTGGCTCATGGTCATGTATCATGGCTTATAAAAAACGGAATTAAGTTTATTTTCTATCCTTGTGTACCATATGAAAGAAATGAAACACCTGATGCAAATAATCATTTTAACTGCCCTATTGTTACTTCTTATGCCGAAAATATAAAGAATAATGTAGAAGAGCTTAAAATGAACGATATAAAGTTTATGAATCCGTTTATGGCATTTACTGACTTTAATGTTTTATCAGAAAGATTGGTAACAATCTTTAAGGAAGAATTTGATATTCCAAAAGAAGAAATTCTTGCCGCTGCTGATAAAGGCTTTAAGGAATTAGAGGACGTAAAAGCCGATCTTCAAAGAAAAGGTGAAGAAACCATCAAGTACCTGGATGAAACAGGCAAGCGTGGTATTGTTCTCGCCGGAAGACCATATCATATTGACCCGGAAATCAATCATGGTATTCCGGAGCTTATTACCTCTTATGGTATTGCCGTTCTTACAGAAGACAGTGTATCACATCTTGCCGAAGTTGAACGTCCGCTTATAGTTATGGACCAGTGGATGTACCACTCAAGACTCTATAAAGCTGCTAACTATGTAAAAACCAAGGAAAATCTTGATATTATCCAGCTTAATTCATTCGGTTGTGGTCTTGATGCTGTTACTACTGACTGCGTAAATGATATTCTTACAAAATCAGGTAAGATTTATACGGTTCTTAAAATTGATGAAGTAAATAATCTGGGTGCTGCACGTATAAGAATACGTTCACTTATTTCAGCACTAAACGTAAGAGATAAGAATAAATTTGAAAGAACTATCGTTCCTTCAAATATTAACCGTGTAGAATATACAACGGAGATGAAAGAGGCAGGATATACTCTTCTTACACCTCAGATGTCCCCTATACACTTTGAGCTTTTAGAGCCTGCACTTAAATCTCAGGGATTAAATGTAAAGATTTTACAGCAGAATACAAAAGACCCGGACTACAAAGCTAAATGTAAAAACGCTATTGATATTGGTCTTAAATATGTAAATAATGACGCCTGCTATCCTTCCCTTATAGTTGTAGGTATGATTATGGAGGCTTTACTGTCAGGAGAATATGACCTTAATAAAACTGCTGTTGTCATGACACAGACAGGTGGCGGATGCAGAGCTTCAAACTATGTAGGCTTTATCCGCAGAGCCTTAGAAAAAGCCGATATGGCACATATACCTGTTATTTCCCTTAGTGTACAGGGTTTGGAAAGTAACAGTGGTTTTAAAATCACTCCAAAGCTTGCCGTTAAAGGTATGCAGGCACTTATCTATGGTGATTTATTTATGAGAGTACTCTATCGTATGAGACCTTATGAATTGGAAAAAGGCTCTGCTGATGCTCTCCATGAGAAATGGGTAAAGAAATGTATAGAACACCTTACAAAAAAAGGATATGGCTTTAAACAATTTAAAAGAAATCTTAAAAATATTGTAAGAGAATTTGATGCTTTACCAATTAACGAAGAACTTAAAAAACCACGTGTCGGTATAGTTGGTGAGATTCTTGTAAAATTCCTTCCATCCGCTAATAATTACTTAGTGGAATTACTGGAGGCTGAGGGTGCTGAAGCAGTTATGCCGGATATGCTTGACTTCTTCCTATACTCCTTCTACAACTCAAACTTTAAAGCAGAAAATTTAGGTATGTCAAAACGTACTGCAAGAATATCAAATATTGGCATCAGGCTTTTAGAATATCTGAGAAAACCTGTTACTAATGAATGTAAAAAGAGTAAACACTTCAATCCTCCTGCTGATATTCGTGTATTGGGAGATATGGCTTCCGAAATTGTTTCTCTCGGCAACCAGACAGGTGAAGGCTGGTTCCTTACCGGTGAAATGTTTGAACTTATACATAATAACGTTCCAAATATTGTTTGTGCACAGCCATTCGGATGTCTGCCAAACCACGTTGTAGGTAAGGGTGTAATCAAGGAAATCCGACTTGAACATCCGGAGGCTAATATTGTAGCGGTTGACTATGATCCGGGTGCCTCAGAAGTAAATCAGCTTAATCGTATCAAACTGATGTTAGCTACTGCAAATAAGAATATTATTGCTAAGGAAACTACTGCTTAATTTAAAATATCTATACTTCTATTACCGTTGATGCGGAAATTAAAGTCCTACTATCTACTGTACTTATTTTGAATTATATACTAACAATTCAAAAATAAATACAATAGAATGTAGGACTTTTCTATTATTTTTTAATTTTCTTATAAATTTTTCTTAAATTTTACACCTATTGTATATCAAAAACACCTTTAGGGTATACAAAATTGGTATACTTTTTGTTATTGGAGGTATACGCATGGTTGATTTCAATATACGATTAAGAAAACTTAGAGAAAATGAAAATCTTACACAGCAACAGGTAGCTGAACGCATTAATGTTTCTAAATCATTAATAAGTGCCTATGAGCTCGGAACAAGGCTTCCATCATATAATAATCTGATTAAACTCTCAAACATTTTTAAAGTATCAACAGATTACTTACTTGGTATTGAAGCAAGGGAAAAATTAGATTTATCGGGACTCACTAATGCCCAAAAAATTTCTGTATACGAATTAGTAAAAAGTATGAAAAGGATAATTTAGTTAATAAATTATCTTTTTTTTTAAATTTATTTCATATCGCTACCCTCTGTGGTCAAACAGTACCAACTGAAAACTCCAAATCATTATACTATAAGCTACTGGAGGTATTCAAATGGTCAACTTAAGTGTAAGAATTAAAAAATTAAGACAAAACGAAGATTTAACACAGCAGCAAGTAGCTGAAAGAATTGGTGCTTGTAAATCCCTTATTAGTGCATATGAAAATGGTACCCGATTACCATCTTATACTAATCTAATAAAATTAGCCAATCTTTACAAGGTATCAACAGATTATTTACTGGGTATTGATTCCCGTGAAAAGATTGATTTATCCGGTCTTACTGACGCACAAAAAATTTCTTTATACGAATTAATTAAAAGTATGAGACGTATTGGCTAGATTAAATATTTTCAATTTGCCAATCAATAGGTTCTAAACCATTAGCAATTAAGAACTCATTTGCTTTACTAAAGTGCTTACATCCAAAAAAACCTCTGTATGCTGATAACGGACTTGGATGTGGTGCTTTAAGTAATAGCTGTTTAGGATTATTTACCACTTGTGCTTTTCTCTCTGCAGGCTTTCCCCATAATAAATATACAATCGGTCTGTCTTCATTATTCAAAATATTAATAACTGCATCTGTAAATTTTTCCCAACCAAACCCCTGATGTGAAAACGCCTTATGTGCTCTTACAGTAAGTACTGAATTTAACATTAAAACGCCCTGCTCTGCCCATTTTGTAAGATATCCGTTATTAGGTATATAACATCCCAAATCATCCTTAAGCTCCTGATAAATATTTTCAAGAGAAGGAGGTATAGCAACCTCGGGTTTAACAGAAAAAGAAAGACCATGAGCCTGATTAACGTTATGATATGGGTCCTGCCCTATTATCACTACTTTAACCTTTGATAATGGTGTTAATTCAAAGGCTGTAAATATTTCATCTGATGGTGGATAAACAACATTCTCACTATATTCTTTTACAATTTTATTATATAGTTCTTTATAATATGGCTTACCAAACTCCGGCTTTAGCGGTTCTAACCAATCATTATTTATTGCTGCCATAATACTTCCTTTCTTTAGTTATATCCTAACAGAAATCCCTTTATTGTTTAAATACTCTTTTAAATCCTTAATTTCCAGTTCCTTGAAATGGAAAAGTGATGCTGCCAATGCTGCATCTGCATTTCCAACTGTAAGAGCATCATAAAAATGTTCCTTTGTGCCAGCTCCGCCTGAAGCTATCACAGGAATATTAACTACTCTGGATACTTCGCTTGTAAGCTCTATATCATAGCCGTCTTTAGTACCATCACAGTCCATACTTGTAAGCAGAATTTCTCCTGCTCCAAGCTCATATACTTTTTTTGCCCATTCAATAGCATCTATACCTGTATCCAATCTGCCACCATGTTTAAATATATTCCAGCCTGTTTTATCACTCCTGCGTTTAGCATCTATAGCAACTACTACACATTGACTGCCAAACTTATATGCTGCTTCTGAAACTAAATTCGGATTATCAATAGCAGCTGAATTAACGGCTACCTTATCGGCGCCTTCCCTTAATATCTCTTTAAAATCCTCTACCGAACGTATGCCACCACCTACTGTAAACGGTATAAACACATTTTCTGCAACCCTTCTAACCATATCAACTACTGTCTTTCTATGATCACATGAAGCAGTAATGTCAAGAAACACAAGTTCATCCGCTCCTGCCTTATCATATGCTTTTGCCACTTCTACAGGATCTCCTGCATCTCTTATATTAACAAAATTTACTCCTTTTACAACACGATTATTATCTACATCCAAACAAGGGATAATTCTTTTTGTAAACATATTTCTTTGCCTTTCTTTAAATCAATTTAGACCTCTTAAGCTTACAATCTTGCAAAATTTTCAAGTATCTTAAGTCCAATATCACCACTTTTTTCAGGATGAAACTGACAGGCAAATATATTTCCCTTCTCAATAGATGCATGAATATTTGTACTATAATCTGTAGTCGCCTTTACAATATTTTCATCATTTGCTTTTAAATAATAAGAATGTACAAAATATACATAAGAATTATTTTCAATTTCCTTAAATATTCTTCCATCAGGCTTTATATCTATAGAATTCCATCCTATATGAGGAATCTTCAAACCTGCCTTGTCGGGTATTCTAAGTATGCTTCCATCTAATATACCAAGTCCGCTTACTCCCTTTGATTCATCACTGTCCTTAAACAGTAGCTGAAGACCTAAACATATCCCTAAAAACGGAATATTTTTATCACATACATCATTTATGGTATTTATCAGCTCATACTTTTTAAGTTTTTCCATTGCATCTCCGAAGCTGCCTACACCGGGAAGTATAACCTTATTGGCTGATAAAATTATATCTCTGTCTCTTGTAACACAAGTTTCCTCTTCTAGGAAGTTTAAAGCTTTTTCAACGCTCTTTAGATTTCCGGCATCATAATCAATTATTGCTATCATCTTTTTCCTCCGCCATCTTTTCTCTTACTTCTTTTGCCAAAATCCTCACGTTATAAGCATATTGTTCTCTATCTTCAATTAAAACTAATTGTCTTGCTTCACTTTCGGATAATCCGTATACATTTAACAGCTCCGTATCAATAAAGCCAAGAATCTCTGTCATCTCATCAAAACACTCAAGTTCCCTGCCCTGATTTTGATATTTATCATAAAAGCTAATACCTTTTAAATATGAATCCAAAGCATTCTCATAATCTCCTAAATCAACCAGACTTTTTCCTGATTCATAATGCCTCATTACAAGCATAACCGTAAATATCTGATTGTAAAAATCTATATCTTCATCCTTTATATCAATACCTGCAATTTCACTATACGCAGCACTGTAATTTTTATTTACATAATATGCTGTTGCCTGTTTTATTTTATTATTGTAGTAATTCAACTTACCACCAAAAATCAAAACTACAGCCAGTAGTATGATAAATGAAAAAGAAAAGATTATTAATGTCTTAGGTATAGGAATAATTACATCAGGGTCCTTTTCCTTTATATTTTTAGGCTTTTTAGGCTTCTTAGGCTTTTTCTTCTTAGCACTTTTTACTTTCTTTACCTTTGGCTTTTTCTCTTTCTTTTTCTTTTTAGAAGTTTCTTTCTCATCTAAAAGTTCATCCTCATCTATTTCTCCTCTATCCATTTGACGAATAAGATGCTCATTTTCATTGAGTTCCTTTTCCTTTTCATTTTCCTCATCAAATCCTAAATCAAATCCAAAATCAAAAGATTCTGTTTCCGATAAAACCTGACTATCACTATCATTTTTTTCAGGTTCATCAAAGAAAGCCAATGAATCATCCAATCCTTCACCATACATACCATTATCAAATCCTTCTTCGGCATCATTAGAAGCAGGATTATTTATATCATCAGTTTCTTTTTTCTTTTTCTTTGAGAAAAGACCTTTTTTCTCTTTCTTTTCTTTTTTCTTTGATTTATTATCTTTTTTCTTTTCTTCTGTTGAAGCACCTAAAATATCCATAAGTTCACTTACCTGATTTTCTGGTGTTTCACTTGCATCCTCGCCAAAGCTTAAGCTATCAGTGCTGTCTGTTACGCTGTATGCATCCTCAAAAGCTTCCTCGTTGCTATTTGCAATACTTTCCAATGAACTTAAAAGATCATCATCAATATCCTCAGCACTTATAGATAAGTCTTCAGTACTATTATCTAATCCGCTTAAACTATCGCTATTTTCAAATACATCAAAATCAGTTTCTTCATTTACCTGATTTTCACTATCTAAACTAAGCTTCTGATTTTCACTATCTAAACTAAGCTTCTGACTTTCTTTATTATCCTCTATTAAAATATCCTTGTCTTTTTTTCTTCCAAAAAAACCTTTTTTAGATTTTTTCTTATTCTTAGAATTATTGTGACTATCTTCATCATCTGAATTTTCCAGAATTTCATTATCAATATTGTATTTACTGTCTTTCGATGCTTCCATTCCTTCATCTAAATTCAGATACTCATTACTAAAACCATCAGAAACATCAGACACTTCATTAGAAGAAAATAAATCATTCTCAATCTTATTTAAGAAATCATCTTCATTTTCAACCTGATTTAGTTCCTTTGCTAAAGCCTTTTCAAAATCACTCTCAAAATCTATACTATCCGTTTTTTCTGAAGTTTTACCAGTAATAGACTTTAATAAGCTATCAAGATAATCTTCATCTGACATTGAATTTCCTCCTGCCATGTCTGTTGCCTCCTTTCATTTCTATATTTTTGATATTTCATTTATAAATTCATATGATGACATTGTAAATGTTGCTGCTGTTTCTGATATTTCAGGAGTAAGCATTGCAAACCTGCTATTTACTCTAACTAACAAAGATTTTTTATTAATCATGGCAATTTTTTCAAACGGCCATCTAATAACTGTAGGTGTATCAAAATTTACTCCCAACTCCAGCATTACAAGATTTCTATTGACTGTTCCCGATAGCCATTTGTTATATAATTCCCAGCTTTCAATGTACCCCTCCTCCGAATAACTGACCAATGTAAGCATATTCGGCTCCATAGAAGCCTCACATTTGTCACAAATCGGGATAAATTGCAGGATATATGTTTTATCAAATTTTTCATCCTTATACATCGATTCTAACTTCTTATATAATCTTTCGTAATGTTTTACAGAATCATAAACATCCTTTTTACATCCCAAATGGCACTCCATTTTAAGAATTGTACCACATGGTGTCACTACCCTTTCCTGATTAAACTTTGAAAATCTGATTATATCTAAAGCGCATGTGGAAACCACAAACATATTTTTTTTATCAATGACATTTACAAGCTTATTAATATATTCCAGTTTTTCATTTATAATCTGATTTTCTTCTGAAGCAAGTTCGTGATAATATATAGCATATTCTAACCATAATCCGTCAGTTTCTTCCAAAGAATCAATATCATCTTTAAATCTTTCATATATTTTATTGGAATTTAAAACTGCCTTGAAGTCAGGCTCAAAATCAATACCCATTCCAAGTAAAACCATATCTGCACCCTTAATTCTATCATAACATTCTTTAATTGTTAATTTCATACTTTTCTCCTGGCACATCCTTTAGAAGTATTTTTGTCACATTTACATAGTTATAGCAAAAAATGCTTTATTGCATTTTTTGCTATATGAAATTTTTAAGCTTCTACTTCATAAGACTAGATAAATATTTAATCTATGTCCTGCTTTCAATACTTAGCCATAACTCACTTCGCTTCTTATATCAAATTATCTATCTATTAAATCATCTATTATTTTTACAAGATTTCCAATTTCCGGCTTTGATAACTGTGCATCTGCTCCTAATGCTTTTCCCTTTGCTCGCATTTCATCATTTACTAATGACGAGAATATAATCAGCGGAATATTACTTAATACCTCATCTGTTTTAACTAATTTTGTAAGTCTGTGTCCGTCCATACGTGGCATTTCTATATCAGTCACTATACATTTAACACTTTCTAAAACATTGCCCTCTTTCTTTAATTTTATCAGTTTATCCCATGCTTCCTGACCATTTGATGTAGCTATAATATTATCATATCCTGCCTTTATAAGTGAATCTCTGATAAGCTTGCTAAGTAATGGAGAATCTTCTGCTATAAGGATAGGCGATTTATTTCTGTCCCTTTCACCAAGTTTATCAATCTCAGATACCTTCAAACCAATTTCCGGACTAATATCTGTTACAATCTTTTCAAAATCAAGAATGATTATAAGTTTTTCTGCTAATCTTACAACACCTGTTGCTACACTTGTGTTTAAATTTGTAAGCGTAGCATCCGGTTTTATAATATCAGCCCATGAAACCCTGTGTATACCTGAAACACTATGTACATGGAATGCAATATTAAGTTTATTAAAATTTGTAATAATCATCATATCTGTAGATGAAACAGGTGTAGGTTCGACACCTAAAATTCTCTCTAAATTAATAGCAGTAATCAAAATGTCACGAGGCATAAATATACCTTCAATAGCCGGATGTGCGTTTGGTACAGGTGTAACCGGCACATAGCTTATAATCTCACGAACCTTTGCTACGTTAATACCATAATTATTACCATTAACTACAAACTCTAAAACCTCTAATTCATTTGTTCCATTCTCTAGCAAAATACTTGTTTCCATAAATCCTCCTAAATAAATAGTTTATTACATATATAAATTTGAGATAATACTATCATAAATACTTCCAAAAATCATTATTTTTTTAGAATAACTGTTTCAGTTATATCTCCGTTTGATATTTCTAATTTTATAGTTGAAACTGACTTCAGGTTCTTACGACTTGCTTCAAAAACAAGAACCATTTCCTTTGTTTCATTTGCTTTTATAGTTCCGTTATATGTATTAAAAGCATTGTTCAACATTGTAGTCTGACAATTTGCTTTTACCTGACTATTAAAAATACCTTTAAACTTTATATCAGAATTAATCATATCCAATTTTATATCTTTGTCTGTAGTATTTGTAACATTCAATTCTATAACTATAAGATTTGAACCGTCTACAGCATTCATCACAAAGTTAAGACTTTCTCCCTCAGGATATGTTTCACACATCTTAAAGCTTTTGTAAGATACATCAATACCTGACAGCTTTAATACTGTATTCATATCTGTTTCAACAGCAAATGCCGTAGTTTGATCCTGTTCATTTGAAGAACCCTCTGTATTTTTTTCAGAAGAAGTAGTATCTTTTTCAGATATCCAAACAGTTTCTGTTTCACTTTCAATCTCAACATCCATAAGCTTCAGCCCATAGTTTTTGTCATGATTTATAACGGCATTAACAGAATAGTCTACAACTAACTGTTCTTCTTCTTCTGTAAGCTCAACATTTCCACATCCGTAAACAGACATCATCATAATCAATATTAAACTACTAACAAATAATCTTTTAAACTTCATACACTTCACATACCTTACATAAAATATTAATATTAATTCTATCATTTTTTGTCGATTACTTCAAGTATTATATACCATAAATCGTAAAACGATTTATTTAGAGTGTAATTAAGATACAATACTAAATTTATTCCCACTATCTGAGCTGCTTCGCAACTCAGTGTTGTGCCTTTACTTCCTAAATTTTCCCTATCTATACTGCCGTCACTGAGCTGCTTTGCAACTCAGAGTTGTGTGCCTTTACTTCCTAAATTTTCCTGTCTATACTACCGTCACTGAGTTGCTTCGCAGCTCAGTGTTGTGCTATCTACGGTGAAGAAAAATTCCACTCCATCCTCGGTATTTCTGACACCACACTCCTGTTTTAAGGCATTACTTATTGCCTTAACAATAGACAAACCAATGCCGCTTCCTCCATATTCTCTAGTTCTCGCCTTATCCACCTTATAAAACTTTACCCATATATTATCTAACTCGCTTTCAGGTATATTTTTCCCTGTATTTCTAACATATACTGTTACTTTTTCAGAATTATCCTCCAAGGTAATAAATATGTTTTTTTCTCCTCCAATATGATTTATGGCATTACTAATATAGTTTGTAATAACCTCCGAAATCTGAAATTCATCAGTCCAGACATAATAGGGTTTAGAAGTATCAAAAACTATCTTTATACCCTTTTCATCTAACATAACCTTAAAATTTGCCAATATCTGTTCTATTAATTCTATGATATTGAATCTTTCCATATCAATTTCCATACCACCAAATTCCAGCTGATTTAAGGTTAAAAGCTTCATAACCATTTTATTCATCTTTGCTGACTCATCCTCTATGACTTCACAATAAAAATTCTTGCTTTCTGCATCTTCGTTAACACACTCCTTAAGTCCTTCTGCATATCCTGATATTAGTGCAATAGGTGTTTTTAATTCATGTGAAACATTAGATATGAAATCTTTTCTCATTTCATCTATTTTCATTTTCTCATCCAAATCAATTTTTAATCTGATATTGGCATTTTTAAGCTCGGAAATAGTTTTTTCCAGTCTTTCAGACATGATATTCATACTTTTTCCAAGACTTCCTATTTCATCATTCTCATTACCTTCATATCTGGCTGTAAAATCCATATTACTCATTCTTTGTGAAATATCTGCAAGATTTTTTATGGGTTTTGCTACATTTCTTGCTATAAAAAAAATCACAAATACACAAAGCAACAGCAATGAAATTCCCACATAAATAAAAAATCTATTATATATATTTATAGAATTTTTAATGCCTTCAACAGATGAACGCATGACTAAAATATATCCATCCTCTGTAGTTCCAAATATTTCCAGATATTCCCTGTCTGAAATATCGTCATATATCTGATACAGGCTATAATCTTCTGAATTTTTTATTATTTTTCCAAATTCAATTTCATCATTAAAAATTAAATCCTTTAATCTCTGTAAAAGATTATCTCCCTCTACGCTGTAACCGCTGCTAAGTACAATCTGCAAAGAAGAATTAATCACCAGAACCGATATACTTTCTGTCTCACATTCACTGATAATTTCCTTATAATCAGTGATATCACTTTTTTTAGTAAAATAGTCGTTAATCATATTATAAGTAAAAATCATGGCATCTGACTTTTCATTTTTATAATATTTTTCTAAAAACACTGTATTAAAAAGCCAGCTTAGTAATACAACACTGGCAGTCATCCCACAAAGAATAACTGCCAACCTTGTGCTTAAATGCTTTTTCATAGACCATCACCTTTAATCTACCTCAAATTTGTAGCCCATTCCCCATATAGTTTTTATATAATCTGCATCTTTTGTAAGCTTTGCACGAAGTTTTTTAACATGGGTATCAATAGTTCTGGCATCACCAAAATAGTCATAATTCCATACATTATTAAGTATTTTTTCTCTTGATAATGCAATATCTTTATTTTCAATGAAATAGACTAATAACTCAAATTCCTTATAGCTAAGCTCAATTATATTTCCACATACCTTTACTATATGTGAAGGCTTGTTCAGTTCAATGTTTCCTACTGCTATTACACCTTCATCAAGCTTATTTGCCCGTCTTAAAAGTGCATCTACTCTGGCTGCAAGTATTTTAGGACTAAATGGTTTAGAAATATATTCATCAACCCCTAGTTCAAATCCTTTCAGTTCATCCTCTTCATCACCTTTTGCTGTAAGGATAATCACCGGTACTTTTGAAGTTTTTCTAATCTCTTTAAGTACTTCAAATCCGTCCATTTTTGGCATCATAACATCTAACAGAATCAATGATATATCATTGTTATCAAAAAAGACCTCTAATGCTTCCTCTCCGTCTGCTGCCTCTAAAATAATATAGTCCTTTTTTACCAAGAAATCTTTTACAAGCTTTCTCATTCTAGCTTCATCATCCACTATCAATACTTTTAAATCAGACATATTATTCACCTCTTTACTTTAAGCCAAGCTCTCGTTCTCTTTCTTTTAGCTCTTCCTCTTTATTTTTCAATTCAATGCTCCACTCAGACAGCTCCTCCTCCATATCCTTATACTGTGCGTCAATTCTGTTCTGATAGTTTATTATATTGAGATTATCACTATTATTCACAATTAAAACAAATAATATAAATATAATAATAAGTGCTATATTAACAATAATCATATTTATAAATCTTCTCTTATAGACACTGTCTGTACCCTTTTTGTTTGAAGATGCAACACTGTCTGATATATCTACCCTTATAGGCGGAACATCCTCCTCCAAAACACCGTTTTCTATAATACTTTTTCTCAGCTCATACATAAAGCTTATGCCTACCGGTGTTTTAAAAAGCTTTTTATCATTCATCATATTATATGCAGATAATGAAGCTGAAAGATTTTTATAATCAATCCGCTGTTTCATGTACTCTACACCTTTTTGTTCATTTTTTGCATTCTCCGCTTCAGTCTCTGTTTTGAATCCAAATCCCTCTACTATATAGCTTTTTTCTGTCATTAATTCTAATATTCCTTAATTAAAATTTTCTCAATTATAACATCTTCTAATGGCTTATAATTTGCACTTTCATTTACGGCTACTGATGCAATAGTATCCACTACATCCATGCCTTCAAACACCTGACCAAATACAGTATGTGCACCATACAGCCAGCCCGCACCGCCATTTGCCTTATAGTAATCCACCAAATCATCATCTACGCCCAACTGTCTTAGCTGTTTTACATAATTTATATGATATTCTTTAGTTTGTACAATAAAAAACTGTGAGCCATTTGTATTTGTACCTGAATTTGCCATACATAATGCTCCTCTTATAGGCATTAGCTTTTTGCTGAATTCATCTTCAAAAGCCTCTCCCCATATGCTCTTTCCACCTCTTCCGGTTCCATCCGGATCACCACCCTGAATCATAAAGTCATTCATAACTCTATGAAATGTAACTCCATTATAATAGCCCTCTTTTGCATGTGTTACAAAGTTTTCAACTGCTTTAGGAGCTAAAGTTTCAAAAAATTTAACCTTGATTACACCATAGTCCTTTACATAAATCTCCGCTATAATTTCTCCCTCTACAGGCTCACTATACTGACATATATTCTCCGGTATAATGGTCTTTCCAAACTCTGCATCCTTTTTTTCTTCTTTACTACCCCCGGTAATCAGTAAAACCAGACAGACCACAACAATCACAGCTACAACAGCTGCCAACGCTATTATTAAGCTATTATTACTTTTTTTATGGTCAGAAGATTGCTTCTCTTTTTTATTTTCATTAACATTACTTGTTTTTTCTTTTTTATCACTCATAATATGTGCCTATAATTCCCTTCGTTTATTTTTCTTCACACTTATTTGCATATATCAGCAACAACAGCACTTATAACCTTTCCATCTGCTTTTCCTTTAAGTTCTGCCATAACAGCTTTCATAATTTCTCCCTTATTCTTTGTAGCTACTACATCTGCAAATTTTTCATTCAAAATCTGCTTAATCTCATCCTCACTAAGCATCTTCGGTGCATATTCTTCAATTACACTCTTTCTGAATGAATACTGTGCCTTTAAATCCTCTCTTTCAGCAGGGCAGGTATCTACCTGCTCTCTTACAGTCTTTAATTCCTTTAAAATAGCTCTATCCACTAATTCATCCGGTATATTATCTCTTTTTCCTTCATCAATAGCAAGCTTTTTAACTGCTGAAACAAGCGAAGAAATAGTTTCTTTTCTTTCTTTATCCTTTGCCTTCATAGCAGCAATCATATCTTTTTGCAATGTATCAAAATTCATAATAAACCTCCATAAACCTAAAATTTTTCTTATGTAAGTATATACCAAAGAGAAATTTGTAGCAATATTCATTTGGAACAAAATTGTGGAATTTTTGTGAAGAAGTCGTAAGATCAGGCAAGTTTGACTTTGGCTCGTTGCCTGCGGGAATAAAAAAATACTACCACAAATCTATTATGTGGTAGCACCTTTAAAATCTTTAAATGGAGATGACGGGAGTCGAACCCGTGTCCAAAAGCCCATCCAATGTTCTTCTACTATTATAGTCAGTTATTATTAATTCCCTTACCCCGGCGAAAACTGACATTCTCCGGGATTTGGTAGCTTCATAAATCTATTACCTGCTCAAAGCTTTGCAGATAATGTTCCCTACTAAGTCGATGCCTTAATCTAAGATGTAGGAGTCCTAGTTAAGACAGCTGCAACTAGGCAGCGATTGCTAAATTTTCTTCAGCGTTTATATTTAATTTTGCCATTTAACGCATTGCATACGAATAGCTTCACCATATTCAAAGCCCCTGTCGAAGCCTTTACATCCCCAATAAAACCTGCGACTATGACAGTTTACAAAAAAAACTTGATAAAGTCAAGAAACTTGCGTTAAATATTTCATAAACCCGATAAAATTCATTTGCAATAATTCTTTTGAATTCATTTCTTTAGCTATATCTCGTAATTTCTCTTTTCTTTATCTGTATCTTATAGATTTTTATTAGAGTGACAGTCCCATCTATATAGATTATTACAATTCCTAATTATTATATATTTCTAAAAGCTTATCCATATTTCTTTCAATACCCTTATACCTGTTAGGAGAACAATTATTAAAATACGCATTATCATAGTCTGCCTTGGAGCAGATATTAAATGCTTCTGTTGTAGTATATTTCCCTTCAAACATTTTATCTAATATTCTTACAGTATCCATATATCCTACTTCCATTCTGTATTTTGCACCGGACATGGAAAAATCGAGGGTTCCGTCAATAAGCTTTCCTATTCCAAAAGAAGGTTTTATATGTATAAAGTTAGCATCGGTAAATTCAGTTTTATATTCTTTTGCATTTTCGTCCAAGTCAATTACAATAAAATCTCTTATACCCTCATCATATAACGGCTTTATAGGTGTATTATCAGTAATACCTCCATCCTTAAGCACCATATCATTGTATGTAACATTCTCATATGCTATAGGAAGTGCACTTGAAGCTAAAAGTAAGGTGGTTATTTCCTCCTTATTTTTATCGTTAAGTTTGAAATATACCGCTTCTTTTTGTTCGTTCTTATATATTCTGGTTGCATTGACATATAAAGGAATGTTACTATATGTTATATCATCAAAATTTACATAGTCATCTATTATCTGTATCAGACCTTCTCTGGAAAAAATACCTTCCTTAAAATCTATAAGTTCATAGTCAATTGACATAAACTGTCTGTTTGAAATATGTGACCATACATCTATGGCAGATTTTAAATCCTTCATAGCAAACAGAGTCAGATTTAATGAACCAACACTGCAACCGGAAATTCCACATATTTTATCTATAAAACCTCTCTCCCGTAAAGCTCTAAAGGCTCCAATCTGATAAGCACCCTTACCGCCTCCGCCTGCCAACACAAGTCCATAGCTGTCTTTTACTGTATCCCTTTGTGGCTTCATTTCATTCTTAACCATAGCCTCAAGCTCTGCCAGTTTTGCATTTATATCCATTATATGCTCCTTTTTTATCTCTTGAAGCTTCGTTTTTTATTCTAATGTTCATAAAGTTTAAGAGAAAAAATTTATAAACTTTAAAATGAAAAATACGAAAACTCATATTAATCATATGCACTGCATATTTAAATATGTTAATACAGATTCTTTACCTTAAAATCCTTCTCAGCCTCCCTTCGCATATCCTTCTTTGCAATATCCTGTCGCTTATCATACAGTTTTTTACCCTTTGCCAAACCAATCTGCATTTTTACATAATTTCCTTTAATGTAAACCTCTAATGGAACTAAAGTATATCCTTTTACGGATAGCTGACCGTTAAGCTTATTTATTTCACTTTTATGAAGCATCAGCTTTTTCGGTCTTAATGGGTCTTTATTAAAAATATTTCCCTTCTCATAAGGGCTTATATGCATGTTATAAACATATACCTCACCTTTTTCTATTCTGATAAAAGACTCCTTAATAGAACATTTTCCCATACGCATGGACTTTACCTCCGTTCCGTGAAGACAAATTCCTGCTTCTAAGGTTTCCTCAATAAAATAATCAAATCTGGCTTTTTTATTATTAGCAATTAATTTTCCTGTTTCCTTCGCCATATTAAAAACCTGTAATATTTACTTTTCCTTTCTTTTATTCTTCACTAACCAGTTCAAAATCAATAGTATTTTTAATATTATCTACACCGGTTACTTTAATTTTCAGTTTCTGACCAAGCTTATAGGTATTCCTTGTAGCTTCTCCCACCATCTCATAATGCTCCTCATCATAGTAATAATAATCATCCTTAAGCGAGGTCACATGAATCATACCCTCAACGGTATTCGGAAGTTCAACATACATTCCATAAGCAGTAATACCTGATACTGCTCCCTCAAATTCTTCTCCTATATGCTTACTCATATATTGGGCTTTTTTCAGTTTTTCTGTTTCTCTTTCGGCTTCCTCTGCCCGTCTTTCCGTATGGCTTGTTAAATCTGCCACCTCCGGTAATATTGAATTATAATGTTTAATTCTCTTTTCGGTAAGATCACCTCTTAGATTTTCCTTTATAATTCTATGAATCTGCAAATCCGGATATCTTCTGATCGGAGAAGTAAAGTGACAGTAATACTGTGCAGCAAGTCCGAAGTGTCCGTTGCAGCTGGCCTGATATTTAGCCTGCTTCATACTTCTTAAAGTAAGCCTGCTGATAAGTGCCTCCTCAGCAGTACCCTCAATTCTGCCTAACAGCTTTTGAATTTCTTTTGGATGTATTTCGTAATCACCCGTTTTAATACCATATCCGAAATTACTTATAAACATACCAAGCTTAATCATCTTTTCAGGATCAGGATTTTCATGGCATCTGTAAAGGAACGGCAGCTCCTGCCAGAAATAGTCCTCAGCAATAGTTTCATTGGCTATCAGCATAAAATCTTCAATAATCTTTGTCGCAGTATTTCTTTCATAAGGTTTTATATCTACAGGTACACCTTTTTCATCCAATATAATTTTGCTTTCTGGAAAATCAAAATCAATAGAGCCTCTTCTCATTCTTCTATCACGAATAATTGATGAAAGTTCTTCCATAAGCTTAAACATAGGTACAAGCGGTTCGTATTCTTTTATTTCCGTTTCATCATTATCTACTATAATCTTTTTAACAGAAGTGTAGCTCATTCTTCTGTCTACATTGATTACTGTTTCCGCAATCCTATGTCCAATAACCTTTCCTTTAAAATCAATATCCATAATACAGCTAAGTGCCAATCTGTCACAGCCCGCATTTAATGAGCATATGCCATTTGAAAGCTTGTGAGGTATCATAGGAATAACTCTGTCTACAAGATATACACTTGTACCTCTCTTTAATGCCTCCTTATCCAGAGGGCTGTTCTCCGGAATATAATGACTTACATCAGCAATATGAACTCCTAATACATATTTGTCCTTTTCCTTTCTAAGTGTTATGGCATCATCTAAATCCTTTGCATCCTCTCCGTCAATAGTAACCGTCTGCCATTCTCTAAGATCAAGTCTTCCAGAAATATCCTTTGGATTTACTTCATCAGGAATAGCTTCTACCTGCTTTAGCACCTCCTGCGGATACTCCATTGGAATACCATTTGCCTTAACAATACTTAAAATATCAGTACCGGGGTCATTAATATGTCCAATTATCTCTACAATTTCACCCTCCGGATTTTTTCTTTCCGTACCGTAATCCGTAATTTTTACCACTACCTTATGACCTGTAACAGCTCCCATACTCTTTACCTTAGGAATGTAAATATCATAGGCAAACTTGTGGTTATCAGCTATTACAAATCCAAAATTCTTACTTTTCTGATAGAGACCTATAATCTCATTGGCTGCATGAGCAATAATCTTAATAATCTCGCCCTCTCTGCGTTTTCCGTCTTCATGCTTAGAGGGTCTTAGTGCAATCTGAACTGTATCACCATGCATTGCACCATGAGTTTTACTTTCAGGAATAAATATGTCCTCTGATTCTCCGTCTACTGTTACAAAGCCAAATCCCTTTGCATTTCCGGTAAAAGCTCCCACCATAATTCTATTACTGAGCTTATCATACTTACCTTTTTTGGATACTCCTATCTTTCCCTCTGCAACAAGAGTATTCAGAACATATACAAGCTCCTCCCTGTTCTCCTTTGGTATATTCAGAAGAATAGCTAACTCCTTAGCCTTCATAGGTACATAATTTTCACTGTGAATAATATCCATAAGTATTTTTTTACGTTCTTCCAAAACATTTTTATCCATTTCCATATATATATCATCTCCTATTGAAAAATTCCGAATCAAAAAACTATATTTATATTTTAAATCATCCTATTAAAAAAACAAGGGGCTGTCAAAAAAATGTTCATACAACAATTAGTACTTATTTTGCACTGTATCTTGCTGAAAATTCACATTCTACGACAGTCCCTATTCTCTTATCAGTTTATCATACCTAATAATTCATCACAAAAAGATTATATATATTATTCATCCCTTTATGTAAACTAATGTTCTACCACCATTTAAGATTAAGCGCAATAGCTATCAGAATAAATAATACAGCTACTATCTTTGTAGCCTTCTCCAGCTTGCCCTCCATTGAACGCCCCTTGTTCTTTCCCCAATATGTGTCAGCTGCCCCATTTATAGAGCCTGAAAGTCCTGCTGACTTTCCTTCCTGTAGCATAACTACAACAATTAAAATTAAAGCTAATATAATAAGTATAACAGTTAATGCAGTTTTCAATATCATGTACCTCCTAAAATCATACATTTTTTATAATATCACATTTCAAAATATTATACAAGCATATTTTGTCGTAATATTTATATTTCATCTTGCGTTTATTCATTTTTTGCTACAATGGTATTTGATTTTAGATAAAAGTTTACTTTTCACTACATTTTATGTACAATATGCTTACATACTTTTATATTGTAAACTTTACAAAATTCTTGAGTCTCCGTATTTTTATTTTTAGCTTCAAAAAGTCTTGTTGCCAAAGGCAACATAGACATCTTGC
>CAMWKO010000003.1 GCA_947174885.1 uncultured Clostridia bacterium
TATCATATTTAAAAATTTGTGTCAAAAAATAATAATTTAGTGTTTCATTTTTTTTATTTTAAGCTTTTTGAAGCTAAAAATAAAAATACGGAAACTCAAGATAATAATCTATATATCATTTTCAATACATTTTTTACATAAACCATAAAATACTGAGGAATATAAATGTATCTCACCATCAAAATTTTCCTTTGTAAATTTTTCAATAGATGCCATGTTTGACCGGGAAATTTCAATATCCGATAAAGTCTTGCATTTTTTACAAAAGAAATGACAGTGAGGCTGTGTAAAACCATCAAAGTGTGCACTATCATCTTCTAATGATATTTTTAAAATTTCTCCATTCTCTGATAGTAAGTTTAAATTACGGTAAACAGTTCCTATGCTTAAATTTGGATAAATCTCACGTATATTACTGTATATAGTTTCAGCTGTAGGATGATCCTTACGTGTTTTTAGAAAGTTTAAAATAGCTTCGCGCTGTCTGCTATATTTAATTGATTTCATAGGACAATAACCTCCAATAGTGCTGGAAATATCTTAATGTACATTGTATTTATTCCTGCAAGTTGTATATCCTGTAACCTGCTGCGGGGTATTTGACTTCACTGGTTGAATTAAATATAATTTATCACAAACTTGATTAAATGTCTATTTCCAATTAATTAGCTAGTATTTCCATATTTTTATTTTTAGCTTTAAAAAGCTTACATCATCATAATGATGTAAGCATCTTACACAAAAAATCACAGATGAAAGTGAACTTTCATCTGTGACTTTTTGTGCAAGATGTCTATGTTGCCTTTGGCAACAGGACTTTTTGAAGCTAAAAATAAAAATATGGAAACTCTGGTAATATCACAAATTCCGTAAATCCTAAAATAAATGAACTCTGTAATTTCAAATAAACAGTAAAGATTTAAACATATTATAAAAATATATTGTAAAGTGTAAGTAAAATGAGTTTATTAGATACGATTTATGTGGTAGAATATAGAAGTATTTTTATAGAAAAGTCAGAGATTATGTAAAATATAAATGGAGGCCGATATGAGAAAAACTAAAATTGTATGTACACTTGGACCAGCAACTGATAATGAAAATGTATTAAGAGAGCTTATGCTTGAGGGAATGGATGTTGCACGTTTCAATTTTTCCCATGCAACACATGTAGAGCATGAGGCAAGAATTAATATGATTAAAAAGCTTAGAAAGGAAACAAATAAATATGTGCCTGCACTCCTCGATACAAGAGGACCGGAAGTAAGAGTAAAACAGTTTAAGGACGGAAAGGTTACTGTAAATAACGGAGATAAATTTATTCTTACTACAAGAGATGTAGAGGGTACAGAGGAAATAGTATCTATTACTTATGATAAGCTTACCTCAGATGTTAGTACGGGAACTATTATTTTAATAGATGATGGTCTTATCAGGTTAGAGGTTACAGAGGTAAACGAAACAGATATTATCTGTAATGTAGTTGTAGGTGGTGTTATTTCAAACAGTAAAGGCGTAAATATACCAAATGTAAATCTGAATATGGAATATGTCAGTGAAAGAGATAAACAGGATATATTGTTTGGAATTGAGCAGGGGTTTGATTTTATTGCTGCTTCTTTTGTAAGAAGTGCAAGTGATGTGCTTCAGATTAGAAGATTGCTGGATGAAAACAACGGACAAAATATTAACATTATTTCAAAAATAGAAAACTTACAGGGTGTTAAAAATATTGATGAAATTATACAGGTATCTGACGGTATTATGGTAGCCAGAGGAGATATGGGTGTGGAAATTCCTGCAGAGGAGGTTCCTTCTATTCAGAAGATGATTATTAAAAAAGTATATAATGCGGGAAAACAGGTAATTACTGCTACACAGATGCTTGAGTCCATGGTTAAGAATCCGGTTCCAACCAGGGCAGAGGTTGCGGATGTAGCTAATGCTATTTATGATGGTACAAGTGCTATTATGTTATCAGGTGAAACAGCAGCAGGTAAATATCCTGTGGAATCAGTTAAAATGATGGCAAAGATTGCAGTAAGAACAGAAAAGGATATTGATTATAAAAAGAGATTCTTCAATCTTGAAAGAACATCAAATCCTGATGTTACAGATGCCATTTCACATGCTACCGTTACTACAGCCCATGATCTTAATGCAAAGGCAATAGTTACAGTTACAAAGTCAGGCAGAACAGCCAGAATGATTTCGCGATATCGCCCGGATTGTGATGTTATTGCCTGTTCAACAAAGGAAAGTGTATGCAGGCAGATGAATTTGTCCTGGGGTGTTACTCCTGTAATGGTAGAAGAAAAGAAAGAAACCTTTGAATTGTTTGAGCATGCCATAAGTGAATGTGAGAAGATGGGATATGCAAAGAAGGATGATTTAATGGTAATTACAGCGGGTGTACCACTTGGAGTATCCGGTACTACAAATATGTTAAAGGTACAGGTAGTAGGAAGCCAGTATTAGAATAATGTTAATTATCGTATTCGGAGTAAAAAGTGAAAAGTTTATGAACTCTTTTTTAAAGGTGTTTATATTTTGAATAACTTATGATATAAATGAGAGGATACTTTTATATAGTTGAAGAATGTGATTAGTGCATTAAAATATAAATTGTCTAATCGGATATTCAAGGAAGGATTTTTATGAAAAAGAAAATTATAGCATTATCACTTGCTGTAGTTACAGCGTTATCGCTTGTGGCATGTGGCGAAGCTGATAATAATAACGAAACTACTACTTCAGGACAAAGTGATTTAGGAGAAAAGGCAGAGATTAAATTAGGTGAATACAAAGGACTTACAGTATATTCAGATGATATTCAGGTTACGGATACTGCCTTGGAATCATATATAAATCAGAGGCTTTCTTTAGATGCTGTAACGGAGTATCGTACAGAAGGTGTGGTAGCGGAAAATGACAAAGTAAAATTAGCCTATAAAGGTACTATTGATGGTGAGGAATTCACGGGTGGTACCTCAGAGGGAGCAGTAGTGACAATGAATTCTACTGGTTTTACGGTTGAAGGATTTGTTGATGGAATTATCGGGCACAGCATAGGTGAAACGGTTGAATTGGATTTAAAAATGCCGGAGGATTATTCAGACGAAAAACTAAAGGGAAAGGCAGTACATTTTTCAGTTAAACTTGATTCATTGGTAGTTACTATTACACCAGAGCTTACAGATGATTATGTAAAGGAAGAATATTCCGGATTGGGTATGAGTACTGTAGGAGAATTTACAGAATACTTAAAACATGATTTATATATAAACAATATTTATTCTAAAATATGGGCTGGTATAGTTGAAAACAGCGAAGTGGTTACATATGACAAAGAAAAGTATGATGAGTATTTTAAGATTGTATCAGAGAATAATGAATACACCATTTATTCAAACTATGGATATACTCTTTCGGAGTATCTTTCAGCTATGGCAATGACACAGGATGAATGGGATGAACAAATATCAGTATATGTAAAGTCTACTTTAAAAGAAGAAATGGTTATACAGGAAATTGCAAATCAGGAAAAGATTGAAATTTCAGATGAAGAGTTTGACCGAAAGATGCTGGAATATGCAAAGCTTTATGGATATAAGTCAGTCGAAGATTTTAAAGCAGATTACTCGAATATTTCAGATGAAGAGTTTCAATTTTCAGTAATGGCATATTATGTTCAGGAATATGTAGCAGAGCAGGCAAATGTAGTACAGGGAAGTTCAAGTTCTTCAGAAAATACTACAGCATCAGGTGCAGAATAGAGAATATAGTAATCATTATCAAGAGCTGTCGCATTAAGGATAAATGATACAATATATAGTTTATACACAAAATAGTGTCAACTGTGTACTGTACAATTTGGAATTAATGTGACAGATTTTTTATATAAAAATACAAAAAAACAAATATCTTGAGTTTTTGTATTTTTTATTTTTAGCTTCAAAAAGCTTACATCATCATAATGATGTAATCATCTTGCACAAAAAGTTGCAGATAAAAGTTTACTTTCATCTGCAACTTTTTGTGCAAGATGTCTATGTTGCCTTTGGCAACAAGACTTTTTGAAGTTAAAAATAAAAAATACGGAAACTCTAAAACAAATATGATTTGCGTAAAAAAGTAAAATGGATTAGAATAACATACAAATATAAATATTTGAATTTTGACGGAAATGTTTATTTAAGAAAGGAAACTCTAAGATGATTCCATTGCTTACAAAAATGGCAGTAGACAGAAAGTGTGAATTTGAGCATGTTATTCTGCTTGGAAACTATGAACTGGCATATGCATTAGGAAAATTATCCAAGTATTATAATCTCCCCCAAAAGGAAAGTTTTCAAAATATTGGAGAGCTTAAGGAGGAGGTACTGTCAAAAATAGGCGCTACCAGTGACGATATAAAAATAGAACGATTAATTCGTGTTGTAAGGGAAATGGATAGCTTTAGTGAAGAAATGGATGAACAAATCTATGAGGTGTATTCACTGGGTTTTGAATAAATGTACCAAAAGGGTCAAGCTAGCCTGACTTTGACCCGTTGATTGCGAAAATAAATAATAATAATAGAACAGAATTAGAGGCTGCGGAAGAGAGAAATATTATGTCTCAGGAAAATTTTAATACAGATTATAAGGAAAACAAGATAAAAGGGTCAGAGGATATAGAAAATAAGGAAAGCGATATAAATGAATCAGATGATACAGGTAATGAAGAAAACAAAATAGAAAGGTCAGAACTGTTAAAGTCGGAGCAGCTTAAGGAATATGCACTTAGTCAGATAAAAAAGTCAAAGGAGTATACAATAGCATTAATTAAGTGGATAGTTCTGGCAGTGGCTACAGGACTGTTCGTGGGTGCATTTGCCACATTATTTGCAAAGTGCATGAATGCAGTTACCGGCTTTAGGGCAGAAAATAACTGGATAGTATGTCTTCTGCCTATAGCAGGAATTTTGATAGTTTGTTTATATAGGATAACGGATACAGCTAATGATAAGGGTACAAATCTTGTTATATCTTCCATTTCATCAGGAGATGATGTGCCATTAAAAATGGCACCGCTCATATTTTTATCAACTGTTATTACACATCTTTTCGGTGGTTCGGCAGGACGAGAGGGTGCGGCTTTACAGCTGGGTGGCAGTCTTGGGAATTTCTTGGGTAAAATAGTAAAACTAAATGACAGGGATAAAAAAGTAATAATTATGTGTGGTATGAGTGCCGCCTTTTCAGCGTTGTTTGGAACACCTATGGCAGCAGCCATATTTTCTATAGAGGTAGTAAGTGTAGGCATAATGTATTACTCTGCTCTGGTACCATGTATTTTTTCTGCAATTATAGCATCAAGATTTGCGTTGGATATGGGAATAAATCCGAACCACTTCAATATAGAAGATATACCGGAACTTACAATAGTAAATGGATTAAAAACTATAGTTTTAGCTGTAGTATGTGCATTTATAAGTGTTGTATTCTGCGTGGTTATTCATAGAATGAATGATTTATTAAAGCGATATTTGAAAAATGGATATTTAAGAGTTTTTGTCTGTTCAATTATTATAGTAGCACTAGGTTTTTTGTTGAATACTAAAGATTATTTTGGAGCAGGTGTTGATGTAATATCAAGAGCTATAGGTGGAGAGGCAGACACCTTTGCGTTCTTGCTCAAAATACTATTTACGGCGTTAACATTGGGTGCAGGATTTAAAGGTGGTGAAATAGTACCATCATTTTTTGTGGGTGCAACGCTTGGATGTATACTTGGAGGTATTATAGGTCTGTCGCCATCGTTATGCGCAGGACTTGGAATGATTTCTGTATTTTGTGGAGTGACAAACTGCCCGATAGCTTCATTGCTTATTAGCTTTGAGCTGTTTGGTGATGACGTAAAAATGTATTTTCTTATAGTCATTGCTGTAAGTTATATGATGTCAGGTTACCATGGACTATATAGAGAGCAAAAGATAATGTATTCTAAATCAAAGACGGAGTTTATTAATACAAAAGCAAAGTAAATATAAATAATTAAACTAATATAAGCAGTTTATGCTATTTCTATTTTTTAAGGTTATATTCATTGATGGCGGACTTAAGTATTTCAGCAGAATTAATCAGCTGATCGGTGATAGCAGCATATTCTTTAATGGTTACATCATTATCCATGGTTAAATTAGTAAGAATGTTAATGCTTGAATTGATGGTTTCAATGACATTTTGCTGTAAATCAGCAAGGCTTGTGATTTCGTCAAGATTTTCCTTTGATTTGGTAAAATCATTAATACCGTTCTTCAAAGCAGATGATGTAGAATCCACTAAATCTTTGCTTTTTTCTATGCTGGTATTTGCCTCTGAAAGGAGTAACTCAATATTATTTCCTATTTCAGTGCTTGAGGATGCAAGTTTACTGATTTCATCAGCAACGATTGAAAATTCTTTTCCAGACTCGCCGGCTCTGGCTGCTTCAATAGATGCATTAAGTGCAAGGATATTTGTCTGATCAGAAAGTGCATTTATTTTGCTGACAAATTCTGAAATTCTTGTATAGCAGTCAGTAATATTATTCATATCATTTATAAGCTCTTTCATTTCCCTGCTGCCATCTGTAAGGCGGATATTTGTAATACTGGCGGTATCTCTAATGGTATCAGCTATTCTGGAAATATTTTCCGTATGTACGCATAAAGCAGTAATATTGTCTGAAAGTACTGCTATAGAGCTGTTATTCTCTGTAGCAGCTTCAGTAGCAGAAGACAGATTTTTTTCTAAGCGATAAGCAAGTTCTGCGACTGTATTTGTATATTCTCCGATATCACTTAATGAAGTATTTAAACTATTAACAATAGTATTTATGGAATCTTTAATACGGGTATAGTCTCCCTTGAACTGACTATCGATATTATGAGTTAAATCTTTATATGAAATAGAAGAAAGTATATCAGTAATGACTGTAATATAACATGTTAAGTTAGATACAGTACTGTTTAATGCATCTGTAAGCAATCCTATTTCACCGGAAACACACTCTTCGTCAAAGATTATATCTAACTTACCGTCACCAACATTAGTAACCTTTTTTATAATTGCATCAATAGGAGCAAACCATTTTTTAGTTCTGTTTCTGTATATTTTTTTAGTGATAGACAAGGTAATAAAGTATGTTGCAATATTTACAATAATTATAAGAATTATAAATAGTATTAAGGGACTGACAGATTGCAGAGAAATAATTCTTTGGTCTGTAGTTTTAGCTATCTGTTCGAGATAATAATGTATTTTATCACCGGTCTTAGTAGAGGAAAGTACTAGGAAAGCAATTACGGAAAACAGTAATGATGTAAAAAATGCAATAAGAAGCACTTTTTTTAGTGTTTTCTGAAAGGATTTTTGAACTATTTCACTGTAATTCGGATTTTTTATTTCTTTTCTATCTCCATGTGTTTTAGCTGTCTTTTTTGTAGAATTTATTTTTGCAGCCTCTTTGTTTTTTGTGTCTTTCATGCCAGCCTCCTGATAAAACTACTTAAATTCTATCAAAAAAAGCATAATAATTCAATTAATAACAGGGAAAACTATGATATAAAAGGAGAGTTTTCATGAAGGATAATAATAGCTTTAAACCATATGTTCCGGCAAATAAGATTACTAAGGAATTTACCTTTACCTCAATATTTACAGGAGTAATATTGGCAGTGGTTTTTGGCGCTGCAAATGCGTATCTCGGACTCAGAGTAGGCATGACGGTTTCTGCATCTATACCTGCCGCAGTCGTAGCAATGGGAATTATAAGAGTTATTTTGAAAAGAAACTCTATTTTGGAGAGTAATATTGTACAGACTGTAGGCTCAGCAGGAGAATCTCTTGCAGCAGGTGCCATATTTACTTTGCCTGCACTATTTTTGTGGGCGGCAGAGGGGAAAATGGAGGCACCAAGTATTATTGAGATAACGCTTATTGCAATAATAGGTGGGCTTTTAGGAGTTTTGTTTATGGTGCCACTTAGAAATGCTTTAATAGTAAAGGAGCATGGAGTTCTGCCATATCCTGAGGGACAGGCGTGTGCAGAAGTGCTTATGGCGGGAGAAGAAGGAGGTGCAAACGCATCGACTGTATTTGCAGGTATGGGATTTGGAGCATTATTTAAATTTGTAATAGACGGATTAAAGGCAGTACCAAGCGAGATATCAATAAGATTTAAGGGATATGCGGGAGAAATAGGTACACAGATATATCCGGCTGTAATGAGCGTAGGCTATATATGCGGACCTAAAATTGCATCATATATGTTTGCAGGAGGAGTTTTAAGCTGGATGGTCATAATTCCGCTGATAGTGCTGTTTGGAAGTAATGAAATCCTATATCCTGCCGGAGATACAATAGGAGAACTTTACAATGCGGGAGGAGCCGGTGCGATATGGGGGAATTATATACGATATATTGGAGCCGGTGCATTAGCAGCAGGAGGTATTATAAGTCTGATAAAATCAATGCCTCTTATAATAAGGACCTTTGTAGAGGCTGTTAAAAGTATAAAGGGTGTAAAGATAAGTGATGATTCCAGAATTTCAAAAAGCCTTAATATTAAATTTATCCTTTTAGCAATAATATTGCTTACACTGTCAATATGGTTTATAGATGTGATTCCTGTATCTTTGATTGGTGCTTTCATAGTTGTAATATTCGGCTTTTTCTTTGCAACGGTATCTTCAAGAATGGTTGGACTTGTAGGCAGCAGTAACAATCCTGTATCTGGTATGGCTATAGCTACACTGCTTATAGCCACTATTATTTTAAAACTTACAGGTGATACAGGTATACATGGAATGCAGGGAGCAATAGCAATAGGTTCTATCATATGTATTATAGCAGCTATTGCAGGAGATACCTCACAGGATTTAAAAACAGGCTTTATCTTAGGTGCAACACCGAAGAAACAGCAAATAGGTGAGCTTATAGGTGTAACCTTAGCGGCTCTTGCTATAGGCAGTGTCCTGTATTTGCTGGATATGGCATGGGGCTTTGGCTCAGAGGAGCTGGGCGCACCTCAGGCTACTCTGATGAAAATGATAATTGAGGGTGTAATGGAGAATAATCTGCCATGGGGACTTGTATTCGCAGGTGTATTTATAGCTGTTGTGGTAGAAATAGTAGGTATTCCTGTACTTCCGTTTGCAATAGGAATATATCTTCCGGTTCAATTAAATGCCTGTATAATGGCAGGAGGAATTGTAAGGCTTTTCTTTAATAGAATAGGTAAGAATAGAGAAGAAGGAGAAGAAATTATCGGAAATGGTGTTTTGTACTGCTCTGGTATGATAGCGGGAGAAGGACTTGTAGGAATAGTATTGGCAGTTCTTGCAGTATTTGGGGTAGAAAAATATGTAGATATTTCGGATAAATTAGGAATTACAGATACACTATTGTCAATAGGAAGTGTGATAGTATTTGTGATGATAATATTAAGTGTGGCAGTATTTGCAAATATGGGAAAAAGAAAATTAGTGCGAAAATAACTACAGACTTACATGTAACAGTCAATCAATTATATAGTCTTTATTTACCATAAAATTGAAAATATGATAAACAGTGAATTATAAATACCGGTTATAAGGAGTTGTAATGATAGGAAACAGGAGATACAAGATGAAAATGCAGGAAAATTATTTAGAAAGAATTCCGGTTATAAATAATAATATTATCTGGTATGTAAAGGATAATTTAGTTGTAGTGGAAATTGAAAACGAGGGTATATTCAACAGGGTTTTTCAAAAGTTTTTCGGAAAACCCAAAACTACATATATTCATATTGATGAAATAGGTAGTTTTGTATGGTTATTAGTGGATGGAAATAAAAATCTGATAACTATAGGCAGGCTGGTAGAAGAGAAATTTGATGAGAAATCAAAACCGCTGTATGAGCGTTTGTCCTTATATTTTGAGACTTTGTTAAATGGAGGACTTATAAGGTGGGGTGGAACTAAATTTTAAATAACTATATCTGTCTGATAAATCATCGGTTTTGCTTCTGTTATGTATTTTCTAAGGTCTTAATCTGATTATAAGATTTATTTTGGATGAAAGTGATGTTATTAATGAAAATGAAAAAACAGTAACTGTCAATAGTTTTAAAATAGTAGACTGATTATGTATATCTGAATTCGGGTGTCAAATGCTGTCCTGCAAGGAAATGGATGAGCTTTTGACACTCAAATTATATTTAATAAAAAACCATAATATAAGTTATTGCTAATAATATAAGAAAATTTGCAAAAATATGGCAGGATCTATAAAAGAGTAGGGAGATAAGATATATCTAATAATGCAAAATTCTTAATGGTATAATTCTTAAATCTCTGCATATCTTGTATAAATGAAAAATTACAGGATATTTTTATGAAACAATATATTGAGGAACGGACTGTGGATATAGCTAATTATATAATAAATAATAATGCCACAGTAAGGCAGGCTGCGAAGCAGTTTGGAGTTAGTAAGAGTACTGTACATAAGGATGTCACAGACAGACTTCCGCATATTAATTCTGCTTTGGCAAAAGAAGCCAGAAAGATTTTAAATGTAAACAAAGCCGAAAGACATATAAGAGGTGGATTGGCAACAAGAGAGAAATATCAGCATAACAGCTGAAATATAAGAAAAAGTTTTTACAAACTTTAGTTAATTTATGGTTATTTTATAAATAGGACAAAATTGTGACACATTTATGAATTATCCTATAAAAGTACTATTGGTAACATAGTATTATACAACTTAACATTTTCATAACTCTGCGTGGCGAGTAATCGCCACGCGTCCCCCGAAAGCAAATAGATTTTATATAAATCAGGGCTGTCGTTTAACATTTTTATTGTTAATCGACAGCCCTGATACAGCTTTGGTTATTTTACTATTTTTATAAATTTCATAATGCCTGTTATGGGAAAATTTAAATATATAACGGCTTTATGAAGCTTAAAATACAAAAGGCGGAAATTTGAGATATAATCTTTAAAATTTTTATCTAATCATATTATGAAAATCCTGAAAATGTCCGATATATTTTATGGATATCATGTATCATATACAAATGCAATCTATTTATTGATTTTCTGATAAAAATTTATTTACAAATCATAAATTGGGAATAATGATTATATTAGGAAATTTATCATTTATTTGCGTAATTTCTATTGCCAAAAATGAAATAAATAGATAAATGTAAAAATTCTTTAAAAAGTTCTTTCATATTTTAAATGTTTTGTATATAATGTAGTGTGGTGGACAAACATTATTTATAGGTATAATAGAATTTTACTTAGAATATAAACAGAATCAGGTATCAAACTACACTTGGTTAGTGATAACACTCATAATACAGACTTATGATTAAAATATGTTAGAGGAAAAGGAGATTTTTATGTTAGCGACAGATATTGGTATCGACTTAGGAACAGCTAGTATTTTAGTATATATCAGAGGAAAAGGCGTTGTGCTCAAGGAACCGTCAGTAGTAGCATTTGACAGAGATACGAACAAAATCAAGGCGATTGGCGAAGAAGCAAGACTTATGATTGGCAGAACACCTGGAAATATCGTGGCTGTAAGACCACTTAGACAGGGTGTTATTTCTGATTATACAGTTACTGAAAAGATGTTAAAGCATTTTATACAGAAGGCATTAGGTAAGAGAACATTAAAGAAGCCTAGAATTAGTGTGTGTGTACCTAGTGGTGTTACTGAAGTAGAAAAAAAGGCAGTTGAAGATGCAGCTTTTCAGGCAGGTGCCAGAGAGGTTTCTATTATTGAAGAGCCTATTGCAGCAGCTATAGGTGCAGGTATTGATATTACGAAGCCATGTGGAAATATGATTGTAGATATCGGTGGTGGAACTACTGATATAGCAGTTATTTCATTAGGAGGCACAGTAGTAAGCACATCCATCAAGGTTGCGGGAGATGATTTCGACGAAGCAATCGTAAGATATATGAGAAAGAAGCATAATCTTTTAATCGGTGACAGAACGGCCGAGGAAATCAAGATAAGGATTGGTGCAGCATATCCGAGAGCAGAGGTAGCTACAATGGAGGTTAGAGGACGTAACCTCGTAACAGGTCTTCCAAAGACTATTACGGTTACTTCAGAGGAGACAGAAGAGGCTCTTAAAGAAACAACATCGCAGATTGTTGAAGCAGTTCACAGTGTACTTGAAAAAACACCACCGGAGCTTGCTGCAGATATTGCAGACAGAGGTATTGTACTGACAGGTGGTGGAAGCTTGCTACAGGGACTGGAAGACCTTATTGAAAGCAAGACAGGCATTAATACTATGACTGCAGAAGACCCAATGACAGCAGTTGCTATAGGAACAGGTAAATACATTGAATTTCTTAGTGAATAGTTAGATTCATAAATTAGAGAATTATATTTACAAAAGATTTTATTGATGTAAACAAACCGGACTAAAAATAATTTCCTGAAAGGAGACAAAATGGTTAGAGGATTGTATACGGCTTATACAGGCATGGTTAATCAGCAGAAAAGATTGGATACTATTACAAACAATCTTGCCAATGCATCTACTGTAGGCTATAAGCGTGAAGGTGCTACATCAAAGGCATTTAGTGAGTATCTGACTGTAAAGGTAAATGACCAGACGGTAGGATATATTACACAGCCAATAGGTAATATGAGTCTTGGTGTTAAGATTGGAGAAAACTACACTGATTATACTCAGGGTAGCTACAAAAGCACAGAGAATACCTATGATTTAGCAATAGAGGGAAACGGATTTTTCGCTATATCATTCACAAACAAAAATGGAGAACAATCCATTAAATATACCAGGGATGGTGAATTTACAACAGATATTGAAGGTGCTCTTCGTACAAAGGACGGAGATTATGTTCAGGGTGAAGGTGGGGATATATATATTCCTACAGATGCTATAGATGTAGCTATTACTACAACAGGCGAAATATATGCAGATGGTGAATATATAGATACTGTCAGCATTGTAGATTTTGAGGATTATAATTATCTTAAGAAATATGGTGAAAATATGTACGAACCTGTAGACGGGGCAATAGAAACTGAATCTACAGCATTACTTCATCAGGGATATTTAGAAATGTCAAATATAAATGTCATAAATGAAATGGTTGAGATGATTACAATTAGCAGAGCCTATGAGACTAATCAGAAAGCAATACAGACCGCGGATGAGATGATTGAAAAGGCTGTAAACGAAGTCGGCAGAGTGTAAGGAGATAGAGCATTATGATGAGATCATTATGGACAGCTGCCTCAGGTATGGTGGCACAACAGACAAATGTTGACGTTATTGCCAACAATCTTTCAAATGTTAATACAATAGGATTTAAAAAGGAAAGTGCACAGTTTAAGTCGCTTTTATATCAGACGATTCAGTCAAAGACTACAAGCGCCAATGGAGAAACAAAGCCGGTAGGTGCACAGGTAGGTCTTGGTGTTAGAAATTCTTCGATTACTACAAATTTTGTACAGGGACCTATTACAACGACAGGTTTAGATACAGATTTTGCGATCGATGGAAAAGGCTTCTTCCAAGTAAGAAATGAAAACGGAGAAGTACTTTATACAAGAAGTGGTGCGTTTAACTGGTCACTTGGTAACAATGGCGGAGTTATGCTTACAAACTCAGAGGGACTTCCGGTACTTGATACCATGGGACAGTCTATAGATTTAGAGGATGAATATGATACAAGCAAGCTTTCTATAGATGCAAACGGAAATGTATGTTATCCAGATGAAGATAACAATCCACAGCCTATAGGATATCAAATTGGATTGGTACAGTTTTCAAATCCGGCAGGTCTTGAGAAAGCATCAAACAGTACATTTAGGACAACAGATGCGTCAGGTGAAGCGGTTTTTGAAGTGGATAATGATTCATTGAAAAAAAGTACAATAAGACAGGGCTGTTTAGAAGCATCAAATGTTCAGGTAGTGGATGAAATGGTAAACCTGATTGTTGCACAAAGGGCATATGAAATGAATTCAAAAGCCATTACAACGTCGGATGATATGCTTTCACAGGCAAATCAGTTAAAGAGATAGAGGTGATTAGATGGATAGCGGTTCTCTCAATGGATTATCAGATATATATGGTCAGTATGCAGATATATATGGACAGAGTTCAAATAATGCCAATAATATAAAAAATAAGCTTGAAAATACTGATTATGCTACAAGTGGTGACGATGAACTTTTAGATGCTTGTAAAGAATTTGAATCATATTTTGTAGAGCAGGTATTTAAGGCATTGCAGAAAATGGTTCCGGAGAATGAAGAAAGTGACTCTAAATATATGGATATGTTTGGAGATACTCTTATTCAGGAGTATGCAAAGAGTGCTACAAATCAAGGCGATGGCTTTGGAATAGCTAATATGCTATATGAACAGATGAAGCGAAACTATGGTATGGATGTAGTTAATTCAGAAGATATAGAAGCAATGGCAGGTAGTGCAAATGTAAAAAAGACTGAGGAAGCAGAGTAATATTAAAAAGTACATATTATTAGAATACCCCGTAGCAAAGCTACGGGGTATTTGAAGTTATGCTTTGCAAAATTTACAATATATAGAATGTGTCGGAAAATATTTTGAACTTACAAATGGCTGTAAGCTGGAGAAAAATGATTTATTGACCTTTCAATGCAGAGGGGAAGGGGTATTTTGCATTTTGTGTAAAAAAAATTCCTGTAGACTCTAAACTTTTTAGGGAAATTATACGAAATATATAATAACAAAAGAGTTCATTGCTATAGTTTACTATTGAAATATGTATCCAGGGAGGGATAGTCGCAGTAAAAGGATTTTCAAGTATTTTTATGGTGAATTCAGTAGTGGCTGTTCCAAAGGTTGACAGTGTAAGACGTGACCAATATAATTCTTCTTATTCTGAATCCAAAGATCAGGCTTCAAATGGAACCTTTGCAAAGGTGTTAGAGGATGTCAGGAAAGATAAACAGAATCCATCGATGGATTGTCACACCATATCATATGGCAAAGACAGCAAATTACAGTCATTTGTCTATCAGCCAAGGGATTATCACTTCTGAAATCAGAATTACAAGAGAACTTAGCACCGGTATAAATATTATACCATTTGCAGGACTGTTATTTTTTAGCAGTCCTGTATTTCTTTAGATATATCTTTAATTAATGTTTAATTTCTTTACAAAATATTCTCTGAAATATTATCATTATGAACCGATACCCTGTAAATACGCATATATTAGACTTTTTGAACTTAAAATAAAAAATATGGGAATTTAAGATGGATATACACTTGAAAAGCAGACGGGATTGATTTAATATAATTCTAAAAAACATTAATACAGAGAATAGCAAAAGAACCGGAATAATTCGGATATAAGACCTAAAGCTGAAAAGCTATAAACGGAAAATATCAAAAATAATCTGTAATCTTAGATTGAGGTAAAATCATGGAAACATTTTCAGGATATGTTGAAAAAATTGTATATAGAAATGAAGAGAACGGATATACTGTACTAAGTGTGTCTGCAGATAATGAAGAAATTGTGTGTGTCGGCACTTTTCAGTTTATAAGTGAGGGTGAATATGTATGCTTTAATGGAAATACAACATCTCATCCGTCTTATGGTGAACAGTTCAGTGTGACCGACTATGAAATAAGAGAGCCTGAGGATGAAAAGGCAGTGCTTAAATATTTAAGTTCGGGTGCCATTAAAGGCGTGGGGAATGCATTGGCGGCCAGAATAGTTAAGAAATTCGGAGAAGATACCTTTAGAATAATAGAGGAGGAGCCCCACAGACTTAAAGAGGTTAAAGGCATAAGTGAAAGAATGGCATCGGAAATAGCCAGTCAGCTTGAGGAAAAGAAGGATATGCGTAAGGCTATGATTTTTATGCAGGATTTGGGAATTTCTTCAAATATGGCTGTTAAGATATACAATAAATACGGATATAACGTATATGATATTATCAATAAAAATCCATATAAATTAGCTGAGGATATTGACGGGATAGGCTTTAAAATTGCAGATGAAATTGCATTAAAGGCAGGAATAAATCAAAACTCGGATTTTAGAATAAAGAGTGGTATTTTATATATTCTAAATCAGGCGGGGGCAAACGGACATGCTTATTTACCTTATGATGAACTGATAAGGCTTACTAAGGAAATGCTTTTGGTAGAGGTAGAAGATATAGATAAGTACCTTATGGATATGCAGATAGATAAACGTATCGTAGTTAAAAAATTTGACTATGATAAGTGTATTTATTCATCCACTGCCTACTACACGGAAATTAATATAGCAAATATGCTTAGAACATTAAATGCCAGAGCAGCCATAGACGAAGAACAGATTCTGACAAGGATTGCCCAGATAGAAGCAGGAAGTGGGATTGTACTTGATGAATTGCAAAAAAGAGCAGTTATAGAAGCGATGAACAGTGGACTGTTAATTATTACAGGCGGACCGGGTACAGGAAAAACCACAACGATTAATACAATTATCAGAATGTATGAAAATCAGGGTATGGATATACTTTTAGCAGCACCTACGGGAAGAGCTGCAAAGAGAATGTCAGAGGCTACAGGTCATGAGGCTATGACTATACACAGACTGCTTGAGATTACAGGAAATCCTGATGAGGTGGGTCAAGGGACGCATTTTGAAAGAAATGAGCAAAATCCGTTAGATGCAGATGCAATTATTATAGATGAAATGTCTATGGTGGATATGTATTTAATGTATTCTCTTTTAAAAGCAGTAGCCGTAGGCACAAGACTGGTATTGGTGGGGGATGTAAACCAGCTTCCAAGTGTAGGACCGGGAAATGTATTGAAGGATATTATCGATTCACATTGTTTTAACGTAGTGATGCTCAAAAAAGTATTCAGGCAGGCTACCTTTAGTGATATTATTATGAATGCACATAAAATTAATGACGGAGAGATGATTAGTCTTGATAATAAGAGTAAAGATTTTCTGTTTGTAAAAAGGCAGGAGGCAAATGCAGTTATAAATGCCATCATTACTCTTGCAAAGGAAAAACTTCCGAAGTATGTAAATGCTGATGTGTTTGAAGTGCAGGTGCTTACTCCCATGAGAAAAGGAGCACTTGGCGTAGCGAATCTGAATAAAGTGTTGCAAAGCTTTATAAATCCGCCTGAGGATAAGAAGAGGGAGAGGGTGTCAGGTGAAATTACCTTTAGAGAGGGTGACAAGGTAATGCAGATAAAAAATAACTATCAGATTGCATGGGAAATCAGAGGTGCAAGAGGTCTTGTAGTAGAGCAGGGTATGGGAGTGTTTAACGGTGATATAGGTATAATTAAAAATATTAATATCTTTATGGAAACTGTAGAGGTACAGTTTGATGACGGAAAATTTGTTACATATTCTTTTAAACAGCTCGAAGAGTTAGAACTCGCATATGCCGTGACTATTCACAAGTCACAGGGCAGCGAATATCCGGCTGTAATATTACCGTTGCTTACAGGACCTAAGATGCTAATGACCAGAAATCTTTTATATACGGCAGTTACAAGAGCGAAGAAGTGTGTGACTATAGTAGGAGTAGAGGCTGCCGTGGATGAAATGGTAAAAAACAATAATGAAATAAAGCGTCATTCAGGGCTTAAATATATGATTATGGATTTGTAAAAGGCAGAAGGATAGTTTAATAATTATAAGCATAGTATATTGTCAAAAGATGTGAAAGAAGGGAATTTACATAGAAAACATAAAATATATAATAAACAGACTGCCACACATATTATTTCCACAGACCTGCCCGGTATGTGATAAGGTAACAGGCAGTTGTGAACTTATCTGCAACGGTTGTAATAAAAAAATAAAGTATGTAAAGGAGCCGAAATGTAAAAAGTGTGGTAAACCGGTTAGAAGTGATGAGTCAGAATACTGTGAGGACTGTAATAAAAATACGCATTTATATGATTGTGGAATAGCAGTCTTTGAATATTCAGAAGAAATGAGAAAAATGATATATAAATTTAAGTATTCTGACAGACGTGATTATGCGGATTTTTTTGCAAAAGCAATTTATACGAACAATGAAAAAGAGATAAAAAGCTGGAATGCACAGGTGTTTGTTCCGGTACCGGTGCATTATAAAAGAAAACTGAAAAGAGGGTATAACCAGGCGGAGATACTTAGTAATCGCTTATCTGACTATCTGAAAATTCCTATAGATAAACATATTTTAATCAGAAATATAAATACAAAACCCCAGAAAGAACTTTCAATAAAAGAACGCAGGCAAAACCTAGAAAATGCTTTTAAAATAACGGAAAATGTAGTAAAATATAAAAAAGTCATTTTGGTGGATGATATTTATACCACAGGAAGTACAATAGATGCCTGCGCAAAGGCATTACTTGCCGGTGGTGCCGAAAATATATTTTTTATCAGCTTGTGTATAGGAGCTGGAATATAAGGAGGAAATATGGAAGTTAAAAATTGTAAAGAATGTAAGCGATTGTTTAATTACATAGGTGGTCCAAGGTTATGTCCTGATTGTAAGGCAAAGCTTGAGGAAAAGTTTTTGGAAGTCAAGAGATTTATTGAAGACAACAAAAATGCACCTATTGCAGTAGTTTCAGAGGAAATGAATGTAAGCGTTCAGCAGATTAACCAATGGGTAAGAGAAGAAAGACTTATATTTGCAGAAGGTTCAGCAGTTGTACTTGACTGTGAAAACTGTGGTGCACCTATCAGAACGGGACGTTTCTGCGAAAAGTGCAAGGGTGAAATGGTAAACCGTCTTGGTGGAATATATCATAAGCATGAGGAAAGTGTGAGAAAAGAAGGAAAAGAGAAAGCCAGAATGCGTTTTCTGGACAACTGACAAAAGAATATATATTGGCATTACACGAATTATTTACAAAAAAAGCTATGCAGTCTTTTTGAGTGTTTTATATAGGACGGATATACAGTCTTTATATGAGCCGGAGAAAGACAGTGTAGCTTTTTTTCTTTTTTTTCTAAAGTAAATCAAAATTATTCCGATAAATAATACAAGAAATAAAAAAGGAGGAGATTATTATGCGTATAGATGCTTATAATCAAGTTTCACAAGTTTACGGAGTAAACAGAAAAACGAAAACCTCTGCTACAACTAAGACTACAAGGTCTGACAAGGTTGAAATCTCAAATTTAGGTAAGGACCTTCAGATAGCAAAACAGGCTATTAAGGATACACCGGATGTAAGAGAAGATGTTGTTGCAAAGTTTAAGACACAGATTAATAATGGCACATATGATGTAGATGGAGAAAGCTTTGCAGATAAGCTTATGGAAAAACTAGGTTTGTTATAGGAAAGGATGGGAAAAGTGGCTAGTTTAATTGACGAACTTATATCGGTATTATCTAAGGAAAATAAGGAGTATCAAGATCTAGTTATCCTTTTCCAAGAAAAAACCAACGTTATAGTAAAAGGTGATTTGGACTATTTACAGAAGATTACAGAAGCAGAGCAGAGCTTTATAGGTCGTATTTCAAAGCTTGAAAACCAACGTACGGATTTGGTAAATGAAATTGCAACAGTTTTATGCAGGGATGCAAATACTTTGACTGTAAGAGATATTATAGAGGTATTAAAAGGTCAGCCGGAGGCTAAAGAAAGATTAGCAATAGTTTATGATGAGCTTAAAAATACATTAAATCGGATGAGTGCTTTAAATGATTTGAATAAAAACCTTATAGAGCAGTCATTAGAGCTTATTGACTTTGATTTGAATTTGCTGAAATGCGCATATATGGAGCCGGAAACAGCAAATTATACAAAAGATGCGTATAACGATCAAAATATAAATAAAAGTGCAGGCGTATTCGACGCAAAACAGTAGAAAGGATGGGTGCAGTTATGTCGTTGATGACAAGTGTGTATGTAGGTACATCTGGTGTGCAGGCTAACCAGAATGCACTTAATGTGACAGCCCACAACTTATCAAATATATATACAAAAGGATATGTTAGACAACAGGCCGGAATGGCAGATACAATATATACAAATTTAGGATATACCGCAGTAAATACGAAACAGGTAGGTCTAGGTGTAATGTCAACGGAGTCCAGACACATCAGAGACCTTTTATTAGATAGAGCGTATAGAGAACAGCTTGGAAGGCAGAATTTCTACAGTTCAAAATATACAGCGACAGAAGAAGTACAGGATATATTAGGAGAGCTTGAAGGAATAGAATTTCAAGAGTCATTAGAGGACCTAAAGGCTGCTATTTCTGAAATGGCGAAGACTCCTGACAGCACAACTACAAGAGCAGAGTTAATTATGTATGCAGAAGCCTTTGTTATAAGGGCAAATGCTGTATATTCAGAGCTTATAGAATATCAGCAGAATTTAAACCAGAAAGTATCTGACATGGTAGACAGAATTAATGCCATTGGTGATAAGATATATACTTTGAATATGCAAATAACAGCAGCTGAGGTGGGGGATATTGAAACTGCTGCAGATTTAAGAGACCAAAGAGATTTGCTGTTAGATGAATTAAGTGGGTTGGCAAAGATTGATTATACTGAAGATGAGCATGGTATTGTTTCGGTTAAAATTGAAGGCACAAGCTTTGTTGTAAAGGAATGTGTATTCCATATGGAGACAGAAGCGCTTAATTCAGATAAAGGCTCTACATATATTTCACCTGTATGGCCGCAGATAGATAATGCACCGGTATTTGAGGTTAATGTTATAACTTCTACAGCGAAGAATAATGATATTGGTGAGCTTAAAGGTCTTCTTATGGCAAGAGGAGGATATATAGCTACATATAAAGATATTCCGCATGAACCGGACTACTCACAATATGCCACAAATGCAGAAAAGGTGGCAGCATACGAACAGTATGAGAAGGATGTAACGGAGTATAACCAGACCATAGGAAACAGTGTGGTATCAAAGACACAGGCATTGTTTGATCAGTTGATAAACAATATTGTAACGCTTATAAATGATGCGTTAAGTCCTACGGTAGAAAAAACTTTAGATACAGATGTGTCTATGACTATAGCAGCAGGGACTGTAGTAAAAACCTTGGACAAAGCACTTCAGGAACAGCTGGAAAATGCAGCAACAGATCGAAATGGTGCATTAATAGCTGATACAGATATTACCTTATCAGCAGGGACTAAGATTACTATTTTAAATGTAGATGAAGATGAAAACGGATGCTCTTACGGGTGTGATGAGAATAAAACACCGGGAACTGAGTTGTTTTCCAGAAAAGAAGTAGAGCGATATACTGTTGTAGACGGAAGCGACGGAAAGACATATTACATTTATAATCCTTATAACGAATTTGGCAGTGAATCTACTTATTCTTTACAAAATATTATGTTAAATCAAAAGGTTGTAGATGATTATTCATATTTACCATTTACAACTATTAATGAGGATATAGATATGAAGCTGGGAGAAAGAATTGTTGAAATATGGAATACTCCAAGCATAAATTTAGATCCTAACAACGCAACTCCGAAGGACTTTGACGACTATTATTCAGCAATGATAGGTGTAATATCAAATGACGGATATGTGTACAATTCATTATCGGAAAGTCAGGGAATTGTGGTTTCGGATTTAGACAGGAAGAGAGAATCAAAGACAGGAGTATCAGAAGAAGAAGAATTGGCTAATATGATTAAGTTCAAAAATGCCTTTGATGCTTCTTCAAGATATATAAATGTAATAACGGAAATGCTTGATACGCTTATTAACAGAGTAGGCGTTCATTAGACTTAAGGTGGTAAAGATATGGCAAATACATTTTTTGGATTAACTATTGGAACATCGGGATTATATGCAGCAAATATTAATCTGGATGTAACAGCAAATAATATAGCAAATGAAGGAACAAAGGGATATTCCAGACAGGTAGCATCACAACAGGCTACGAGGGCACTCAGGGTTTACCAAAGACATGGTATGGTAGGTACAGGTACAGAGGTTACAGAGATTGTCAGAAAAAGAGATACATACTATGATATAAAGTATTGGAAAAATCAGTCCAGATATGGTGAATATGTGTATAAAAATTATTATATGCGACAGCTTGAAGACTATTTTAATGACAATGGAGAAAATGGTTTCTCAACAGAATACAAAAACATATTCAGCGCATTAGAGACATTAAAAGGTGATGCAGTAGGAATTGAAGCCAGAACTACTGCGGTAAACTATGCAGACAGCTTCATAAAGTATATGGAGCAGATAAAGACAAACCTTATGCTTGAGCAGGAGGACATCAATTCAGAAATAAATAACAATGTAGATAATATCAATTCCTTAGCACAGGAGATTGCAACTATAAATAAACAGATAAATGTTGTTGAGCTTACGGGTGCAAATGCCAATTTGCTTAGAGACAGACGGGAGCTTTTATTAGACGAATTATCCCAGATAGTAGAAATTGATACAAAAGAAGTATTGTATGAGAACGGAAAGTCGGAGTTCTATGTTACGATTGATGGTAAGTCTTTAGTAAATAATTACGATTATTATACATTAAAGGTAGTTACCAGAGAAGAAGCAGCAGATAAAGATGATGCGGTAGGTCTGTATGATATTTGTTGGTCTTATGGTGAAGAATTTGATCCTATATCACAGAATATACACGGACGTTTGTATTCACTTTTACAGATACGGGACGGCAATAATGGTGTACCTGAAGCAGATAATGATAATTCAGAGGCTTTAGACTACAAGGGTATTCCATATTATGTAGATGAAATTAATAAATTTTTGGAAACTTTCACATCAACGTTTAATGAAATACAGTCAAGAGGTCAGGACTTAGATGGCAATTCAGGAGCAGATACGCCTATTTTTATAAGATCTGATAATGGTGTATATTCCGTTAATCCTGATATACTAAAGAATCCCAACAGGTTATGTACGACTGCGAATATATCACAGGGTGCAGCGGCATACGATTTATTGGAAGAGATGATAGCTACAAAGGACGGACGGATTTATGAGGGAGGTACGGCTATTGAGTTTTTAGATTCTATGATTACAGAAATAGGTATTGATACTAAAAAGGCAGATTCGTTGGAAATAAATTATACTAATGTTCAAAAGACGATTCAGAATTACAGGTTATCAGTTATGGGCGTGGATGCTGATGAAGAGGCCATGAATTTAGCTAAATACAGAGAGGCTTACAATTTATCATCACAGGTTATTTCCATAATGAATGAGATATATCAGAAGCTTATAAATGAAACAGGTGTTTAAGAAATAGAAAAGGAGATTTTGGTATGAGAATTACAAATGGCATAATAATGAATAACTCCCTTTACAATATAAATAACAATAAAGTTGTATATGATAAGCTTTCTACTCAGATGATGACAAAGAAGAAGATACAAAGACCTTCTGAAGATCCTATAGTAGCAGTAAGAGCATTGAGACTTCGTTCTACATATAGTGAGATATGCCAGTATCTTGAAAAAAATGTGCCGGATGCAAGAAGCTGGATGAAGGCTACAAATGATGCGCTTGAAAGCATCAACAATGTACTTGAGGATATCACATATTATTGTAATCAGGGTGTAAATGATTACAATACAGTTGATGAAAGAGAAGCGCTTAAAACTACACTGATACAGTTAAAAAAGCAGATATTTGCGGATGGTGATGCTGACTTAAATTCAAGAACCATATTTACGGGATATAAAACAGATTCAACGCTTACTTTCCAAAATGATGAGAATGATACACAGTATAATATCAAACAGACCATTAAGGCGGATGATGTAGATAATATGAACAGAATATCCGGAATATCTACAAATACAATATACACGGCAGACCAGAGAGATGTTACAAATATAAGCTTTAATGTAGTAAAATTGGCATATGACAGTTTGGACAGTATTGGAAATATTACTGTGACCAACCCGGACGGAACTACATCTTCAATTACACCTGTTACACGCTCAAAGGAAGCCTATAATATGGCAGGAAACAGTGTATATACAGCAGTGACTTCAGATGTGGTATTTATTCCTGAAACAGGAGAATTATTACTCTCTGATGACGTATATAAAAGTCTTATAAATGGTGGAGAGCTTTCGATAGAATATGAAAAAACAGGCTTTAATAAAGGAGATTTAAGACCGGAGCATTATTTTGACTGCACCAATGTTACAAAGGGTGTGGATTATGTATCTGCAAATCAGGAAATTAATTATACAATTAATTTTAATCAGACCATTAAAGTAAATACTCAGGCTAGGGATATTTTAACACATGATTTAGCCAGAGATTTAGATGAAATTATCTATTCGCTCCAGGCAGCAATAGATGCTGATACCAAAATTCAGAAATTGAAAAGTCAGCTTACTACAGCTGGAGATGATGTTACAAAAGATCAGATTAATTCAATGATAAAGGCAGTAGAACTTGAGAAGGGATATGCTGAAGAAAATATGGGACTTGCTTTTTCAAAGGGTATTACTAACTATCAAAATCATCAGCAGGATTTGAACAATGAGATGGCTGATTTGGGAGCCAGAATTGTAAGGTTAAACCTAAATGAAGAAAGACTTGGTACACACAAGTTAAATATAACGGAACAGATGGTAAACAATGAAACAATAGATGTATCGGTTGTTGCAGTTGAACTTAAGGATGCAAGTGAAATATACGATGCTTCGCTAATGGCAGCATCAAAGCTTTTGCAGAATTCATTGCTGAATTTCCTATAGGAGTATTTTATATCCCGCTGCTTGCGGCGGGATATTTGATTTTGCAGGTCAATAGTAAAGATGTAGTAGGCATGAAGTGTATAGAAAGGGATGGAACATAATGAAAATGACAACAAATTTGTTTGGTGAGATTTTAGTAGATGATAATAAGGTGATTAATTTTATTCAGGGAATTATCGGATTTCCGGATTTAAAAAAGTTTATGCTTATTCATGACAGTGAGTCGGAGGATAAAAAGATTTCATGGCTTCAGTCAATAGATGAGCCATCGTTTGCATTACCGGTAATTGACCCGTTAGTAATTGATAAAAATTACAATCCTGAGATAGAGGATGAGCTGTTGAATCCGCTGGAGATTAAAAAGATAGAGGATTTACTTGTGGTTACTACAGTTACCGTGCCATCAGATATTAAAAATATGACTGTAAATATGAAAGCACCTATTATTATTAATGCAGCAAATTTAAAAGCAGCACAGCTTATTGTAGAGGATGATAAATATCTGGTAAAATATCCGGTATATGATATACTAAAAGGAAATAAGGAGGGTGATGAAGTATGTTAGCATTATCTAGAAAAAAAGACGAGGCTATAGTTATAAATAACGACATTGAAGTTACTATTATTGAGATTAAGGGAGATCAGGTTAAGATAGGTATTTCAGCACCAAAGTCTGTACCGGTATATAGAAAAGAAGTATATGTTCAGATACAGGAGGCTAATAAAGCTTCAGCAGATATGGAAGCCTTCGATGCATTAAAGAATTTGTAATAGAGTTTATAGTTTGATTTCCGTATTTTTTATTTTTAGCTTCAAAAAGTCTTGTTGCCAAAGGCAACATAGACATCTTTCATAAAAGGTTACAGATGAAAGTTCACTTTCATCTGTAATTTTTTGTGAAAGATGCTTACATCATTATGATGATGTAAGCTTTTTGAAGCTAAAAATAAAAAATACGGAAACTAAAGAAGTTTATATCTTTGACACAACAGACATTTTTTGATAAAATAAGTAATAAAATGTTAATAAAAGTATAAACTTTTAAAGCAAAAATTCCGATATAATATCAAAGCTAATAGATTGCGCCAGCGATCTTTTTAGTATATAAGGCTGTAAACATAATTTTATAAGAACAAGGAAGTTCAAAAATTAGTTTTAACACTACAAGGAGGTAAGAATATGGCTATTGAAGCAGTTAAAAGCGTAACACAAAATTATCAGGCACAGTCACAGGCGTCTAAGGCATCTGTAGCCCAGACTACAAAGCCGACATCTGTAAAGACTGCCACAGAAGCAGAAAAGGTACAGTTACAGAATATTTCATTAGATAGTTCTGATAATGAAACACAGATTGCAAATCAGAATGAACAGATTAAAAAGGCTGTATCAGACTTAAACAGGAAGATGAATGATACTTCTTGTCAGTTTGGGATCCATGAAGCAACCAACAGAGTGACTATCAAAATCATAGATAACAACACAAAAGAAGTTATCAGAGAATATCCCGCTGAAGAGACCATGAAGATGATTGAAAAAGCATGGGAGCTTGCAGGTATTATGGTTGATGAAAAACTATAGGTCAGAATGGTTGTAGACAACCGGAAAGAGGTATATTATGGCAATTAAATTATCAGGTATGATATCAGGTCTTGACACAGATGCTATGATAGATGAACTTGTTTCTGCATATAGCACTAAAAAAGACAATATATTCAGAGAACAGAAAACACTTTCATATAAGCAGGATGCATGGAAGACTCTTAATACAAAAATATATAGTTTGTTTAGCGGTTCGCTTAGTAATCTGCGTTTTTCTTCAAACTATCAGAAAAAGGCAGCAAGTGCATCAAGTGCAAAGGCGACTGTAAAAGCAGACAGTTCTGCTGTAAACGGTGTACAGAGTCTTAAAATAACAAGTCTCGCACGTTCAGGATATTTAACAGGTGGAAAGCTTAACGGCAGTTATACGGGTTCGTCAAAAATGTCTGAATTCGGAGTGACATCAGATACACGTATCAATGTAAGCGTGAATGGAAAGAACAGCTATATCGATGTGACAGCAGATATGTCTGTTGACCAGTTTACTACCAGATTAAAGGAAGCAGGTTTAAATGCAAGCTTTGATTCCACAAATCAGAGATTCTTTATCAGTTCAAAAGACAGTGGAGCAAGTAATGACTTTTCATTAAGCGGAAACAGTGAACAGGGAAATAATCTTCTCAGAAATATGGGAATATATAATGTTTCTACTGCGGATATAAATGCATATAAGAACTATATTAGTGCAGTGGATGGAAATAGCAACTATATGTCGGATTTGGCGAAGGATGAATATTTAAATTCCATACTTTCGTCAATTAAAAACTCATATAGTGCTGAGAATAGTACAAAGCAGAGCGCGGTTAAGGAAAATACATCAAAGATAAAAGAGTACAATAAAGAAATCAGCTTTGCAAAGAGTTCAGACAAGGACAGAGAGAAGACTTTAGACAGCCTTAGTAAAAATGTAAACACTATATCTGAAAAACTGGCGGCAAAGAATGAAGCTATCAGTAATGAAACTGATGAAGAAAAGAAAGCATCCCTTCAAAAGGAAATAGATGCTTTGGAAGCACAGTTTGTAGAGGCAAATGAAAATTTAAACAGATATAGAGATATTGATAGCAGAATAGGAAGTACGGAAGGCGAGAGCTATAAAGAAAATTTAGAAGCCTTTGAAGCTGAGAATAAAGGTTATATATCAGACCTTGAGGAGAAGAATACTGCTATCAATGAAGAAATTAAAGCAAATAAAGAGATTATTTCTGAAATTGAAAAAACAATGTCAGGCAGTATTCAGGATAAAGAGAATTATCTGAATAACGGTAGTTATGATTACGATTATAATAGTGCGGAATATGAAAAGGTATATCAGAAATATGTTGATAAATACAACACTGCAGTTTCTGTAGTCGAAGATTATGATAAATATCAGGCTTTAAATAGTCTGGGAGATGCAGCAACAGATGCACAGAAGGCAGAGCTTGCAGCACTTTCTACAAAGCTTGGTTTGGACTCATCATCTACAGGGGCAGTGAGAATTGAAGGTTCAGATGCTAAAATTTACTTAAATGGAGCAGAATTTACCTCTAATACAAACAACTTTTCTATAAACGGTCTGACTATTACAGCAAATGCGTTGACAGATGAGGATGAGGAAATTACTATTACCACAAACACTGATGTGGATGCTATTTATGATATGGTAAAGAGTTTCTTTAGTGAGTACAATTCCCTTATAAATGAAATGGATTCTCTTTACAATGCAGCTTCTGCCGGAGATTACAAGCCTCTTACAGAAGATGAAGAATCTGAGATGAGTGATAAGCAGATTGAAAAATGGGAAACAAAGCTTACTGATGCTGCACTTAGAAAAGACGGTACATTAAGCTCTGTAATATCTCTTATGAAGACGGCTATGACACAGGGATTTGTTGTCAATGGAAAGACATATTCTCTTTCATCATTTGGTATTAAGACTTTAGGCTATTTCCAGGCTGCTGAGAATGAAAAGGGTGCTTATCATATAGATGGAGATACTGATGACAGTGCAGTATCAGGAAAAACAGATAAGCTGAGAGCAGCCATTGCAAATGATCCTGAGACATTTGTAAGCTTCTTTTCACAGCTTACTTCAAATTTATATAGTAAACTTAATTCAAAAATGGCTTCTTCTTCACTTAGCAGTGCATATACTGTATATAATGATAAGTACATGACAAAACAGTATGGTGAATATACAAAGAGCTTGAAAAATTGGGATACAAAGATTGAAAGTATGAGAGAAAAATATGAGAAACAGTTTGCATCAATGGAAAAGGCACTGTCTACTCTTACTAATCAGCAGTCTCAATTATCATCATTACTCGGTGTTTGATAAAATTAGGAGGCAGATATGGCAATCCAAAATGGCTATAACAATTATGCAAATGAAAGAATAATGAATGCTTCGCCGGCTCAGCTTACACTCATGCTATATGATGGTGCTATAAAATTTTGCAATATTGCAATAGTAGCGATAGAGAAAGGCGATATAATGAAAGCACATACTAATATAATGAAGGTTGAACGCATTATTGAAGAATTTCGTGCTACTCTTGATTTCAAATACCCTGTTGCACAGGAATTTGAAAACGTTTATAAGTATATTGCCTATAGACTCGTAGACGCAAACATGAAAAAAGATAAAGAGATTTTAGAGGAAGTTTTAAAGCATCTGAGAACAATGCGTGAAACGTGGGAAGAGGTAATGAAGAATGGAAAACAACAGACAAGAGCATAATTATATAGACATACTAAAAGACAGTCTGACAAAAAAGAAGCTGGTTCTGGAAAATATTCTTAAGGAAAATGAAGAACAAAGAAAAATAGTGCAGGCAGAAAAGTTTGACTATGACAGCTTTGATGAATGTTATGACAGAAAGGGTAAACTTATTTCTGAACTTAATTTACTGGATAGTGGCTTTGAAAGTATTTATGAGAGAGTAAGTGATGTGCTTGTTTCAAAAAGAGATGAGTATAGGGAAGATATCATTGTGCTTAAGTCTTTGGTTAAGCAGGTTACGGAACTCTCAATGGAAATAGAAGCATCTGAAAAAAGAAATAAAGAGCTGATGGAAAAGGCTACATCCGGTATGCAGAATGAAATTAAGACCGCCAGAGTGACAACAAAGGCAGCTTCAGACTATTATCACAGTATGAATAAGTTAAATGTGATAGACCCGCAGTTTATGGACAAAAAGAAATAGATTTAAGTACTTTAAAAAATAAATTAAAAAAATTTTAAAAAATTTAAAAACAGGTATAAAGTATTTAAAAAATAGTCCGATATATAATACAAATAATTAAACAGCTTCAAATTATATCATAGTATGAAGTTATATTAAACCCATAAGGTAATTACTATTACATATGTAATAGATAGTTATAAAATAAAAAAACAAAGCAAATGTCGCATGGATGCGGCAGTATATTCAAGGAGGAATTATTATGGTAGTACAACACAATCTTACAGCGATGAACACAAACAGACAGCTTGGCATTACAACAGATGCTCAGGCTAAGTCAACAGAAAAGTTATCATCAGGTTACAGAATTAACCGTGCAGGTGATGATGCAGCTGGTCTTTCAATTTCAGAGAAGATGAGAAGCCAGATCAGAGGTCTTAATAGAGCTTCTGCAAATGCACAGGATGGTATTTCAGCTATTCAGGTTGCTGAAGGTGCTTTAAATGAAACACATTCAATCCTTCAGAGAATGAATGAATTAGCAACACAGGCTGCTAATGACACAAACACATCTATAGACAGAACTGCTATTCAGGCCGAAATCGATCAGTTAGTAGAAGAAATCGACAGAATTCAGTCAACAACACAGTTCAATACAATGAACTTACTTGATGGTAGTTTCAAGGCTAAGAACCTTCAGGTTGGTTCATTATCAGGACAGAGCATTGAGCTTAATATTGACAATATGGATTCAGCTTCAATAGGTGTAGATGCTCTTGATGTTAGTAGCTTTACTGCAGCTGGATCTGCAATGGATGCTATTCAGAATGCTATCGATACAGTTTCTACTCAGAGATCTGAGCTTGGTGCTGTTCAGAACAGATTAGAGCATACTATTGCCAACCTTGATACAACATCTGAGAATACATCAGCTGCTGAATCAAGACTTAGAGATGTTGATATGGCTGAAGAAATGGTTAATTACAGCAAGAACAATATTCTTGCTCAGGCAGGTCAGTCTATGTTAGCTCAGGCTAATCAGGCTAATCAGGGTGTTCTTTCACTCCTTCAGTAATCATCGCAAATTACTAAAAACTATCATAAAAACACCACTCTTCGGAGTGGTGTTTTGCTATATAACAGAAAATTTGAGGGATATACTATCCCTCTCTAAAACAAATATAAGTAAAAAGGATTGCAAATGGATAAGGAAAAATTTAAAAAGCTCGATATTAAACCAAAATTTAATCTTACATACTATAAAAATGATGAACGATATTCCGATGGAAGTATAGAGAACAGGATTATAGATATATTGGCAGATAACGAACCAGAGGACTATGCCAGGGCAGTTATAGAAAATTATTGCTGGCCGGTATATTATCATTTAACACCTCTAAGAAAAAATATACTTAGTTGGTATCCTTTTGAGAAAAACAAGGATGTACTTGAAATAGGATGTGGTTTCGGAGCTATTACAAATATGCTTTGTGATAAATGTAATACAGTTACAAGCGTAGAACTGACAAAAAGGAGAGCTACAGGTACTCTGATAAGGTGCAGACATAGAGATAATCTGGAAATTATAGTAGGGAATCTTAATGATATAGAATTTGAAAGAAGTTTTGACTATATTACTCTTATAGGTGTTTTAGAATATCAGGGAACATATACGGAGAGTGATAATCCATATGTGGATTTTCTGAATAAAATCAGAAAGTTATTAAAGCCGGGAGGAAAGCTGCTTATAGCCATTGAAAATAAATATGGTCTGAAATATTGGTGTGGAGCAAGGGAGGACCATACAGGTATTCCGTTTGACAGTATAAATCAGTATAAGCTTGGGAACAGGACGGCTGTTACCTTTTCAAAAAAGGAGCTGGATAACATTATTGAGACTGCAGGCTTTGAATGGAGACACTTTTATTATCCATATCCTGACTATAAAATGCCCACAGTTGTATTTTCCGAAAAGGAAAAGATAACTATAGGAAAGATGGGAAATGTAGCACCATATTATGTTCCGGACGGAAACAGCCTTATAGCAAATGAAAAGGATATATATACTGACCTAATAGACAATAATGAGATGGCTTTTTTTGCAAATTCTTATTTAGTAGAGTGTGCAACAGAAAATATGAATCTTGGTAAGATAACATATGCACTTCTTAATAATAGGAGAAAAAGAGGCTTAAATGTGGGAACATTATTTACTGATGACGGAAAAGTCATAAAATGGAATAATGAAAACAATGATATTACCCATATAAATAAAACTCTTGAAAATCAAAATTATTTGAAGGAGCAAGGGCTAAGGGTAGTTGAGGCTGATATTAAGGAAAATCGTCTTATTATGGATAAGATAGTTGGAAATTCTTTAGAGGATTTATTTATAGACAATTATCTTAGAATGAATGCAGAAGGAATTATAGAGTTATATAATTACTATCTTACACAGATAATAAATAGCTCTGAAAGAGCAGAAGCAGGGAATAATATTATTTTAGATTTTACTACTGTAAAAAATATTAATTATGGAATAGTACTTAAAAACGGTATGTTTGATATGATACCCAGAAATGCTTTTATAATAGATAATGAAGCAGCTTGGTTTGATCAGGAGTGGAAAATAGAAAATGTTCCTGCAAGATTTATATTTTATCATGGTGTAAAGGAAATGTATTTTTCAAATCCATGGATGGAGAATATACTTAATTTTGCTGATGTAATATTAAATTATGAGATTACAAAGGAGGAGCAGAAGGAATATGACAGCCTTATGATACGTTTCGCTAATGAAATAATGGATGAAAATGTTCAAAGGGCGGACAGTGTATATAGAAGTATTGATTATAGTAAGATTATTGATAATATATCATACTTAAGAGATGGAGAGGCAGCAGCTGAAAAGCTGGATATTAAAAAAATAGAAGAAATGATTACTACGCTGTTAAGCAACGGTATGTATAATGAGCTGATAAAGCTTATCGGAAACATAAGTATTGATAATGTAAAGAATTTTGAATTTAAGGTGCTTATCACATGGGTAAATAATCATATATATGAGCTTTCTGAGGGGAAAAATAACATAATAAAATATGTGGGAAGCTATAAGGAGCTTGTAGATAAAATACTTAAAAATATTTAATCAGATAACCGCGTTCTATATATGCTGCAATATTACCATCTTTGCAGCATATATAGAACCACCGGTAATATAAAGGACTAAATATGATTCAATATATCCTTGACACGCATCTCCACACTATGGTACTTCAGTATTGTGTTATAGCCATGGTCTGCAATGGCTGTTCGCTCTTCCTCATGTGTGAGATAATATTTGATTTTGGCATTTAGTTCTTCAATAGAGGAGAAGATTTCCAAATCTTCTCCCGGTGTAAAGTATTCAAACAACTCCTCCTGATAGTTGGAGATTAGAAAACCCCTGCAGGCTAAAACGTCAAAAACTCTTTGAGAAATACCTGTTTTTATGGACTTTGAAGTAATATTTAAGTTAATCCTGCTTTGATTAAAGATTAGAGGCATCTCCGTAAGAGATTTGGCAAGCCCTCTGTTTTTTACCTTTGGAAGCATAGGAGTATCACTGCCTGTATAAAGGTCGATATTAAATCCATAGGTTTCAGAAAGCTCCTTTAAGACTAATATACGGTCAGTTTCAGAAATCTTTGTACCAATGAGTGTATCAGCAATATATTCTTTAAAATCGATATTGGTTCCTGCAGAAAAATCAGGAATATCTAATTCAGATAAAATGTTATTTACTACATCATCGCTAAGACATTCCGAAATATTATTTATTCCGAATAATCCTGTATATATTTTTATTATAGCATCTATATATCCCTTATTGTAGGAGGATATATTTTTTGAAATATTATACAGACATTTTTCGCTATATAATGAACCTATAAATGATATATCACAGCTGTATTTTTTCTTCATATCAGTATTGGCGCTATTGATAACTTTTGAAAATGTAATATTATCAGTACATAGAGGTAAATGAAAAACGCCCTGTTTATTCATGGGATAAAAAATATTATATTGGTATTTATCGAAAATGAAAATTCTGTTTATAGGATTTTTTATTTCATCAGAATATAATTCCCAGACAGGACAGTCTACAACAATAGAAACATAAGGTATTTTAAAGATATTACAGACTGATGAAAGTGCAGGAAAGAAATTTATACTCATGACAAATAAAAAATTATTTTTAGAAAGGGTGTTTGAAACACGATGGACCAAATCACTTGCACTTGCTGTTTTATCAGTCATTTCAGTAGTATCTTCAATAACGGTTATACCTATAGCTTTGAATAAAGTTATAAATGCAGGCTCACATATGCTGTTATATCTATAAAAAAGTATATTCATACATTAAATCCTTTCAAGTATTATATAAAAATATATTATTTAGTTTTCCTTAAATGCAATACCAATCATATACTCTGCAAATTCACAAAGATCATGATTTTTTTCTACCAGCTTTCTTGCATTTTCGGCAATAGTACGCCGTTCATCTTCGTGATTCAGATAGTATTCTATTTTAGATAGAAGGTCTTTTTCATCTTCAAAATAGTCGAAATGTTCTTTTACATTAAAATGTCTGAACAAATCAGACTGGTAGTTTGTAAGAAGAAATCCTTCACTTGCCATTATGTCTATACATCTTAGGGGGATGCCTGTTAATATGCTTTTAAGAGTAATATTTAAGTTTATTTTGCTTTTATTAAATACTATAGGCATAGCATTGTAATAGTCCACGGCAGGGTGTGGATTTGCCAAAGGAAGCTCCGGTGCATTTCCATATGTAAATAAATCCAGTTTAAAGCTGGAGGAAACTGCCTTAAGCAAAGCTATACGTTCTATTTCGGTAGATTTTCTAGCTAGAAAGTAGTGTGCATAAGCATAGGCAGGTGTGGCAATAGAATCACTATGGCTATCATATGGGTATACATCTAATAAGCATTTAAGCACATCATCAGTAATTATATCCTGTAAAAAGAAGTGACCGTACATTTTGGATTGTACTTTTACAGCACTGTCTAAGTAGCCCTTTATATATTCGTATTTTCCTGAAAGCTTATCGTATAATCTGTCATAGAGATTATGATTTTCATTGTAAAGTCCACCGATAAAGGAAATATCATATTTAGCCGTAAGGCTATGATTTTTATATATTAATTCCGTAATACGCTTGTTATAAACTGAAAGAGGAAGATAGTAAACTGTACTGATACCACCGTTTCTTAGCTCCTCATATACAGCGTAGTCAAATATAAATACATAATTACAGGGAAATATAATGCTGCAGGTATATACAGCAATATTGGGACTGTCATAAACATATGATATATATTTGACTGAACTGTCCTTTAAGAGATAGGAAACAATAGGATAGTAATTAAAAGAAAATACCATAGATATATTGTTCTTTTCTATACAGACTGACAGTTCCTTTGATACAATATCATTTTTGTGCATTGAAATATCAGGATGCCCATATGTAAATACAGTATGTCCCTTCATTTTTAATATATGTATAATATCCTCCTGCATAAAGGAATGAGTATCTAAAACTAATATGTTCATAAAAAACCTTTCAATGTGTTGTGGAGTAAAAAGACTTTATTATAACAATAGATATTATACAATGAATAGATAAAATACTCAATAAAATATAATTTTTAGAGTTTCCGTATTTTTTAAGCTAAAAATACGGAAACTCAAGAATAAAAATTGAATGATATAAAAACAACTGTTGTCAAGAGTAAAGAAATGACAACAGTTGTTTTTATATATTTTTAAGAGTATAAATCTATTATTATTTTTTCTTTCAGACTAAGAAAACAGAACATTAATTTTCTGTTTTTCTTCCTCTGCTTTCTTTTTCTGAGCAAACAGAGCATATTCCTGAAGTGTTTCCTGCTTTTTCTTTTCTGATATAGCCTCAGCAAAATCCAAATCCTCAAGTTTACTTTTAGAACCTATGGTATAGAGAGCTGCACTTGTATTATAATTGTATGCATACTCTAAAGCATTAGTTTTGGCACCAATACTGCTTCTTTGGGAATTTACATTATCAATGGCTTTATCAATATCATCTATATTGAAATTACCTGTCAAATCAAAATCGGCTATACCAAGAGCATCAAGTGTAGCATTGGATCCGTTGACGGTTGTAGAGTTTCCGTTGCTGTCCGTGGCTATGTTAAATATTGGGTTTGAACCATCAAGCAAAGGCTTTGTATTAAAACTTGTATTTTTTGCAACATCTGTTATTCCCTGCTTTAACTGCTCTACCTCCATCTGCATATTTGCTCTGTCGGAGTCTGTAACAGTAGCAGTGTTTGATGCCTGTACTGCAAGTTCTCTTATACGCTGCAAATAATCTGATATACTTCCAAGTGCTGCATCAGAAACATTCATCATATCTTTTGCAGTCTGTATATTCTTTGCACCTGCATTTAAACCGCGTGCCTGAGAGTCCTCTTTTTGAATGATAGAAAGTTCAGCCGCTCCATCAGCAGCACTGTTTATCCTTTTTCCTGAAGCAAAGCTTCCATAATCTGAATATGAAGCATTACTTATACTTGAAATACTGCTCATAGAAATCCCTCCTTGGATAAAAGGTATAGTTTTTATGCTAATATATTAATTATATTTTAAAACAAAAATAGATATTTTTCAAGAGAAATAATCTCTTGAGTTTCCGTATTTTTTATTTTTAGATTCAAAAAGTCTTGTTGCCAAAATCAACATAGACATCTTACACAAAAAGTTGCAAATGAAAGTGAACTTTTATCTGTAACTTTTTGTGTAAGATGCTTACATCATTATGATAATGTAAGCTTTTTGAAGCTAAAAATAAAAAATACGGAAACTCAAATAAAGTTTTAATTAATTTATTGTTGGTAGATTGTTAGGTATAAAAATACATATCTTGGGAGTAAATCATTAATTGCGAAAAGTATATAATAATGATATAATGGAAAATAGCTTATTGTACGTTAAATACTAAGTATTAAAGAGAAAACTAATGAGCAGAAAAACACAAAAAATATAAGAGTACTTGTGCTGATAAGATTAAGAATTTATTAACATGAAATTACATGGAGGTATTTTATGAAAGTAGTAATACTGGCAGGAGGTTTTGGAACAAGAATAAGTGAGGAAAGTCATTTAAGACCAAAGCCTATGATAGAGATAGGAGGAGCACCTATTTTATGGCACATTATGAAATATTATTTCTCTTATGGATTTGATGATTTTATAATTTGCTGTGGATATAAGGGATATGTTATAAAGGAATTTTTTGCAGATTATTACCTTCATAGAAGTGACATTACCTTTGATTTTTCAAATAATAATGAAATTATAATACATAATAATGTTGCAGAGCCATGGAGGGTTACTGTTGTAGATACAGGATTAAATACAATGACAGGTGGAAGATTAAAGCGTATAAAACAGTATTTGGATAATGAAACCTTTATGATGACATATGGTGACGGTGTTTCAGATGTAGATATATCCAAGCTTTTAGAGTTTCATAAAGAGTGTAAGGGTTATGCTACCATCACTGCTATTCAGCCGGGGGGAAGATTTGGAGTTTTAGACATCGCAGATAATCATAAGGTTATGAATTTTTCTGAAAAGTCAAAAGAGGACGGAGGATGGATAAATGCCGGATTTATGGTATTAGAGCCTGAGGTGATTGATTACATAGATGGTGATAATACGTTTTTTGAAAGAGAACCTATGGAAAGACTTGCCTCAGACGGAAAGCTTAATGCGTATAAGCATAATGGCTTCTGGAAGTGTATGGACACACTCAGGGATAAGGAAAGCTTAGAATATTTATGGAATACAAATCAGGCGAGATGGAAAAGGTGGTAAAAATATATGAGTAAGGTTACATTTATAATGATGGCATATAATACGGAGAATTACATTGAGCAGGCTGTCAGAAGTGTACTTAATCAGACAGAGAAGGATGTTAATATTATTGTAAGAAATAATGGCTCCACAGATAGGACGGGAGAAATACTTGACAGGCTTGCGTTGGAAGACAACAGAGTATATGTAATGCACAATAAAACTAATGGCATTACAGATACAGGAGTAGGAGTATTTCAGCCGGGCTGGTGGTTTGACAGTGAGGAATATCTTGGTGAATACATATCAGTTTTAGATTCTGATGACTATATAGCTTCAGATTTTACAGAAAAACTATATAATAAGGCAGTAGCCGAAGATGCAGATATTACCTTTACGGGCAATTATTTTGTATATGGAGAGAAGATTACGGGAAAAAGAGTTCCGCCACATCTGGACAGCTCATATGCGAAGGATATTGGAGATAATTTTGATGGTGTACATGGCTGTTTTAGAACCTGGTGGGGAAAGCTGTTTAAAAAAGAATTTTTTACGTCAAATTATATAATGGCATGGGGATGTTATCCTCCTATATGGTGGAATATTGACACAGTAATAATGATGAAATATTTATCAGTGGCAAAAAGAATTTCTACGATTGAAGAACCCTTGTACTATATGAGACTCAGAAACACATCTACATATAAAACGCGTCCTATAGATTGTGCCAGAATATTGGAGGCATATTCGATATATGAGGCCATGCATGAAACCATTACAAGTCTTGGTTTGCGTTCAGACAAAAATATTAAGTATTTATCAGATGTTCATTGGGGATATTTGAAGGAGCTTATTGATGCTTTACCGGAGAATAATATGCCGTTAATGGATAAGTACAGATGGCTTGAGGATGTAGTTTCTGATGGGTTGTGCAGTAAGTATCTGGCAAAGAATTTTCAGGTGGTCTTTTTTCAGTTGAAATCGGTATTAGATAAGCTTGCCTGTAGCAGGGAAAATGAAAATATATATAAAAGCTATCTGGCAAGGCTTAATGAATTTATAAATATGGTGCAGGAGGATGACAGAAACCCGTTAGCATATATTGTTCTTATGGGAGTAATATGTGACCTTAAGAATATATCACACTTTGGAATGGATTTTTTGGAATTACCGCTGAGTGCCAATACTGCAGGCGTAGAAAAAGCGAAGACATTTCATTATGCTATTAAAATGCTATGGGTATTGGGACCTGACAGGTGGGTAGGATGTATCGAAAGCATAGATAAGACAGATGAAATAGAGGAATTGGAGAAGGAATTAATTGAGTGCCATAAAACTGATGAGGACAGGGCATTAGATATAGCAATAGATATTATAATAAAATGCCCGGTGAATTTAACAGCGATTATTTACATAATGAACTCCTATAAAAAGGCAGGAAACAGTAATGATTATAACCTGCTAAATGAAACAGTAAGGGTAGTATGGTCTTGTGAAGAATTAGAAAATATAAAAAATATACTGGCTTAGCAGGAGGTAACAAGTTGATTAAACAGGATGAAATGGTATCGGTTATTATTCCGGTATTTAATACTGAAAAATATATAGAAAAGTGCATTACTTCGATAATAAATCAAACCTACAGAAACCTTGAGATAATAGCTGTTGATAATTCGTCTCGTGACAGTAGTGTAAGACGTATAAAAAAGCTTAGTGAGCAGGACGACAGAATCAGATTAATTAAAAATGAAAAGACACATGGTGTCGGATATTCCAGAAATGTAGGTCTGGATAATGCGAGAGGCAAATACATATGGTTTGTTGACAGTGATGATTATGCAGAAAGCAATTTCCTGGAAAAAATGGTGGAGAAAATAAGAGCTTATGATGTGAATATTGTTCAATGCTGCTACAAAACCTTTAATGATTTTGGGAATTATACAGACACCTTACCATATAATGAGGATAAATTATATACAGGCAGGGAGCTTTGCAAAATAATGAGCCAGTTTATAGGCTTGTGCGGACCAAATGTAATGCTATGGAACAAGCTATACAAAAAAGAAGTATTTAATGATAAGAGATTTTATGAAAATGTAGGATATGAAGATATGCACATTACCTACAAAATACTGTATGAAGAAAAAAATGTGCTGTGGATAAGCGACAGACTTATGAACTGGCGTAAAAGTATTGCCAGCAATACTGCAAGAACAAATTATATGCCGGTATTCATAAATGAGTTATATGCTTATATAGAAAGAGCAGGCTGGTATAAAGAAAAGGGGGATGAAGAATTATATGCTCTTACAATGAAGAGGCTTTACTATACAAGTACACAGCAGTTGTATTTAAACAGAAAGATAATGTCAGATGATGATAAAATGAAGAGAGAAGGAATCATTAAAAGTATTCTTAAAGATTCCTATAAGGAATTAAAGAAAATGAACTGTTTTGGCTTAAGAACCAGAATCAGAATGAAGTATATTTCTATATTTCCGGCTGCCTTTGGGAGAAGAAGTATAAATCATACAGTGGATTTTAGGATTTAGAAGGAGATTAATATGATAATCAGAGCAAAGACAAAAATGCTTTTTGAAGGAAAGGCATTAACTGATATACAGCAGAAAAACACAGATTTGAATTTAAAGGAAATAGATGAAAAGAAAGCAATACTTCAGTCTATGCCAAGAAGACTGGTGTTTGAACTTACAAATCTGTGTAATCTTAACTGTATAATGTGTGGCAGGAATGCAAGTGATTTTAAACCGACTATATTTTCAATGGAATGGTTTAAGTATTTTGAACCAATGTTTGATACTATAGAGGAGGTTACATTAATGGGTTGGGGAGAGCCGACCATGCATCCGAATTTTGTGGAAATGCTGGAAATCATAGACAGACATTCTGCAAGAAAGTATTTCTGTACAAATGGTATGAGGCTGGATAAGCTAAAGGAGGATTTATTCAAATATCATGTTGATGTATTTGGAGTTAGCGTAGACGGTGCAACCCCTGAAACAAATAACAGAATCAGGAAGGGCTCAGATTTAAACAAAATAGAAGAAAATCTGACCGAAATTGTTAAAATCAAAAAGGAAAGAGGTCTGAAATATCCTTGGATCAACTTTGTTTTCTGTGCCATGAAGTCAAATCTTCATGAACTTCCTGATTTAGTAAGACTTGCTGCCAAAATAGGTATAGAAGAGGTCAAGGTAGTATATCTTACAGCCTTCGATGACTATTTAGCAAAGGAAGTTTTATGGGATTGTAATGATGAAGTAAAAAAGGTATTTGATGAGGCAACTGCCATAGGTGAAGAATTGGGAATTATTCTTAAACTGCCCTACATACAGGGTCAGGATGTGGCAGAGGATAAGGAACATAGGGACTGTTTTGTTGCATGGAGGGATTTTTTCTTAGGCTCTGACGGATATATCAGACCTTGTATGTCTACACCAAGACAGTTTATGAAGTTTAATACAGACACACCATTTGAGGAATTTTGGAATTGTAAGGATTATCAGTTGTACAGAAAAATAGTAAATGACAGTATTAGTATGGAGGATACCTGCAAAAGATGTTATCAGTCCTCACATTGTAACTGGAATAAAAAGCTGTCATTTTTGCAGACAAACCAGAATTTTGCACCGGAATGGAAGAAGGATTAATATGAAAGAAGTAGTAATGATTACGGGTGCTAAAGGCTTTATTGGCCAATATGTGGTCAGTTTATTAAAGGATAAATACGAAATTCATGCTGTTACGGAAAATATCTTTGATATTGACTTTAAACAGTATATGAAAAGGGTTAATCCTAAGTATTTAATTCATCTTGCATGGGTAACCGGTCAGGGATATTCGGACTCTAAGGAAAATATGTATATGTTATCAAAGAGTATAGAAATGTTTGATGAATTTTATACTAATGGAGGTAAGCGTGCTGTGTTTGTAGGAACAGAGCAGGAATATCTAAGAAAAGACACTGCACTAAAGGAGGAGGATGAGCTTAAGCCTGCTTCTCTATATGCGCAATGTAAATGTAATTTAGGAGAAATTCTTGTAAAGGCAAGTAAGCTGTATGGTTATGGCTTTGTCTGGAGCAGATTATTTTTTATTTATGGACAGGGAGAAAAGCCGAAGCGTTTAATGCCCTCCATTATTAAGGGCATGATAAAGGGAGAGGAGGTTGTGTGTTCATATAGTGAATATGTAAGAGATTACATACATGTTTATGATGTGGCAACAGCCATTACCACCTGTCTTTTTAGCGATTACACGGGAGCAGTTAATGTCTGTGGCGGAGAAAGTCCTACCATTGGTGAAATAGGAAGGATTATTGCAGGTTTTGACGGAGCAGAAGGTACTGTAAGGCATAAATCTGATGAGGAATGTAAACAGCCACCGGTCATAAAGGGGGATAATTCCCTGCTTAAATCATTGGGTTGGAAGGCCAGATATACACTTAAGGAAGGTATCTTAGAAGAGTTTAATTACTACAAAAGGATGTATGAGGATGAACAGAGATTTCTGGACGAATAAAACAGTTTTAATAACCGGGCATAACGGATTTAAAGGAAGCTGGCTGGTAAAATGGCTGGATATGCTTGGGGCATATACGATTGGCTTTTCTATGGAGGCTGAAAAGGAAAGTGGTATTCATCAGCTTTCATTAAGCGGAAAGCATATAGAAATAACAGGTGATGTAAGAAATAGAGAGAGTCTTAAGGCAATAGAAAAATACAAGCCTGAAATCGTAATTCATCTGGCAGCACAGGCAATAGTAGGAAAGGCTAAGGAAAGTCCTGTAGAAACCTTTGAAACAAATCTGATGGGAACAGTCAATTTACTGGAAGTGCTTAGAGGTATAGACAGTGTTAAAGCCGTGGTAGTAGTTACCAGTGACAAGGTATATCAGAATAATGAAACCATGGAAGGGTATGTGGAGGATTCTCCATTAATGGGAAATGAACCATATTCCTGCAGTAAGGTGTGTGAGGAACAGGCTGCAAAAGCATACTATGAAAGCTATTTTAAAGCTATGGGGATAGGTGTGGCAGTGGCAAGAGCAAGTAATGCTTTTGGCGGAGGAGATTATCATTTTGACAGGTTAATACCGTATCTGGAAAAATGTTATTTTGAAAACACGCCTTCAGTAATAAGAAATCCCAATGCCGTAAGACCATGGCAATATGTATTGGATTTACTGAATGGGTATCTTATACTGGCGGAGAAGCTGTATCAGGATTTTACGGAATACTCAGGTGCGTATAATTTCGGACCGGATAAAAAGGAGCTTTATACGGTATCAGAAATTGCAGATATGATATGCAATAAGACTGTTATAGGAAGAAAGCAGGATTATTACGAGGCAGGACTTTTATTTATTGATTCTTCAAAAAGCAGGCAGCTGTTGGGTTGGAAAACAATATTTAATGTAAAGGCGGGAATAGAACAGACCACACTCGCCTATGAAGAATATTTTAGAAACGGGAATACAAATTCATTATATGAGAAACGAATAACGGAATTTGAAAGGCAAATGGAGGAAGACAATGGAAATAAGTAAATATCAGGAATTGGCTAACAGTATCAGAAAAGATGTACTTACGCTTACTTATGAGAAGAAGGCAGGATTTATAGGCTCTTCTTTTTCCTGTGCTGATATTTTTGCAGTATTATATGGAGGCTATGTAAGGTTAAATATTAATGATTCCGAAGATGAAAGTAATGATACTGTAATATTAAGCAAGGGACATGCAGCCTCTGCGTGGTATGCAGCCTTAGCAAATATCGGAGCACTTTCAAAGGAAAGACTGTTTGAAGAATTTCATAAAAGCGGTGGCAGGTTAGGCGTTCATCCTAAAAGAAATTCTGCAACAGGTATTGAAACCTCTACAGGCTCACTTGGGCAGGGCTTAGGACTGGGATGTGGTGCGGCGCTTGCTTATAAAATAAAAAAGCAGAATAACAGAGTTTTTGTAATATTAGGTGATGGAGAATGTAATGAGGGCTCTGTATGGGAAGGGTTTATGCTGGCAAAGAAATACAAATTAAATAATCTCATTGTATTTATAGACAGAAACAGGCTTCAATCCTATGGACATGATGATGAGGTTCTGAATATGGGTGAAATGAAACCACGTCTTGAGAGCTTTGGATTTAATACGCTTGAAATAGATGGTCATAGCTGTAAAGAGATAGATGATGCTCTTAAAAATGCAGTTAATTCTGACAAACCTACAGCTATTATTGCAAATACAATTAAAGGCAAGGGTGTAGCTGAATTTGAGGATAAGGTTTTATGGCATTACAAATGGCCGGAAAAAGAACACTATGAGCAAGGATTGAAGGAGTTGAAGGAAAATGCGTAAAAGTTTTGTTGATACAATGATAGAATGTGCCAGAGAGGATGAAAATGTAGTACTGCTTATGGCAGAGGTGGGATTTTCAGTAGTAGAGCCGTTTGAAAAGGAATTTCCGGACAGATTTTTCAATACGGGTATAGCAGAGCAAAATCTTGTGCTTACGGCAGCAGGAATGGCACTTAAAGGTCTTCGTCCGGTGGCGTATTCAATGTCAGCATTTCTTGATTCCAGAGCCTTTGAGCAGATAAAGGTAAGTGTAGCTTATCAAAACCTGCCGGTAGTTCTTATAAGTGTAGGCTCAGGTTTATCCTATGGAGAGATGGGTTCAACTCACCATGCGATTGAGGAAAGTGCAATAATGAGGAGTCTGCCAAACTTAAATGTGGTATTTCCGTCTAATGCAGTTGAATTAAGGGGTGCTTTGAAAAAAGCACTTTCAGATAATAAGCCATATTATATAAGCTATCCGAAGGCTATGGCACCGGAAATGGAGGAATATCCGTTTGAGCCGGGAAAAGCAGTATGTCACAGAGAAGGAAAAGATGGCTCAATACTTGCCTTTGGCTTTAGTGTAAATGACGCGATAGCAGCAAGCGATATATTAAAGGATAAGGGCTTAAATATAGGAGTGTATGGTTTCCATACAGTGAAGCCTTTAGACAGAGAGGCAATTTGTAAGGCGGCAGCTACAGGCAATATATTTGTGGTGGACGAACATAATTACAGTGCAGGTATGGGAGGAGAGACAGCCAGAATTTTGCTGGAAAATAAAATAAAGATTGATAATTTTGTGGATATTTCAGTTCCGGATTGTTTCCAAAACGTGGTTGCAAGATATGCTGAAATGAAAGAAATGTACAGCTTAGATGCAAAGGGCATAGCTGAAAAAATAGAGAAAAGTCTTAATTGACCTGTGTTTTGGAGATTGTGATGAAAAAGGTATTGATTACAGGAGCAAGCGGATTATTGGGGAAGGCTGTACTACGACAGCTGGAGGAAAAAAAAGAGTATGAGGTTTATGCAGTAACTACAAAGCAGGAAAACCTCAGAGGCTATGACTATGCCCATATAACCTTATGTGATTTATCAGATGAAGCACAGTGTGATAAAATTATAAAGACCATAGCTCCCGATATACTTATTCATCTTGCTTGGAATCAGGAAAACAGTGATTTTAGAATGTCCGAAGAAAATCTTAAATGGTTAAATATAAGCACGGGACTTCTGTATTTATTTGAAAAATACGGTGGTAGAAGATTTTTATTTGCAGGAAGCAGCTCCGAGTATGATGGGGCAAACGGTGTATTTGATGAATCGGCAGATATAATTCCCGCCACCTTATACGGACTTTGCAAAAAGACCTTTAATGAATTTGCAAATCAGTATTGCAGGATTAGAAATATAGATTATGTGGGTATGAGACTGTTTACCATATATGGCAGGGAAGACAGACATTCCTTTGGGGCAATTCCCTCAACTATTCAGGGGCTTATTAATGGTGAGAAGATAATCTGTAACAGCCCTAATACTACCCGAGATTATATATACGCAGAGGATGCGGCTCATATAGTTGTTCAGCTTATGGAGCATACTTATAAAGGAATATTAAATGTGGCTTCCGGAATACCCAGAAATATGAGAGAGGTATTTGAATGTATAGGGAAATCATTAAATCAGTTGGAAAATATCAGATTTAATGAGAAAAATATGACAGAAAACAGGTTTGAGGCTGATATTTCTTTAATGAAACAGCTTGGGCTTACCGGATATAACAGCTCTTTCGAGAAAAATATAGATGATATAGTGAAAGGCAGGCTTGAAATGTATAGGAGGAATAATAATTGAACGAATAAGAGAGTTTAGTAGTGTTAATTATTTAGAATAATGGTGATTTTATGAAGCTTATTTTGGGAACTATGACCTTTGGACAACAGGTAGAAGAGGCAGAAGCAAAACAAATATTACAAAAATATATTGACTCCGGATATGGAGAGATTGATACAGCCTTTGTTTATAATGAAGGGAATAGTGAAAAGATACTTGGCAAAATTCTTAACGGCATATCAGACTATACTGTTGCAACAAAGGTAAATCCACGAATAACCGGAAAATTGGACTATGCAGCAGTTATGCAGCAGTTTGAAACATCATTAGCCAGAATGAACAGAGAGAATATAGATATTCTTTATTTACATTTTCCTGATGAGGATAAAAATATAGAGAGTGCATTAATGGCATGTGATGAATTGTACAGAAAAGGAAAAATAAAGGAAATAGGATTTAGTAATTTTTCAAAAGAATCTGTAGAAATGCTTACAGAAAAGTGTACTAAAAATTCGTGGAAATGTCCTACGGTATATCAGGGTCTATACAATCCGCTTAGCAGAAATGTGGAGGAATTATTCGAGGTACTCAGAAAATATGAGTATCGCTTTTATGCCTATAACCCGTTAGCAGGAGGAATACTTTCAGGTAAATACAATCGCTATGAGGAATCACCTGAAAATGGAAGATTTGTATGCAGACCTAATTATAAAAACAGGTATTGGAAAGAAAGTTTTTTTGATGCGATGGATTTAATTAAAAAATCCTGTGAGGAATATAATATTGAGATGTATTCGGCTGCATACAGATGGCTGGCTTATCATTCAAGACTTAGCAGCAGCGATGGTGATGGTATCATTATAGGTGCTTCTAATATAAAACAGCTTGAGTTAAATATTGAGGCGATAGGACAGGGCAGGCTGCCGGAGGAAATAGCAGGAGCATTTGACAGGGCGTGGGAAATATGCAAAAAGGATGCCCCACAGTACTATAGAAACGTAAACTTTAAAGGATAGAAAAATGTATAATATATTTGTTGATGAGCTTAGAAAAAACGGAATAGATTTTTTTACAGGTGTACCCGATTCTTATTTAAACGGATTTTGCAGATATTTGTCACAAAATTGTACGAATGAAAATAATGTGATTACTGCAAATGAAGGAAATGCAATAGCTTTAGCAGCAGGGTACTATATTGCCACCGGAAAAATACCTGTGGTGTATATGCAGAATTCCGGCTTGGGAAATGCTGTTAATCCTTTGGTTTCATTGACAGATAAAAATGTTTACTCCATACCGATGATTTTAGTAATTGGCTATAGAGGTGAGCCTGAAACTAATGACTGGGCGCAGCATAGCAGACAGGGACAGATTACGGTAGATTTGCTTAAGCTGATGAATATTAAAAGTACTATAATAGACAGGGACAGTAATATTGAAGAGGAAATTAAAGCCTGTATAGATACAATAGAAAAGGAAAAGTCTAGTTATGCCTTTGTTATAAAAAAGGGTGTTTTTACTGAAAAGAAAAGTGATATTACAGATATTAATTACAGTATGGGCAGAATGGAAGCAATAGAAGCAGTTCTCGACTATTATGGGGATAATGCAATTTTTATTGCGACTACAGGAAGAGCAACGAGAGAATTATATCATCTGAGAGAGGAAAGAGGAGAAGCTCATAATAATGATTTTTTAAATGTGGGAGCCATGGGACATACCTCATCAATAGCCATGGGGATTGCTTTGAAAAATAAAGCTAAAAAAGTAGTATGTCTGGACGGAGATGGTGCATTGGTTATGCACTTAGGCGCTATGACTACTGCTAAAAGACTGGGGTTGACAAATTTTATACATATAGTGCTAAACAATGGAGTGCATGAATCAGTGGGAGGAGAGCCAACAGCAGGCTATATGGTGGATTTTACCACTATAGCAAGGGGGTGTGGATATGCTACCATGGATAGAGAAATTAGTGATAAAGCAGAGCTGTTATTGGCACTTAACAATTTATCGGAAGCAGATAAGCCCATTTTTTTAGATGTCAGAGTACATCAGGGTTTAGGGAAAGGTGTAAGACCCTTAAATATAAATCATAAAGATTTATTAGAACAGATGGTGGAAGAATTGAACATAATTGAGGAATAGTTAAGATGTATAGCTTTAAAGGTAAAAAACTATTGATTTTAGGTGGTGCATTTCAACATTGCAAGGTTGTTGAGGCTGCACATAAATTAGGAATTGTTACATATGTTGCAGATTATTTAACTGATTCACCTGCAAAGAAAATGGCAGATAAGGCATTATTAGTGGATATTAAGGATATTGATGCGTTAGTATCCATATGCAGAGAGGAAATGATAGATGGTGTAATAACCACATCTCTTGATCCCTGCCAGATTCCTTATCAAAGGATATGTAAGCAATTAGATTATCCATGCTTTGGAACAGAAGAACAGTTCCATATATTAACAAATAAGAAAGCATTTAAAAAATGCTGTAAAAAATATGGAGTTGATATTATTCCTTCTTATAGTGAAAAGGATATCGAATTATTTTGTAATGGAAATATACAGATTGATTTTCCCGTAGTAGTTAAGCCTGTAGACAGCAGAGGGTCAAGAGGACAAGCAATATGCAGAGATATTAATGAAGTAAAGGCAGCGATAGAGATTGCAAAAAGTGAGTCTTCAAACGGACAGGTAGTTATTGAGAAATATATGGGAAACTGTGATGATTTTACTATGACATATTTGTTTATAGACGGAAATGCGTATTTGATAAGAACAGGCGACAGATATCTTGGAACAGAGGAGAATGGTTTAAATAGAGTGGCAATAGCGGCAACAAGTCCATCCAAGCATACAGAGCTTTTTCTCAAATATGTTAATGAGAGAGTTATTCATATGCTAAAGGCAATCGGTATAAAGAATGGGCCTGTTTTTATTCAGGGATTTGTTGATGGAAATACAGTAAGATTTTATGATCCCGGGTTACGGTTTTCGGGAGGAGAGTATGAACGGCTATTAAAGCTTTCCACCGGTGTGGATATTATTGAAATGCTAGTTAAATTTGCCTTATGTGGAAGATTTGAAGAAAATGGATTACCTGAAGAGCTTTATAAACTTGGGGGAAAGTATATTATGCAGCTGTGTCCCACACTTAAAGAGGGAAGAATTGCAGCTGTTTGTGGAGAAGAAAAGCTTAGGGAAAATGGAAATATAATAACCTATTCACCCAGATACGGGATAGGAGATAATATTTTATTGAAGCATGATGTAGGTCAGAGGTTTGCAGAAATATGTATTTTAAGCGATGATTTGAATAAAGAAGCAGAAAATGTTAAATTTGTACAGGAAACCTTACATATCATAGATACAAAAGGTCACGAAATGTTATATGATAGCTTTGATGTGAACAGATTATTTGATAAGGATTAAAAAATGGATAATAACATAACACAGCGCTTGGCGGAAATGATAAGTGGGGTATATATAAATAATAAGAATACTTTGGAGAATACTAAAAAACTGATTGTTGATTATATGTCAGCCTCTTATGCAGGATATCAGTATAATAGAAAATTTAATCAGGCTGTGGAGGAGATACTTTTGCCAATTAGTGGAGGCGAGGAGGCTTCTGTATTTAATTCAGATAAAAAACTGCCCGTAGCTATAGCAGCTTTTTTAAACGCAACTTATGCCCATGGTGCAGATATAGATGATGGCCATAGACGGGCAATGGGGCATATAGGTGCAAGTGTTATTTCAGCAGTTTTTGCTTTGGCTGATTCTCTATCAGTAAGTGAGGAAAAGGTTTTACTGGCTATTATTGTGGGATATGAGGTTTATGTAAGATTATCCTCCTGTGTTCAACCCGGAATGGTGAAAAGAGGATTTCATTCCACCGGAACTGCAGGTGCAATAGCCTGTGGTGCTGCTTGTGCAAAGCTTTTAGACCTAAATGAAAGAGAGATCGAAAGTGCCATTTCTATGTCTGCAACACAATCAAGCGGATTGTTAATTGTAGGAGAAACAGGGCAGCTTGTAAAACCATTAAGCCCTGCTAGAGCAGCAGAAACAGGAGTTTTTTCTGCGTTGCTTGCAAAGAAGGGAATAGAAGGGCCTCAAAATTCTTTGGAAAGTAAAAAAGGATGGTTTCATACCATGTCAGAGCATTTTGACATTGATATATTGTTCAGAGACTTTGAAATGCTGAATGCTGTTAATGAGTGCTATGTAAAGCCATATCCGTCCTGCAGACATACACATTGTGGTATAGAAGCAGCTTCAAGGCTGCATGAAAAAGTAGTTTATAATGATATTGAAAAAATTGAAATATATATATATGAGAACGCCATTAATCTGGCAGGAGTTATTTCTTTCCCTAAGAATATGGATGAAGCAAAGTTTTCTATACAGTATACTCTTGCATGTGCAATATATTATGGAGAATTTAAACTGGAATACTTATTCCCGGATGCAGTGGACAAAGAGGTATATAATATTATTCCTAAAATTGAGCTAATATGTGATAATGATATGGAAAGTTCTGAAAAAGGTATTCGAGGAGCGAGAGTAGTCATTATAAGTAAGGGGAACAAAAAATATGAAGAAACTGTTTTAAGACCAAAGGGAGAACCGGAAACTCCTTTTTTATGGGAGGATATATATATGAAGCTTCAACAATGTGCTTCGGATATGATTGGAAATGAAGAACAGAAAAAACTCATAAAAAAAATTATGAATTTAGGAGGAAAAAAAGAATTTTCTTATAGAGAATTATTTTATAGCTGATATGAAAGGTAACACCATGAAAGAAACCAGAGATTTTTTAGAAAAGCTCGGATTACCGGGAGGAGATTTATATGAATTACCATTATCCGATAAGAGATTTAGTGACGGGGGTCAGTATAGATTAGAGGTACCGGGTATTCAGACTCCTAAGGTTATGAGTGCGTTATTAGAAGAAATTGATAAATACGGATTATTTATTCACAGAGTTACCCAGACAAAGGGTATCTGGACTTTATTAGACGAAGAAATAAAGGAGATGGCAGATATTGCAAAAGAATGGGGAGTAGAACTGGTGCTGGCTATAGGACCTAGGGCTACAACAGATACCAGTGCATCTGTAAATACTCCTGAGGGTGTCAGAATGGGATACAGACTGAGGGGTCAGGAACAGATAGTAAGAGCCATAGAGGAAGTAAAAAGAGCTGCCGGATTGGGATGTCGTTCATTTTTAGTATATGATGAGGGGTGTCTGTGGGCATTAAATGAGTTTAGAAAGGCAGGAGAAATACCAACAGATTGCAGATTCAAGGTGTCTGCTCATACAGGGCATGGAAATCCTGCTTCAGCTAAATTATTAGAAAGTATTGGTGCAGATTCCATTAATCCGGTAAGGGATATACAGCTTCAGATGCTGGCTGCAATGAGAAAGGCAATTAATATTCCTATTGATGTTCATACGGAAAATCCGGCATCAACAGGAGGTTTTATAAGACATTATGAGGTACCTGATATGATAAGGGTTGCTTCACCTATATATTTAAAGACGGGTGGCTCTGTTGCAAAGACACATAGCTGGGAAACCTCGGTAGATGATGCTAAAAAGAGAGCAAAGCAGATAGCATTAGTTAATCGTGTTATTAAGGAGTATTATAAAGAAGCAGTTGTTTCAGAGAAAGGCTCTGTAAATTAACTAAAAGTGCAATCATGGATGATTGAAGCATTAGGAGGCAAATATGAAGCATCATAAATATAATCCGGATTTTAAATTTGTAAAAGAACCTATTGAGTTTAACAAATACACGGAAAGGGATATTTTACAGTATTGTCTTGGGGCAACCATGTATATGCCGGGTACAAAGGATTTTACCGATAAAATATTAAACAATAGGATATCTGGTTTAACATCTATGGTGTTATGCTTTGAGGATGCCTGCCCTGAAAATCAGGTGGATATGGCAGAAGAGAATGTACTTAATATGTTGGAGACTGTATCGCAGGCACTGGAGGACGGGCAGATTACATATGAAAATATACCGCTTATATTCTGCCGTGTTCGCTCTCTCAATCAGTTTATAAGGTTTTCAGGTAAGCTTACTAAGAAAATGTGTAAAATACTTGCCGGCTTCAACTTTCCTAAATTTTCGACAGCTAACGGAAACTCATATTTCGAGCATTTATCAAGCCTGAATGAAGAGTTTAATGAAAAATTATATGGTCTGCCTATTATTGAAGATTCCACGGTCGCTTATAAGGAAACAAGACTGGGGGCACTTTTAGGAGCGAAAGAAATTTTGGATAAATATAAGGATATAGTATTGCAAATAAGAGTTGGGGCTACGGATTTTTCTTCATGTTTTGGTGTAAGAAGAGGTGTAGATTATTCGATATATGATATTTTAACTGTCAGAGAGTGTTTGTCAGATATACTTAACGTTTTTAGCAGAAATAACGAATATATAGTGTCGGGACCTGTATGGGAGTATTTCAGAGTAAGTAAATCCATGATGTTTAAGGAAATTCCAAAGTACGATATAGAAGATTGTCTTTTAAAGAGGATTCCTATTTTTAATGATGAAGTAGACGGACTTCTTCGTGAAGTAATTTTAGATAAGGCTAATGGCTTTGTAGGAAGAACAGTTATTCATCCTACGCATATAAAATATGTAAATGCAATGCAGGCAGTAACCTTAGAGGAATATGAGGATGCCTGTCAGATACTAAATACCAAGGACGGTGTAGTAAAGAGTGCTAATTCAAATAAAATGAATGAAATTAAGCCGCATACCAACTGGGCTGAAAAAATTTATATGCGCTCAAAGGCATTTGGAGTTGTTGAAAATGAAAACAGCTATATAAAGCTGTTTTCCAACTGTGAATAGTGAAAGGATAAAGCTATGATGAGTATTAAAACTCCCATAAGTGATGAAGTAATTGAAAAATTACATATAGGAGATAAAGTTCTGTTATCGGGACTTATTTATACAGGCAGGGATGCAGTACTGCCAAGGCTGTGTGATTTGGCAGTAAATAACAGGATACCGGACAATATTAAGCTTATGGGGAGTGTTATATTTCATACGGCAGTCAGCAGGGCAGGCGTCGGACCTACCTCCAGCAATAAGCTGGAGATTGAAGGCAGTATGCCGGTTCTTTCAAAATATGGAGTTAAGATACATCTAGGAAAGGGGCAGATTGATAATGAGACAGTTAAAGAACTGGAAAGATATAATTCAGTATATGCCATAATACCACCTGTAACCGCACTTTTAAACAGTAAGACCATATCAAAGGAAATAGCAGGCTTTGAGGATTTGGAAATGGAGGCTATGTATCAGCTGCAGGTAGTTGAATATCCTATAATTATAGCGGCAGCACATGGAGAAAGTATATATGGAAGATAAAATATATGAAACGATAATTGAAAAGGTAAGTAAGGCTGTTATAGACGCAGGGACAACCTTTAGTGAAGATAAAAAAGCTGCTTACAAAAACAGTATTGTAAATGAAAACAATCCACAATCAAGGTGGGTAATGGAGCAGATATTGAAAAATGAGGAGACGGCGAGAAGAGAAAAAAGTCCTCTTTGTGATGATACAGGGATTCCTCATATTGTACTGGATATTGGTGACGATATGATAATTACGCCGGAATATATAGACTGCATTTATGAGGGAGTAAGGAGAGGTTTGGAGCTACTTCCGGGCAGGCCTATGGGACTTCTCGGAGATGACATACAGAGAATCGAACAATCTATAGGAATAAGCGATAAATCACAGGATGTTGAGCCTGCCCCTATTATGATAAGGAGAATTAAGGGCAAAACAAAGCTGCATATTCTGCTCTTGGGAGGAGGCCCTGCAATAAGAGCTAAAACCTATAGGATTTTTCATAAACATTCTATTAATGCAGTTGAGAATGAGATTGTCGATTGGGCTATAGAGGGGGTTTCAAAGCTGGGTTGTACACCATGCACTCTGGCTATAGGAATCGGAAGGTCACATTATGAGGCAGCATCTTATATGATACAGGCTATGGTAGACGGCAGATATGATATTCAGTCAGAGCTTGAAAGAAATATAACGGGGAGAGTAAATGAGTCCAAGGTAGGAGCCTTGGGACTGGGAGGAAATACCTCAGTGCTGGGAACCTTTTTAAAGGTAGGACCGCAAAGGGCGAGTGGGGTCAGAATAGTCAGTATTCGTCCCTGCTGTTGTTTTGAACCGAGAATAGCTACAGTAGAACTTTAGAACAGTTTAGTTATACAATTATGCAGTCATTAAGGAGAAAGCCATGTATGAAAATCCACTTGTAAGTGTTATTTGCATAACCTATAATCATAAAAAATATATTAAACAATGTATTGAAAGCTTAGTGAACCAAAAGACAGATTTTCAATTTGAAGTGATAGTACATGATGATGCATCTGTGGATGGTACGGATGAAATTATCAGTGAGTTACAGAGCAGGTATCCGGATATTCTTAAGAGCATTTTGCAAAAGGAAAATCAATACAGTATGGGGAAATGTGCCACAGATATTGCCGTTAATGCTGCAAGAGGTAAGTATCTGGCATTTTGTGAGGGAGATGACTGGTGGTGCAATGAGTATAAGCTTCAGGAACAGGCGGATTATATGCAAACGCATAAAGACTGTGTACTATGCTTTCATAATACCTATACTTATTATGTATCAACTGATACAATGGATAAGGAATGGTTTTTCTGGAGGAACAGGCAGCTAAAGGAAGATGGATTTTATAATTCCCATGAATTAATGGAGTTGGGAGTTGTGCCTTATTCAGCGCAGTTCTTTAAAAAAGAAGATTATGTATATAGAAGTGAATTTAAAAATAATAATAAAAAGTATGGAGATATGTTAAGAACTCTGTGTCTGGCATCTAAGGGATATGCTTATTGTATTAACAGGCATATGTCTGTATACAGGCGTGGTGTGGAAAATTCGTTTTTTACAAATACATATAAGAATATTGAACAGTATAATAATAGTGTTGATACAACAATAAATACATATATGGCAGTTATGGAATATACAAGGGGAAAATTTAATGAATTTTTTGCAGAGAAGATTGCAAAGGCTGAGTCCGAAAAAATACATTTTTGTAAGGAAGAGGTTTTAAGTCTTAAAAAGTCTGCAAAAAAAATATACATTTACGGTACGGGAGTATATGCACAGCTGTGTTACCATGAAATGAAAAATATAGATATGGAAATTAACGGGTTTGTAGTATCTGATACAGAAAATAATAAAGAAGATTATTTAGGTCACAGAGTTTATAAGTTATCAGAGGTTAAAGATTCAGATATGGCAATAGTAATTTCAGTTGGAAGTAAAGCAAGGAAGATTATAGAAAATAATCTTGCAGATAAACAGATAAGAAAGTATTGTTATGGGTGTGTGGAAAATAATTAAGCATATTCATAACAGATATGTATAGGAGAATTTATGAAAAGAATAAATGTTACCCAGTCATCTATGCCGCCATTAGAGGAATACGTTGAAGAAATACGCTCACTGTTTGAGTCGAAATGGCTGACTAATATGGGAGAAAAGCATAAAAAATTTGAGGAAAAGCTAAAGGAATATTTACAAGTGTCAAATGTTTCATTAACAGTAAACGGTCATATGGCATTAGAAAATATTATTAAGGCATTAGATTTAAAGGGTGAGATAATAACTACTCCATTTACTTTTGCATCTACTACACACGCTATTATAAGATGTGGATTAAAACCTGTTTTTTGTGATATCAACAGAAAAGATTACACTATTGATGTAGATAAAATTGAAGAATTGATAACTGAGGATACCTGTGCAATATTACCGGTTCATGTATACGGAAATGTATGCAATATAGAAGCAATAGAGGAAATAGCAAATAAATATAACTTATATGTTATTTATGATGCTGCACATACATTTGGAGAAAAATATAAGGGAAAAAGTGTTGCAGCATATGGAGATGCTTCTGTATTCAGCTTTCATGCTACAAAGGTCTTTAATACTATAGAGGGTGGATGTATTGCTTTTAAGGATGAAACGATGACCACGATATTAAAGGATATTAAGAATTTTGGATTCAGCGGACCGGAAATTATCCGATATGTGGGTGGTAATGCCAAAATGAATGAATTTCAGGCAGCTATGGGTATATGTAATCTCAGACATATAGATTGCGAGCTGAAAAAGAGGAAAAATGCCTATGAGAAATATAGGGAATATCTGTGTGATGTAAAGGGTCTGAAAATATGGGAACCTCAAAGAGATGTTGAGCATAATTATGCTTATATGCCGGTTGTTTTCGAGGATGAGTTTGGAAAAAACAGAGATTATATAGCCCAAATACTTATGGAGAATAATATTTATGCAAGAAAATATTTTTATCCGATTACGGCAGATTTTCAATGCTACAATAATAAATTCAGCTCCTGTAGGCTGGAGGTAGCCAGGGACATTTCAAAAAGAGTGCTGACGTTGCCGTTATACGCAGATATAGAGCCGGACGATATAGAGAGAATATGCTCCGTGATTTTATCAACGAGGCAGTAGTGATAAGAGAAAATATGTGAGATTGAAAGTGAGGAATACATATGAATTATGATATAGTTATAGCCGGCTGTGGATTTACAGGGACTGTAATAGCTTTTAAATCGGCTATGGAGGGTAAGAGGGTATTAATAGTTGAAAAAAGAAATCATATAGCAGGGAATATGTATGATTATATTGATGAAGCAGGTATTTGTGTTCAGAAATACGGGCCACATTCATTTCACACAAATAATGAAGAGGTATATGAGTTTATTACTCAAATTGGAGACTGGTATGAGTACATATTAAGAGCCAGAGTTATGATTGACGGTAAATACACGCCTTCTCCCTTCAACTTTAAAACCATAGATCAGTATTATCCGGCCCCAAAAGCAGAAATTCTAAAACAGGCTTTAGTAGAATATTATAACAGTGCTAAAAAGGTTACTGTAGTTGAATTATTAGAAAGTGATAATGAACTGATAAGAGAATATGCCAACTTTTTGTTTGAAAAGGATTACAGACCTTATACGGCAAAGCAATGGGGAATTGCACCGGAGGAGCTGGATATAAGTATACTAAAAAGAGTGCCTGTAAGACTGGACTATACGGACGGCTACTTCGATGATAAGTATCAGCTGATGCCTGAAGGAGGCTTTACCTCATTTTTTGAAAAAATGCTTAGTAATCCGTTGATTGATATACGATTAAACTGTGATGTATTAGATTTAGTAGAAATTGACGGCAATAATATTATATTTGAAAATGAATTATTAAATGTTCCGTTTGTATATACAGGACCACTGGACGAACTGTTCAGGTATAAATATGGAAAACTGCCGTATCGTTCCTTGAAATTTGATATGCAGATACATAATGTGGACAGCTATCAGGAAACCTCAGGTGTGGCATATCCGATGGCAGAGGGATATACCAGAATAACTGAGTACAAAAAAATACCGGTACAGGATATAAAGGGAAAAACAACTATTGCTGTGGAATATCCTGTAACATATGGAACTGAAGAGGGAAAAGAACCATATTATCCTATACTTACAGAAAATTCAAAGGAAATGTACAAAAGGTATTGTGAGCTTGCATCAAAGGTAAACAGGCTATATGTATGCGGCAGGCTGGGAGATTTTAAGTACTATAATATGGATGATGCTGTTTTAAGAGCATTAGAGGTTTATGAGGATATAAGAAAGACTTATTAATAGAGAGAGGCATAGGAAAATAACGATGATAAAAGAGTTACAATTAGGAATGTTAAATAACAGGTGGATTGAAACTAAAAGTATTGTAATATACGGATTTGGAGTAGTAGCGAGAAAATGTATCGGTATGTTAAGTCAGGATTTTCATATTCCATATATTATAGACAATGCACCTGAAAAAATCGGTACAGTATATAACGGCATACCTGTTATAAGCCAGGCAGAGGCTCTTATGAAGGAGGAAAGACTGCCTATAGTTATTATAGGAACAATAGGAGTATATAAAAGTATTTCTGAAATGCTTAGTAAGGCAGGACTTAAGGAATATGAGGATTATTGTCTGCTGGATTTGTTTGTGGCTGAATGGTACTGGCATAACAGGAAACAGGTTCATTTAGTAGAGGTGCATACTACAATTACAACCAGATGTACATTGAAGTGTAAAAACTGCAATATGTTTATGCCTTATTATAAGAAACATATTGATATTACTTTAGAAAATTTTAAGGAGGATATGGACAATCTTTTCAGGGTGGCGGACAGAATTTTTTCAGTGGGAATTTTAGGCGGAGAACCTATTATTAATAAGCAGTTACCGGAGATGATACTATATTTGCAGGAAAACTATGGAGACAGAATTGGTGAAATTTCCGTAATAACAAACGGAACAATACTTCCTGATGACAGACTTATAGATGTCTTTAAGAAATGTAATGTAAGAGTGCATATAAGTGATTATACATCTACAGTACCATATGAAAAAAGGCTGAGGGAGTTTGAAAGTATTATGGCAGATAATGATATTGAATATAGAACAAATTCCTCACTTGTATGGTGTGATTTTGGTTTTCCTGATAACAGCTTTAACTTTAATAATGTCAGAAATCATATGATGGAATGTTTTCCGATATTCAGAGGAATCAATGATTCTAAATTATATTTTTGTCATGTTGCATGGAGTGCAGAAAAATGCGGAATGTATACGCTACAGGAAGAGGATTGCTTTGATATAAAAAAGATAGATAAATTTAATGAAGAACAGGTAAAGGAATTTATTAATTATTCACTGGGTGGTAACGAAAAATGGAGTCTTTCTCTATGTAAACTGTGTGGTGGCTGCGGAGTAGATAATAAAAAATATGTTAAAGCAGGATTACAGGCTGATGCCGGTGAAAGGTGATAAAGATTATGCAAAAGATGGATACCGGTAATGTTTACTTTGAAAATCTTCTGAAAATGTTTATTGAAAAATTTCAGGCAGTAAAGGATAAGAGGATAGTGCTTTATGGTATTGGGGCTTTTTCGGCAACGGTAATTGATACCCTAAAGGACTTTAATATAGTTGGTCTTATGGACAGAGATCCTGAAAATATAGGGAAAATTATGTATGGAGTACCTATACTCAGTAAGGAAGAAGTTACAAAGTATGCAGATATGATTATTATAAATACGGAAGTCGGTTACTGGCAGACAATTTATAAGAGAATAAGTGAACTTGAAATTGATGTGTATTTCAGAAATGGTCAAAAGGCATTTTTGGAAGAAACACCAAAATGTAACTCTGATCTTGAATATTGGAATATAAAAATGGAAACTCTGAAGGAACAAATAGAAAAACATGATGTTATTTCATTTGATATATTTGATACTTTGATTACGAGAAAAATATATTTACCGGCAGATGTATTCAGATTGGTGGAACTAAAATTAAAATATGAAGATAATATAGATATTGAATTTGAAAAAATACGGGTAAGGGCACTTCATACTACAGGAAAAACTGAGCCCGACTATGATGACATATATAAACAGTTTAAGTTATTAAGCGGATTGGAGGAAGAGCTTGTACTAAAGATAAAGAATAAGGAATTTGAGGTTGAAAGGTCCTTGTTTGTCTTAAGAGAGGATATGGCATATATTTTTAATTATGCCAAAGAGATGGGGAAAAAGGTAATTATAATAACTGATATGTATTATTCTGCACATATTCTGTCTGATTTTTTGGAGGAGTATGGAATAAGTGGTTTTGATGATATATTTGTATCATCTGAATATGGAAAAACAAAGTCTAACGGAGATTTATTTGATGAAGTTATCCATAAATACGGTGATGGAAAAATATTGCATATTGGAGATAATATGCATAGTGATATTAATATGGCTAAGGAAAGAGGAATAACTCCGTTTTTTGTTATGTCCGGACGAGAATTATTGGAAAAATCTTCATTGAGAGAAATAATTCCATATACCTGTACAGTTTTTGATGCAATAATTCTCGGAATTATTATTGCCAAATATTTTAACAGCCCATTTGTACTGAGCAAAACAAAAGGTATTGTGGAAATAACCAATTCCCGTGATATGGGATATATGGTATATGGTCCTTTGAATTTAGGCTTTTGTCATTGGTTATATCAGAAATCAAATAAGGATAAGATTGAAAAACTCTTGTTTTTTGCAAGAGATGGTTATTTTCTGCAAAATTACTATTTGCAGATTAAGCAATTTATAGAAAATCAAAAAAAGGTAAAAGGTATTACGGAAACAGAGTATTTTTATATATCGAGAAGACTGGCTGCGGTGTCATCTGTTTCTAATGAAGAGGACTTTTTAGAGGTGGCAAAGCTTTCGTATAAAGGAACATTTTCTGACTATATGTTAAAGAGATGGAATGTAGATATTGATAAAAATGATGAATTATATAATGAATTAATTAATACTGCAATAAATACGGATAAGCTTATAAACAGCATAAAGAAATATGGTAAAGAGGTCAAAAGAAGTATAGCAGCTGACAAAGAAAACTACATAAGATATGTAAAGAGACATATTGAAGGAATAAATAAATTTGCAATAGTAGATACCTGGTATTATGGTAATTGTCAGTATTATTTAAGTAAAATGCTTAATGCTTCTACAACAGGATACTATTTTGGGGTAAATATGTCCGGCGAAAACAGAAACAGTCACTGTAATGTCTTAAAAGCGTGCTATAACGATGGAACTGATCCGCTGGGTGAAAAAGTTAATTGCCTAAAGTACAGTCTGCATTATGAAACTATTTTTACTGCACCACATGGAATGATTAGAAGCTGTATAGGTGATAATGAATTCATATATGAAGCCAAAAGTAAAAATCAGCAGGAATGGGGCTTGAGAGAAGAGGTAGCGAAGGGAAGTGAAGAATTTATTAGTGAAGCTATGTATATAATGGGAGCAGAGGTTTTGGAGAAAAATGAGTTTGATTATTCATTTTGCGATAAATTTTATGGAATATGCTGGGAGGGTGGAATTAAGCTGGATAAAGAGATACAGAGTAAAATGTATAATGAAAACTTTTTCCAAAGCAGTGAGGAATTTCTGATAATGGAATAATTATAAAGATTATCTAATCTACGTTAATTTGTATCCTTTCAGACTAATTTATGAACTAAATATTACTTATTCTAACATAAGTAATATTTAGTTTATATATTTAGTCTTTTAATTCCTTCAATAGCCTTTCCATAATTGCCACATTCAAGGTAGAGTGTTTTGGCATCCTCCGGATATCCCAGACATTCATAAATAACGCCGGCATTGTAAAGTGCCAGATATGAATTTGTACCTGCGACATTACAATCAGTAAGAGAAGTAGCTGAAAGGAAATGGTCAACTGCTTCGGCAAATAATTCATTTTGCATATAGACAAGACCTAACATAAATATAAAGTCAGCATTATCCTTATAAAAAGATTTGCAGTCAATCAGAGAAAGTGCTTTTTTTGCCTGATTGGAGTTTATAAGTGAATATCCATAAGTAATAATCATATCCCTTATATATTCTGACTTGTAATCAAAGGGCAGAGGCAGTATTTTTTCAAAGGATTTAGTAGCATTTTCATAATCCTCTTTATAATAAAAGGATTTACCAAGCTGATATAAAAGATATGTATCAGAAGGTGAATCCTTAAGCATATCCTTAAGAATTGAAATATTTCTATCAGCTTTTTTCTCTCTGGCAGTTAAATCGCCGACATATCCTGTATGATTAATATGTAGCGGTGCTTCAAAAAATACAGGATTGGAGTTATCAAAGGCTACCAGCTGTTCATGTATTTTACCGTTATATTCATAGTATTTTCGATTGAAAAGACGACCTATAAGTTCATCAAAAATCATTTCATTTCCCATTGAGGTATAGTAATTGCGTCTATGAATACGTCCGATACTGCGGGGATTATTAATGATTGATTGCTCCAGTCGTGAATAATCTAATTCAGTAATAAATTCATCAGTATCCAAAACCAGAATATTATCATTGGTAGCCTTGGATATAGAAAAATTTCTGGCTTGGGCAAAGTCATTACACCATGGAAAGTCATATACATTTTTTGTGTAGGAGCTTGCAACAGCTTTACTGTTGTCATCAGAGCCGGTGTCAACGACTACAATTTCAAAATTGTATGAAGAAAGCAATGATAGACATTTTTTAAGATTTTCACTTTCATTTTTAGTAATAATACATACTGAAATCATCTTATACCTCTATATGGTTTAATATTTACTTAATACAGCTTTTGTAACATAGAATAACTAAAATTATTATACATTGTAATAAAGAGTTTGAAAAGCAAATATTATTTTAGAGTTTTCGTATTTTTTATTTTATCTTCAAAAAGCTTACATCATCATAATGATGTAAGCATCTTGAACAAAAAGTTTCAGATGAAAGTTCACTTTCATCTGAAATTTTTTGTTCAAGGTGTCTATGTTGCCTTTGGCAACAAGACTTTTTGAAACTAAAATAAAAAATACAAAAGCTCTATTTGGCAATGGATTGACTAAAGATGAGATAAATTATATAATATAATCAAAATTATTAATATTATCAATATTAGAGCGTGAAATTAGGTGATAATATGAAAAGAGTACTGACTATAAAAGCAAAAGCAGGTCAGGTAACAGCTAAGGATGTCTATACTGATAATGGACAACTGGTCATAAAGCAAGGTACAGTACTGGATAAGGAAATTATAGATAGATTAAAATATTATGCGATTTTCGACTTTTTTATCAAGGATGAGGATTTGGTTTCTTATGAGCAGGATGATTTAGAGAGAATGATTTTTGCCGAGCAGAGAGAAGAGAATCCGGAAGAAGATGATGCATATTACAATCGGCTTCATCAGACCAAGAGGTTTAAAGAGTTTGAAAATATGTTTCATGAGTCTGTACAAAAGGTACAGGCTTATATCAATGATATAGTGTTGAAAAATTGTCCCATAAATGTGGACGAAATGTTAAATGATGTGAGAAAAATTACTAGCGAATTCCAACCAAATGTAAGTGTATTTGATATGATACATTGCATAGAAGGATATGACGATATGACATATGTTCATTCCGTAAATGTGGCACTTATCTCAAGAATTATTGCAATGTGGATGAATCTTAGTAAAGAAGATGTAGATGCAATTACACTGGGAGGTCTGCTACACGATATTGGAAAGGTAATGATTCCAAATGAGATTATTACAAAGCCTGCCAGGCTTACTGTTACAGAGTATGCTATAGTGCAGACACATCCTATACATGGATTTAATATTTTACGGAATCAAAGAATTGATGAAAGAGTAAAGCAATGTGCATTACAGCATCATGAAAGGTGTGATGGAAAGGGGTATCCATATAATAAGACATATAAGGAAATTGAGCCTTTAGCAAGGATTGTGTCTATTGCAGATGTATATGATGCCATGACGTCAAATCGTGTATACAGGGCTGGTATGTGCCCGTTTGATGTTATAGAATTGTTTGAGGGCAATATAGATGCTTATGACCCTGAGGTTTTATTAACAGTACTTGAAAAGATTGCAAACTCATACATAAATAATAAAGTAGTGTTAAGTGATGATACAGAGGGGAAAATCATAATGATAAATAAAAATAAGCTTAGCAGACCGGTAGTCCGTGTGGGTTTGGATTATATTGACTTATCAAAGCTAAAGGATATAAAAATAGTTTCGTTAAAGTAGTAGGTTTCAAATTACTCATATATTCCTATACAGCCTATATTTGGATTTTAACTCCAATATAGGCTGTTGTTTATACATTATCTTAACGCCATATTGCTGTTGTGATATTTTTTGTCCATTGTAACATCTTCCATGAGCCATGACGGTGGCATAAAGCCGGAGGCATCCTCTTCATTTTCAAATTCTACTTCAGCCAGATATAATCCCTCGTAATCACCAAAGAATACATCCAGTTCAATTGTGTAGCTGTTGTAGCTTATAAGGTATCTTTTTTTGCTTATAATTCTGCCGTCTGTTTTTGGAAGAAGGTGGTCGTAGCTTTCTTTGTTTAGGGGAAGATTATATTCTGTTCTTTTCATCATACCGGAGCCTTTGTAGGTCAGATAATAGTCGTCATTGGAACGTCTTATACGCACCACGGGATTAGTATTCAAATATGCCTGTTCAATAATTTGAAACGGATAGTCGTCAAGTTTAAATGGCAGGTTTTCCATATCTACAAGAAATTTTCTTTCAATTTCAACATTTTCCATAATTTAGCTCCTTCAATCTTTTAATATCTTTGTTCTATAATACCCTTCCATAGCGGTTATAGTCATTAAAAATAGAAAATTATTTTTCGTATATTGTAACATAGATTTTCAGAAAATAATACAGATGAAAGTTTCTTAGGCTTTAATTCTCTGATTTGAGGCTATAAATAAAAGTGTTGCTAAATTTTTATTTACATATTAGAATAAGGGAAAATAAATTAATAAGAAAACAGGTATGAGGAATGATATATTGAAAATAAATTGATAAGAGATAAGAAAATAAGTATAAGGAATGACATACTTAAAATCTATTAATAATAAAAGCAATATGTATGGAGAATATTATATTAAAATGTATCAAAGAGAAAAAGAATATGAAAGATAATAAATTAAATAAGAAATCCACAAATAATATAAGGGAAAATAAAAAAAACAGTAACAAAACTATCAATCCTAAAGCTGATACAGGCTTCGTTAAAACGTCCCCGGAGGAAGTTTCAGGGAAGGAAGAAATGACAGAAAAGCTTTATTTGGTACTTATTGGAACACCAGGCATTTTTGCTACAATTATCAGATGGGTCACCAGAATTAAATATATTCATGTTGTTCTGGGTATGGATATAGACTTAAATGAGTGCTTCAGTTTTGGACGCAGAAATCCTAAAATTCCTATTTTATCAGGATTCGAGCAGGAAAGAATGGACAAGGTCATAGAGAAATTTCCAAAGGCTCTTTGTATGGTTACTGAAATTGAATGTACACCAAAACAAAAGGAGCAGATTTGGGGCAGAATAAATTATTACAAGGAAAATGCAAAGAGATATCATTATACAATATTAGGTCTGCCTTTTATGCTTATAAACAGACCTTTTCACCAAAAGAGAAGATATGCATGCTCGCAGTTTGTAGCCAGAACCTTACAGGACTATGGTGTACGTAAGTTTGACAAACATTACTCGCTTATGACACCTAGGGATTTCTACGAAATGCCTGATAAAAAAATATTGTATGTTGGTACTGTAGAAGGATATTTGGACCAGAGAAACGGTTTTAAGAAATATATACAATAATATTGTCGAATAAATAAAAAATAGCTGCAAAGAACGACAAAGGACAAGTGAAAGGAATGTTATATAAATGAAAAAGCAGAGATTATTATCAATTATACTTAGCTTTATAGTCACGGCCAGTATGTTATGGGGCTGTGGAATGGTGGATGATGATGATAAGGGTGCTGTCAAAAACACCACTACAGCAGAAGCTACCACAGAGGAGCCGACTACTACAGAGCCTCCTTTTGAACCGGTTGAAATAGATGTAATGATGGTTGGTGATATACTTACTCATATGGGTGTTCAGGATAGTGGAAGACTTGCAGACGGTTCACTAAATTATGACCATTTATTTGCAAACATAAAAGAGGATGTACAAGATGCAGATATAGCAATTGTCAATCAGGAGGTTATTATAGGAGGAGAGGAGCTTGGTCTTTCAGGATATCCTACCTTTAACTGTGCTTACGAAATAGGAGATGCACTTGTAAATGCCGGTTTTAATGTCATTTTACATGCAACTAATCATACCTTGGATAAAGGCTCTGTCGGAGTAGATAATTGTATTAATTTCTGGAAAAGCAAATATCCTGATATTACATATTTAGGAATCAATCAGGTTGCAGAAGACAGGGATAATATATATGTATATGAGCAGGAGGGTATAAGAATTGCTATACTTAATTATACATATGGTACAAATGGAATACCTCTTCCGGAGGACAGACCATATATTGTAAATTTATTAGAGGAAGATGCAGTCGTTGCCGACCTTGAAAAGGCAAAAGCAATGTCTGATTTTATAATTGTCTGCCCACATTGGGGAACAGAATACACATTAGTAGAAACAGAAGAACAGCATTACTGGGCAAAGCTTTTTGCAGATAACGGAGCAGACCTTATAATAGGTGCCCATCCTCATGTTATTGAGCCTGTCGCATGGATTGAGGCAGAGGATAACAGCCGGACACTTTGTTACTATTCATTAGGTAATTTTATTTCCACACAGAACGATGCATCAAATATGCTCGGAGCTATGGCAAAGGTTACAATTACCAATGATGAAGAGGGCAATGTGTTTATTAAGGAATATTCTGTAGAACCGTTGGTTACACAGAAGCTTTGGGGAACTCAGGAAATAACCACCTACAAGTTATCTGATTATACTGCTGATTTAGCTAGCAAAAATCGTATTATTGATAAGGATAGCAGTTTTTCAATGAGTTATTTGGTTAATACATGTATGCAGGTATTTGGTGATTTATATATACCAAAAGGAGAAGCGATAAATTATATTACTGAATAGAAAGGCTCTAAATATATATTATATATTTATAAAGCATAAAATTGATTAGGGTTTTAAAGATTATTCTAATCAATGATGTAATAAAAATGTATGAATATTTCAATATTTAGAAGCGGCAGATTTTTTATAAACATCTTCAAAATTTAATAAAATTCTTTTAGACAAGGAGAAACATTATGAAAAAGAAACTTTTTAATGTGGTACTTGCAGGTTTGCTTTGCGCTATACTCGGCGGATGTGGAGATGGCAGCAATAACACAAATGAGTCTGAAGGAAAAAAAGAAATTGTTGTAGGAATACAACAGGATCTTGATAGTCTTGACCCACACTTAGCCACAGCGGCAGGAACTAAAGAGGTATTATTTAATATTTTTGAAGGCCTTGTAAAGGTTAATGAAAATGGAGAATTAGTCGAAGCTGTAGCAAGTGATTACAAGATTTCTGAAGACGGAAGCAAATATACATTTACAATAAGAGACAATGTGAAGTTCCACAATGGAGAAACTGTTACAGCAGAGGACGTAAAATATAGCATCGAAAAAAATGCAGGTCTGTTAGAGGGCAGCGAGCTTTTGGTATCTGCATTCAGCATTATCGATAGCGTAAATATATTGGACTCATCTACTGTTGAGGTTGTTTTAAGTGAACCTGATACAGAGCTTATCAGTTATATGACTGTAGCTATTGTACCTAAGGATTACACAGAGCAGAATACTTCACCTGTTGGAACGGGTCCTTTTAAATTTGCATCTTATACACCTGCAGAGAGCTTTGTAATGGAAAAGAACACGGATTATTGGGGAACTGCACCATACTTAAGTAAGGTTACATTTAAAATTGTAACTAATGCAGCTTCTGCTGTTGTAGAGCTTCAGGCGGGAAGTATTGATATTTATCCATATCTTACAATGGATCAGGCGGACCAGTTAGGTAATGATTTTGATATTTTATATGGAAATACAAATCTTGTTCAGGGTCTATACCTCAACAATGAATTTGAGCCGTTTGATAATGTAAAGGTGCGTCAGGCACTTTATTATGCTGTAGACAGACAGGAGATTCTTGACATAGTAGCAGGTGGTCATGGAACTATAGTCGGCAGCTTTATGTATCCGGGATATGGAAGATACTATAATGATTTAAGTGACAAATATTCAAAAAATATTGAAAAGGCAAAAGCGTTACTTGATGAAGCAGGATATGAAAATGGCTTTGAATTTACAGTAAAGGTACCGGCAAATTATCAGGTGCATATGGATACAGCCCTTGTAATAAAAGACCAGCTTAAGGAAATCGGCGTAACCATGAATATAGATGGCATTGAGTGGACAAGCTGGCTTACGGATGTATACAATAACAGAGAGTTCGAGGCTACAATAATTGGCTTCGATTCAAATCTTGCACCAAAGGATATTATGAGAAGATATGTATCTGATAACTCAAGGAATATGTGCAATTTCAATAATGCCGAATATGATGAGTTATATGAAAGTGCAATAGCGACTACAGATGATGCAGTAAAAATCAAAGAATACCAGAGAATGCAGGAAATACTGGCAGATGAGGCAGCAAGCATATTTATTGCAGATCCGGCAACATTAGTTGCAGTATCAAAGAAGCTTACAGGCTATACCTTCTATCCTATCTATGTACAGGATATGAGCAAGGTAAAATTTGTATCCGAATAATAGCTTGGAAATGATTAATTTATGTTATTGGATTCCCGAAGTTAATGAGCAGGATGTATTTAATTGTATTTGCATCTCACTCGTGACATGAGGTATTGATTGAATTAAAAAGGTAAAACCATGAAATATGTGCTTAAAAGAATAGGAATGGCAGCAGCAACTCTCCTTTTAGTATCAATAATTGTATTTATAATGTTTCAGATAGTACCGGGTGATGTAGTTACAGCAAAGCTTGGAACTGATATTACACAGGAGAGGGCAGAAGCGCTTAGAAATGAATATGGATTAAATGATCCGTTGTTAGTGCAATACTTTAATTGGATTAGAGGAATCTGTACAGGTAATCTTGGTATTTCATATAGTAAGGATATACCTGTAGGTGATTTGCTTTTGAACAATTTGGTGGTTACTGTTTCATTAGCATTTATGAGCTTAATTTTAATTATTGTATTTGCAGTACCTGTTGGCTTCTGGTCAGGATATGTTTCCGGTAAAAATACAAAAAGGGCAAAGCTGTTTGATAGTATTTTTGACGGAGTTAATCAAACCTTTATGGCGGTGCCTTCATTTTTTATAGGTATACTTATAAGTGTGGTTTTTGGTATTGTACTTAAATGGTTTGCTCCCGGAAAATATGTAAGCTATAGTGAGAATATAATGGATTTTATACTATATCTTATACCGGCTGCTATATCTGTAGCTGTTCCAAAGATTGCAATGCTTGTAAGGTTTGTTAAAGCTTCTGTAGTGGGAGAGATGAACAAGGACTATGTACGAACTGCAAAATCAAAGGGAATGAGTGATATTGCTATACTTATACATCATGTATTTAAAAATTCAATTATAACCTCGGTTACTGCATTATCAGTTATTATGGCTGAAATATTTGCAGGAAGTGTAGTGGTAGAGCAGGTATTTAATCTTCCGGGACTTGGAAGATTACTTATCAGCTCTATTGGTACAAGGGATTATCCTGTGGTAATGGATATTGTTATGTATATTGCGATAATGATTATTACAGTGAATTTAATAGTAGATATTATTTACAGACTGACTGACCCCAGAATAGGAGCATCATATGAATAAGAAAAATGCAAGATTTATAATAGGTGCTTCTATTACAGCCATTCTTATTGCAATGGCAATAGTAAGTATATTTTATACACCATATGACCCGGAGACAATTAATATAAAAGAAAAGTTCTTATCGCCATGTATGGCTCATATTATGGGGACGGATAATTTCGGACGTGATATATTTTCAAGGGTAATGGTTGGATTAAAGGATACGATTATTATATCAGGACTAACCATAGCCATAGGCTTTGCAACAGGACTGATAGCAGGATGCTTTACAGGATATTTTGGCGGTGCAGTTGATGAAATTCTTATGAGAATAAATGATGCACTTTCCTCAATACCAAGTGTTCTTCTTGCTATTGTAATGATAGGAACCTTTGGCAGTGGAACGACTACGCTTATAATATCACTGGGAATAGTATTTATCCCAAGCTTTGCGAGAATGATTAGAAGTGATTTTATTAAAGAGAAAAACAGGGAATATGTAATGTGTGCAAAGCTGTCGGGAGCAGGTGCTATGAGAATAATTTTTGTGCATATATTACCAAACTGTAAAAATACTATAATATCATCGCTCATAGTAGGTTTTAATAATGCAATTCTTGCAGAAGCGAGTCTTAGCTTTTTGGGGATTGGTGTAGCACCTCCAAAAGCAAGCCTTGGGGCTATGCTAAAGGAGTCACAGATGTACCTGTCAGGTGCACCATGGTACAGTATATTTCCGGGTATTACCATAGTACTTTTAATAATAGGTCTTGTACTCTTAGGAGAAGGACTAAAGAAAAAGTAATATTGTAATAATGTGTCATAAATGATATATTATAAAAAGTAGCAATAGTTGAATTTATGTATTTATATTATGAGATTAATAAAGTTTACATAATTGAAACGATGTAAGTGTATTGCATAAACTGTATCGGAAAATGAACATTTCGATATGAGTTTGTGTAATAAAGAATTGTTGCGTAGGCAGAAATTCTTTATTAAACTCATAATGAAACAGACAGCAATTCTAGTATTTATTGTAATTGGAGGTATACTATGAAGTACGAGATTAAAGGAACACCATTACCGGTTGTAATATGTTACCTTGACCAGAACGAACAGATGATTACTGAAAAGGGAGCCATGAGCTGGATGTCTCCAAATATGCAGATGGAAACAAAATCAGGTGGCATTGGAAAAGCATTTTCAAAGGCATTTTCAGGAGAAGCCATGTTCTCGAATGTTTATACGGCAATGGGCGGACCCGGTATGATAGCGTTTGCATCAAGCTTTCCGGGAAATATTCTTCCGTTCCAGATTGCACCGGGTTGTGATATGATAGTTCAAAAATCCGGTTTTTTAGCATCTGAAACAGGTGTTAATTTGTCAATATACTTTCAGAGAAAGGTAGGAGCAGGTTTCTTTGGTGGTGAAGGATTTATTATGCAGAAGCTTTCCGGACAGGGTATTGCTTTTGTAGAAGTAGATGGTTCAGTTGTAGACTATACTCTTGCAGCAGGACAGCAAATGGTTATTGATACAGGCTATCTTGTGGCTATGGACGCATCTGTGGCTATGGATATCCGTCAGGTACCGGGACTTAAGAATAAGTTACTCGGTGGTGAAGGCTTATTCAATACTGTGGTAACCGGACCGGGCAGAATATGGTTACAGACAATGCCTATTAATGTAGTGTCAGCAGCTGTAAATGGTTTTTCAACTGCAAGATAGTAAATTGTCGGCAAGTACTTTTGACATCACCTGATTGTACTTTAATTTAAGATAAAGAGAAAGGTATATATGTTAGAAGTAAGAGATTTAGTTGTTAAAATTGAAGATAGAGAGATTTTAAAAAATATAGGTTTTTCCGTTTATGACGGAGAAATTGTAGGTCTGGTAGGAGAGTCGGGTTCAGGAAAAACCATGACCTCTTTAGCTGTTGCAGGACTATTATCTCAAAATGCAAAATGCTTTGGGGATATTGTTTTGGATGACATCAGGCTTTCGGATTTATCTATAAAGGAAAGGCGGAAATATAACGGAAATAAGATTTCTTTTATTTTTCAGGAGCCTATGACCAGCTTGAATCCGCTTATAAAGGTGGGAAAGCAAATTGAAGAGGTGCTTAAGCTTCATACAAATATGGATAAAGAAGAAAAAAGAGAAAAGGTATTAGATATAATAAAGCAGGTAGAATTAAAGAATCCTGAAAAATTATATGATATGTATCCGAATGAATTGTCAGGTGGAATGCGACAGAGAGTGGTAATTGCAATGGCATCTGTTTTAAAACCTTCACTTATAATAGCAGATGAGCCTACTACTGCATTAGATGCAGATACAGGAAAATCAATACTAAGATTAATTGCCGGTTTGAATAAAAGTTATAAAAGCAAGGTAATTCTGATTTCACATGATTTGAATGTAGTCAGGGAAATTTGCAGCAGAGTTATTGTGATGAAGGATGGAGAAATTGTAGAGGAGGGAAGTACTAAAGAGATATTTTCCTCACCGAAAAAGGAATACACCAGACTTCTTATTGAGGCTGTTTCCGACAAAGAAAAGAAAAATAAAACAGAGGGTGGAGATAATGTTTTGGAGGTATCGGATGTAAGTCTTTATTATAAAGAAAAGGGAAAAGAAAATATTATTGCAGATAATATAAACTTTAACGTGAAGAAGGGAGAAATACTAGGTATACTGGGCAGAAGCGGATGTGGAAAAAGTACCTTATCAAGAGCTATTGCAGGACTTTCTGATATGTATCATGGCAGTATTTTAAGAACCGTATCAGAAAATATGGGTATACAGATGGTGTTTCAAGATCCTTATTCCTCACTTAATCCCTCTAAGACGATAGGATTTATATTATCTGAGCCTTTGAAGAATAAGGGGGGATATACAAAGCAGGAGATAAAAGAAAAAGTATACAAAATATTAAAGCAGGTAGAGCTGTCGGAAGAGATTTATGACAGATATCCGGATGAACTAAGTGGTGGACAAAGGCAGAGAGTAAGTATAGGAATAGCCTTAATATCAGACCCTGAACTAATCATTGCGGATGAGCCTGTATCTGCACTGGATGTAACTGTTCAAAGCCAGATATTGGAATTGATTTTAAAACTTCAAAGAGAAAAGCATATTAGCATGATTATGATTTCGCATGACAGAGTTGTGCTGAAAAAGGTATGTGATAGAGTAATAAAGTGGGAGGAAATTACAAACGGAATGTTTTGAAAAATAATCAAAAAGAGGCAAAAACATAGTAAAAAAGTATAAAGTATAAAGAAATATTAAAAAAGTACTTGAAAAATTGGAGAGAGTGTTGTATAATGTCATCTGTCGTTGGACATTGGCCCATCGCCAAATGGTAAGGCAACGGACTCTGACTCCGTCATCTTCAAGGTTCGAATCCTTGTGGGCCAGTTATATAAGCACCTGTTTATCAGGTGCTATTTGTTTTTTGGCATAATTTTTATAATAAGAATTTCCTGCAAATTTCCTATTATAAAAAATGTCGTGCTATGTAGACACATAGCCTCATTAAAAAAGAGTTATACATTATATTAAAGAAAAAGAGGACAGACAGATGTATATTTTTGACAGTAGAGTAAGATATAGTGAAGTATCTAATGATAAAAAAATAAATATAGCTTCAATAGTAGATTATTTTCAGGATTGCTCTACATTTCAGTCAGAAGCACTGGGTGTAGGTATAGAGTACTTAAAGGAAAAAGGGATTGCATGGGTACTTAACTCCTGGCAGATAGTTGTAGACAGATATGTGGAATTGGGTGAAAAGATTTCTGTAGGAACAAAGGCATATGATTTTAAGGGAATATATGGCTATAGAAATTTCTGTTTAATAGATGAGAATAAAGATATAGCAGTAAAAGCAAATTCCATATGGGTACTTATTAATACAAAAACAGGTATGCCAATGAAGCTTACTGAAGAGGAATGTGTACCATATGGAAAAGAAGAAAAACTGGATATGGATTATGCAGACAGAAAGATTAAAATAGAGGGTGAGGGAATAGAGCAGGACTGTTTTTCTGTAAAAAAATATCATATTGATACGAATGGTCATGTCAATAATGCACAGTATATTAAATTTGCCCAGGAGTATTTAATGGATGACTTTACTGTTTATATGGTAAGAGTTGAGTATAAAATGGAAGCAAAGTATGGCAATAATATATATCCTGTGGTATATTCTAATAAGGATAAGCTTATTGTTTCGTTGAACAATGAAGATGGTAAACCATATGCAGTAGTGGAATTTATAAGATAGATAAAGTAGATATGGTTTTAATAAAATATAAAATCCGCACAGATAAAATAGAATTACAGCAGATTGAATTACACATAGAAGGACGGCAGACATGATAGAATTAGGGAAAATTCAAAAATTAAAGATAGTAAAATTTGCAGATTTCGGAGCATATCTTGGTGAAGATGACAGAGAAATTATATTGTTACCCAAAAAGCAGGTTCCTGAAAATGCAAAAATAGGAGATACAGTAGCTGTATTTGTATATAGAGATTCAGAGGACAGGCTTATCTGCACTACTACTATTCCTAAAATTACATTGGGTGAGGTTGCAGTTTTAAGGGTGAGTGATGTTACGAAAATAGGAGCGTTTTTAGACTGGGGGCTTGAAAAGGATTTGTTTTTATCCTTTAAGGAAATGACTGCAAGGGTAGTCAGGGATAAGGAATATGCAGTAGCATTGTATATTGATAAATCCAACAGACTGGCTGCCACCATGAAGGTGTACCCATACCTTAAGCTGGCAGGAGATTATGAAAGAGATGATGAAGTTACAGGCATTGTATATGAGATTAATCCGGATTTTGGTGCATATGTGGCTATTGATGGAGAGTATCAGGGAATGATACTTAAAAATGAAGTTCATGATACCCTGAACGTGGGAGATACAGTTAATGCCAGAGTAGTAAAAATAAGAGATGACGGGAAGATTAATCTTAGTCCTAATAAAAAGGCATATCTGCAGATGGACGAAGATTCAGAAAAAATTATTAATGTTATTATGGAATATGATGGAGTTCTTCCATACAATGACAAGGTTTCACCTGCTATTATTGAGAGAGATTTCCATATGAGTAAGGCAGCATTTAAGAGAGCAGTAGGAAGACTATACAAGGCCAGAAAAATTGAAATAACAGAAAAATCTATTAAATTAGTACAAAAGAAGGCATAAGTCTTCTTCAAATATATTTATTACAGGAGGAAATTTAAAATGAAGAAAATTATAAGTACAGACAAAGCACCTGCAGCTATAGGACCATATTCTCAGGCAATAGAAGTAAACGGTATGGTATTTACTTCTGGTGTAATTCCGGTTGTACCTGCTACAGGTGAAATTCCGGAGGGAATAGAGGCTCAGGCAAAGCAGGCCATAGGAAATCTTTGCGCATTGCTTGAAGAAGCCGGGGTTGCAGTAGAAAATGTAATTAAAACTACAGTATTTATCAAGGATATGAATGATTTTGGGAAGATAAATGAAATATATTCCCAGTTCTTTACAAAAGAATGTCCTGCCCGTTCGTGTGTAGAGGTTGCAAGACTTCCAAAGGATGTACTTATTGAGATAGAGGCTATTGGTTTAAAATAGAGGATATTATTATTTGATGAAAAGAGTTACAAAAACAAATGTAATGTTTACCAGTATTATTTTAGTATACATTATTATGATTTTTACAATAAGGCTTGTACCTGCAAAGATAAATTACAATGTACTGCTTATATTGCCGGAGGCTGTAATTTTACTGACTGCATTAGTGGTTTGCTTTTTATTGAAGATAGAAAGTTTAAAGGAAGTGGAACTCAGAGTTGTATCCTTTGGTACCTGTGCTAAATCATTTTTACTTGCATTTTTGTGTATTCCGCTGATTTCAGTGATAAATTTAATAAGCTCACTTATTAATGGAAATGCTACTGCCGATACTATGACAAGAATGCAGCAAAGTCCTATGTGGCTTAGTATTATATTGATAGCATTTATTCCTGCGGTCGTAGAGGAATTTGTTTTCAGAGGTTTGGTTTTTGGAAATTATAAAAAAAGAAATCCATGGAAAGGTGTTCTTCTCAGTGCATTGCTTTTTGGGCTTATGCATCTTAATATCAATCAGTTCAGCTATGCTTTTGTATTAGGAATTGTATTGGCATTGCTGAATTATGCAACAGGCAGCCTGATTCCAAGTATTATACTTCACTTTACCATAAATGCTAACAGTGTAGTATTATCATATCTGTCTTCAGACCTTACAAATAGTGAAGCTATACAAAAGGCAGTATCGACCGGGGATACATCATCGGCGGTAAATCAGTTTGCAAACTCAGAATTTATGACTTATCTGATATCAATAGCCATGATTGCTGCTATTGTTGCAGTATCTACTACATTTGCGGTATTATTATTTGCAAGCATATGTAAAAGCAATAGAGGAATTAAAAGTGTAAAAAGTATTTTTAAAAAGGATATGCGTACAAGCTATGCAGATGAGGGAAAATATTTTGACGGATATTTAATATTGGGAATATGTATTTGTATAGTATTTATTTTATATTTTGATATAATTATAAAGCTGTTGTAGATTTGTATAATATATCTATGTTGCCTTTGACAACAAGACTTTTTGTTAGAGTTTCCGTATTTTTTATTTTTAGCTTCAAAAAGTCATGTTGCCAAAGGCAACATAGACATCTTGCACAAAAAGTTGCAGATGAAAGTGAACCTTCATCCGCAACTTTTTGTGCAAGATGCTTACATCATTATGATGATGTAAGCTTTTTGAAACTAAAAATAAAAAATACGGAAACTCAAGTAAATTCAATATTGTAAAATGAATTTAAATATATTAATATAAATCTGTAAAACGATATTCTTATCAAAGGAGGTGAGGTTATGGACATAAGAGCATTAGCTTCAGCTACGAACGAAATCGGACTTATGGGACAAATAAGTACAATGGTTCTTAGCAAATCTCTGGACAACATGGAGGTTATGGGAGACGGAATGAAAAAAATCATGGAAGCTTCCGTACAACCTCATCTTGGACAGAATATTGATTACAGCATTTAATGCTGGGAGGGGCTTATTACCCCTCTTTTTTGTAGGAAATTACATATAAAATATGGAATTTATTTGTAAAAAATGATATAAATGTGAAGTAAAATATATTTCAATGTATAATTTGAACAAAATTGGAATAGAATGTTTATCAGATTTGTATATAGTTTTTTTCCAAAAAATAATATAAAATAGTTATAATTGAAAAATTATCAAAGATAATAAGGAGGAACATACACAAATGGCAAGTTTATCGTTAAGAAACATTTGTAAAGTATACCCAAACGGTTTTGTAGCAGTAAAAGATTTTAATTTGGAAATTGAAGATAAGGAATTTATCATTTTTGTTGGACCTTCAGGTTGTGGTAAATCTACTACACTTCGTATGATCGCCGGTCTTGAAGATATTAGCTCTGGTGAGTTATATATTGGAGACAGATTAGTAAATGATATTGAACCAAAAGATAGAGATATCGCGATGGTATTCCAGAATTATGCTTTATATCCACATATGTCAGTGTATGACAATATGGCATTTGGCCTCAAGCTTAGAAAAGTTCCAAAACAGGAAATTGATAAGTTAGTACATGAAGCTGCTAAGATTCTTGACCTTGAGCATTTACTTGATCGTAAACCAAAGGCTTTATCAGGTGGTCAGAGACAGCGTGTAGCTATGGGTCGTGCTATTGTTCGTAATCCTAAGGTATTCCTTATGGACGAACCTTTATCAAATCTTGATGCTAAGTTAAGAGTACAGATGCGTGTTGAAATTTCTAAGTTACATCAGAGACTTGAAACAACAATTATTTACGTTACACATGATCAGACAGAAGCTATGACACTTGGTACAAGAATCGTAGTTATGAAAGATGGTATTGTACAGCAGGTTGATACACCAATCAACTTATACAACTATCCTGTAAACCTTTTCGTTGCAGGATTCATGGGATCACCATCTATGAACTTTATTGATGCAGAGGTTTCACAGGAGGCTGGTATTGTATCATTGAAGTTTGGTTCATACACAATCAAGTTACCGGAATCTAAGTCTAAGCCATTAGTTGAAGGTGGATATGTTGGAAAGACTATCGTTATGGGTATCCGTCCTGAAGATGTACATGATGATCAGGTAATGATTATCAACTCACCGGACAGCGTAGTTGAAACACAGATTAAGTTATACGAATTACTTGGTGCAGAAGTATACTTATACTTTGATTTAGACCAGTATTCAGTAGTTGCAAGAGTTAACCCTCGTACAACAGCTAAGGTTGGCGATGTTGTTAAGTTTGCATTTGACTTAAATAAGCTTCATTTATTCGACAAAGAAACAGAACAGATTATTTCTAACTAGTTTGTATTTTAATTGGCTTTTAGTCAGAAACTATGTAAATCAAATCTATATATCAGGTGTGGAAAATTCCACACCTGATTTTTTATATAGCTTTTTTTCTTGATACAGTATTTGAAATATGTTAGAATACTTGTAACTATAAGAATTTATTGCAAGGAGCAAATATATAGATGATAACTAACCAGATTTTACAGGGAACTTTAGAGGGTATTACAAATATTAGCCGTACAGAGTTATGTGTCTTTGATATAGATGGAAAAGCAATAGCAGCTACTCTTGATAATGATCAGTCATATACAGAGCAGGTACTTAAATTTATTGATTCATCAGCAGAAGTGCAGGAAATGGCGGATTATCAGCTTTTTAAAGTAAGTGAGGAAAATGTGTTAGAGTATATATTACTGGTAAAGGGTAGTGGAAGTAATGCCAATCTTATAGGAAAGCTTGCATGTTTTCAGTTGCAGAATTTACTGGTGGCAAATAAAGAGAGGTTTGATAAAGATAATTTTATTAAAAATCTTCTTCTGGATAACCTGTTATTGGTAGATATATATAACAGGGCAAAAAAACTCCATATTGAAACTGAATGTAAGAGAGTAGTATATATTGTTGAAACAAAGAATGAAAAGGACAGCAATGCTTTTGAAACTTTGCGAACATTATTTCCTCCAAAGTCAAAGGATTTTATTACTGCAGTAGATGAGAAAAATATTATTATTGTAAAAGAAACTAAGGAAACTGATACATATGATGATATTATGAGAGTGGCAAATACCATGCTGGATATGCTTAATACAGAAGCCATGTCAAGGGTGCATATTTCTATAGGTACGGTTATAAATGAAATAAAAGAAGTATCTAAATCTTATAAAGAAGCAAAAATGGCTTTAGATGTTGGTAAGATTTTCTATAGTGAGAAAAATATAGTAGCATATAGTAATCTTGGAATAGGAAGATTGATTTATCAGCTTCCGCTTCCTCTGTGTAAAATGTTTATCCGTGAAATTTTTGGAAATAAATCACCGGACAATTTTGACGAAGAAATGCTTACAACTATTAACAAATTTTTTGAAAACAGCTTAAATGTTTCTGAAACAAGCAGACAGTTATTTATTCATAGGAATACTCTTGTTTACAGATTAGACAAGCTGCAAAAAAAGACAGGTCTCGATATTAGAGTGTTTGATGATGCAATTACTTTTAAGATTGCAATGATGGTTGTTAAATATATGAAATATATGGAAAGGCTAGACTATTAAAATAATATCTTTTATACTATTCAAGTGTGTAGGTAATCAATTTTAATTTTTGCAGGCAATGATAAAATAACCTGCTTTTGCGTATATTTATATGCATTTTATGAAATTATGTAAACAGGCATTGACAGAATGTTAAGCTAAGGAGGAAGGATAATGATCGTACTTGAGAATGTAAGTAAGAACTATTCTGCAGGAGCTCCGGCAATTAATAATATAAATTTAAAGATTGAAAAAGGAGAGTTTGTATTTATAGTAGGAGATTCCGGTGCAGGTAAGTCTACACTTATTAAGCTTATTCTTAAGGAATTAGAACCAACAAGTGGAAAGATTTATATAAATGACAAGTATTTAAATAAATTAAAGAGAAGAAAGATACCTATGCTCCGCAGGGATATAGGTGTTGTATTTCAGGACTTCAGACTATTAAAGGACAGAAATGTATATGAAAATGTAGCTTTTGCTCAAAGAGTTGTAGAGGTGCCTACAAAGGTAATAAGAAGAAGAGTGCCGGCAATGCTTTCCATGGTGGGTTTGGCTGAGAAATATCGTTCTCTTCCAAAGGAATTATCAGGTGGTGAACAGCAAAGAGTCGCACTTGCGAGAGCTTTAGTAAACAACCCTCCAATTTTACTGGCTGATGAACCTACGGGAAATCTTGACCCTAAGAATTCATGGGAGATAATGAAGCTTTTAGAAGAGATAAATAAAAGAGGTACTACAGTCGTAGTGGTAACACATAACAAGGAAATTGTAGATGCAATGCAAAAGAGAGTAATTACAATGCAAAAGGGTGTTATCATAAACGATGAGAAAAGGGGAGGGTACATCTATGAAGATTAGTACATTTTTTTATAGCTTAAAACAGGGTATTATTAATATTAAGCGTAATAAGTTGTACTCACTTGCTTCTATTGGTACAATTACAGCATGTATTTTTCTGATAGGACTTTTCTATGCGGTTGTTATAAATTTGCAGCATATTGTGAAAAATGCTGAAGAGCAGGTCAATATTACGGTATTTTTTGAAAAAGGAATAGAGCAGGAAAGAATTGATGAAATCGGTGAAATTATAAAAAAGCGTGTAGAAGTAGAGAGTATTGAATTTACTTCAGCAGAAGAAGCCTGGAATGAATTCAAGAAGCTGTATTTTGGAGATAAAGAAGAGATGGCTGAGGGCTTTAAATCTAAGAATCCATTAGCGAACTCAGCATCTTATACAGTGTTTCTGAATGATTTGGAGATGCAGGATACATTTGTATCATATATGGAATCAGTCGAGGGTGTACGTCAGGTTAATTATTCATCTACTGCAGCCGGTATGCTTACAGACTTTGGAAGACTTATAGGTTTGGTGTCAGCAGCTATTATAATTATATTGCTGGGTGTTGGTATATTCCTTATAAGCAATACGGTTATGATTGGTATTACCGTACGTAAGGAAGAAATAGGTATTATGAAGCTTATGGGAGCTACGGATTATTTTGTCAGGGCACCGTTTTTAGTAGAAGGTATAGTGATAGGACTTGTAGGAGCTGCTATTCCAATAGTTATTTTATTCTTTATATATAGAGAGGTAGTAGGATATATTATTGGGCAATTTCAGTCCATATCCACTATTGTAAATTTTATAAGTGTAAATGAGGTATTTAAGATACTTATTCCTATGGCACTTATAATCGGAGCAGGCATCGGTGTGTTAGGTAGTATGATTACTATAAGAAAACACTTGAAGGTATAGGAGGATGAAATGAAAAAAAGACTGTTTATAATTAAATCTTGTTTACTTATTGCGATAGTGTTGCTGGTATCGTTGCCGTCATATGGTGATTTGCAGGAGGAAAAGGATAAAAAGACACAAATGGAGCAGGAGCTTAAGGATACAGAAAGCTATTTAGCATCTCTTGAAAGTCTAAAATCTGACAGTGAAGCATATATTGCTGCTATAGATAAAAGAGTTGAAGAACTGGCAGGCAATATCTATAGTCTACAGCTACAGGCGACTGCAAAGCAGGAAGAAATAGATTTGAAAAATGAAGAAATAGCACAAAAAGAGGCTGAAATTGAAAAACAGTATGATGATATGGCAATCAGAATACAGTATATGTACGAAAATGGAAATGCACAGTCGGCTACTATGATTTTACAAAGTGAGGATATGACACAGCTTTTAAATAAGGCTACCTATATTTCAGAACTTACACAGTATGATAGGGATATGCTTACAGATTTGGAAAATTCTAAAGCCGAGTTAGAGGTACAAAAGGTAGAGCTTCAGGCAGCATTAAATGACTTAAATGCTCTTATTGAGGAGGCAAAGGCAGAGCAGAATGCTCAGGAAAATTTAATGTCAAGTAAGCAGGTGGAGTTAAATAACTACTATAATCAAATATATGGTGCAAATAATCAGATTCGTGAAATCGAAGAGGATATTGCAGCACAGGAGGCTTTGATTAAAGAACTGGAGGAAATAGAAAGAAAGCGTAAAGAGGCAAATTTGCAGCTTACTTATGACGGAGGACAGCTGGAATGGCCATTACCGGGATACTCTTATATATCCTCACCTATGGAGTGGAGAGTTCACCCGATTACAGGTGCATATCATTTGCATTCAGGAATAGATATACCTGCACCTACCGGAACGGTTATATATGCGGCTTATGACGGACAGGTAGCATGGTCAAGTTATAACTGGTCAGCAGGAAACTGGATAGGAATAGATCATGGAAACGGATTATTTACAATATATATGCATATGTCAGGCTTTCTGGTAAGTGAGGGTGACTATGTAAAGAAGGGTGACCCGATAGGTCTCGTAGGAAGTACAGGTTCATCAACAGGACCTCATCTGCATTTTTCTGTAAGATTAGATGGTCAGTATGTACAGCCTTTATCTTATGTAATAGTTCCATAATATATTTGAGTTTCCGTATTTTATTTTAGGGTTCATGACCTCATGAACCCTAAAATAAAATACGGAAACTTAAGCATAATATAATATTGAAAAGAGGCATATTAAGAAATGGAAGATAATAAAAATCAAAGCAAATCACAGCCTGAAAATATCACCGGATATCAGCATATGAATGGTTATAATGAGTTTAATAATGGCAATTATGCGCAAAGAAATGTTATGAATTATTCCCAGATGTACAACCCACAGAATAATAACGGTTATTCACAGAATAATCAGACATTTAATAACGATATGCCGGGAACAGGAAATTCCAATAAAAAATCAAGAAGCGGCTTATCTATAAATATATTACTTTTTATAATTGCGTTTGCAGCTATTATTATGGCAATAGTTGTTAAGATTAGTGCGGATAAAAATTCCTCTGATAAAAGTATAGATGATGTAAATAATGTAGATGAAATAACGGATAAGGCAGAGTATATATTAGAGCTTTTAGATAAATACTATTATAATGTTGATGATAATTATAAGGAAAAAATAGCTGATGGTATTTATCAGGGTATTATTGATACCTTAGATGATAATTATGCAGATTATTATGATGCAGAGGAATGGAAAGCGGTACTTGAGTCTGATCAGGGTGTATACTGTGGTATTGGTGTAGCAGTACAGCAGGATGAAAATACGGGTGAGATTATAGCTGTAAATCCATATGAATATGCACCTGCATATAAGGCAGGCCTCAGAGTAGAGGACAGAATAATTGCTATTGATGATATAGATATCAGAGGAATGTCAATTGATGAGGCTGTTTCACTTATCAGAGGTGAGGAAGGTACTACAGTTAAGCTTACTGTCAGACGTAATACGGAAATACTGGATTTTGTAGTTACAAGAGAGCAAATTGAAACACAGACAGTTGTGACTAAGGTATTAGAGGATAATATTGGATATCTGCAAATAACTTCTTTTGATGGTGTTACCTACAACCAGTTTATTAATGGACTGGATGAACTTTTAAATCAGGGTATAAAGGGAATTATATTTGATGTACGTTCAAATGGCGGCGGATATTATGATACTGTAGTTAATATGCTTGATAGAATTCTTCCGGAAGGAAAAATAGTATATATGGAAGACAAAAACGGCAGACAGGATGTTGAATATTCCGATGCAGAGTGTCTGGATTTACCGATGTGTGTACTTGTAAACGGATATACAGCCAGTGCATCAGAGATTTTCTCGGGAGCTATTCAGGATTATGAACTGGGAGCTATTATAGGTGAGCAAACCTTTGGTAAAGGTATAGTTCAGAATACTTATACCTTTAGGGATGGTTCTGCCGTGAAATTTACTATTGCAGGCTATTTTACACCGAATGGCAGGGATATTCATGGAAAGGGTATTACACCGGATATCGTAGTATCGCTTCCAACAGATAGAGAGGCATATAATGAAAATGGTGTAATTAAGGATGGTATGGACACACAGTTAAATGAAGGTATTAAGTATATTAAGGAACAGATTAAATAGACTTTAAGCAGATAAGTATGTTTATTATAAAAATTACAGAACAAATGTTCAGTTTGTTCTGTACTTTTTTTATATATTCTGTTATACTACGGTCAAGGAATTATAGCAGTGAGTTGAAATCAACTCAGTGAACCGAAGGGATAAAATCTATGATTTTATCTGCGAGGAAGTAGAGCCACAAAATAATTATATCACGGAGCAGCTTAAGATTATTAAACAGAGGAGATATTATGGAGCGTTTTGTTTTACATTCGGAATATAAGCCTACCGGTGACCAGCCACAGGCAATAGAACAGCTGGTAAAGGGTTTTAAGGAGGGGAATCAGTTTGAAACTTTGTTGGGCGTTACAGGTTCGGGAAAGACCTTTACCATGGCAAATGTCATTGAACAGTTAAATAAACCTACACTTATTATCGCACATAATAAAACGTTGGCAGCACAGTTATATAGTGAGTTTAAGGAGTTTTTTCCCGAAAATGCGGTAGAGTATTTTGTCAGTTATTATGATTACTATCAGCCGGAAGCATATGTACCGTCTACTGATACTTATATCGAAAAGGATTCTGCCATTAATGATGAAATAGACAAGCTCAGACACTCAGCTACAGCAGCACTTACAGAACGGAGAGATGTCATTATTGTATCATCTGTTTCATGTATCTACGGAATAGGTAGTCCTATTGATTACAAGGAGATGGTTATATCACTTCGTCCGGGAATGGAAAAAGACAGAGATGAGGTTATAAGAAGACTTATAGATATTCAATATGAGCGTAATGAGATGGATTTTAAGAGAGGAACCTTCAGGGTGCGTGGTGATGTCATAGAGATATTTCCGGCAGCATCTACAGATAAGGCTATCAGAGTAGAGTTTTTTGGAGATGAAATAGACAGGATTACAGAAATAGACACGCTTACAGGGGAGATAAAATCAACCTTGGAGCATATTGCCATATTTCCTGCATCACATTATGTAGTAGCTCCTGATAAGATGATGGAGGCTACTATAGCTATTGAGAAAGAGCTTGCAGAGCGTGTTGATTTTTTCAAGAGTGAGGACAAGCTGTTGGAGGCACAGAGGATTTCTGAGCGTACAAATTTTGATATAGAGATGATGAGAGAAACAGGATTTTGCTCAGGTATTGAGAATTATTCCAGATATCTGGCAGGTCTGGAGCCCGGTGCTACACCAAATACTCTTTTGGATTTCTTTGGTGATGATTTTCTTATTATAGTTGATGAGTCACATATTACCATACCACAGGTTAGAGGTATGTACGCAGGTGATCAATCCAGAAAGACCACACTTGTGGATTATGGATTCAGACTTCCTTCGGCAAAGGATAACAGACCTTTAAATTTTGAAGAATTTGAGAGTAAAATTGACCAGATGATGTTTGTAACCGCTACTCCTAATGTATATGAAGGAGAACATGAGCTTTTGCGTGTAGAGCAGATTATCAGGCCAACAGGATTATTGGACCCTTATGTAGATGTACGTCCTATAAAGGGACAGATTGATGATTTAATATCAGAGATTAATAAAGAGGTGGCAAAGAAAAATAAGGTATTAGTTACAACACTTACTAAGAGAATGGCAGAGGATCTTACCTCCTATATGAAAGAGATAGGAATACGGGTTGAATATTTGCATTCAGATATTGATACATTGGAAAGAACAGAGATTATCAGAAATATGCGACTGGATGTTTTTGATGTACTGGTAGGAATTAATCTTTTAAGAGAAGGTCTGGATATTCCTGAAATATCTCTGGTAGCTATAATAGATGCTGATAAGGAGGGATTCTTACGTTCAGAGACATCTCTTATTCAGACCATTGGAAGGGCGGCAAGAAACTCAGAGGGGCATGTTATTATGTATGCAGACATGATTACTGAATCAATGGAAAAGGCAATTAGTGAAACTAAGAGAAGACGTGCTATTCAGGAAAAATATAATTCGGATCATAATATTACACCTACTACCATTAAAAAGGCGGTAAGAGATTTGATTAGCATTACCAAGGAGGCAACAAAGACTATTGATAAGCTTGAAAAAGATCCGGAATCAATGAGCAACAAAGAAATTGATAAGCTTGTTGAAACTATAAAGAAAAAAATGCGTAAGGCAGCAGCAGAGCTTGATTTTGAAACTGCGGCAATGCTGCGTGACCAAATGCTGGAGCTTACAAAGGCGAGGAAGTAAAGTATATTGATGATAAATGTATAGAAAGGATAAACAGGCAATCATATATTTTAATATTTGTTTATGTATTTTGAAAGAATAATATGTATTAAGAGATGATATGTGTTAAGAGATAACATGTATTAAGGGATGATATGTGTTAAGAGATAATATGTATTAAGGGATGATATGTGCTAAGAGATGATATGTGTTAAGAGATGATATGTATTAACAGATGATATGTGTTAAGAGATAATATGTATTAAGGGATGATATGTATTAACAGGTCATATGCATTAAGATGTTACATGAATTAATGGAAGATATGCATTAAGATATAATATACATTAATAAGAAATACGTGTTAAAAATGATATATATTAAAGAATGATATATATTGAAAAAATATTTGATATATGTAGAGGCAGGCAATTATTATGAGTAAGAAAGAAATAATAAAAATACGAGGTGCAGCAGAGCACAATTTAAAAAATATAGATGTAGATATACCGAGAAATGAGTTTGTGGTTCTGACAGGTCTTAGTGGTTCGGGAAAGTCATCTTTGGCTTTTGATACCATATATGCGGAGGGGCAGAGGAGATATATGGAATCACTGTCTTCATATGCCAGAATGTTTTTAGGTCAGATGGAAAAGCCAAATGTAGAAAGCATAGAAGGTCTGTCTCCTGCTATTTCTATTGACCAGAAATCTACAAACAGAAATCCACGTTCTACAGTAGGTACTGTAACGGAGATATACGATTATTTCAGGCTTTTATATGCCAGAATAGGTATTCCGCATTGTCCGAAGTGTGGCAGGGAGGTAAAGAAACAGACTGTAGACCAAATGGCAGATGTGATTTTAGGTTTGCCTGAAAAAACAAAATTTCAGATACTGGCACCTATTGTACGCGGAAAAAAGGGCAGACATGAAAAGGTTATAGAACAGGCAAAAAAGGGTGGTTTTGTAAGAGTCAGAGTGGATGGAAATCTCTATGAGCTTTCAGAGGAGATAGCTTTAGATAAGAATATTAAACATAACATAGAGATTGTAGTAGACAGACTTTCTGTAAGAGAGGGGATAGAAAAGAGACTTGTTGATTCCATTGAAACTGCACTTCATATAGCAGATGGACTTATGGTTATTGATATAATTGATGGTGAAGAGATGAATTTCAGTCAGAGCTTCGCCTGCCCGGACTGTGGCATAAGTATGGAGGAGGTTGAACCAAGAAGCTTTTCTTTCAACAATCCGTTTGGAGCATGTCCGGTATGTTTTGGTTTGGGATATAAAATGGAGTTTGATGAAAGACTTATGATTCCTGATGACAGCCTTAGTTTAAACGAAGGATGTATTGTAGTAATGGGCTGGCAGTCTTCTACGGATAAAGGGAGCTTTACTCATGCACTTTTAGAGGCACTGGCAAAGGAGTATAAATTCAGTCTGGATACGCCATTTAGAGATTTTCCTGAGGACGTACGCCATATGCTTATTCATGGTACCAGCAGAAATGTAAAGGTACACTATAAGGGGATGCGTGGTGAGGGAGTATATGATGTAGAATTTGAGGGACTTATCAAAAATGTATCAAGAAGATACAGAGAAACCTCCTCCGAAACCGTAAAGGCAGAATATGAAGAATTTATGCAGATTTCACCATGTCAGGAGTGTAAGGGACAAAGACTTAAAAAGACTTCTCTTGCAGTAACGGTATGTGATAAGAATATTCATGAGATTACAGGAATGTCCATAATTGATTTGCAGACGTTTTTAAAAGATATGAAACTTTCTGCAAGAGATGAAATGATTGGAGAGCAGATATTAAAGGAAATAAGAGCCAGGGTAGGTTTTTTAGTAAATGTTGGTTTGGAGTATTTGTCACTGGCAAGAGCTACCTCCACACTTTCAGGCGGCGAGGCACAGAGAATAAGACTTGCTACCCAGATAGGTTCGGGACTGGTAGGCGTTGCATACATTTTAGATGAGCCAAGTATAGGACTCCACCAGAGAGATAATGATAAGCTCTTAGCTACACTTACTCACCTGCGCGACTTGGGCAATACTCTTATAGTGGTGGAGCATGATGAAGATACTATGCTTGCTGCTGATTATATTGTCGATATAGGACCCGGTGCAGGAACACATGGTGGTGAGGTTATAGCCTGTGGCAATGCTGAAGAGATTATGAAAAATGAGAAATCAATTACAGGGGCATATCTTAGCGGAAGGATTAAAATACCGGTACCAAAGGAACGTAGAAAGCCTACCGGATATATTAAGGTAATTGGTGCAAAGCAGAATAATCTTAAGAATATTGATGTAGAAATTCCGCTTGGTATAATGACCTGTGTTACAGGTGTTTCAGGTTCGGGAAAAAGCTCACTGGTAAATGAGATTTTATATAAATCTTTAGCGAAACAGCTGAACAGAGCCAGAACGATACCCGGTGACCACAAGAAAATTGAGGGTGTGCAGCAGTTAGACAAGGTTATAGATATTGACCAGTCGCCAATAGGCAGAACTCCACGAAGCAATCCTGCTACTTATACAGGTGTGTTTGACCAGATTAGGGATTTGTTTGCATCTACAAAGGATGCCAAGGAAAGAGGATATAAAAAAGGTCGATTTAGCTTTAATGCTAAAGGAGGAAGATGTGAAGCATGTGCAGGTGCCGGTATTACAAAGATAGAGATGCACTTTTTACCGGATGTTTATGTACCTTGTGATGTATGTGGTGGAAAGAGATACAACAGAGAAACACTTGAAGTAAAATACAAGGGAAAGAGCATTTTTGATGTGTTGGATATGACTGTTGAAGAGGCAGTTAAATTCTTTGAAAATGTTCCGTCAATACAGAGAAAGATACAGACTCTTTATGATGTAGGACTTTCATATATAAAGCTTGGACAGCCTTCAACAGAACTGTCCGGTGGTGAGGCACAGAGGGTAAAGTTAGCTACAGAGCTGGCAAGGCGTGATACAGGAAAGACTATCTATATACTGGACGAGCCTACTACAGGGCTTCACTTTGCAGATGTGCATAAGCTTGTAGAAATACTCAGAAGACTTTCTGATGGTGGCAGTACGGTTGTAGTAATTGAACATAACCTTGATGTAATAAAAACTGCCGATTATATTATAGATATAGGTCCTGAGGGTGGTGACAAGGGCGGTACTATTGTTGCGACCGGAACACCTGAAGAGGTGGCTAAGAATAAAAAGTCTTATACAGGTAAGTATGTGAAGAAGTATCTGACATAGAGTTTTACAACAGTAATTTATAATTAATTTATGATACTGAAACGGACAGAGATATTTTATAATAATCGGGAGAATATGTATTGATTCTCCCGATATTTATTAGGTGTGGTCTCTCTTTTTTATTAAGAAAACATTTGTTAAAACGGCAGATATTATATCTGATAGTCTGATTTTGTCGAACAATACAATTTCAACTGCTAACATTACAAGGATAATGCCAACAGATATTACTTTTGAAATCAGATATGCACATAAAATGTGGTCAGTATGAATACAGCTCTTTAAAAATCAAACCCAACTTTCAGATTTCCGTGCAGATTTCAATAAGTTCAAGTTCATTTATTATATGGTTTCCTTTTCATAAAAAACGACAAAAATTAAAAATGCTATAACTTATTTCCTTATATTCTATAAGTATGATTATATACGGATGTCCAAATGATGGAAAGATTGTATTTGTGAGTTATTTTATACTTCTTTGTGAATGTACATCCTGCTCATATCCTGCTCGCCGTCACCCTGAACCATACATAAAAATTTCCAGCCGTATCGTTCATAAAACGAAGTGTGATCTGTAACAAGATAAAGCGTATCAATTCCTTTTTTCTTCATATCCATGCAGACAAAATTCAACATTTCTCCTGCAATTCCCTGACAGCGATATTCTTCTTCCACATATACCGCACATACATTAGGTGTTAAATCCTTACGGTTGTGGAAATCATTCTCGATTACGCCTAAACCTCCGATAATAGTATCATTCTCCATAACTATATACCACTGTGGTACGGCTTCTCTATTGGTTATACACGCATCAATACTTTCTGCATATGCTTCCATGGGAATTCCCCATTTTTGATGAAACCACTCTGCAGCCCTTTGAGCCAGTTCACCGTGTTCTCTTAATTTTACAATTTCAATCATTGTATTATTTCCTTTCCTTTTACCATTTTAACCGATAACAGTCCTTCATTTACTAATTGAGTTACTTTACTTCTGCTTATTTGTAAAATATCTGCCGCAATCTTATCTGTCCTAACCGGTATATCACAGAAGTTGTATAATTCAATTAATACAGGCATTTTTGAAAAATCCGGTTTGTTTTCATTCATTGGAGTAACCTTATATTCTACTGTCTTCCAATCTATTTCTGCCCGGTTCTTTGTAAATACAGACTTATCCGTACCATATCTAAATAAGGTTTTTTTATCATTTTCAATAAAACTTTGATATTCGTTTTTTGGTATTTTGTCTGCTTTTATTCTTTCATAAATTGGCAGATTATATATATGTCTGCACTTATTGCAACCATAGATCAGCCAGACATCTAGGAAATTTCCGTTTGCGTTAACCCGGAAATTTTCCTTGCAGATAAAAGTCTGTTTATATCCACATCCTGCACATCCTCTTAAAATATTAAATGTATTCGTTGGAATAATCATATACTCCGTTTTATTTACATAGCTCATATCATATCTCCTTATTTTGGTTTACAGAAATATGCACCGGCTATTGTATTTTTGATTTATATTTTATTTGCAGTAGCCAGTGCTATGCAAACATAACATATCTTTTCATATATAAATTCTCCTATCTCAAATCTGAAATTTGTAAATATATTCAATACCTATCGGTATGAATGGTTAATAGTATCTCTTTTAACTTATTTTTAATGGCTTCATTATTTTGAAGAAAAATCAATTTATTAAGGTTTCTTGAGTATCTCTGTTTATTTATTGATTCAAAAAGTCTTGTTGCCATTATCCATGTAATCGGATGGTTTTTGTTGCAATTTTTTCACGAAATCTTACATCATGTTCTACAAACAGCATTGTCGGCTTATAATCCAAAAGTAATTTTTCAATCTGCATTCTGGAAAAAACATCAATGTAATTGAGTGGCTCATCCCATATATACAGATGTGCGGGAATAAGTAAGCTTGCAGCAATCAGTACTTTCTTTTTTTGCCCCTCTGAATAATTTTCTATGTTTTTTAGGAATTGTACACGCTCCATATCAAGCTGTCTGAGTATAGAGCAGAATAAACTCTCATCCAGATTCCGTTTCATACAAAATTCGGAAATGCTTCCCTTTAGTTTGGAGGTATCCTGATTTATATATGAAATTACAAGGCCTGATGCTGTTTCAAAAATCCCAGATTCAATAACAGGCATACAGATATCAGTAACACCTGATTTTTGCAAAATCATTTTAATAAGTGTAGATTTACCGCAGCCATTTTCACCGTGTATGGCTATCCGGTCGCCTTTGTCAATGCTAAAGGTCAGATTTGTAAAAATATTCTTTTGTGCATCTGCATATTTAAGAGAATAATCCCTTATATTTACAAGTGTATTTTTATGATGTATAAGAGGTATAATCTTTAAGTCCACAGGACACTCAAAATCCGACAGCAGTCCTTCTTTTTCTTCAATCTCCCGTGTAATGCGTTTTTCTGTCTGCTTTACCCGTTTTTGCATCTTTTTTGTCTTTGAACCGATATAAGCACGTGCAGATATAGAACGGTCATGCTCTTTTACCGGGTCAAAACCGATTTTTGTGCGTTCATTTTTATCAGCCCATTGGGAATTGCGTGTAGCTTGTTGCTTTAATTTTTCTATTTCTTTAAGGTGCTTTTCATTTTCTGCTTTTGCAAATTGATCCTTTCGACGTTTATTTTCCCACCAGACGGAAAAGTTTCCTCTACAGACTTCGATAGTCTGTCTGTTCAATACAAGAATATGGTCTGTACATTCATCCAGCAAATCCCTGTCATGCGAGATAAGAATAAAGCCTTTTTTTAAAGATAAATATTTTTTAACAGCTTCTCTGGATTCATAATCAAGATGATTTGTCGGCTCATCAATCAGCAGAAAATCATTTTCTCCTGAAAACAAAACTGCCAATAGAATTTTTGTACGTTCACCAAGACTTAAGGTTTTAAAAGGTCTGTACAGAATTTCTGCACTTTCACATAACTGCTCCAGTTCACATATTACACGCCACAGCTCACATTGACTTTTAATTGAATCTATAAAATCTGCCGCAGGTAACTCCATCTGCTTTGGTGTAATATAATATGGAAAATAATCAAATATCATTGAGGTGGTTATAGTTCCCGTAAATTGATATTTTCCCAGCAACAGATTAAAAAAGGTTGTTTTACCCTTTCCGTTACGTCCTATGAAACCTAGTTTCCAATCCGTATCAATTGAAAAAGATACATTTTCAAAGATATTATCAAAGCTTACTTCATAAGAAAAGGTCAGATTATTTACATTAATTTGTGCCATATCCGGTCCTCCTTTTAAGGTTCCTGTATGCTTTGTCATAAAAAAGGAACCATTTGCTGCCAAACAGTTCCATTACATAATATAACCTCATAATTTCGGAGACGCCGATATAGTCAGCGTTTATAATAAACATTTTAACACGCAAAAAGAGAGGTTATGAAAACATAATCCACTTTTGGCAACATGATAAAACAGTATACAGAATATTTTTTATACTGTTACTGCTAAAAACATACATGTAATCAAAAGTAAATTATATTCTCATCCTTTCACCTCTCTCTTTAAGATAGACTGATTTTAACATATATAAACTTTATATGCAAGGTTTAGTTTTTATTGAGTTTTGGTATTCTTTACTTTTATCCTTTTAGCTAAATTATATTGTGGAGGAAGAGGGGGATTTTTGATGTAAAAAGGATAATCTAAATAATTTTTTGGAAATGTTCATATTGCTATATTTAAATACAGGGATAAAACTTCAAGCGGTCTTTCGATTTGCGGGAAATCCTGCTTTCGTCCTGTCGGCTGCATAGTTCCTTCACGCAAATACCAAACTGCCTGAACTGCTGTCATTCCAAGCTTTCTGGCAGCTTCCAGTTCCCGGCTGCCTCCGTCTCCAACATACAGACATTCCTCGGGCTTAACGTGGAGTTGTTCTATACATCTTATAAAAATTTCTTCGTCCGGTTTTTGTATGCCCTGTTCACAGGAAAGTAAAACTGCATCAAAGTATGGAAAAAGCTCACTCTGTCTGATTACTCCGGCTTAGCACACTCTACATTATATGAAGAATTAAAGTGTGGAACAGTGGAACAACTAGATACAAATCTTAAAACTTATCAACGATATTTTCCAATGTTGGACAACAGATTTATGAAAAGCATAAGCTTAATAGTAAAAAAACTTATAAGATTAATAAAGCATTTGCATTTATCAGATATGCTGAACAGAAAATTTTAAAGGATAAGCTTTCTCCTGATGCTGTATGTGGCTATGCTAAGAAAAATAAATTGTTTAAAGATTTAGTTTGCACAAAAACATTGTATAATTACATTGCTCTATCTCTTATAAAGGTAAAAAATATAGATTTACCATTGAGAGTTAAAATTAAAACTAAATCAGGAAAGGACATAAAAAACAGGTGTATCTATGGTGAAAGTATAGAAAATAGAACAAATGAAATAAATGAAAGGTTGGATTTTGGTCATTGGGAGATTGATACCGTTATCGGTAAAAGGGAAAGTTCTCCTGTTCTTCTCACTATTGATGAAAGAGTTTCAAGAAAACGTATTATCATAAAGATTGCTTCACGAACCTCATCTGATGTTAGGGATGGAATATCAAAGATTATCAATCAATATGGTGAACTTTCCCCTAAGATTTTTAAGTCCATAACCAGTGATAATGGTAGTGAATTCTCGGAGCTTTCAAAAGCTATGCCATTTGCAGATATATACTATGCACATCCCCATTCTTCGTTTGAACGAGGAACAAATGAAAAATAAAATTATCTTGTTCAAATGACTTGTTTTCTCAATTTTTAAATAATTTGTAGACTGTCCGATTTGATATTGTAATTTACAGAAATATTGTTTAAGATACTACTTGTAGTTATAACAAACAAATTGAAATTTATGGAAGGAAATAGAGCATGCTATTAGCAGAAGAAATATATATATTAGACGATAAAAAGATTGTACTTCGTAGTGCAAAATTAGATGAGGCACAAATGCTAATTGATTATTTAAAAACTGTTACCGGAGAAACAAGATTTTTAATGTCTGAACCTGACGAAATACAATATACCCGGAAAGAGGAAGAACAATTCATTGATAAGCATAATAAAGCAAACGATGCACTTTTGATATTAGCATTTGTTGACGGAGAATATGCAGGAAATTGTTCTTTTGAAAGCAAGGCAGGAAGCAGACGTTCACGTCATCGTGCAGGAATAGGAATTGCACTGTTTCAGAAATATACAGGATTTGGACTAGGCAGACTTATGTTGAATAGACTTTTGACAGAAATAAAAAATCTTGAATTTGAACAGGCTGAATTAACAGTAGCAGGCAGTAACAAAAGAGCCTATCATTTGTATGAAAGTTTGGGATTTAAAGAGTGTGGTAGAATTCCTAATGCAAATAAATATGATGATGGAACTTATGACGAAGATATTTTAATGGTTTTACAATTTTAACAGATTTGAAATTTATGGAGGACAAGTATATGCAGACAATTATTGTATTATTAAACCCGGGAAAACTTGAAAATCCTGATATGGATTTGTGCTATTGTATTCCGAATCGTATTGAAGAAGTTTCCAAAGGTGCTATACAAGACAATGGATATGATTTTATTGACACCGAAGATGACCAACCTGGTCCGCTAATGGGAATTTGGCTGAAAACGGAATCGGCGAGCGAAAATTGGCCCATTATCAAAAAAATGTTTCAAGATGAAAAATTCAAAGGAAATGACTTGTCTGTTTCGGTGGAAATTTATATTTCTGAAAATGATACCGAGACGATAGAGAATTGCACTTTAGTCTTTCCAAAATGACAAAATCCGGTTTCAAGTTAGGAAGTCGCAATTTGTGGAGGCAAGTAAATATGCTAACGAAAGAGCCAACTCCAGAACTAATTAAGGATTGGAAAAGAATATTTGAAACCTATCAGTGTTTAATGTTGCCAAACAGAAAAACAGGTAGTGAAGTAGACAGTTATTTTAGGAGCAAGTATATTACAATGCTAAATTCAAAAAGATAGATGAGTTTAATATCATAGAGAATGAACATTTTCGCAATAAGTTACAAAATGACACGAAACCAAATATCAAAAACTATAGTGTTGATAATGTTCTTATCTGCCGCGACCACAGTAAAACTGTATGATCTGATATGGATCGGATTCCATGGTTGTTACGATAAACATATACATGAAAACCATCTGGTTTGACGGTTTTTCTATTTTTAACACGACACGGCGCGGATGCGGCAACGAGCCTGCCTGATACATGAATTCTCCGTAAGTGACTGCATGGTCGGTCATATATTCTGAATGTCGAGGAGTAATTGGTTTGAAACAGACTGTAAATCAGTTTAACCAATCCGATTTTTACAGCAACTCCTTGATTAAAAAGAGTCCGGCATCGGATGACAAGTCACCACCGTCAAAATTTATTTTCAAATAGGGGTTGCTTTCAAGAGCGGTGTATTTTAAACTATTCATAGGGTTTCTCCTCATGGTATGGATTTTAGATTTGGCACCTAAATTTTACCAAATCAGGAGCCATTTTTCTAACACCTGACAGATGAAAACAACAGTATTAAAATGTTAAGGAACTATGCGGCGTTACGCCATTACCGAATCATTTGGTGAATAATATAGGCTAACGATTTTCGACCTGAAAGGCGGTGAAAACTTTATAATTGACGAAAAGTGTCTACAAATCAAAAAATAAAAGAAATTATAATCAATAAGTTGACAAATAGGATAGTCATATATATAGTATTTAAAAAGTGGGAAAAATAAAAAAGTATTTAGTATTATTCAGGCTATAGTAATGTTCACCAAAAAGTAGCAGGTATTTACAAAGATATTGGATTATATAATAAACGGCGCAATAGGTGTAATGAATATTATTTTTAACCTTCAGACTATTTTAATTAAAGATATAAATTAGTTTGACATGGATGAGCAAGTAAACAAACACATAGATTAAAGTTTTGGAGATACATATGGATTTGTATGGTAGTAAAAGGAATTATAGAAAAAATGGAAATAAAAGAAAAAATGCTATTACGCCTATCAATATTGTTATAATGATATTAACGGTAATTCTGGTGATATCTGTTGGGATTTATTTGAATGGTAAATGGTCTCAAATGTTATTGCAGAAGGAAGAGGCGGAAATGGCAGCAAGAAATAATGTCAGTTATTTTTCTGTTGGTGGATTTGTCCAGATAATCATTGGTTGTATATTGTTTTATGTCTTTTGTAAAGGATTAAAATATAAAAAATCTAAAGAAGAAGAATATGATGAGAAGGTGGTAAAGAGGGCAGTCGCAGAAGTGCTTCCCAATGCTGAGTTTATTCGAAATGAATGTATTGATGCAGACATATTATATAAATATGGAATCATACCCACTTATGATAGACACGAAAAGAGGGGAATGATTCGTTATCAAAAAGACAAAAAAGACTATTGCTTTTCTAATATACATCTTCTTAGAAGCCGGACAGATAAAGACGATCGTACATATTATGAAACGAGTTATATGGGGCAGGCGTATACAGGATATTATAAAACAAGATTATCGGGAACTGTGCGAATATTTGCGACTAAAATAATGCCAGTGATTAAAAAGGAAATAAATGCGGGATATGTATCAAAAAGACCGGAAGAAACCAAGATTGAAACAGAAAATATAGAATTTAATGATAATTTTGACGTTTATGCTACAAGCGAGCAAGATGCTTTTTTTTTACTTAGTCCTTTGGTAATGGAACAACTACTTGAAATGAAGAAAAAGTATAAGCAGATAGGTGTGTATATTAGTGGAAATCATGTAGTAATAGCTTTAAATACCAATGAGATTATGTTTCCTGAACGTATATATACTAAGCAGGGTGAAGCAGACTCTCTGGCGATTTCAAAGGCGGAAGTAAGAAAAATGCTTAAAATGGTGGAACTCTTAGAAGATTCCATAAATGGGAGCATTCAAAACAATTTTACACAATTACGGAGAAAAATATGGAATTCATAATAATACTAATTATAATACTCGTTCTTTTCATTATATGGGCAGTTTCTACCAGAAACAGAATTAAAATGATGGAAGTGAAAATTGATGAGGCAAAATCAGGAATTGATATAGCTTTAGTAAAAAGGTATGATATTCTGACGGAATCCTTGAACGTTGCAAAAGGCTATGCAGTGCATGAAAAACAATTAATGGTTCAACTAATTGAAGCCCGTACAGGAATGAGCCTGAAGCAGACGCAGGAAGTCATGGAAAATCAGGAAAAGGTTTTAGAAAGGCTTAAGATTGTAGCAGAGGCATATCCACAGTTATATTCCAATGGATTATTTAAAGAGCTTCAAGACCAAATTGCGGTTACAAATGAGCATTTAAGTGCTGCAAAACGTGTTCTGAATTCTAATATTGCACTTTATAATCAAAAGATTGTTGCTTTTCCTGCCAACATTATTGCTGATGTCATTGGGTGCAAAAAAATAGCATTTTTTAAAGAAACAGATGAAAAGAAGAAACAGGATGTACATATGACTTTTTAAAAATTGGGAAAACAGACGGGTAATTAATATGGTTATGATATCTTTGGACCTAAGTGAATTTTTCAGATTAGACTATACATAGATATCATAAACGTATTTTTTGTAATTATTACCATGTTTCACACCAGTTTATTCTATTTCATAAAGTATCTTCTTTCTTTGGGATTTTTTGAAAACACTTTAATCTAAAAACAATAACAAAGGAGAAGTCCCTATGCATGGTTTAAATGACACCGATTTAGAAAGCAATAAATACATGAAAATAAATTTTAACGGAGGATCTGTCCTCCGATGCAGGTCTGCTTCTTGTAAAAGAATTCGTCTGCAAACTTGGTTTTGATAATATATAAAAATCAGAATTCAAAACCAATGATCCTGTACTGACAGCGGTCCTCGGTAAAGAGGTTTTGGCTTCCTAGCCAACGTTATCCCGATTTTTCAACCAGATGGATGATTCTACACTCCATCAGTTTTATGATATCATGCGTAAGCTCCGTAAGGTTATATATGCCATTAAGAAGCAGCAGATGATCCTGTTGGATCTGGATTCCGCACTGCTTGATGCTTATGGGAATCAGGAAGGGGAAGGATTTAACTTCCATTATCAGAGCCATGGTTATCATTCGCTTGTCTGTTGCGACGGGATGACCGGGAGCTCTCCTCAAAATCGAGTTCCGTAATGGCACAGATTATTCCAGCACTGGTGTGGTTGATTTTCTACAGCCTTTGCTGAATGAATTTCTTACGGATTATCCCAATATTCCATTACTGCTGCGTGGTGACAGTGGTTTCGCGACACTGGATCTTTATAAGCAGTGTGAAACAAATGGCACATCATATTCCATCTGCTTAAAGGAGAACAGTTCCCTCAGAAAGCCGACATCCGACATAGAGGGCCATCTGTTTGAACTGACAAAGAATGATAAAGTGTCTTACGCTGTGGCCGATGGCGGATTCATGTATCAGACCAGGAGCCAGGATTACCCAAGGCGTGTTGTTTGTATAGTTGAAAAGCAGGAAGGCCAGCTGGTGCATATATTTACATTCATCATAGCAAACATAGATTCCTCACCAGAAGAACTCATACGTTTTTAATGCAAAAGAGGAATCATGGAAAACAGCAGCTGTCCATACAAGGATGAATTCTATGAGACACTGAAAAACATCCGAAATCTGCAGCCGAAACGGACAGCTACAGTGATATAGCAATCGAAAATAGTAAAGGGAAGTTTGTGTTTCTGGGTAACAAGTGTATTCCTGCAATTTTCAATACGAGAATGCTTGCATATACAGATACATGGCGTGCAGAGGAAAATCAAAAAAATGCTAGCTATAGCATTTGAAAAATTGTATGAGTGGCTTCCGCTTCCTCCGACATATATTAAAGCGGGTTCACAGCTTGTCGCTCCGCTTGGCAGCATAATTCATCCGATTAACTATGTTGTATTCTGCATATATGATGTTCATCTTCTCTGTCCTTTGCTAAAATATTGTGAAAGCATTTCAATCAGTTCTTAATGTCTTGTTTATATTGTGTTATAATTTGTTACAGGCTTTTCTATCCCTTAAGAGAGTTCGTAACATGAGGGAAAAGGATATAACACAAGGGAAAGCATAAGAGCAAACTCACCTGCTATAAATTAAGCATTTTCAAGGGTTTGCGAACTTTTTGAAGATAAGATATAACAGTTATTAAATGATATGAATTAGGTCTTATCAGAATTCTAATTTGATTTATATTATCCTTAAAATATCTTATCTGACAATGTGAATCAGTTAATACTTAATAAATCTTTCTCAAATCTTTTAAAATCAAATTTACCCTTTGATTTTATCTTTTTTACCGACTTCAATATTGCATTTCTTATTAATTCAATTTTTTCCTTACTGTTTGCATTATAATAACTGTCAAAATCAAGTCTAATACTAATAATTGCACAAGTTCCCCCTCCTACCAGACGAAATGCTTCCGTCCAAGCTCCTGTCTCATATAATTCTTTTGGAGCAACTGCCGGATTAATTCCTATTACTGATAAAGAGGTGCTGTATTCTTTATCACGAAAAAATTCATATAATCTTTGGCAATATCTATAAACATCATCATCGACTCCGTAATGCTCTGAAAAGTATGATGGTGAATTAACATTTAATTCCATTTCAAACTCCTATAAATTCCGATTCCTCAAAGCAATAGACAGGATACCGGAGACATCATTCTATATCTTTAATTCAGTTATATTTGAAATTTTATTTATCTGTTTCACAAAATAATTAGAAATATAATTTATGATTTTATTATTATAACACCATCCGTTTTTTCAGACAAATATTTATATGCAATGAGTTTTCGTATTTTTATTCAGAAACTCATAAAGTCAAAACATATTAAACAAAAATGTATCAAAAGTAAGATTCTCTATATGGTTTTTGTGCAATATATTTACATCATATTCAAATTGTAAACTTTATGAGTCTGAAAATAAAAATACGGAAACTCAAGTTTATACATAAATTGACCAAGCACAGTTTTGTTTTCTAGTGTAGAAATAAAATATTTTGTCATTATATATATTAAGTTAAGTAATAGAAATACTATATTTTGTGAATAGCGGACTTACAGCACCACATCATTTATTTTATAAGAAAAGTGTTTAAGAGCAAAAAACTTTCCAACTCCTTTTTTGCAGGATACCTTTTTTGTTTGATGTTTAAAATACTGATATAATGTTTTAAAAATATTACATTTTGAAATTGTATAGTAGTTTCGGAAGGCTTTGATAATTAATTGTGTAAATTAGATGTAGAGAAATCATAGTAAGTTTAGAAGCTTTTGTTATGAGTACACTGATTGTATATTTGACGTTCAAATAAGTTGGTATATATTTTTACTTTACTACTTGATAAAATAATATTGTGAAATGTTGTTAAGGAGAAATTATGCCAGACCTTTCAGATAAAATACGAGAGTTGATGCGGTTACAAAACATGTCACAGGCAAGACTTTCTGAACAATCACATATATCAAAGACACAGATTTCCAATATTTTAACAAAAAAATCTATTCCCAGAATTGACACATTGGAATTAATATGTAAAGCATTAGATATAGATATAGGCTATTTGCTGACAGAAGAAGTGTATGAATTTTATAGTATCAGGAAAAAGAATGTTGTTGTAAATAAAATGGATAAGTGCGAAAAATCTATTATGGAGTATACTTATACAAATGAAAATAGTGGTATTATTGATGGTATTATCAAGAACCACATATGTTATGAGGATATCTATCTGGACAAAAAGAGAGAACGGGCGATAAATTTCGTGATAAATTCATCCCCGGTTGTTCTAAATCTTTTTCTAAAGTTTGCTCAGGCGATAGAATCAACTCAATCGTATTGTGATGATAAGGAATGAACATTTCTACTGACTGCCCAAGGATAACTTATTTATCCTTGGGTAATTTTTGTATAATATGTACTGCATTTTCAGGACGGATATTTAGTAACTGTCTGAAGTTTTGTCTCCATTGATAAATCTATTAATTTTCTTGAGTTTTAGTATTTTTTATTTTTAGCTTCAAAAAGCTTACATCATCATAATGATGTAAGCATCTTTCACAAAAAGTCGCAGATGAAAGTTCACTTTTATCTGCAACTTTTTGTGAAAGATGTCTATGTTGCCTTTGGCAACAAGACTTTTTAAAATTAAAAATAAAAAATACGGAAACTCTATATTAATTTTTAATTGTACATTAACAGAAAGCAGTTTATAATTATACCAATAAATTGTAGTGTGACGGAGGTTAGCTATGAGCGAAATTAATGATACTGCGATTTTAAAGCAGCAATATGCTAATGCAAGTAATCTGAATACAAGAATATCTATTCATGATAAATATTCAACAAATAAAATGGGATTTGGAAATTGGATTGTTTCTAATTATAGAATTGATAAAGGAATGAAAGTGTTGGAATTAGGTTGTGGAACCGGAAATATGTGGAAGGACAGAGATGATGTAATTAATTCATGTTCAAAATTGGTACTTTCTGATTTTTCTGAGGGAATGGTAGCAACGACAAAAGAAAATTTGAGTAATTATGATAACATTGAGTATAGAGTTATAGATATTCAGGAAATACCATATGAGGATGAGACATTTGATGTTGTTATAGCTAATATGATGCTTTATCATGTGCCTGATATAGATAGAGGATTGGCTGAGGTACGACGTGTTTTAAAGAAAAATGGTTCTTTTTACTGTGCTACATATGGTGAGCATGGGATTATAGAATATCTTTCAAAAATCCTTTCTACTTATGGTGTAGAAGATAATGTAAACAAAAATTTTACTCTTCAAAACGGATATGAAATCTTAAGCAAATCGTTTTCAAAAGTTGAAAGATTGGAATACAAAGACTCTTTAGCGGTTACTTATGTAGATGATATGGTAGATTACATTTATTCGCTTCAAAGTATGACTTCGTTGAGTAATGTACCAAAAAATGAAATAAGAGAAATTCTTTTACAAAATATGACTAATGGTATTCTAAATGTACCTAAAGAATATGGAATGTTTATAGCATCATAGAGAACAACAGATTCTGCTTTGTGGATGAGTTGAAGAAAGTGAAAAATCGGGATTAAACAAGGAGAAATTATGGGTGAATTTGTAAATGGTATTGCAATAAAAGGAGAGAATAAATTTCATATATTGGGAGCAGAGGAGACAGAGGAGACCGCAAAGAAAATTTCTTTGGAAGGAAAGTGCCCTGTTCTTTTTGCCTATATTTATGATGGTGACTACTGGGGATATACTCTTTTTATTAATGGTGAGGTGCAAAACGAATTTGCAACAATACCGGATTATTTTGAAGATAGCGAAGAACCGGTGCTTCGATATACAGCAAATGTGCCACTATTATCCCAATCCTTTACTGTTTCGGCAGAACGGATAGAAAGGTATCTGTGCCATTGGACGGATGCGATTTTAGACAATGAGGATTTTGCTTATGAAGATGATGAATTCCCGTATGGCGACGTATGGCAAATGACAGATTTCTTAAGGGCACTTGGATTTCAGTATCCGGAAGATGTATTACCTGATCAGGTATGTGTGCAATTACCCAGCCTTGGGGAGATTTTGGAAAATAATCTTCCGGCAAACAAGGGCGAATGTGAGACGGAAGATAATTCTTTAATCAATATACTGCCATCTGCATTTTCTTATGATTATCTCAGGAATCTGTTGGAGGATAATAGAATAAAAGAGTTTCAATTTGCGGATAAGAACCCACAGGAGATTATTGATATAGTCATAAAGTATTGTATATCAGTACAACAATCGGAGCGCGATCCAGTTTGTCAACGTTTGGAAGTGCTGGCAGCATTTTGCTCTTACTGGATGTATAAAGGAAGCGGCTGTTGGTCATTTCTGGATAGAGCGACTTATGAACCGATATGCCTAAATTATGAAAAACCAACTGATATATATTTGCTGCGTGCCAGAGCGGCAGTTACAGATTTCACAAAACGTCACAGGGCGATTCGGGACTTGAAACGGCTTATAGAATTGGATCCTGATAACATTGAACTATATCAATCGGAAATCAAGAAATGGGATAGTAGAGAAGAAAAATGGCGTAACGAAATAAAAGCCAAATAAATTAATGATTATTGACAATAAATTTGCTATTATCTATAATTACAATACTTATAGTTTATTAATTTGTAATAAACATATTTAAATGTTTTATACAAAGCTATAAGAAATAACAAAGTTAATCTGATAAAGAAACATATGGAAAAAGAAACAGCCGAATTCAATTTTAGGAGGAAACACATGGAAAAGGAAATGATTATAGTATTAGACTTCGGTGGTCAGTACAATCAGCTCATAGCAAGACGTGTCAGAGAATGTAATGTTTATTGCGAAGTTCATCCATATAATATGGGTTTAGATAAAATAAAGGAAATTAATCCTAAGGGTATTATTTTTACAGGTGGGCCAAACAGTGTATATAGTAAGGATTCAGCACTTTGTGAAAAGGAAATATTTGAACTGGGTATTCCTATTCTTGGTATCTGCTATGGTTCACAGCTTATGTCATATATGCTTGGTGGCAAGGTAGAAACTGCCCCTGTAAGCGAATATGGTAAGACAGAGGTAGACATTGACACATCATCAGTATTATTTGAAAATGTTTCACCAAAAACCATCTGTTGGATGAGCCATACGGATTATATATCACAAGCTCCTTCAGATTTTAAAATAGTAGCCCATACACCTGTATGCCCTGTAGCGGCGATGGAGAATCCTGCAAGAAATTTATATGCAGTACAGTTTCATCCGGAAGTAATGCATACGGTTGAAGGTATTAAGATGCTTTCAAACTTTGTATATAAGGTTTGTAAATGCACAGGCGATTGGAAGATGGCTTCTTTTGTAGAAACTACCATAAAACAGATTCGTGAAAGAGTAGGCACAGGCAAGGTGCTTTGTGCATTATCGGGCGGAGTGGATTCCTCAGTAGCGGCAGTACTTTTAGCAAAAGCAGTGGGCAAGCAGCTTACGTGTGTATTTGTAGACCACGGACTTCTTAGAAAAAATGAGGGTGATGAGGTAGAAGCAGTATTCGGACCTGACGGTCAATACGACTTAAACTTTATCCGTGTAAATGCACAGGAAAGATTTTATAGTAAGCTTGCAGGAGTAGAAGAGCCGGAGCAGAAGAGAAAAATTATCGGTGAAGAATTTATCCGTGTCTTTGAAGAGGAAGCAAAGAAAATCGGTGCAGTAGATTACCTTGTACAGGGCACAATTTACCCGGATGTAATAGAAAGCGGACTTGGAAAGTCAGCAGTTATCAAGTCGCACCACAATGTAGGCGGGCTTCCGGACTGTGTGGATTTCAAGGAAATCATAGAGCCTCTTCGTCTGTTATTTAAGGATGAAGTAAGAAAGGCAGGACTGGAACTGGGGATTCCGGAATATCTTGTATACCGTCAGCCATTCCCGGGTCCGGGACTTGGAATCAGAATTATTGGGGAAGTGACAGCCGAAAAGGTACACATTGTTCAGGAGGCTGATTTTATTTATAGGGAAGAGATTGCCAAAGCAGGTGTAGACAAAGGATTAGGTCAGTATTTTGCGGCACTTACCAATATGCGTTCAGTAGGCGTAATGGGTGACGAGAGAACTTATGATTATGCGATTGCACTGCGTGCAGTAAATACATCTGACTTTATGACTGCAGAGGCTGCTCAGATACCTTGGGAGGTGCTGGGTAAGATTACGAGTAGAATTGTGAATGAGGTTAAGGGGGTAAATAGGGTAATGTATGATTGCACGGGGAAACCGCCGGCTACGATTGAGTTTGAATAATAGAAAAAACCTCCAAAATCTCTTGTTTTAATGGGATTTCGGAGGTTTTAGTATTTGCTGTGATGTTAATATGATGTTGCGAGAGCAATTTGAACATCATCACCGCTGAATATTATCCCCCTTGGGAGCCACCAGTTTCCCGATTGAGAGCCACCCGGAAATGATATTTTCTACCTTCAGAGCCACCACAACATCTTGTGGCAACATATATATTTGATTTCACGATAAATCTCCTTATAGTTGTTCTTGGAGAACTGCAGATGTAGCATCACCAAATAACCTATAAGGAGGTCTTTTTATGTTTAAGAAGACAAAAGTCAGAAGCATTCTGGAACTTCTGGGAAAAAATCTAAGTGCAAGGGAGGTGTCAAGAGTTTTAAGTGTATCCAGAAACACTGTTGCAGAGGTTCAGGCATTGTTTTTACAGTCGGGTAAATCATTGGAGGATATTTCAGGCTGGGATGATGACAGGCTTTATAAACTGTTCTATCCAGATAAGTTTAAATATAAGCCAAGATATGCGCCGGTTGATTATTCTTACGTCCATAAGGAATTGAAAAAGACAGGTGTCACAGAGAAACTTCTTTGGGAAGAATACTGCGCCGGATGTGAGAAAGACGGGGTGCATGCGTGTTCTTATATAACATTTGCTAAAAATTATAAGAAATTCACGGCAGATAAAAATTATACGAGCCACATAGAACACAAGCCCGGATTAGAAATTGAAGTTGACTGGTCGGGTCCTGCAATGAGCTATGTGGAGTCTGATACCGGCGAACGGATAAGCGCATACCTGTTTGTTGCAACAATGCCATACAGCCAGATAAGCTATGTGGAAGCAGCAACAAGCATGGGTGAAAAGGCATGGCTTTCCTGCCATGTAAACATGTTCCAGTTCTTTGGCGGAACACCGGTAAAGATTGTCTGTGATAATCTAAAAACCGGAGTGACTGCCCATCCTAAGAAGGGAGAGATTGTACTAAATGAAGCCTATCTTGCTCTTGGAGAATACTATTCCGTTGCCATCATGCCGACTGGTGTCAGAAAGCCAAAACAAAAGGCAAGCGTCGAAGGTTCCGTCGGCAAGATAGCCACGTCTGTCATAGCAAAACTTAGGAATGATGTATTTACATCATTATCTGCATTAAATGCCGGTATCAGGAAGGCGGTAAAAGAATTCAACAATAAGCCTTTCCAGAAGCGTCCCAGTAGCCGCCAGATCATCTTTGAAACGGAAGAAAAGCCATACCTGAGAGTTCTGCCGCTTATCCCCTATGAAGTGTGCGAATGGTCTTATGGACATAAAGTCGGCAGTAACTCCCATATATGGTGGAACAAAGGCCAATATTCTGTCCCGTACAGGTATATCGGTTACAAAGTGGATGTCAAATTTAACAGCCATCTTGTATTTATCTATTATAACAGAACAGAGATAGCAAGGCACCAGATACTTCCCAAACATGCGGCAAACGGCGTGCGGACAGAAGAAGCTCATCTGCCTTTTCCACTTCAGAAGAATCTGTCCGTGGAGGCAGTACGCGATAAAGCAAGGGAAACAGGACCTAAGACCTTTGAAGTGATCCGCAGGATGTTTGACGAGGCAAAAGTGAAAGAACAACCCATGCAGACGGCAAAAGCAATCCTCTCCATAGCAGACATTTATTCACCGGAAATCCTTGAAAGGGCATGTGAAAAAGCTCTAAGACAGTATCACATGCCTTATTACAAGACCATTTACTCCCATGCAAAGAGCATAAACAGTGAGAAAGAATATACAGAATTTAAAGAAAACAATAAGAAATCCGGAATGGTCAGAGGGGCGGATTATTACAGGAAAGGAGATATGGATAAATGAACATTGAAATAAAAAAGAGTTTATCAGTATTGGAATTAAGCGACCTTGCAAGGATTATAGAAATGCAGGAAAAAGATATAAAACTTGTGGATCTAAGCTATGAAAAGCGTTTGGAACTGCTCCTTGAAACGCTGATACAGGAACGTGAGAACAGACTCATAAACAGGCTCATCAAGAATGCTTATTTTAAATATCCTTCTGCAAGTCTGGAATCACTGGACTATGATTCCAGACAGATAAAAAAGTCCACGATTCTGAATCACGCCACAATGGGATTTGTCGCAAATGCAACGAATCTTGTCATCACAGGACCGACCGGCGCAGGGAAAACTTATCTTGCATGCGCCCTTGGCGTGGAAGCCTGCAGACAGACTTACAGGGTCCTGTATATCCGAATGCCTGACCTGATGCGGAACTTTGAAAACCAGAGCGACAACCTCCGGGAACTGACGAAATACAGGAAAAGGATCGGTAACTATCAGAGCCTTATCCTTGATGAATGGCTGAATTATAAACTTTCCGAAAAAGATGCCAAGAACCTCTATGAATTGTTTGAACAACGCAGCGGCAATCACTCCACGATCTTTGTCGGACAGTATCCAGTCGATGAATGGCATAACAGGCTTGGCGGAGGGACACAGGCGGATTCTATCATGGACAGGATCATCCATAACGCTTATGAAATCCCTACAAATGAAACAAACCTGAGAAAGCTGTATGATTCAAGAAAGTTAAAAAAACTTGTTGATGAGATAGAATCATAATTATCTGAGCACGCAATAATCAGGACTGCCTCTGTTGTATTTTTAAGCGATAGGGCACTCCTACTACATCTTGTGTCCGGGGTGGCTCTCAAGGCAGAAACTTTCAGGTGGCTCTCAAGCAGGAAACTGGTGGCTCCCAAGGAGGATAATATTCATACTGCCACGTTATCAGCTCCTTTCGTCTGAAATTGGGGTAAAAAAATAGACGCTCATGTTTGAACGTCTATCTGGGTCGATTTTACAAAAGTGTTGCTTTGTCTATGTTGTTTAGAATTTCGGATTGTAGCAAAGATAAGGTTTCAAATATCTTGGTATATTCTGTTTGATAATTTTTAGATTTAATGGATTGGTTCAATGTGCCAGCAAATTTGCCGATATTTTCATCTTCAAAGTCAAGAACATCTAAACCTAATTCTTGTTCGGGATCTAAAGCAAATTCATTTCTCTGCTTGTATCCATCTTTTATTTGATACCATACATCAAAATAAAAATCATCAGATGAATATGACATATTAGTTGAAAAGGTATTTGAAAGATCATAATCGCCTCTTATAAAGTCAACATTAACTACCTGTCCGTACCAAACGATACCTTTGCGTGTCAGTAGGGCAGTTTTTATTTCCTGTGGTAAAGTTTTTCTTAGAGCTATTGCACAATCGGTACAGTTGTTGTTAATGTAGACTGAAAAATTATGAAGCATAGTGTAGTAATGTTTACGGAAATTATTTATGAGAGATTGCACATCACTGTCTACTGCATTTTCATAATCCTGTATATTCTTTTCTAATAAGCTCAATATGTTTCTTGTTCGCTCATAAAAGAAAACTCTTTTATCTGCTCGAAGATATTCTAATAATTCATCAGTTTCCAACTCGCAACTGTTTTCACCTTGAAAAGTAACATAATAGCTTTCATCTTTTGATAATTCTGTTATTTTCTTTTGTAAATTTGAAATTGCCATAGAGCAGGGAATCCAATATTCATCTCTAGCTTTAGTTTGTGCATCTACCTTTATTTCGTTTTTTTTGCTAAGTACAGTAACATAATAGGTTATAAAAGCACCTAGCAATGTTGATAGCAAAGGTAAAATTTTATCCATAAAAGTAAAAAAATTATCCATTATTCAATTCCTTTCAAAAGTAAATTCCTGTATACAGTATAAATTATAAGCTGCAACAAATAAAGAAATTTTTATAAAGATATTGAGGAACATTAATGTCTAGGAATGACAAAATTGAATGTACTCCATTGCATTTGTATTGCATTTTTTTCTTTTTAATAGTGGTTTATAGGGTCTAATCTTTTTTGAAAATGCCTTAAAATCAACGATTTTTGCTTATAACCGTTACTGTCGGTCTGGAGTTCGAATAGTAAACAGAGAACCGGGAAGCCGCATAAACAGCGGACTTTCCGGCTTTTGATGTGGGGCGTGATACCTTTTTGATACCCATATTAAACAATGTTATTAAGTTTAGTGATTATGTATCTAATATTTTTAATAAGAGAAGAATATTCCTCATGGGTTAATTCCAATCTAGGAGAGGTAGTACTATGGACTGTTTCATTACGTAGTCTAAGTAAAGTTCTAATAGAATTTTCATCTTTTTCTGATATAAAATTATTTTGTGATAAATATTGTATTAGTTTTGAGGGCGATGAAGGAGTGTTGTCTGGAGATAATTGAATCATCAGTCCTTCAAGCTCTTTCCATAAACTAACGAGTTCATAACCATTTTGAGAATCATTTTTTACAGGATGGAATGCCCTTCTTTTTAAAGTAACATTTTTGAGCATTATGCCGTAGAAGGAAACAAATAAACCAATCATAATAAACGAAAGAGCCAACATATTCATTGGTTCAGTAGAAAAACTGCGTTCTAGTTCTTGAAAGAATAGCAAAAAAATTCCAAGCATACTATACACGAGTCCTAGACTTGCAAGCATGTTATAAAAACGTTTCCTCACTATGCGACAATGCCAATAGTATAGAAAAAATTACAGATTGCTATCGAGTGACTTTCAAAGGAGAAAATCTTCGAGAAATAGAATTGATGTATTTTTTACGTTCGGGTTGGGATTGGGATATTTACAGCAAGAATGAAGGCATTATTGCTTCTTATTTGGTTAAGTATAGTGAAGTATATAGAATGATAATTTTATCGCGGGATATGCTAAATCAGGTGGAGGCAAGTTATGGATACTATACAGTTCCTAAAGCTGTAAAAGAAAAGATTTTCTATAAAATTCAGAAGAAAGAAAAAGAGTTTCAAGAAAAACAGATGAATTGTATACCAATATGTTACTTACAAAAAGAGTAAAATCAAAATGGTCTAATGAGTACCAATTATTTGAATTGATAAAAAGTCATAATTTTAATACCAAGTACCAATATCATTGTGAATGGTTGGGGCAACAGAGTCTAGATATATATATTGAAACAGAGAGAATAGGTATAGAATATCAAGGAGAGCAACATTATAAACCTATAGACATTTGGGGTGGAGAAGAAGCCCTTAAAGAAAATCAGAAAAGGGATTTAAAGAAGAAAAAGCTATGTGCAGTAAATAATGTACATTTATTAGAGTGGTCGTATCAAGTTCCGGTGAATGATGAAAATGTAGTACAATTTATGAGAGAAAATAATATTGCATTTGCCGAAAAAGACGAGAGTAATGAAATATGTAAGATATGTAATGAAATGGCACCTATAGAAGAAAGGAAGACAATATGCAAGAAAGAAAAGCCAAGGTTATTAAAAACTATATTGTGCAGTATGATTTGCAAGGAGATTATATTGAACGATTTACAAATATTGGAGATGCGGCAAAAAAGATTGGAGTGAGTAACACGAGTATCTCCAAAGTATTGCGAGGGGAAAGAAATAGTGCGGCTAATTATGTTTGGAAAAAGTATAATGCTGATGAAAGAATACCAGAAAAAATAGAGGTATTATTTGATGCGACAAAAACTAATCCGGGGATTTCTAAAAAGATAGGGAAAATAGACAAGTCAGGAAATATAATAGAGCAATATGACTCTATTTCAGAGGCGGCACGAATAACAGGTGTTTCAATTCGTCATATTCAAAATGAATTGTCAAAAACAAACTCAATAGAATGGAAATATCTATAAATGGTAAAATAGCAAAGGATTATAAATTGAGAATACTCTAATAAAATTAAAGAATTTTTAAGTATGAGTAATGGATGAGAGAACTTCTCCTGATAGGCATGGGTATATGAGTTTATTATGAAAAATGGGGAGATGTTTATTGCAAGAAATTTATAAGTGAATAAAAGATGACACTATATATAGTACTTGCATACAAGAATGTTAGTAAAAAGACACAAAATATAGTTGACAAGAATGATTGTTTGTACTATAGTAGCAAATATAATCAAGAAACATCCAGTTTTTACAAAAGATAAGTTTAGGAAATGTTTAATTATCGCTGTAAATACAACTGGATGTTTTTTTTAGTATACAAATATTACAGAAAGAAGGTGAATTTATTGAAATACTGCGCCAACAATATCGTATGTTTGCAAGATGGAAGAACTGTCTTTATTTTGGAGGTCGATAATTCTAAGAAAAAATATTATGTGACAGATACAGAGGGAGAAGGCTCATATTTTCAAATTGATGAAAAAGATATTTTTATGTTTTTAACATAGATTTAATTGTAAAACTGTTTCAGTGAAATAATATCGAAGAATTTTGATAAAGTTGGAATAAGAGGAAAACATTTATGAATAAGAAAATAAAGATTTTTATAAGTCATTCCGAAAAAGATAAAAAGTACGCAGAGGCTTTGGTGAATTTATTGACGAAAATTGGTGTTTTATCGGAATGCATATTTTGTTCATCAGTTCCACCATATGGAGTAAAAATATCAAAAAATTTTATTTAAGATATTTGCGAACAATATGAAAAATATGATTTGAAAATGGTTTATCTTTTGTCAAAAAATTTCTATAATAGCCCTGTTTCTTTGAATGAAATAGGTGCTGCGTGGATTAAGGGATTTGATTTTTCTGATATATATGGGGTAATTGATTCCAAAGCAATAGCGATAAAATTGGATGATGAAAGATTAAAGATACAAACGGGTTTAGATGATCTAAAAAATGATATATGCACTTTTTTGAATATATCCGAACTTGTGGAATGGAAGCAAGCAAGAGATAATTGCATTGACAATATGAATAAGGTTAAAAAAGATTTTGAAAGGAAACCAGCAATAATAATGGGAAGTCCAATATAAAAATATGATTGATTCTAAAAGCGGCTGAAGGCTTCTACATTAGAGAAGACAAAATAATCATTGGAAATTCTATTTTGTTGATTAGAGTGGTGAAGAGCAATGAATTGATATTTTCCTTGTTAATGTTCTATATATGGTGCTAGCACCATGTATAATAAAAATAATTGAATGGAGATATGAAATGGATAGTGTGGATAGAAGGCAAAATGAGATAAATAAGTTAGCGAAAGATATTATTAATATTCAAAAAGAAAAAGCTAAGGTGTTTGAATTGTTGTGTCAAGGAAATATGCAAAAACTAGAGGATTATTTGGAAGGAGAATTAACGGAAAATCACTGTATAGGAAAAATGATAAATAATATGTTTAGTCAACCTCCGGCTACAATAGAAGAAAGTGCAAATAATGCGTTGCACTTTTTGGAGAATTTAGAGAGGGAAAAAGAATTAGAATTATCTAAAGAAAAATCAAAGAGCAACATATAAATTTGGTATTTTACTTACATATGATTACATGGTGCTAGCACCATGTAAAATTGGTAGTTAAGGAGAAATATTCGTGATACCCGTATGATACCTGTTTGGTTTTAAACTGTAAATAAGGCGTAAAATATGGATATTATGGATATAAAAATCCTTAAAAAGCAATCAGATATTTAATAATTATGTTATAGTTATAGGGAGCTTGAATAGTACGGGAGTATATGGATTATTTTATATGGCAGGTAGTCTATATGATTATCTGTTGTCTTTGCATTTGTGTTTATTGGTTAAAAATGGTGAGATTTTGTTGCCATATATAAAATATACTGAGGATGGTGTAAAATGATGGAATATCCCTATGTATGTAAGTTACAGGTAAATAGCGTTTTTGATAGCGAAATAGAGATTACTTTATACTCTGAAGTAACTATTTTCGTTGGGCCAAATGGGAGTGGAAAAACTCAAACATTAAAGAAAATGAGAGATCATTTTAAGGAAAAATTAGGATCAAGTAAAGTTAGATATTTGTCATCAAATAGACTTGGAGAAATGGAACAATACAGATCAAGAATCGATCAATATTTTAGGTCTCCTGATGATTATAAAGTAGGTGACCGCAAAACAAAAGAGGCAAGACATGAAATTGAAACCATATCGGGTGATTTTTTTGCAATGGATGATAAGAAGGATGTTTATATCAAAGTTGCAGAGAGATTATCAGTTTTGTTTGGAAGGCAGATATATCTTAGATGGGATGCAGGGAGTATGAAAGTCTTTTTTGAAAAGACCGATAACCAGAAAGAATACTCTGTTGCAGTAGAAGCGAGTGGGCTAGTAAATATTATATCAATTTTGGCTGCAATATTTGATGACTATGTGCAGATTTTACTTGTTGACGAACCGGAAGTGTCGTTGCATCCGCAATTACAATCATATTTGCTAAGAGAAATAAAAAATGCGGCTAAATTGTATGATAAGACAATTATATTATCGACACACTCTGCAGAATTATTATCTTTTAGTAGTATTAATGATTTTAGCAATTTAGTTTTCTTTGAAGAAAAGAAAGTTCCAGTTCAGATAAATCCAAATGTGCCAGAATTTCAAGGGAAAAAAATAAAAGATTTTTTGCTGAGAATGGGGCAGATATATAAAAATGGTTTTTTTGCAAAAAAAGTATTGCTTATAGAAGGAGCAAGTGACTTAATAATATGTCATTCTTTGATAAATAAATTGGAGTTAAATATTGATGTAGCGGGCTCTCAAATTATTCCAGTTGATGGAAAAGGGCAGTTTCCTGTTATAACCAAATTATTTAGGATGGTAAATAAAGAGGTAGCTATATTAACGGATTTAGATGGATTTATTGATGACAACAGTATAGTTGATTTGTTCACAAATTTGCCAAAGGCAATAGAGTTGGCTAATAGTTGTGGAAGTGGCAATATTTTAGAAGTAATCAATAGTATAAAAACTAAAATAACGGCGTTGGTAAAAAAACATAAAGATGATATGGAAGATATTTATAAAATTCATCCTTATTGGATTAATAAAAAAGAAGATGAGGATGAATTGAAGATTGCAAAAAGATCTTTGATTGGACAGCTTTTTAGTATATCTGATATTGAGAAATGGCCTGATTATCAAGAATGGAAAAGTATAAAATGTAGAATAGAAACAGTACTTTCGATATTAGAAAAGGTGGGATGTTTTGTTTTAAAAAAGGGGGCAATTGAAAGTTATTATAAATTTTCTCCTAATACTACATATAATGAAAAACCGTCAGCAGCTGCAGAAGAAATATCACATATAGACGAACATAGTATTTCCTTTGTAAATGATAGTTATAGCGATATAATAGTGGCTTTGCAGTATATAGCGACAACAAAAAGAGTTGATGAAAGTTTTGCAGTAAAAAAGGAATTATTAAGTGAATTGGCATTAGCTCTTGGAATATTACAACAAGATACTACAGAGAAAGATATACGTGCAGCTATTAAACAAGCAAAGGGCAATGCAGTTTCATTATTTGAGTATCATATTATAAATTTGGATAAAAAACTAGGATTAAAGGTGGATTTAAAATCAAAAATAATAGAAGTGAAGGGATTTCCGTTAACGATTTTTGTTGGTCAGAATGTTAACGATAAAATAAATGAAGTTATTAAGGGTAAGAGTGTTGAATAAATTTGTTGTATATATAGAAAAAAATGAGTTGCTAATTTGTGCATAGTTGCTATAATATGGTAGTGGCAACATTTTGACAACAGAAAATAGGCAAGTCAGAATAGATGATGTAATTGAAGTAAAAACAGGCGTGTATTTACACAAAACTTAAACAAATGAAGTTAAGAACAAAAAGGAACACGCCTAGTTCGAGTAGTACGAGAGTGCATTATTTATTTTATATGGCAGGTGCTCTATAGGATTGTCGGTTGTATTTTAAATAATACACATTATGGTTATTTTGTTGCCAACGACTATATTGTTTGAAAACATGTGATAAAACATTGCATAATATATTTTTGAGGATAGAGATGGATATTAGAGAAACTTTAATTGAAATTGCGAATTCAGAAACAAATAGATACTCATATGTAGCGATTGAGAAACTTATCTCAGTTATGATGAGAGATTATTTAGAATCTCAGAATAAAAGTCTTTTAGTAGAAAATGAAAGTATACATGGGATATCGGATATGTTATTGCCAGATGGTATAGATAATGAATCTGGATGTATTGCAGTTGAAATTAAGATGTATAGACATATACAGATGAGTTTGAGAGTGATATATGATACAATTGGGCGATTTTCAATGAATAGAGGGGAAATTAATAAACTCCTGTTGATTGTTGTAAATGATTTACCTGATGGAATAAGAACGAGAATTGAAGAAAAAAAGAAACAACTCAATTTTGAATTGTTTCTTTGGGATATTAATAACCTAGTTCAAATTTTTAGTCATAATGAAAATCTATTTGCTGAAACATGCAATAATCTAAATGCGGTATTGTTGAGAGATACGATTAATAGTGGTATTTTAAGAAATAGCAGTACATATTTGGAAAAGCGAAAAAAATATATAGAACAACTTCGTTTACAATATGAAAATGATAATATAGTACTTTTTCTTGGAGCAGGAGCATCAAAGGAAGCAAAGATAGCAACATGGGATACGTTAATTTCCGAATTGTTTGTTGCATTGATTGATAAACAGTTAAATGCAAATCATATTCAGATAGAAAAGAAGGATAAGAAAAGAATAATAAAAGAAGTTATAAATCAAAATGGAAATTCTCCTTTGTTGCAAACAAGATTTCTAAGAAATGGATTTGAAGATGATTTTGAAGAGTTGGTAAGAGAGATTCTATATCAAAATGTTGTTGATTCTTCAGATTTATTGGAAGAAATAGGGCAATTATGTATACCAAATAGAGGGAAGTTAGGTATTCGTGCAATTGTCAACTATAATTTTGATGATTTAGTTGAAAAGAATTTAAAAAGATTAAGAGTAAAATACCACTCAATTTATGGTGAGGGAATGATTCCAGATACAGAAGAGTTGGGGATATATCATGTTCATGGCTTTTTGCCACAAGAAAAAGAAAATTATGATAATTTAACAAAGTCATTGTTGGTTTTTTCAGAAGAAGGATATCATAAGTTAATGTTAGAACCATATAATTGGGCAAACATTAGCCAATTAAATTATATGATTAATAATACTTGTTTATTTATAGGATTGTCTATGACAGATCCTAATATGCGAAGATTGTTAGAAATAGCGGCGCAGAAAAGAATCGATAATGATGGAGAGTGCCAACATTATGCTATTATGCGAAGGTTTGAGATAAGGGAATCCGAAGGTGTGGATTCAATTAAAAGCTTTGAAAGGGTAAATGAAACATTGCAAGAGTCTTTTTTCAAGGAGTTAGGTGTAAATGTAATATGGATTGATAAATTTAGCGAAATTCCAATTTTGCTGAAACAAATCAAAGGAAATTATGAAAATTATTGATATAGAATGTTGGTATGGTATCTTTATGCGTGGCAATATTTTGGCAACAGAAAATCATCAAACCATAATAAATGATGTAATTGAAGTTAAAATGGGCGTGTATTTGCATAAAACTTAAACAAATATAGTTAAGTACGGCGAAGAACACGCCGAGTTCGAGTGATGAAATGGGATTTTAGAGTATCAGCAATAACTATAAATTTTTATTTGAAAATAATAACTTATTGGCAACTAAGGAATGTAAGGAAGGAAAAATGTTAGAACAAAATCGACTGATTCTATGGGGCTGGTATAGTCCGAAGATTGTAAGAAATAGGCTAATACCGGATATGGAAAAAATGTTCTACGATTTGGAGTGATGTTTTCGATTGCTTATGAGATATTTACAATAAATATGCGGTGAATAGCTTGAATTTTCACCATTCCTATGCAGAAAGTGATATACCAATAGGGCAAGAATACACACAAATAGCATTGATGGAGAATTATGAAATATTGCCAGCTTCAATTCAAAATTGCTATTCAAAAATCATATGTTTTTTTACTTGTAATCCTAAAATGCATCCTTCTGAATGTGCTATGCGTGGACACCATGAGAGCAGTTTGATACAATTTGAACGAGGGATTCCACAAATGATTTATGATGAATTATTAGAGATATCAGAATTTCCTTTCAATCCAGATAAAAAGCAAATATGTTTTTTTAAAAATAACGAACTCTATATTTAGTACGGTTGTCATCAAAATACGGTTTATATTGTTTAATAGAAACAATTATATAGCTTCTTTTTCAGAATTGTGGTTATGTTGAAAATAGTATATTGTTGAGGAAAATATGGTATCCAAGAAAGATAAACGCAAAATAGTATATGAAGGAATAAATTATTATTGGTATGTGAGAATCAATGAGCATGGTCATAGAGTGCATATTATATCCGATGACAAAAAAGTGCAGTTAGAATATCCTTTCCTAGATACAGAAATTCCTGTTACACCGCAGGATATTAAAAACCATTTGAAAAAATATTTTGATAATATCTTATTAGGGAATACTTTTTGAAAATAGAATCATGTATTTATGTGCTGACGTAATAAAGGTAGATAAGGAGAAAGACGGTGATTGACTAATATTGCGTTACGCTTTAACCATTCTAAAAGACTTATTTTGTAAAGATTATTAGACGAAAAATAGATTTGGACAATATTTTATATCTCTATCTTCAAAAATGGGCGTTTGCTGAGTAACATTTTAATAATGGATTGTCAATTTTGCGTGATTTGCACGGAAATTAAACAAAAATAGTTAATAATTTCAAAGAACACGCCAAGTAATGTACAGAACACCACAAATGGCATAAACACGCTATTTGAGAGGGCCTTTTATACGCTGATATACCTTTTTTGATACCTATATTAGAGGTATTTATAGAATAACAATAAATACAACTGCATTAGCAGTTGTTCAGACTGTAGAAGAAATGATTTTTTCTTCTTATTAGTACATAAGAATGTAGGCAGAATATGGGTAAAAAAATATTCATAATCTAAATAATTCTGATTTTATGGAGCATAGAGCATTATGTAACATGACATGTTACATAGAGACGAAAAAAAGTACATACTGGTTGATTGTTATGTTACAGATGCTGTGACATAATATATCTTGTCTTGATGGTCAGGACAAATCATTTATACAAATTGACATAAGATGACCTTATAGTGGGAGGAGCTATCATTTTTCCTAATGGAGAGAAACTTAACATAGGAAGAATATTTGTAAGTCCGGAATATCATAGAAAAGGATTTGGATTATTTATGATGCAGAAGATTGAAGCAATGTATCCTGGGATTAAATAATTTTACCTTGATACGCCTATATGGAACGTTAGTACAAATCGTTTTTATAAAAAGCTATATTATTTAGAATATAAAAGAGATGATGAGCTTATATATTATGTCAAAAGTATATGATAGCCATAAGGGTGAGTGAGAATGTATCGATATTTATATTTAAGTGAGATAGTAAATCCATACAAAGCCTATAGTCGTGGGATTTGTATGGATTTATAATGTGCCGGCTGACAAATTGTCAGTTACGTTTTATAATATTTCAACCGGACCGCCAATCACTTCCCGTTTCACATACAGTATGAGATCGGGTCTTGCCTGCATACTCCATTTCACTAAGGTCAGTTGACCGCGTTCCACCTCAATACATGTAATGCATCTGGGATGCACACAGCTTCCCGTGTTGTAGTAATAGGAAAGCTCTTCGGGCATGACCGGACGATGGGTGTGTCCGGTGATCAGAATATGATGATTTTCCTCTGCAAAACGGCGCAGCTTTTCCTCGCATTTTTCTTTTACTTCATAATTTTTTGCCGCACTTGTAGGATCTAAGATACCAAGATTTTCAAGCGGATTCCATAAATACCGTACCAGAAAACGAGCTACACGCCAGAAGGTGGAATTGAGCAGACTGGCTTGATGTCCGTGGGTCAGATACAGTGACCTTTCAGGAACGGCATCCGGGCGCAGGATGAGCGCCTCATGATAAGCCGGATTTTTCTTCTGTATGATATCGTGATTGCCGTAGATCAGATACAGCCTGTTATGCGAATCGAAACAGGAAAGCAGATTATAGACGTCACTGTGTATTTCGGTAATATTATGCAGGTTCCTATTTTCCCACAATTCTTCCCCGTCGCCAAGTTCAATATAGGTAAAGCCGTTTTTATAATAATGCTCCAGCGCAGCGAAGTATAAGTGCTGATTCTTTAAAAAATTGTCGGAAGACGTACCCACACCTCTGTGACAGTCACTCAAAAGGACATATTTGGAGCACATATTGAAAGGGAGGATGTGAGCCTGTGCAAAGGCACGTTCCAGACGACTAGAGGTACTCATGACGCATCCTCCTTACGCATACGGCATGTGTGATAACATCTTGGTGGGCGGCAGCCGTTTTTCCTATGACAACGTCTGTGAAATCTACGCAGACGAAGCAGCCTTCTGAAAGCAAAAGGAAGAGAGTAGTAGAGAAAAAGAATACGGTCTTCCGTGCAGAGGAATGGTCTTGTGATCCACATATACAGTTTGCAGAATATCCGGTTGAGGAATTGGGACAGGCGGCGCCAAAAGCGCGTCAGCAGATTGAAATTTTCATTCCTGCCGGTTCGGAATAGGAAAGAAAGACAATGTCCCTGTCTGGAGATATCTTTCATGGCATATCCTGCATTATAGAGTCCATCATAGAAAGCGTTGCACATTTGCATAGTGGGGAAACAGATGGAAACTTCCAGACACAGATTCGAAGGTTCAGTGAAAAAGCCGGGCAAAAATATAGTCAGCCACCAATGCCGTTCGGAAATCTGAGCACATTTCTTTTTAGTTTTGTCGCACAGACGTAAAGTGCAGGGAAGCATCTCGGAGTCTTCAGCGGCAGTGAAAAAAGCTGTCTTGTATTCTTCTTTAGATAGAAGATGGTCGGCGTGATAAATGCCGATTTCCGCGCCGGCATTGATACCGTATTGACCTTTCCAGAGTTCAATCAGCCATGTTTTGCCATTATAATCAAAATAGATCGGAAGGGCATCAAAAACCATCTGAAAACGGGGAGCCATATAATCGTAGAACCATGTGTAGCCGGCGTTTTTTTGCCATGCATCCAGAGTGGAAGAGAAGAAACCATAGTGGCAATGATAATCGTAACCGAACGGAGCGGCGAGTTGTGCTAATTTTGAACATTTCTGACATTTATCCATGCACTTGATCCGGCATATGATCTTTTTTCTGCGGATACAGTAGAGTATCATGCCGAATAGAGCGAATAGTAATAAAATAAATAATGCGTAATACATAATCTGTAACCTATAATCCTATATGGTTTTACTTTATTTTATGCATAGAAATTGTTGGGGTGTTAAAAAAATGTAGATTATGGTTGTCGATTTGTTTGTTTTATTAGTGTAACATTTTTTCAATCTCGTATATCCTCTGTCGCATGGTCAGGGGGGACAGAAACTATTTCTAAACCCCTCTATAATAATAGAGTTTTCAGTTATGCAGATTCTGTCCGTAACGGCTCCAAATGGGAGTCAAACCGGTATTTCCAGCCGGAATGTAAAACAGCAAAAGTAGAACAACAATTTTTTGTTTGACGGGTACGGCTTTCATTGATATGATAGTGTCGGAGGTAATGTCTATGTCAGAAAATGATTCAAAGTCGAAAGAATATATGAAGGAGATTTTTAGTTATGTGACACTGATTGCAGGTGCGATTATTGCTGCTTTTTCCGTTGAAGAATTTCTGGTTCCATGTACGATTCTGGATGGAGGGGTCGTGGGAATCTCGATTATGATTAATAATCTTAGTAGGATTCCTCTGGGGTTACTGACTCTGGTACTCAACTTTCCGTTCCTGATCGTCGGTATGCGGAAGCTGGGGACTAAATTTATTGCCAAATCTGCAGTTGCCATGGTGACATTTTCGGGTTTTCTGGGAATATTTGCACCGCTTACGGATATAACGCATGATTATCTGTTGGCTGTCTGTTTCGGAGGAGTGTTTCTGGGAATAGGAGTGGGGCTCGTCATTCGCTCCGGCGGCTGTCTCGACGGAACGGAGACAGTGGCAATCTTTCTGAATCGGAGATTTAATCTTCCGGTGGGACAGACGGTTCTTTTCATCAATATCATGATCTATACCACCGCAGGTTTTCTGTTTGGATTTGACAGGGCCATGTACAGCCTACTGACGTATTTTATCACATCGAAAGTGATCGATTTTGTAGAGACAGGCGTGGAGCAGGCAAAAGCCGCTATGATAATCACGAATGAGGGACGCAGGATCGCAGATGAGATTTATAAGAAGATGGGACGAACCGTAACTATCTTGGAGGGTGAGGGCCTGATCAGCGGGAAAAAGGTGATTCTATACTGCGTTCTGAACCGACTTGAGATCTATCAACTGAAGCATTTGATCAAAGAGGTAGATGCGAGTGCTTTTATCACGATTAGTGATGTGTCAGAGATTATTGGAAATCATATTAAAAAGAGGGCGGATAAAGATATGTTATAAAGCGATTTGTCTAATTACCCAACGTATTCATTAGGTTAGGTTACAGAGGTAAGAAAATTGACAATGGATGAAAGTAAGAAAATACATAGAATTGTAAGTGGTAATGTGAATTGTTACATTGCAGCTGATAATGACAAGGCTATATTAATTGATACTGGCAGAAAGAAGTATTGTTAGAAGATTTTAGAAAAATGCAAGGAGTTTCATGTGAGTTTAATTGTGCTCACGCATGGACATATGGATCATTGCCAGAATGCTGCTTATCTTGCTAATGTTTTGCATATTCCAATAGCTATGAATAAAAGGATATGAATCTGATACCGGATAATAGAAAACAGTCTTTATTAGCAAAGACGTTTTTAGGGAAAATTGTATTATTTGTATCTTTAAATGGCTTTGAAAAAGATAACTTAGAAGCATTTGAGACAACAAGTTATTTTGGTCATGGAAAGCCAAAAAGAAATCGGAAATGGGTAAAATGTAAGTGTCGTAAAGGTTTAGTGCAGAAGCACTAGACCTTTTTATTTTGCTATTGTGAATGGGGTTATATGAAAGGCAATAAGTAGATTTATGGTAAGATAGGTTGAATAAATTGCAGTAAATTTGTGCGTTATATTGTGATTGCAGAAAATGTGGAATTATATAGAATGTCATGGTATACTGTTTGTATAGTTGTGAGACAAATTGAAACTTGAGATAATGAAAGGAGTTTATCATGGAAGAATTAAAATCTATTATGGAGAAATTTGTTGAATCGGGGTGGGACTTAATATCTGTACCAGCGCAACAATGGCTAGACGGAAAATATGATAAGGATGTTTTAATATCTGCAATAAAGCAGGCAGACAAAGAATGTGGAAGCTGTGGTTGTGATTTAGATCCACTTTATAAAAGAGCTTTGGAATTGATTTGACAGTATTAATCCTATTGGTTTATTAGATTGGAAAAGAAGAATTTGAAAAATCGATGGCTGTTGTTGCAGAGGGGCAAAAACAGAAGATTGAGAAGTCGTTAGAACGATAAGAAATATGAGGTGTAGAGGCTGACATATCTAATATTTCATGATGGTAAATGGAGCGTGGAATTGATATAATCAAAAAAAGATATAAATAGGAGATTATAGATTATGGATTATCTTGAAATCAACACAGAACGTTTAGTGTTAAAGCCGTTAGGAAAGAAATATCTAAAGTCGACAATTCAATATGCTATGGATTACGAAAATACAAAATATATGTGCCATTTGCCGGATGAAACAGTTGAGGAGACAGAAGAATTTTTAGCGAATGTTGAGAGTGAATGGAAAAAGGAACAACCGGAATTTTTAGAATTTGCAATTATATATAATGACATACATATTGGCGCAGTAAGTGTGTATTTTGAAAATGATACAGGTGAACTTGGTTGGATTATCAATAAGATTTATTGGGGAAATGGATTTGCGTATGAAGCGGCAAAGGCACTTATTTCTTATACGAAAACCGAAGTAAAAGTAAGCCATTTTCTGGCGCATTGTGATACTGAGAATATTGCCTCATATAAGGTTATGGAAAAACTTGGTATGAGCAGGACTGGTGAGTGGGGCGGACGAAGAAATAAATCCGCATCGGAAGATAGCTTAGAGTATCAATATGAATTGTATTCATAGAGCGTTAAATTTTTGGAGGATAGCTTATGGCAAATAAAATTGTACATATTTATGGTGCTTCGGGTTCTGGCACTACTACACTGGCAAAGTACATTAGTGAAAAACTCAATTATGCTTTTATGGATACAGATGATTATTTTTGGAAACCAACCAATCCACCCTATAAAGAAAAAAGAAATGTTTCTGAGCGACTGGAATTAATGAAAAAAGACATTGCAAAGTCTGACAAAGTGATAATTTCCGGTTCTCTTGTTGATTGGGGAGATGAGTTAATTCCTTTGTTTACGTTCGTTATTCGACTTAATACAGCTACTGATATACGAATAGAACGTCTAAAAAGAAGAGAATACGAACATTTTGGATCACGCATTGAAACCGGTGGAGCTATGTATGATGCTCATCAGGAGTTTCTTGCATGGGCGGCAGCCTATGATCGTGGAGATATTAATATGCGTAGTAAAGCAAAACATGATGAATGGCAAAAATTATTGGAATGTAAACAGATTATATTGCTTTCTTGAAAATAAAGAGAGCCGACAAACTGTTATTTGTAAATCTTTTGTGTTAATCAAACTTTCCTGCTTGCACTTCGGGCAGTAGAGTGGAAAGTTTTATAACTCTGTACCTGCCCGCAATTCTTTCTCTAAAAACTGCTTTATGTACGGATTGTTTTCTTCACTCAATGTAGGCTGAAACGCCATGTAACGGCATTTCTGATACTGCTCACCATCCAATACAAAGGTATATCCCATTATACATTTCGGATTACAGTCATCGGGATTGATAAGCCGTTTGCAGACGGACGCTTTCTTGATTTCCTTTTTTACCTTTTCGGGCAGTGTATCAAGAAAGCTCTGGTATTCTTGTATATGTTCGGGATAAATGCGGAGCTTCATTCCCGTTTTTCGGGATACGAATGTTGCTAAAGTTCTTTTGCTGCTGTTTAACACATAGGACACAACATAGCCGCTTTTTTGCAATTTTATGTCGCATTTACAGCCGTTCCCTGTCAAATACTCGTTGATGTGGCTTACAAAGCTACGAAAACGCTCATCAACCGTTTCCAGAAACATATTAAATTTCTCGTCCATAAGTCCCTCCGTTATGCCTTTTTCTTTGTTACGGGTATCCATACCTCATATTGTGCGTTCTGTGGGTCTGGATTTAAGTAAACCTCAATATCGGGGGCATTGGCATATTCATATCCAGAGGTCGGAAGCCACTCCGTTATAATCCGCTGCTCCAATTCCTGTATTGACTGGTTTGTACCTGTTCCAGAAAATATTGCCCAAGTAGACGCAGGAACGGTATATTCTTCAAACTCACCGCTTGTTTTTGTACTGGAAACGGCAATAAAATATTTCCATTGTTCTTCATCATTGCAGGCACTCACGCCCAAAAGTCCCATTGGCAACGTATCCATCATTCCTGCCAATTTCTGTATTGTTCCATTTACAGACGCCTCCTGCCACATCTTAGGCACAACCACAAAGTTATTTTCGATTTCCTTATCAAGCGGTGCAGATACACCAATAATGTGAAATGATTCTTTTGTTTCAATTCTATAATTCATTTCTGTCGCTCCTTTTACAGCAATTCTAAACACAATGGGGGAAAAAGATTTCACAGATACGCCCTCGTTTTTCACAGACGAAGGGGCTATCCCATGAAAAGACTGAAACGCCCTGTTAAATGCAGTCGGGGAACGGTAGCCGTACTTCTCTGCAATATCAATAATCCGTTCATCCCCACCCTGCAAGTCTACCGCCGCTAAAGACATTTTTCTTCTTCGGATATACTCTGCCAGAGTGATACCCGCCATGTAAGTAAACATCCTCTGATAGTGATAGGTGGAGCAGCAGGCAATCCGCCCAAGCTGTTCA
>CAMWKO010000004.1 GCA_947174885.1 uncultured Clostridia bacterium
CTGTAATTTTTTGTGCAAGATGTCTATGTTGCCTTTGGCAACAAGACTTTTTGAAAATAAAAATAAAAATACGGAAACTCAAGATAAAAATTATATTGAAAAAACGCTACATAAAAATTATAATAAACTGTAGTCGGCATTTGCATTTAATTTAAAAGATTAGTTCTGTAAATGTTATATTAAGATTGAGAGGAAAATCTATGACAACACTGATAAAATCAGGACGAGTTATAAATCCTGCAAAAAAGCAGGATGAAGTATGTGATATTCTCATAGAGGATGGCATTATCAAAAGATGTGAAGGTGTAATTTCAGGAGAATTTGATGAAGTAATTGATGCAGGAGGTATGCTTGTTATGCCCGGACTTATTGATTTGCATGTGCATTTAAGAGAACCGGGCTTTGAGTATAAGGAAACTATTGAAACCGGTTCAAAGGCGGCAGCAAAGGGTGGATATACAACTATTTGTGCCATGCCTAATACAAAACCGGCAACAGACAGCAGGGAAACTGTAAGATATATTATAGATAAGGCAAAAGAGGTGTCACCTATAAATGTACTTGTGGTAGGTGCGGTTACAAAGGGGCAGGCAGGTAAAGAACTTAGTGATATTGAGGGAATGAAGGAAGAGGGAATATGTGCTATTAGTGAGGATGGAAAATCTGTTATGAATGCAGGTCTTTACAGGGAAGCTATGAAGAAAGCAAAAGAACTTAATATTCCTGTAATGGCACACTGTGAAGATATCAATATGGTATGCGGAGGTGCCATAAATAAAGGTACAAAATCAGAGGAACTTGGAGTTAGGGGAATTTCAAATGCAGTTGAGGATGTTATTGTAGCAAGAGATATTCTTATTGCAAAAGAAACCGGTGCAAGATTACATTTGTGCCATTGCTCCACTGTTGACAGCGAAAGAATGGTAAGAGAGGCAAAGGCAGAGGGACTTCCTGTGACCGCAGAGGTTTGTCCGCACCACTTTACCCTGTGTGAAGACGATATTATATCAAATGATGCAAACTATAAAATGAATCCGCCTGTAAGAAGCAGAAAGGATTTGGAAGCTTTGAGAAACGGTCTTAAAAATGATGTGTTTGATGTGATTTCTACAGACCATGCACCGCACAGCGCGGAAGAAAAGTCAAGAAGCATTGAAACAGCACCATTTGGTATAGTAGGAAGTGAAACGGCAGTAGCACTTACCATGACGGAACTGGTACACACCGGACTTATAAACTATATGCAAATGGCTGAAAAGATGAGCTACAATCCTGCAAGGGTGCTTGGAATACCAAAAGGAACTTTGAATGAGGGTGCTGTTGCAGACATTACAATTATAGACCCTGACAGGGAATATGAGATAGATGTAGAAAGCTTTGTATCTATGGGAAAAAATACACCATTTAACGGATATAAGGCTAAGGGAATGGCTGTCAGAACCATTGTGGAAGGAAAAACCGTATATAAATATGAGTAGTATTTATAGATTCCTATTTTGCTTATATATAAAACAACATAAACTAAAATAAAAATGGAAAAGTAAATATAAATATTGCATTTGGAAGCAAGATTTTTTAATTAAAAGTAAAAACGGAATTTTAAGACAAAACCTAAAATGAAAGGATATTGAAATGATAAACAAATTAACGGACAAAATTAAAAAGCTTAATGCACCTATAGTAGTAGGCCTTGACCCGATGCTTGACTATGTACCTGAGCATATTCAGAAAAAGGCCTTTGCAGAGTATGGAGAGACACTTGAGGGGGCAGGCGAAGCGATATGGCAGTTCAATAAAGCCATTATTGATGCAACCTATGATATTATACCTGCTGTCAAACCACAGATTGCCATGTATGAGCAGTTTGGTATTGAGGGCTTAAAGGCATTTAAGAAAACCGTAGACTATGCAAAGTCAAAGGATATAGTAGTTATTGGAGATATTAAAAGAGGCGATATAGGCTCTACTTCGACAGCATATGCAGTAGGTCATATAGGCGGTGTAAAGGTAGGGGAAAACCGCTATAAAGCCTTTGATGAGGATTTTGTTACAGTAAATCCGTATTTAGGAACAGACGGAGTAAAGCCTTTTATAGATGTATGTAAGGAAGAAAACAAAGGTATATTTGTACTTGTAAAGACTTCAAATAAATCAAGCGGAGAATTTCAGGACAGATTAATAGATGGCAGACCATTATACGAAATAGTAGGCGAACAGGTAGCTAAATGGGGCGAGGAGCATATGGGCGATAAGTACAGCTATGTAGGTGCTGTAGTAGGAGCGACATATCCGCAAATGGGAAAGGTATTAAGAAAAATTATGCCAAAAGCGTACATTCTGGTACCGGGCTATGGTGCACAGGGAGGAAAAGCAAGTGATTTAGCTCCATATTTCAATGAAGACGGACTTGGTGCTATAGTAAATTCCTCAAGAGGTATTATTTGTGCATATAAGCAGGAGGAATACAGCAGGTTCGGTGAAAAGAATTTTGCAGATGCCTCAAGGGCAGCAGTAGAATTTATGATTAAAGATATTACGGAAGCAGTCGGCTTAAAATATTAAATTCAATACGAAAATTTATAAACTCAAGTAAAGCAGTATTGAAAAAAATACAAGAATTCAGGTAAAATAAAATACAGAAATATTTTATATTTCAGATTAAGACTCTGCAATAATGCATATATTGTCTAAAAAAGGAGCAGCATATGAAATTTCAGGAGATGGTGCAGGTTGTAAGTCAGGAGAGAATTGCAACAGGTATATACAGTCTGTGGATTAAAAGTGACAACATTGCTAATGAAGCAAGGGCAGGTCAGTTTTTGTCCATATATTGCAAGGATGGTTCAAGAATACTTCCAAGACCTATCAGTATCTGTGAAACAGATAAGGAGAATGGTACCTTAAGAATAGTGTACAGGGTAGTTGGAAAAGGAACAGATGAATTTTCTTCACTAAATAGTGCAGATACAATAAAGGTAGTAGGACCATTAGGAAATGGTTTTGAATTGCATGAAAAAACAGCACTTTTAATAGCGGGTGGTATTGGTATTCCACCTATGGTCGAAACGGCAAAGAGACTTAACCTTATGGGCGTAAAGGTATATGCTGCTGTTGGCTATAGAAACAGTGAGCTGTTTCTGGCAGATGAGCTTAAAAAATACAGTGAAGTATTAATTGCAACAGAGGACGGAAGTGCAGGTACACATGGAAATGTTATTGATGCCATTAAGGCAAATAATGTAAAGGCAGATGTCATATATTCATGCGGTCCGACACCGATGCTTAAAGCCGTAAAGGAATATGCGCTTTCAAATAATATAATATGCGAGCTTTCTTTAGAAGAGAGAATGGCCTGTGGTATAGGCGCCTGTCTTGCATGTGTATGTAAGAGCAACCAAATCGATGACCATTCATATGTACACAATAAAAGAGTATGTGCAGATGGTCCTGTATTTTATTGTGAGGAGGTGGAGCTGTAATGAATTTAGGAGTGAATATTGCAGGAGTTGAATTTAAAAATCCTGTTATGGAAGCATCAGGAACTTTTGGTTCAGGTATGGAGTTTAGTGAATTTGTAGATTTAAATAAACTTGGTGCGGTTGTGACTAAAGGTGTGGCGAATGTGCCATGGGAAGGTAATCCCACCCCGAGAGTTGCGGAAACATATGGTGGAATGTTAAATGCAATAGGCTTACAGAATCCGGGAATAGATGTATTCTGTAGAAGAGATATTCCGTTTCTTAAACAGTATGATACAAAAATTATTGTAAATGTATGCGGAAAAACTACAGAGGATTACATAGAGGTTGTGGAAAGACTGGGAGATGAACCGGTGGATATGCTTGAAATCAATATTTCCTGTCCGAATGTCAAGGAGGGAGGCATAGCCTTTGGACAAAATCCAAAGTCGGCAGAGGATATTACAAGGGCAGTAAAGAAATATGCCAGACAGCCTGTTATTATGAAGCTTAGTCCGAATGTTACGGATATTACCGAAATGGCAAAGGCTGTTGAAGCAGGCGGTGCTGATGCGGTATCATTGATTAATACATTAACAGGCATGAAGATAGATATTCATAAACAGACATTTTCACTGGCGAATAAAACAGGAGGGATGTCAGGACCGGCAGTTAAACCTGTTGCAGTAAGAATGGTATATCAGGTAGCAAATGCCGTAAAGCTTCCTATCATAGGAATGGGAGGTATAACAAACGGCGATGATGCTATGGAATTTATACTTGCAGGAGCAAGTGCGGTTTCGGTAGGAACGGCAAACTTTATGAATCCAATGGCTACCATTGAAGTATTATCAGGTATCGAAAATTATATGAAACAGCATAATGTTGAAGATATATCTGATTTGGTTGGCATTGTAAAGTAACATGTTAATATAAAAATATATTTATATTGATATTTTATATTTCAGTATTTATGAAAATGAATAACTAAAAGTATTTAAATTAGAATAAGGTATAATGTGACACATAAAATCAGAAACCATATAGTCATAAAAGAAAAGGAATGAAACAAATATGCAAACAGGAACACCAGAAATTACAAAGGAAGAATTGGAAAGGGCATCGGTTATAATATCAAAAATTAACGGTTATTTTCAAAGTAAGGTGGTAGGTCAGTCTTATCTTGGATTTTCGTTACTTATATCACTTTTAACAAACGGACATATACTGTTGGAGTCAGTACCGGGACTTGCAAAGACTACAGCGGCTAAGGTTATGACGGATGCAGTAAACGGAGAATTTTCAAGAATTCAGTGTACGCCGGATCTTTTGCCTAGTGACATAATCGGTACACAGACTTTTAATATGGCAACAAATACTTTTGAAAATAAGCTGGGACCGGTATATGCAAACTTTGTACTTCTCGACGAGGTCAACCGTTCAAGTGCAAAAACACAAAGTGCAATGCTTGAGGCAATGCAGGAGCATGCTATAAGCATAGGCGGTCAGACATATAAGCTTCCAGAGGTTTTTGTAGTAATTGCTACACAAAATCCTATTGAGCAGGAGGGTACATATGTACTTTCTGAAGCACAGCTTGACAGATTTCTTCTTAAAGTAAAACTGGCTTATCCGGGTATAGAGGAAGAAATTGAGATTCTTAACAGAATTGAAGCTAATATATTTACAGAAAGTCATGCAGTTGTAAATCTTGATGACATTGTATTTCTTCAAAAGCTGTGCAAAAAGGTTTACATAGACCCATCTATTAAGAGATATATTATAAATATTGTTCAGGCTTCGAGAAATACAGATGTAATACTGCCAAAAGAGCTTGCTCAATATGTGGAAATGGGTGCCAGTACAAGAGCCGCTATTTCTTTTATGGAGGTAGCAAAGGCTGTAGCACTTGTAAACGGAAGAGGGTATTGCATACCGGATGATGTAAAATCTATGAGATATTCTATTTTAAGACATAGAATTATACTTAACTTTGCAGCAATGGCAGACGGAGTTAAGGAGGAAACAATTATTGATGCAATAATAGGAGCAGTTAAGACACCATGAGAATGAAATATGTTTCAAGAATTCAATCAAATCTTAAAAAGTATAAAACTATACATACAGGCAGAGTGACTTCAAGAATTCTTGATGGCTCTTATAACTCTGTATATAAGGGCAGAAGTATGAATTTCGATGAGCTTAGGGAATATGTGGCAGGCGATGATATTAAGGATATGGACTGGAAAGCCTCTGCAAGAAGCCAGAAAATGTTAGTAAGGCAGTATGTGGCAGAAAAAAAACATAATATTATGCTGGTAATGGATACAAACAGAAGAATGCTTGCAGATACTACAAGGCTTAAAGAAAAGAGAGATGTGGCACTTATGAGCGCAGGTACTCTTGCATATCTTGTAAATAGAAACGGTGATTACATAAGTTCTACATATGTGGCAGGAGAGCTGGTAAAACACTTTCCGTTTAAAATGGGTCTTATGAATGTAGAAAATATATTGGAGAACTATTATAAAGCTGTCACTATGGAAAATCAGTCAAAGCTAAGTACATCTTTAGAGTACATCATTCGTAACTTTAAAAGACGAATGATTATTATAGTAGTGACTGATATGGAAGGTATGAGAAATGTTTCTGAAAATACATTAAAAAGACTCTTGGTAATGCATGACGTTTTAATGATTAATATTAGTGATGCAGATACAAGCGGTAAAAATGTATATAACGTAGAGGGGGGGAATTATCTGTCCGAATATTTTACTGAGGACAAGGTATTAGCGAAGCTTGAAGCAGAAAAAAGGCAGGCAGTGAAAACTGAATGTGAGGATAAATTAAAGAAGTTTGGAATTGCTTCATCTACTATAGATGATACTGATGATATAGATATGAGAATAGTTGAGTTGTTGGAAAAGCACAAGATTGAAAAGAGGTAGCAAAGGAAAATATGGAAACATCTGTAAGCTTACAAGAGCCATTTTCGTATGCAATATGGCCGCTGATTGTTTTAGGAGTATTAATTGGTGCTTATCTTTTATATCTTATAATATATAAGATAATAAAAAGTACAAAAGATAAAAAAGTAAAGGAAGCACCGAAGATTAAACCAAGGACCGCAGAGGAAATAGAAAAACTTAAGCATAAGTACATTCAGGAGTTAAATAAAATTGAGTCGGAGCTTTCAAAACAGAAGATAACGGTGAGAACTGCATATCACAGGATGAGTACATGTATACGTCAGTTCGTATATGATGTTACAGACATTAAAGTTCAAAATTATACACTTAATGATATAAGAAGCCTTAATATGCCGGTACTTGAAGAATTAATTACAGAGTACTACACTCCTGAATTTTCAAAGAAATCCGTAGGCGATGCCAGTGCATCAATAGAAAAAACAAAAAAGGCAATAGAAAGATGGAATTAAAAAATCAATTTGTTATATACATAGGGATTGTCTGTGTAATCCTGCTTATTATATTGTTCTTCATAATACAAAGGAAAAAGGACAGCTACAGTGGAGGAAAAAAGGTTTCCAATACTATGTATGCAAAAGATGACCCTTATTTTAAGAAAAAATTATTAAAGTACAGAATGTTTTCAACAGCTCTTATGATTTCATGTGCTTTGGCGATTATAATGTCTTTTATACTTCTGACCAGACCATATAAAACAGAGTTAAAGGAAAATGAAAAATATAGCAGAGATATTATACTTTGCATTGATATTTCATCATCAGTAGATGAATTGAACAAAAGTCTTGTTACCGAATTGCAGGATACTGTCAGAAGTCTTCACGGGGAAAGGTTTGGAATAGTTATATTCAATACAACTCCGGTAATGCTAACACCTCTTACGGATGATTATGATTATGTAATTGAAGTGCTTGAACAGGTAGAGAAGGCGTTGGAAGCACGCATATCCGATGAAGTAAATGATGACTGGTTATATCTGGATCAATATATTTCCAGTGGAACTCTTGTAGGTGCAGAGGAGAGAGGAAGCTCGCTTATAGGTGACGGATTAGCTTCAAGTGTATACAATTTTTCGGATTTGGACGAGGAACGTACCAGAATTATTGTATTCTCAACGGATAATGACCTTCAGGGAACACCTATTGTTACCTTACAGGAGGCAGCGGATATCTGCGAGGATAACAATGTAGTAGTATTCGGCATTGGAACTAAGGAAATGGCTGATGAGGATATGCAGGATATGGAAAAAGCCATGATTAAGACCGGAGGAAAATTTTATCTGGAGGAGGATTCAGGTACTGTTTCGCAGATAGTCAGTGAAATAGAAAAAGAGGGAAAAAGCCTTGTAAAGGGCAGTAAAGAGATGAGAACTGTAGATATTATTGAAATACCGTTTATAATTCTTTTAGCTGCGGTGATAATGATGACACTGTTTACTAAGATTACTAAGAAATAGAATATAAGCTGTTAAAAAATACAGATTTTGTGATTTAACCAAAATGAAAGAACTTTTGATTAAAGCATTAGGAGACAAATATGATAGTAAATCCAATTATACCAATATGGCTTATGGTAATTATATGTGTGATTTTGTTGGTTTTAAAAAGAAAAGGCATAGTTCCATATATAAGACAGATAATTATAGTTATATTGATTTTTATAATAAATTTAAGAATAATGATACCTGATGAAAATGTTGATGGTAAAACGCAGGAGGTAGATGCATATGTCCTGTTTGTTATTGATGATACAATTAGTATGTTGGCACAGGATTATAACGGGAATACGGAAAGATTAACAGCTGTTAAAGAAGACTGTGAGTACATAATTGATGAATTGTATGGTGCAAGGTTTTCGGTTATATCATTTAATAATGAAGCAAAATTAATGTCACCATATACAAATGATGCTGAATTTGCAAAAAGTGTTATCAGTTCGATTTATCCGTTGGATGAGCTTTATGCAAAAGGCTCATCTATGAATGTATCGAAGGAACAGCTGATTAATACTGCGAAAAATGCTTATGAAAAGAAAGACGGAAGTGTTATTGTTTTCTTTATAAGTGATGGTGAGATAAACAATAACGATGAACTGTCATCATTTGCAGATGCTTCACAATATATCGATACCGGAGCAGTCTTGGGATATGGTACAGAAGCAGGCGGAAAGATGTACATAAAATCCTATTATTCTGAGGAAATAAAAGTTATACAGGATACAAGCAGTTATCCCCTAAAAGATGCTATATCGAAAATAGATGAATCAAATTTGAAAAAGCTGGCCGATGATATGGATATAAGCTATGTGAATATGAATGACAGAAGTAACATAGATGATATCCTGAAGAGTATTAAAAATACATCAAATGTATCACAGAAGGATGCAAGTAGCGAAGGATACAAGGAAACCTACTATATATTTGTAATTCCGGTTTTACTATTACTTATATATGAGTTTATTGATTACAAAAGGAGAGCCTAGGAAAGTAAATGAAAAGAGTACTGACTTCAATTTGGATAGTATTAATAATATTTTTTGTGTGTCTGTTGGTTAATTATGTTGCTAATGAAATGATGATTTCAGACTATGAAGCAGGAGAATACAACGAAAATAGTCTGTCTGTATTAGGTTTTACAGAACCATATATTTCACATTATAACAAGGGAAATGTTTTATATCAGAGCGGAAATTATGAGGAGGCTATAAAAGAGTATGAAGAGGCTCTTAAGCTTAATCCTCCGCATGACAGGGAATGTCTGATAAGGATAAATATTGCTCTTGCTATGACTATGCCTATAGATGTAGAAGAAATAAATGAGAGCAATATTGATGATGTTATTACAACACTTGAGGAGGCAAAAAATGTTTTAATTGAGCATGGATGTGCAAATCGTGATGATGATAACGGACATAATAAGGAAGCACAGACGCTAAAGAATGATATAGATAAGTTTTTGGAAGAGTTAAAAAATTCTTCTGGCGGTGGAAATGAAGATCCTAATGGAGGTGATGATGGGGATGACGACGGGGAGGATGGAGATGATGAAGTTAAAGAGAAGGAAAAGAAAAAAGAACAGCTTCAGGAATTACAGAAACAGGGAATTATAGACAGAAATTCAGAGCTTGAAAACATTGATAACCTGTTTGAGTTTGAGTTTTATAGCGGACCTACATGGTAGGAAAATTATTTTAAGTCCAACAGATAGAAGCAATTGAATTGTATTGATGGTTAGTATATAAATGTGAATATTATCTACATATTATTAAAAATTGTTGTATTTGTCGTAAATCAAGTATAAGTTATAAATTGACTTAATTGCATGATTTGAATATATTATAGAAAAATATTTATAAAAAGTAGTGAATGTATATTAGCTATGAAATATTTATGCAGATAACAATATATGAAAAGTAAATGAAATATAAAATATAGTGTATGGAGAATGGATTCATACACTATATTTTTATATATATGCCTCTAAAAACGGGATATATTAGTAAATAAATCAAAAATTTTAATTTTGCATTTGTTGGATAATATCGAATAAAATTAAATAATGTCAAAAAATATTGGGTTATGTCAAATAAATAAATGGATATAAAAAATAATTTGAAAAAAATGTTGACAAATAGAATATAATATAATATATTGTATAATCGACAGGCGATATTGTTAAAATCTGTTAATTAACTACATAGGAGGGATGAAAATGAAAAAGGCAACAATTTCAAATGCATGGTATCATAAACTTGCATGTTGGGGATGCTTAAGTTGTGCTGCATGTCCAGGTGTTGGCTTACTTGCTGGTTTATCAGGCGTAAGCGTAGCTTAATTATGCTTTTGAGTTGTCTGCATAAATGCAGACAACTCAAATTTTTTAAAATATTGTGAAAAGTTTAAGGAGTTAGAATGAAATATATTGCAATTGACAAGGATATATATATTGAAAAATACGTCATGAACAGGTATTTTTTATGTATTAGTAATACATCTGATAAGTATATGATTAATGATGTGGCGTATGAAATAATTAAGAGAATTGATGGAACGAGAAAGTATAATGAGTTATTTAAGGAATTAGCAGATTTATATAAAGACACAGAAGAAAATGTTGCTATTAATGTAAATGAGTTTATATCGCAACTTGAAGATTGTTATAATCTTTATATTGAAGAATACGATCTACAAAGACCTAAGGAAATAAAAGTAATTGGTGAAGTTTCATATTTTCCACAAGCTGCTTCGATTGAAATTACAGAGAGTTGTAATTTAAAATGTTTGCATTGTTATGGTGGTTTTGGAGAAGGCTGTACAAATGTTATGTCACTAGATAATATAAAAAAAGTAATAGATGATTTGGATTCAATTGGTGTAAAAACTCTGGAACTGACAGGGGGTGATATTAGTACACATGCTGGATTAAAGGAAGTAATAGAGTATGCATTATCATTATCGTTTATTAGAATTAATTTACTTACTAATGGAATCATACTTAAGGATGAAGTAATTGATTTAATAGTAAAGCATAAGGATAAAATTGAAATTCAGATTGATCTTCATAGTCTTAATGATGACTATTTATTTTGGTTTACAAAGTGTAAAAATAGTATAGAAATTATAAAAGGAAGAATAGAATATTTTTTGAGTAAAAATGTTAAAATGCGAATAGCAACAATTTTTACAAGCAGGAATTTAAATGAATTTATGGACATTGCTGAATGGTTAGGAAAGAGAAATTTGAAATGGGGTATTGGTTTAGTGGAGAAATTGGGAAGAGCAATTGAATCTGATAAATCATTGTATTTAGATTACCAACAGATTGTTAGTTTCCAAAAAATGATAGAAAAGGCAAATTTTTTATATCCAGGTATGATTTCATTTATTGATTATCATCCAAATGATTGTAATTGTGGAGCAATGACATCACATGTTGTAATAGATTCATATGGAAGAATTAAATTATGTACAATGGACAATGGAACATATTTTAATAATAAGATGGGGAACTGTATTAGTAAAAATATTCAAGAGAATTATAAAGATAATTTGGAATTTATAAAGGCACTTACTACGTATCAGATACCTAACGAAGAATCAAAGGAGTGTTATGATTGCAAAGAATATTATGCCTGTGGTCATTGTTTATTGAGAAATTTTATAAACATGAAAGAGAAAAAATATAATTGTGAATGGTATAAGAAAAATGTGCCAGAAATTGTTAAAGAGTTTTTCTTTAACTAAAAAAGTTAAAATTATGTTAAAGTAGAAAAGGTAAGTACATATGTTAAAGATAGTGTTACTATTATGCATACCCACAAATATATTATTTCATGAAATGGGGCATATATTGTATTATTGTATAAATAGAATATCAATTCAGGCTATTGTATTTAACAAATATGTGTTTGTGAAAGATAATAATAAATGGATACATAGAAAACTAAAGAAGCAATATTGTTCATATATTGTTCCTAAATTGAATAGCAAATATTCTTTTAACTATTATGAAAAACATATATGCAATGATTTATTAGCAGGTCCCTTTATGTCGTTTATAATATTAATGTTTTTTATTGTTATAAGCTTTATAATAGTAGAAAATGGTATAATGGATAATTTAATAAGGGTATTATTGATAGCAAACATAATAGTTAATTTAAGTATTTTATTTAGTTGTATAAATGATAAAACAGGTGCAAAAGGTGATATAAAAACGTATATTAAATTTAAAGGTAATCATAAAAAAATATATCCATATATACTGGATTATATGTTGCTTAGTAATTGTAATTGTATCAATTATGAATGTATATATACAGTTGAGTTTGATGATTTGAATAATGATGAAAAAGAAGACTGGGCATTTGATATTATATCGTTATATTTGTTGGGGAATATTAATTTGGTTGATAATAATATTAAAGAATATGTGTCTTCAAGAATAAGATCGGATAGTTTAAATAGCGAGCAGTATGATCTTATCTTGCATAATTTTATTTTATTCTATGAATTTGAACGACATAGAGATGTTGATATAAAACCATTTAAGTGTTATAGTGATTTAAATCCTATGGAAAATATATATGATATGTTGGAAATTGATAAAAAAATTATAGAAGGGATAAGATTAAAAAGTGAATAATGTATTAGAAGTTAAAAATCTAACAAAGAAATATGATAATTTTTATCTTGATAATGTTTCGTTTAGTATTGAGAAAGGAAAAATTGTTGGTTTTATAGGAACTAACGGATCAGGAAAATCAACAACATTAAAGGCTATATTAGGTTTAATACATAGCCAAAGTGATAAGATTGAATATTTTGGAAAAACTTTCAGTAAAAACAGCAGAGATATTAAAAATAAATTGGGTGTTGTACTGGATGATGGATATTATTATGAAATATTGACAATAGAACAAATGAAGAGTGTTATTGCCCCGGCTTATGATAACTGGGAAGATAGCGTATTTAATGAGTTGCTTTCAAGATTTTCTTTAAACAAAAGGCAGAAAATATCAACATTATCTAAAGGTATGAAAATGAAGTTTTCCATCGCTATAGCATTGGCACATCATGCGGAATTAATAATAATGGATGAACCTACAAGTGGATTAGACCCATTAGTAAGAAGTGACTTGATGGAATTATTAAAAGAGATTGTAGAAAAAGAAGGATGTAGTATTTTGTTTTCTACACATATTATTAGTGATTTAGAAAAAATAGCGGATAAAATTATTTTTATTGAACAGGGAAAAATTGTATTTGAAAAGGAAAAGCAAAAACTTTTAGAAGAATACGAAAAAATATTAAAAAGTGAACAGGTAAATATAGAGAATATTATGCTTTATCATGTTAAAGGAGGGTTAGAATGATATACAATTTAGTACGTAAAGATGTTTTGATTGTCAGAAAATATATATATTTTATGATTGTATTTTCGTTTGTAGCTCCACCATTTTTATTATGGAATATGGAACCTCCTAAATCAATGGTGAATTTCTATGCTTCGATGATATTTTTTTTAGTACTGTTTGTTACGGTATTGTTTTTATCGAATTCAGTATCGTTAGTAGATGAGAAATATCAAAAAGGATGTGCATATCTTTGCACAACACCATATAGTAGAAAACAGATAGTGACATCTAAATATTTGTTTTCGTATTTGGTGTTTATTGGTTATTGTCTAATATATAAGTTATCAAATATGGTTATTCCAAAGTATACAGCAGATTTATCAATAGAACTTGTAGCAATATCATTTTTTGGAATATCCTTGTTTCGATGCATACTTATACCATTAGAGTTTAAGTTTGGTTATGAAAAGGCAAAGTATATTATTACATTTCTTATAATAGGTACACCTTTTATAGTGTCTATGGTGTCTGAAAATTTTAGTTTTATCAAGATAGATGCTTCATATTTAATGGAGATTAAAAATATTATAATTGTAGCAGGGTGTGTAGCAGTTTTGTTGATAAATATATTATCAATATTAATAAGCTGCCATATATTTGAAAGCAAGGATTTATAATAGGAGGTATATTAATGGAAGAATTGATAAAAGTAATAATATATTTAGTATCATTTTTTATATTGGCATATATAGCAAATAAAATCCGTCAAAACAAAAATAAATAACCATAAACTCTTCAATATGTAACTTAATAGGATTTTAAAGCTTGAGTTTCCATATTTTTTATTTTTAGCTTCAAAAAGTTTTGTTGCCAAAGGCAAGATGCTTACATCATTATGATGATGTAAGCTTTTTGAAACTAAAAATAAAAAATACGGAAACTCAAGTAATTTTAAAGGGATTGATAATTATATAGTTTTGTGATAGAATAGCTAAGATATTAATGTGCTGGAAAATCAACAGATTCTGTCAGCTATACCATAAAATATCCAATATGGAATATTTCAGTTGTGTCTGACAGTCTAAGGTGCGTCTGATAGATTTCGTAAATATAGGAGGCTTTTTATAAAATGGAACAGTACAAGCAGGACTTTATAGAATTTATGGTGGATTGTGGAGTTTTAAAATTTGGTGATTTTGTAACAAAGAGCGGAAGAAAGACACCATTTTTTATTAATACAGGATTTTACAGAACGGGTGCACAATTAAATAAACTTGGTGAATACTATGCAAAGGCTATCAATGATAAGTTCGGTGTGGATTTTGATGTTTTGTTTGGACCGGCCTATAAGGGGATACCATTGACAGTAGCTACTACAATGGCTATCAACAGATTATATGGAGCAGATATCAGATATTGTTCAAATCGTAAGGAAGAAAAAGATCATGGGGATACAGGCATTCTTCTTGGAACTCCTATAGACGAAGAGGACAGAATAGTTTTTATTGAAGATGTAACTACATCAGGTAAATCTATTGACGAAACGCTTCCAATAGTTAAGGCTCAGGGTGGAAAAAATATTATAGGACTTGTAATATCCGTAGACAGAATGGAAAAGGGAAAAACCGATAAGAGTGCCTTAACAGAGATTAAAGAGAATTATGGTATGGAAGCTACAGCCATTGTTACAATGGCAGAGGTTATCGAATATCTGTATAATAAGGAAATAAATGGAAATGTTATAATTGATGATGCCATGAAAGCAAAGATAGATGCTTATTATGAAATATATGGAGTTAAATAGGAAGGAGTTATAATTATGGAAGAAAAGACGTACAAGCTGGTAAAGAGAACAGGTGGATTTTCTATAGCTTTAGGAATAATTTCAATAGTTGCAGGTGTAACTGTTGGTGTATTATCAATTATCACAGGTGCAAAGTTATTAAAGGGTAAATCAAGAATCTTATTCTAGAGGACGGAATTCAAAATACTAAATTCTTTAGCAGATGTTTAGATGGAAAAAGTAATGACTGTCAAACATTAGGAGAAATATTATGGGTATTTTTTTTAGAAGAAAATATAAATTTACAGACAAAAAACATTCCAAAGGCGGACTGACTGCCTCTGGATTGTTTTTATTTTCTCTTGCAATTATGATTGCAGGGATATACATATCTTTTATGAAACATGGGAATGCAGGTATGTTAGTAGGAGGGCTTGGACTTGGCTCTTTTATACTGGCATTAATTGGATTTATAGTAGGGCTGAGAAGCTTTAAGGAAGAGAATGTGTTTTTGCTGTTTCCGTGGATTGGAACGGCAGGATGTGCTGTCATGCTTTTGGGTATGGGAGCTGTAGTTTTAATTGGAATATAAAATATAAATAAGAATACTTGAGTGTGTGCTTTAACCGGAATTGAAAGAACTTCCGTTTAAAGTATTAGGAGGCGAAAATGAGTTATAGAGATTTATTTATGCAGGAAAATGCGGAAGCGATGGAAAAGTTTTTACTGGCACAGGATAGAATACGTGATATAGTAAATGAAAAGAGTGTACCGGAAAAATATCAGGATTTTTTTAAAGAGACTGCCGACTTTATTTTATATCTGTGTAAGATTTTAAAAATATCAGAATTTGACGGTATAAGAAATCTTGAACTGAACGAGTTAGAGGAAATAAATAATAGATTATACAGAGATATAAAAATAGAAAATTATGAGAAAAGCTATGGGAATCCGGAGTATATGGACGAGTTTTTCGGAGGTGAATACGGAAAATACCTGTGCTATTTATTTGTAAAAATAAGATCCATTATTCCTTATGCCATAACCTACAGGGTTAAAGAAGTAACTATATTTATGGAACTTTTTATTGAGATTTACAACATATTTGAAGACAGGGAATTATCTGAAAAAGAGATAAAAGATGCCATATACTGGTTTGAAAGTGACTATACAGATGTTTTTTATGAGGATAGCATAAGGGAACAGCTTGATTTGGAAATGAATTTCTACTATAGGCTTATTACAGAAGTGGATTTAGAGAATATCAGATATTTGTATTTTTATGGAAAATATGTATCAGATAATGAAATAAGGCTTGCCAAACATATAAATTCTCTTAGCGGGGAAAAGATTTATGATATGGCAGCTACTTTTACGAAAGGCTTTAAGAGAGGCTTTGAACTTGCCAAAAAGGATATGCGGATAAAGGACAGGGTAGAGATAAGATATCCTATAGGAATGGAAAGAGTGGTAAAGACAGCCATAGCCCAGTTTAAGAAAATGGGTTTAAAAACAATCCTAAGACCGTCTGCGGTTTCTACGACACCTGTAAATAAACAGTATGAATTTGACCATAAGTTTATCAGCGGACTTTTTATGGATAAGGCATATTGTGACAGAAAGCTTTCGGTAGCAAAGGTTACTTTTGAAAAGTACAAAAAGGAGGCTTCACTAAAGGCAGGTCCGGCAGTTATAGAAACCTTTGGAGGAAACCCGTTTACACCTGAAAATAAAAAAAGTACGGTTAAGTTAAATGAAAAACAAAAGAAATTGTCAGCCTCATTTAGCAACCAATATGTTCAGATTTATAATGAATATATAAAAGGTGATGAAACGAGCTTTACTATCATAGCGTATCCGACACCTGAGATTGGGGATAATTTTGCGGAAATTTTTGATGAAACCATTCGCATAAATAATTTAGATGAAAAATTATATACAAATATTCAGCAAAGAATAATAGATACATTAGATACTGCTGATTTTGTGGTAATTAAGGGACAAAAAGAAAACAAAACAGATATGGTAGTGTCACTGTTTGAATTAAAAGACAAAGAGAAGGAAACCTTATTTGAAAATTGTGTAGCAGATGTAAACATTCCGGCAGGTGAGGTATTTACTTCTCCAAGGTTAAATGGAACAAATGGCACTCTGAATGTCAGCAGGGTATACTTAAATGATTTGGAATACAAGAATCTTACGCTTGAATTTGAAGACGGCAAAATCAGGAATTATACCTGTGACAATTATGAACATGAAGATTTAAATAAGAGCTTTATAAAAGAAAATCTTTTAAATAACAGAGAAACACTACCTATCGGAGAATTTGCCATAGGTACAAATACAACAGCATATGTAATGGCAAATAAATATGACATTGTTTATAAGCTGCCAATACTTATAGTTGAAAAAATGGGACCTCATTTTGCGGTAGGTGATACCTGCTATTCTTTTGAGGAGGACAATATAACCTACAATCCTGACGGAAAGGCTATTATAGCAAGGGAAAATGAAGTGAGCGCACTTCGTAAAGAAAAGCCGGAGGAGGCATATTTCGGTATTCATACGGATATTACCATTCCTTATGATGAAATAGGAGAAATATCAGCAGTAAGAAAGGATGGCAGTAAGATTACGATTATTTCAAACGGAAGATTCGTACTTGACGGAACGGAGGAGTTAAATATTCCCTTTGAAAATAATTAAGGTATTCATTGACTTGCTTTGTCGGATAAAGTAAAATATATAGTTGTATGAAAAAAACATCTTAATACTAAACATTAAAAGGAGATAAAAACATGGCTAAAGTTGGTATTATTATGGGTAGTGACTCAGATCTTGATATTATGGGAAAGGCAGCAGATATCTTAGATGAATTGGGTATTGATTATGAAATGACTATTATTTCAGCTCACAGAATGCCTGATATTTTCTATGATTATGCAAACAGTGCAGAAGAAAAAGGAATCAAGGTTATTATTGCAGGAGCAGGCGGCGCTGCACATTTACCAGGTATGGCAGCAGCAATATTCCCAATGCCGGTAATTGGAGTACCTATTTATACAAAATCACTTGGTGGTGTGGATTCTCTTTATTCAATAGTGCAGATGCCATCAGGTATTCCGGTAGCTACGGTAGCTATAAACGGTGGCTTAAATGCAGGTCTTCTTGCTGCTAAAATTTTAGCGACAAGCGACAGTGAAATTTTAGAAAAACTTAAAAAATATAAAGAGGGAATGAAGGATGCAGTAGTTGCAAAGGCCGAAAAACTTGAAAGGGTTGGACACAAAAATTATTCTAAATAGTTTCGCAAATACTATATTTTAGAAATGAAAGGAAACAGAAAAATGGATTACAAGAATGCAGGTGTAGATATTGAAGCCGGATATAAGTCAGTAGAGCTTATGAAAGAACACATAAAGAAAACAATGAGACCTGAAGTGTTAGGTGGTATAGGTGGTTTCTCAGGTGCTTTCTCAATGGAAAAATTTAAGGATATGGAGGAGCCGACCTTAGTTTCAGGTACAGATGGTGTCGGAACAAAGTTAAAACTGGCATTTCTTTTAGATAAACACGATACGGTAGGTATTGACTGTGTAGCTATGTGTGTAAATGATATTGCCTGTGCAGGTGGAGAACCATTATTTTTCCTTGATTATATTGCATGTGGCAAAAATGAGCCGGAAAAGATTGCGACTATCGTAAGCGGTGTAGCAGAAGGATGTCTGCAGTCAGGTGCGGCACTTATAGGTGGTGAAACTGCAGAAATGCCGGGCTTTTATCCGGTAGATGAGTATGATTTAGCCGGTTTTGCAGTGGGTGTTGTAGATAAGAAGGATTTAATTACCGGAGAAAACATTAAATCAGGAGACACTCTTATCGGAATTGCTTCAAGCGGTGTACATAGTAATGGTTTTTCATTAGTCAGAAAAGTCTTTAAGATGACAGAGGAAGCCCTAAATACATATTATGACGCACTTGGAACAACACTTGGAGAAGCATTAATAGTACCAACAAGGATTTATGTTAATGCATTAAAGTCTGTTAAAGAGGCAGGAGTTACAATTAAAGGATGCAGCCATATTACAGGCGGAGGTTTCTATGAAAATATTCCTAGAATGTTACCTGAGGGGGTAAGAGCCGTTATTAATAAAAACAGTTATGAAGTACCTGCTATTTTCAAAATGCTTATGAGAGACGGAGATATTACAGAAGAAATGATGTACAATACCTTCAATATGGGAGTCGGAATGGTACTTGCAGTTGATGAAAATGACAAAGAAGCTACGCTTAAGGCGCTTGAAGCTGCAGGAGAAAAAGCGTATGTTTTAGGAAAAGTTGAAGCAGGTGAAAGAGGAGTCACATTATGCTAAGAACAGGTGTGTTGGTTTCCGGTGGAGGAACTAATCTGCAGGCGATTATAGATGGAATTGAAAACGGTAGTATTACCAATACAGAAATAGAGGTAGTTATAAGCAACAATAAAAATGCCTATGCACTGGAAAGGGCCAAAAAGCATGCTATTGAAAGCAAATGTGTTTCACCTAAGGATTTTGAAACAAGGGATGAGTTTAATGAAGCTTTAATAGAAGCACTTGACAGCTATAATTTGGATTTAATTGTTTTGGCAGGCTGTCTGGTAGTTTTACCGGAGGCACTTATCAAAAAATATACAGGAAAGATTATCAATATACATCCATCTCTTATTCCGGCTTTTTGCGGAACCGGCTATTATGGATTAAAGGTTCACGAAAAGGTATTGGAGAGAGGCGTTAAGGTGACAGGAGCTACGGTTCATTTTGTGGATGAGGGTACGGATACAGGTCCTATTATTTTCCAGAAGACTGTTGAAGTGTTACCGGAGGATACTCCAAAGGACTTACAGCTAAGGGTTATGGAACAGGCTGAATGGGTAATTATGCCTAAAGCCATAGACTATATAGCTAACGGGAGAGTGGAAATTGTTGATGGTAAGGTTATTATAAAAAACTAAATGATAAAGCTTACTGTTTTTATAGAAAATCAATATATAAAATTTTACTGCAAAATATTTTAATATAAATTATTTATATTGTTTGGTTTATGATTGCAGATATTAATTTAGTGATAATATAAAATGTTGCTTATATATGGAGGTTGCCATGAAAGTTTTAATAGTTGGAAGTGGTGGTAGAGAACACGCAATAGCGTGGAAGGTTGCACAAAGTAAAAAGGTGGATAAGATTTATTGTGCACCGGGAAATGCAGGTATTAGCGAAGTTGCAGAGTGTGTGGATATAGGTGCCATGGAGTTTGACAGACTGGTGGCATTTGCAAAGGAAAACAGCATTGATTTAACTATTATCGGAATGGACGACCCGTTAGTGGGTGGTGTTGTAGATGCGTTTGAAGCTGAGGGACTAAGAGTATTCGGACCTAGAAAAAATGCAGCCATACTCGAAGGTTCAAAGTCATTTTCAAAGGATCTGATGAAGAAGTATAATATTCCTACAGCTGCATACGAAACCTTTAATTCACCAAATGAAGCACTTAAATATTTGGAAACATCTAAATATCCAATTGTATTGAAGGCTGATGGTCTTGCACTTGGTAAAGGAGTTCTTATTTGCAATACAAAGGAAGAGGCCTTTGATGGTGTTAAGGAATTAATGGTGGACAAGCAGTTTGGTGAAGCAGGAAATACTATTGTTATTGAAGAATTTATGACAGGCAGAGAGGTTTCCGTGCTTTCCTTTGTGGATGGAAATACTATAAAAATTATGACCTCCGCACAGGATCATAAGAGAGCAAAAGATGGGGATATGGGCTTAAATACAGGTGGTATGGGTACATTTTCACCAAGCCCGTTTTATACAAAAGAGATAGATGAGTTCTGTCACAAGTACATCTATCAGAAGTCTGTAGATGCAATGAAAGCAGAAGGCAGAGAGTTTAAGGGTATAATATTCTTTGGACTTATGCTCACAAATGAGGGACCAAAGGTATTGGAATATAATGCAAGATTTGGAGACCCTGAAACACAGGTTGTGCTTCCAAGAATGAAAAATGACATTGTAGAAGTATTTGAAGCCTGCATTGACGGAACTTTAGACCGGATAGAATTAGAATTTGAGGATAATGCAGCAGTATGTGTTGTATTGGCATCGGACGGTTATCCTGTTTCTTATGAGAAGGGCTTTAAAATTTCAGGACTTGAAAAATTTAGGGATAAGGATGGATATTATGTATTTCATGCCGGTACTAAGCTGTCAGGTGAAGACGTTCTTACAAATGGTGGCAGAGTATTAGGAGTAGTAGCAAAAGGAGACAATCTGAAAGAAGCTAGGGTTAATGCTTATGAGGCTACGAAATTAATTGAATTTGAAAACAAATACATGCGTAATGATATAGGAAAGGGATTAGATGAAACGTAAGTTTTCAAAGAAAAATGCCAGTTACATTTGTTATATAATACTTATATCAATAGTAATTGGCTTTTTTACAAATGATTATAATACAGCATATGCTTATGATGAAAGAGCAGCAGTCGTAGTGGATATTGCAGAGAATTCTTATTTAAATGTAAGAGCTGATGCAGGAACAGGCTATGACGTGCTGGTAAAGATAAAGAATAATACACAGGTAACTGTTATAGGTGAAAAGTATGCTTCTGACGGAAGTCTATGGTATAAGATACGATACAATGACGGAACAAAGGATATAGAGGGATACTGTTATAGCAGTTATATAGAGATAATTTATACTACAGATGTGGATTTTGAGAAATATCTGGACGAGCAGGGTTTTCCGGAAAGCTATAAGCCTGCATTGAGGGTACTGCATGAGAAATATCCGAATTGGATATTTAAGGCAGATTTATCTGCTTACAAATGGCAAGAGGTACTAAAGGAGCAGAATGTTATAGGTAGAAGTCTTATAGCAAACAGCAGTATCAGCTCATACAAATCTACAGTAGGTGCTGCCTATAACTGGACTAAAGGTACCTGGACAGGATATGATGGTGCAAACTGGGTACAGGCTTCATCTGAGCTTATAGCATATTGCTTAGATCCTAGAAATTTTCTGGACGAAACATATATCTTCCAGTTTGAATCTCTATCATATCAGAGTTCACTGCAAAATGAAGCAGGTGTTCAGGCACTTATTAAAAATACCTTTATGGCCAATAGTGCTATTGAAAACGGTCAGACTTATAGCAGTGCTTTAATGGAGGCTGCCCAAAAGTCGGGGGTAAGTCCATATCACCTTGCCTCCAGCATAATACAGGAGATTGGTTCGACAACTCCTTCGCAGATTATATCAGGAACGTATCCGGGTTATGCAGGCTTGTATAACTACTATAACTGGGGAGCTTACGTTGCAGATGGGCGTTCAGCCATTGAAAACGGACTTATATATGCAAAGACCGTTTCCAATCCTGAAAAGTATTTAAGACCGTGGAATACCAGATATAAGTCAATTATAGGTGGAGCGATAAAGCTTGGTGAGGATTATATTAACAGAGGTCAGAATACAGGATATTATAAGAAGTTTAATCCTACGAATCCCGGTGTACATCAGTATATGACACATATACTGGCAGCATATCTTGAGGGTGGCAGAGTTTCATCTGCTTATACCCAGGAAATGAAAAATACAATGAGCTTTGTGTTTACAATTCCTGTATATAAAGATATGCCGGCTACGCCGGAATCACGTCCTACAAAGGACGGAAGTCCAAATAATGCTTTATCTTCACTTACAGTTACAGATGCATCACTTACACCAACCTTTAATCCGGGAAAGCCTGTTGATACAACAAGCTTTACAGTTACCGTTCCATATGCAACATCGAGTGTAACAGTAAATGCTAAAGCATATGACAGTAAATCGACTATAACCGGAACGGGTGTAAAAAATTTGAAGGTTGGAAGCAATAAGGTTGAAGTTAAAGTAAAAGCACAAAACGGAGATATAAGAACTTATACCATTAATATTATAAGACAAGAGGGTTCGGAGACAGACCCTGTATACAATATTTCACTTCCACATGATGACAGTCAGAAAATCATAAGAGGTTTATCTGCTAATACAGGTGTAGACACCATAAAAGATAAAATAAAAGTTGAGAATGGTACCTTAGAGATAAGAGATGCAAATGGAAATATAAAAACTACAGGTAATGTAGGAACGGGTGATAAAGCAGTCATAAAAAATGTTAACGGTGAGATTATATTAGAATATACATTTATATTATATGGTGATGTAGACGGGGACGGAGTAATAAATATAAAGGATGCGCTTATTTTAAGAAAACACAATCTGGGAAGTAAACCATTGACAGGTGCTTATCTTATAGCAGGAGATGTAGACAGGGGTGGAAACGGTATAGATATAAAGGATGCACTAATACTTAGAAAATATAATTTGGGACAAAGGACAATTAATCAGAATTAGTGAACAATAGAGACATGTAAAACAGCGTTTTTGAATTACGAAAGGAACATAAGCCATGTCAAATAAACAAAAAAGGATAATGTCAAATATAGTACTTGTAGCATGTATTACAATAATAGGGTTAATGATACATAGCATTACAGCTTTAGCTGCCAATGTAAATGGATCAGTAAGTAGTGCAAATGCAGTAGTAGGAGATAATGTTACTATTGCGGTTACGCTGTCTTCTGATGTGGAAATTTTTGGATTTGATGCTTATGTACAGTATGATTCCAGTAAGCTGGATTATATCTCAGGCTCCGCAAATGGAGCTGATGTAAGTGGGGGAAATGGAAGAGTAAGAATATATAATGATGATACTCCTACAAAAAACATTACTATTAATCTGACCTTTAAGGTAAAGGAAGCAGGAAATCACAGTATATATTTAACAGCAGACAGTGTGTTTTATGATGATAATATAGATAATATGCAGTTGCAGGCATCTACAGGTACAATTGCCGCTACAAATGTTGCACCGACATCAAATGACAGTACACTTAAGGATTTGACGGTTTATATTGAAAATGTAGATGGAAGTACAAATAACGGTTGGTATTGGCCTGCTTTTAATAAGGATACATTAGAGTATTATTTAAATGTGGAAAATAATGCAAAAAAGCTTGCAATTACAGCTACAGCTAATGATTCAAAAGCAACGGTAAGTTTATCAGATACAAATCTTGCAGTTGGAAGTAATACTGTTACAATTACAGTCAGAGCAGAGGATGGAAGCACAAGAACTTATAAGATAATAGTAAATAAAGCTGATAAGCCGGAGGAAACAACTGCTGAAAATCCAGGTGAAAATGAGAAACCTACAACTCCAGCAGTTAATAATACGGTTAATATTGGAGATAAAACATATACTATTACTAACTACAATGAAGAAATGACTATCCCTGAAGGATATGAAATAATAGATTATGATTTTGCCGGAATACAGATAAAGGCACTTAAAGGTCTGGGAACGGATATAATATTAATTGCTCTGTCAGATTCTGATGATAAAATAGAAAATTTTGTATACAATGAAACAACAAAGGAATTTTATAAATTTATTACAGTGAATGTTAAATCGGCACAGTATGTGATATTAGATATGCCTGCAGAGCTTGGTGATATAGTTATTCCTGAAAGCTACAAGCTGCAAACTATAGATTATGCAGGCAGTATTATTGATGCATATATAAGCAGTGATAATAATGTATATATTATTTATGCAATGAACTGGAATGGTGAAAAGAGCTTGTATTATCTTGATATAAATGATAATACAATTATAAAATATTTTGAAGCTTCGGGAAGTGTCAGTGTAATTGCACCTGTAGAGAATAATTCCGATGAGGTAAATAAACTTAGAACTCAAAATAGGATTATTATGATAGCAGCCATTACTATAGGTCTTATAATGCTTGGTATTATATTATCGATTATGCTTACAAAGAGAAATAATAATGAAAACGAAGAAGCGGATGATGAAGAAATAAATAATGAAAATGGTGAAGAAGTATATGGTGGGGAAATAAATGATGAAAATGGTGAAGAAGTATATGGTGAGGAAATAAATGATAAAAATGGTGAAGAAATATATGGTAAGAGAATAAATGATGAAGATGTTACTGAAGCATATAATGAAGATAATGATGCGGAAGAAGAGGAGAATATAGAAGATAACGAGAATGACAAATATGAAGATGTAAATAGGGAGATTTCAGAAACTTCTGCTGAAGCGGAAAATGAAAATACAGAGACAGAAGAAGCCGCAAAGGAAAATATAGATAGCACTGAAGATTACGATAGCAATACGGAATTAGTAAATGACAGCCTTGAGAAGAAAAATGAGGAGATACTAGAGGTATTGGAGGAAGTGTTAGAAGAAATTTCAGAAGTATCTGTAAATAAAACAGAAGAAGTGAGTCAGAAATTGCCTGTAAGTGATGTAGAAGAACAAGTTTCAGAGGTAGCTGTAGATACAGCAGAGGAAGAAATTCCGGAAGATTTAAACGACTCAGAAACAACAGATAAAGAAGAAAAAGGAGATGAGATATCATCAGAAAAAGAAGCAGAGGAAGAAATTCATAATGCAGATACTGAAAGTGATACAGATACAAAAATAAATGTTCAGGAATTATTAGAGGATGATTCAAAGTCATTAAATGACGAAGAATTGGAAATGGTTTTAGATGAATTATTAGATAATATTTTAGATGGAGATAAATAGATAGGCGGGTAAAACCCATAGGAGGCATATAATTATGCAAGAAAAGTTTACAAGAATAGCAAGAATGGCAATAGAATATGCACATCAGACTTCAAGAGAGCTGGAGCATAGCTATATAGGTAGTGAGCATTTACTGGTAGGGCTGGCAAAGGCAGAAGAAGGTGTGGCCTCGATAGTATTAAAGAATTATAAGGTGACAGAAGAAAAGCTTGTGGAGTTAATAGAACAGTATATTTCACCTGTAAGATCAGTGGATGTATTAGATCCTATAGGACTTACACCAAAGGCTAAAAAAATAATAACAAATAGTGCATTAATAGCTGTAGAGTTTAAGAGTGAGCAAATCGGAACAGAGCATATGCTTGCGGCAATACTAAAGGATACAGATAGTGCTGCTCCAAGACTTTTGAATACTTTAGGTGTAAATCTCCAGAAGATGTATGTGGATTTACTTTTGGCGATGGGAGAAGAGCCAAGTCTTGCAAGGGAAAGCTTTAACAATGGTAAGCCTATAAAAGAAAAGGAAAAACATTCTTTAAGTACACTGAAGACATACAGTAGAGATTTATTAGAGGCAGCAAGAGAGGGGAAGATAGACCCTGTTGTGGGAAGAACTACTGAGATAGAAAGAGTTATCCAGATTTTATCCAGAAGGACAAAAAACAATCCATGCCTTATAGGTGAGCCGGGTGTTGGTAAAACTGCTATTGTAGAGGCACTTGCAATTAAAATATTAAAGGGGGAGGTCCCTGATAATATCAAGGATTTGAAGATATTTACACTTGATGTATCGGCAATGGTAGCCGGCTCAAAATATAGAGGAGAATTTGAAGAAAGAATAAAAAAGATATTAAATGAGGTAAGGTTAGAAGGAAATGTACTGCTGTTCATAGATGAAATTCATACTATCATTGGTGCAGGCGGAGCAGAGGGTGCCATGGATGCTGCTAATATACTGAAACCTGCACTTGCAAGAGGAGAAATACAGATTATTGGTGCTACAACTATAAGTGAGTACAAAAAACATTTTGAAAAGGATGCAGCATTAGAACGCAGATTCCAGCCGGTAAATGTAGATGAGCCTACAAAAGAAGAAACAGTTGAAATTTTAAAGGGACTTCGTGACAGGTATGAGGCTTTTCATAAAGTGATTATTACAGATGAAAGTATAGCTGCAGCAGTAGAAATGTCTGCCAGATATATAAACGACAGATTCCTGCCGGATAAGGCAATTGATCTTATTGACGAGGCATGTTCAAGGATCAGCCTAAAGGTGAATAACAAAAATAATGTGATTTTAGAGCTGGAGGAAAAGGAAGCATTACTTACTGTAGAAATGGAAAAGCTTATCAGTAAGGAGAATTTTTTAGAGGCAGGAGTTGTTGAAAACGAAAGAAGCGAAATAAGAAAAGAGATAGAAAAACAAAAGAAGAGGTTGTTCAATACTAATAGAAACAGAAAAATTCAGGTGACTGAAAACGAGATTGCAGAGGTTGTTTCAGGCTGGACCAAAATACCTGTTAAAAAACTCTCGGAAGGAGAAAGTGCAAGACTTGTCCGTTTAGAAAAGATACTTCATGAAAGGGTTATAGGTCAGGAGGAGGCTGTAACAGCAGTAGCAAAGGCAGTAAGGAGGGGAAGAGTAGGACTTAAAGACCCTAAGAGACCGACAGGTTCCTTTATGTTTTTAGGACCGACAGGTGTAGGTAAGACTGAGCTTTCAAAGGCACTTGCAGAGGCTGTTTTTGGTGATGAAAATGCTATAATCAGAGTTGATATGTCTGAATACATGGAAAAGCATAGCGTTTCAAAAATAATTGGTTCACCTCCGGGCTATGTAGGCTTTGACGAAGGAGGTCAGTTAAGTGATAAGGTCAGAAGAAATCCGTATTCAGTAGTACTTTTTGATGAAATAGAAAAGGCACATCCTGATGTCTTTAATATACTGTTACAGGTATTGGATGACGGAAGAATTACTGATGCCCAGGGAAGGGTTATAGATTTTAAAAATACAATTATAATTATGACTTCAAATGCAGGTGCAGAAAAAATTATGGAGCCTAAAAAGCTTGGTTTCATGTCTAATGATGATGAAAAGGCAGACCATGAAAATATGAAAAACAATGTTATGGAAATTGTTAAAAAGATGTTTAAACCTGAGTTTATTAACAGAATTGATGACATAATTGTATTTCATGCGCTCTCCAAGGAGGATACTTCAAAGATACTTACTATTATGGAAAAGGAAATTTCAGGCAGAATTAAAAAGCAGATGGACATTACTGTTAAGATGACACCGGCAGCCAAGAAATATATATTGGAAAAGAGTTATGATAAAAAATATGGTGCAAGACCTCTTAGAAGGGAACTTCAGAATACAGTGGAAAATCAGCTGGCAGAGGAGATTCTGGCAGGAAAAATAAAACAGTCAGATAATGTTACAATATCGGTTAATAATAAAAAACTGGTATTTGAAAAGAAGAAATAGCATATTGAGGTTCATAAAGACAGTAAGACTTTATGAACCTCAATATAAAAAATGAAAACTCAAGATTGAACATAAAATGTAATGAAAAGAAAACATTCATATACAGTTTTTGAGTAATATGTATATTCTGCATAAGGGCAGCAGAATTTTATGAATCACAATAAAAAATGCAGACACTCAAACTAAATAATAGTAGAAAAATATAATAAATTGATGTATAATTCTAATATCATTTGAGATGTGAATTCTATTGTGAAATAGAAAAGGAGATACAGGAGGCTAAAATGGCAGTAGTAGAAGAAATTATACGTATTGAAAATGATGGTTCAATTAGTTTTGGAAATCATTTATTAGATGTTAAGACAAAGGTTTCTGATTTTGAGTATGACGGAGATTTGTACAAGGTTAAAACCTACAACAAAATCACTAAGCTTGAAAAAAACGGTTTGTTTATATATGAATCAGTTCCTGGCACAAGCGTACATAATTTAAAACTTACAGATACAGGTATGGAATTTACAACAGAGGGTAATGCAGATGCACAGATTACAGTAGAGTTGGAAAGTGATACAGAGTATACACTGTTTCTTGACGGAGTAAATGCAGGCAGCACAAAGAGTAATCTTAGTGGTAAGGTAATGCTTAGTATCCTTGCAAGCAATGGTCAGACTAATGTTAGGATAGTTAAGGCTTAAAGCCATTTGGAGGCTAAGGTGGCAAAATCAGGTACAATATTTTTTTGTAAGGAATGTGGTTATGAGTCTTCAAAATGGTTAGGACAGTGTCCGGGATGTAAGGAATGGAATACTTTTGTAGAAGAGCCGGCTAAGAAAAAAATGGTGGCAAGGGTTACTCCCAGAGATGTGAAATCAAAGATTTCATCAATATCAGATATTACCATAGATGATGAAGAAAAGTTATCTACGGGTCTTAGTGAATTGGACAGAGTACTGGGTGGTGGCATAGTGAAGGGTTCCCTTATATTAGTGGGTGGTGATCCGGGTATAGGAAAATCTACACTATTATTACAGGTATGCAGGAACATTTCAGATGCAAGTAAAAAAGTTTTATATATATCAGGCGAAGAGTCTTTAAAACAGATAAAGCTTAGAGCAAACAGAATGGGTGAATTCAGCAGTCAGCTATTACTGTTATGTGAAACTTCATTGGATATTATTGAAGACTGTATTAAGAGTGAAAATCCTGAAGTAGTGGTTATTGATTCAATTCAGACTATGTATAAGGAGGATGTATCGGCAGCACCCGGAAGCGTAAGTCAGGTTAGGGAATCTACTAATGTGCTTATGCAGATAGCTAAGACTTATGGTATTTCTATCTTTGTAGTAGGTCATGTGACAAAGGAGGGTGTAGTGGCAGGCCCCAGAGTATTAGAGCATATGGTAGATACAGTGCTTTACTTTGAGGGTGACAGACACGCAGCTTATAGAATACTTAGAGGTGTAAAAAACAGATTTGGCTCTACCAATGAGATAGGAGTATTTGAGATGCTTCAGGATGGTCTTATGGAGGTGCAAAATCCTTCAGAGTATATGCTCAGTGGAAGACCGGAGGAATCCTCAGGATCAGTAGTTGCCTGCTCTATAGAAGGTACCAGACCAATGCTTGTGGAAATTCAGGCACTTGTATGTAAAACAGGTTTCGGTATGCCAAGAAGAACAGCAGCAGGTACTGATTTTAACAGAGTGAATTTACTTATGGCAGTTTTGGAAAAGAGATTAGGATATAATCTTGGACAATGTGATGCTTATGTAAATATAGCGGGAGGTATAAAACTTAATGAACCGGCATTGGATTTAGCTATTGTTATGGCAATAATGTCAAGCTATAAGGATAAAGCCATACCAAACAATACAATATGTTTTGGAGAGGTTGGGTTATCAGGAGAAGTAAGAGCCGTTAATATGGCAGAGCAGAGAGTACAGGAAGCAAAAAAGCTGGGTTTTGAGGTGTGTATATTGCCCAAAGTATCTTTAGAAGCTATGAAAAACATAAAGGGGATAAAAGGTATAAAGCTTATAGGTGTTTCTAATGTAAAGGAAGCCGTTATGCAGATTTAATTATCCACTGTTTGAGGTGGTATGTTTGATTATGAACGAAGTTCAAATATATAAAATCTAGGAGGAAGACATATGAGTACACAATTAGCCAGTGAGGTAATGCAGATAGTTAATGATTTAGATGCATCTCAATTAAAACTGGAAAAAAATGCATTTGATGTTATTAATTCATCAGATACATCACTCAATCTTGTAAAGGATGGTATTAATGAAATAGATGTTCTTATCAAGAAAATTGATATTTTAAATCAATCAGTAAAAACCTCACAGCAGTGCATTGAGCAGATGAAAGAGGTTTCGAATGTTATTGCTGATTTTGCAAAGGTTATTTCCGGGATTGCAAATAAGACAAATATTCTTTCGCTCAATGCTTCTATTGAAGCCGCAAGAGCAGGTGAGCATGGTAGGGGCTTTGCAGTAGTAGCTAAAGAAGTTCAGGCACTTGCCAGTCAGACTAAAACTTCATCAGCAGAAATTGCTACAAAGATTAGTGAAGTTCAGGACTATGTAAATGGTATGGTTGAATCAATGAATGAAATCTATACAAATGCAGAGGAACAGAATAAGATGGCATCTACAGTAGGAGATTTACTTAATAGGATATTAGATGCAGCAAATACAGCAAATGATGTTTCACGCAATATGGAAAATGAAATTGCATATCAGAGAGATATAACAGATCAGGCGAGAAATACGATTAACAGATACAATGCAAGTGAAGAAGAAAGTGAACTTTAGACTATAATTAAATATTAGTATAAATGACACCTCAAATATCAGAAGTATTCTGCTGTTTGAGGTGCTGTTTTTATTGAGAAAGAGTAGGAAAATGAAAATATTAATTTTATCATGTAATACGGGGGAAGGACATAATGCAGCGGGACGAGCTGTTGCAGAAGCATTGAAAGATAAAGGTCATGAAGCAGTTTTTTTGGATTATATGACACTAAAAAGCAAAACTACCTCTAAGTTTGTAGGTGGTGCTTATGTTAATGTTGCAAAGAAGGCACCGAGATTGTTTGGAATGTTATATAATATTGGAGGTCTTATTAGCTCAAATAAAAGAAAATCACCTGTATATTTTGCAAACAGATATATGGCAAAATATCTGAAAGAATATATAGACGAAAATAAGTTTGACGGAGTAGTAATGCCACATTTATTTCCGGCGGAGACTATTACCTATATGAAGAAAAAGGATATGATAGATATTCCTTCTGTGGTAATATGCACGGATTATACATGTATTCCGTTTTGGGAGGAAACAGAGTGCGATTACTATATTCTGCCGCATGAGGATTTAATAGGGGAATACACGAAAAAGGGATTACCGGAGGAAAAGCTGTTACCATATGGTATACCTGTTAAAAACAGCTTCAGAATTAAAAATGACAAGGAAAAGGCAAAGGAAAAGCTGGGTATACCAAAAGATGATATTATGTACCTTGTAATGAGTGGAAGTATGGGATATGGAAAGCTTCTTATTTTTGTATATGAAATGTACAGAAAGTTAAATAGAAATGAACATATAGTTATTATATGCGGAAACAATACAAGTATTAAAAATAAGCTTATCAGAAGATACGGAAATAATAAAAATATTAAGATTATAGGCTATACAAATCATGTGTCTGAATATCTGGATGCCTGTGATGTGATATTTACAAAGCCTGGAGGATTAACCTCTACAGAATCGATAGTAAAAAATGTAGCATTGGTACATACAAAACCAATACCGGGATGTGAAACAAAAAATATGAATTTTTTTACCGGAAAACATTTGTCAGTTGCTTCAAAAACCATAAGAGGACAACTTTCATTGGGAAAAATGCTTATAAGAGATAATAAATTCAGAGAAAATATGCTACAATGTCAGAAAGATAATGCAAAAGGAGATGCAGGGGAGAGAATAGTTTGCTTATTGGAGAGGATTTGTAGTAAATAATGAAAACAGATAATAATATATTATTAGAATGTAAATATAGAAATGTTGCTAAAATAGGCTAAAAATATATAAATAGATTATCAGGATGTGAAATTAAAAATAATTGAAAAAACTATAAAATACACAATATGTAATAATATAATATCAGAGTGTTAATTATAGGATTAAAAACAATGCTATAAAAACAGAAAGAGAAAATAAATGAAAGACTATATTATATGGATTATAATCGGATATTTTTCCGGAAGCATTATGTTTGCATATCTTATATCGAAAATATTCAGAAAAGAAGATATAAGAAATATAAGTGATGATGGAAATCCCGGAACAGCTAATGTATTTAAATATGTTGGAATTCCCTTGGGGATAATTGCTCTTATTCTGGAGCTGGCGAAGGGCTTTTTACCAGTGTATTTTTCAGCTAAATTTTTAGATATTAATAAACTGGCATATGCCTTGGTATTATCTGCGCCGGTACTGGGACACGCATTTCCTGTCTATTTCAAATTTAAGAGAGGCGGAAAGGCAATAGCAGTATCTTTTGGTGCTTTGTTGGGATTAATACCTGACTTACAGCCTGCGTTGATGCTTGCTTTTTTTTACCTTTTATTTTCTCTGATTATAATTATAGAACCTCATTTATTCCGTTCAATAATCACTTTTTTATCATTTTGTATAATGTTCGTATTATTTGGAGAAAGCAGCGGGATAGCCTGTGGAGCTATTATTATTTCTATAATCGTAGTTATAAAGCACTTTTTCAGTTATAATGGTGAAAAACTTAAGATAAGATTTTTGCCGGCTAAATTAAGGAAGAGCTGAAGTGATTTAAACGGAAACTCAAGAAAGGATATATTATGAGTACAAATTGTGATAATTGCAGGAATTACAGATATGATGAGGATTATGAATGTTATGTTTGTGATGTGAATTTAGATGAAGATGATATGATGAGATTTATGACAGGAACAAATGACAACTGTACATTCTTTCAGTTAGATGACGAATATAAAATTGTAAGAAAACAGATGTAACCATAAAATGTAAAAACTGGTTGAAAAATTTTGTTGACATTTTTTATTCTAAGGTGTATCCTATAGCATAAGTATTAGAATATCAGCAAAATATATATTCTAATACAACAATAATCACTAAAATGATTGAAAATATATATGAAAGGAGAATGACTCAATATGATTATAGTCAGACATTATTGTGGAAAAATTGAATATTGTTAGATGAATAGGCATTTGTAGTCATTTTGCATAGATATACGAGATATTATTAGCATATGATTAGAAATATTCATATGCCATTTTTATATAATGGAAAATTACGTTGATTTTACTATTATATGAAAATGTTCCAACATAGATAAATACAAAAGGAAATAAAATCTGAGTTGACGTATAGCAAATGTTCATTCCCAAAAGCAGCATGAAAGATATATGTACTTGTATGTATATTTTGTATCGACTGTATGGGTGTTTGATTACAATGCATACGTCGATTTTTTTACCCTAAATTAAAAACAAATGTTCGATTTTTTCGATGGATTGAATTGAGAAGGAGTTATATTATTAATGAATAACATCATAATATTACAGAAAGGAACAAAGAAATATGATTTATGTTGATGGTGTAACAAAAGAGTTTAAAAAGGTTGTTAAAGATTCCGGACTAAAGGGAAGCGTAAAGTCATTATTTAATAGAAAATATAATATAGTAAAAGCCGTTAATGATATTTCCTTTCATGTACCAAAGGGGGAAATACTGGGCTTTATCGGTGCTAATGGTGCAGGTAAATCTACTACGATAAAAATGCTCACAGGTATTCTTACACCTACTGAAGGAAGGATAGAAATAAATGGGCAGATTCCTTTTAAAAACAGAAAAAAATATGTAAAGGAAATTGGAGTAGTATTTGGACAGAGAACACAATTATGGTGGGATTTACCTTTGGTTGAAACTTTTTCGGTTTTAAAGCAGGTATATCAGGTAGAGGATAAGGCATTTAATGAAAGAATGGCATTTTTGAATGAAGTACTGGAATTAAATGATTTTATAAAGAGTCCGGTTAGAACTTTGTCGTTAGGTCAAAGAATGAGAGCTGATTTAGCAGCCAGTATGATACATAATCCAAAGGTTTTATTTTTAGATGAGCCGACTATAGGACTTGATGTAGCAGTCAAAAATAACATCAGAAAAGCTATTACGGAGATTAATGAGCAGGAGAAAACTACTATTATTTTAACTACTCATGATTTAAATGACATAGAATCTCTTTGTAAAAGAATTGTTATGATTGACAAGGGAAAGCTTGTGTATGATGGCTCTCTTACGGAGATGAAGACACAGTTTGGCAAATACAGAGAAGTAAATATGTCGCTGTTTAGTAATGAGGATTTTGATAAGCTGAACTTTGTTTCGGAATTTAAGGTAAATGACGAGGACATTAAGATTAATAGGAGTAAGGAAAAGATAACGGTTACATTTAACTCAGAGAAAATATCAATTTCCAATATGTTATCATACATACTTAAGAATGTTCAGGTTAAGGATATTTCTGTAAATGATGTTAATATTGAAGAAATTATTTGTCGTATGTATGGAAAAGAGGTGTCAGATTGATGAAAAAAATATCTGATTTCATTAACCTATACAAACCTTTTACTAAGGCAGGTATTCAGAGTGCAATGGCATACAGAACGAGTTTTTTGTGCTTTGCACTGGGTCAGTCAATATATTGTTTTGTAATGTATTTTATATGGAAAGCAGTATTTATGTCTTCCGGTGAAAGTACATTTATGGAATTTACCATGGCAGATATGACTGTATATGTATTTCTGTCAAATCTTGTAGGATTTCTTACAAACAGTGACTCTACAGATAATTTAGCAGATGAGATACATGACGGCAGTATTATTATGAGAATGATAAAACCTGTAAATGTCGACTACAGCATACTTACTTTTGAAGTAGGAAATAAAGTAATGATTATTACCTGTATATTTTTGCCGGTAATGATTGGAGTGGAGATTTACAGATATGCCGTACTGGGATATGTTGCATTTAGTATTGTGAATTTCCTGATATTTGTAGTCAGTGTGGTTTTAAGTTATTTATTATCCTTTTACTTAAATCTGATATTTGGATATTTAGCCTTTTTCCTTTTGAATATCTGGGGATTTTCTATATTGAAGGGCTCTATTATCAGTTTCTTTTCAGGTGCACTTATACCTTTGGCATTCTTTCCGGGAATTGTAAGAACCATATTTGAGCAGCTGCCATTTGCTTCAATTATATATGTGCCTACGATGATTTATATGGGAAAGTACAGTGCTTTGGAACTGGTATTTGTACTTTCTAAGCAGCTATTCTGGTTGGTGGTATTTGTGGTAATCAGCCGTATGATATGGGGTTGGGCACAAAAAAGACTGGCAGTACAAGGAGGTTAATATGAGATTTTTAAGATTATATAAAACCTTTATAATACAGCATATAAAGAAGCTGATGGAATATAGAATAGATTTCCTTACAGGAGCTATGAGCTTCTTTATCAATCAGGTTACAAATATTGTATTTATAGGAATTATATTTAGTCAGATTCCGAATCTGGACGGATATTTATTTTATGAGATTATATTTATATATGGCTTTTCATTAGTACCAAAGGGTATAGACCATCTGCTTACGGATAATCTGTGGAAGGTTGCGTGGTTTATTGTGAGAAAAGGAGATTTTGACAAATACCTTACACGACCTATTTCGCCGTTAGTGCATTGTATAATTGAATCTATACAGTTTGATGCATTGGGTGAATTATTAACAGGTATAATATTAATAGTTATTGCATCCGTTAAGCTTTCTATTAAATTTACATTTGTAAATGTAGTTCTTATGATAATAGCTATGATATTCGGTGCAGTCATATTTACAGCTATCAAGATTATTGGTGCAGCGATTGCGTTCTGGATTAAGCAAAGCGGAAGCATCCTGCAGATATTCTATGGAATAAGTGATTTTGCAAGATATCCGGCTACTATATATAATAGCGTTATTAGAAATGTTGTTACATATATAATACCATTTGCATTTACAGCATATTATCCGGCAAGCTATATATTAAGAGGAAATAATCCTCTGTTTTGTATAGGTGGTGTTATAGTAGCTGCAATGGTATTATTGGGAATAAGCCTGATAGTATGGCATAAGGGTTTAAATGCATATGAAAGTGCAGGTAGCTGATTAAACTTGACAAAATCAAAAGCTGCTGATAAGATTAATTTAATGCAAAGAGGCGTTATTATATGTGTATAATAGCGCCTTTTTGTATATTATGATTAAGGGACAGTGTCATTGCAGTTATTCTGCATAAAGCCCTAAACCGATGATGCAGAATAATATTTGTGAATTTGAAAGTAAAAGGAGGATTTATGAAGTATACGAAAAAAGATGTTATAAATTTAGTAGAAGAGGAGGATGTTGAATTTATCAGATTACAGTTTACGGATATGTTCGGAACTTTGAAAAATGTGGCAATTACTGCCAGTCAGCTAGAAAAGGCACTTAATAATAAGTGTATGTTTGACGGAGCATCGATTGATGGCTTTGTAAGAATAGAAGAATCAGATATGTATTTACATCCGGACCTTGATACACTTGAAATCTTTCCGTGGAGACCACAACAGGGAAAGGTTGCAAGGCTTATCTGTGATATATATAAAACAGAAACAGAACCGTTTATTGGTGATCCAAGATATGTTTTGAAAAAGGTGATAAGAGAGGCCGAGGAAAGGGGATATACTTTTGATGTTGGAACGGAATGCGAATTTTTCTTATTCCACACAGATGATAATGGTCAGCCTACAACTATTACGCATGAACAGGCAGGATATTTTGATTTAGGACCTATTGACTTAGGAGAAAATGCAAGAAGAGATATGGTACTAAATCTGGAATCTATGGGCTTTGAAATTGAAGCCTCACATCACGAGGCTGCTCCGGCGCAGCATGAAATAGATTTTAAATATACAGATGCACTTAAATCAGCTGATAATATGATGACCTTTAAGCTTACGGTAAAATCCATTGCAAAAAGACACGGTTTGCATGCTACATTTATGCCAAAGCCAAAGACAGGAATTAATGGTTCGGGTATGCACATAAATATGTCTTTATCGAAGAACGGAAAAAATATTTTTGAGGATGAAAACGGAAAATTTGGTCTTAGTAAGGAGGCATATCATTTTATAGCAGGTATTATGAAGCATATAAAGGGAATGTCAATTATTACGAATCCTTTGATTAATTCTTATAAAAGATTAATTCCCGGATATGAAGCTCCTGTTTATATTGCGTGGTCAGTAAAGAACAGGACTCCGCTTATAAGAATACCTGCAGATAGGGGGGAGGGTACAAGAATAGAACTTAGAAGTCCTGATGCCGCCTGCAATCCATATCTTGCACTTGCAGTATGCCTTGCAGCAGGTCTTGATGGGATAAATAATGAACTGGAATGTCCTGAAAGTATTGACAAAAATATTTTTGAAATGTCAGAGGACGAAAGAAGAGCAGAAAATATTGACAGATTACCGTCTAATCTGATGGAAGCTATTTGTGAGTTTGAGAAGGATGATTTTATTAAAGGTGTTTTGGGTGAACATATAAGCAAAAAATATATTGAGGCAAAAAAGGAAGAATGGAATAAATATATTTCAGAAGTATCGGATTGGGAGATTGAACAGTATCTATATAAATTTTAGTTTATTAGAAAAGGTTGAGAGAAACCTTCAACCTTGAGTTTATGTTTTGACCGGAAGTGTTTTCACTTCTGATTGAAGCATTAGGAGGAAAAATATGGTAAACATTATAGTAGCATTTCCTAAGACAGAGGACGCTACTAATATTAAAAATTTATTAGTAAGAAGTGGATATTCAGTTACAGCAGTATGTACCAGTGGTGCCAAAGTACTAAGTGTGGCTAATGAATATAATGCTGGAATTATAATATGTGGATACAAGTTTGTAGATATGCTTTATTCAGAGATTAAAGCAAATCTTCCGGAATATTTTGAGATGATACTTTTAGCATCACAATCAAAGTTAAGTGAGGCTATAGGTACGGGTGTGGTTTCAGTAGCAATGCCTATAAAGGTTAATGATTTAAAAAATACAATAGATATGCTTGCGGAAAGTATTACACGAAGGCGTAAGAAGCTAAAGGAACAGCCCAAGAAAAGAAATCCTAAAGAACAACAGATTATCGATATAGCTAAGAAAATATTAATAGAAAAAAATAATCTTACAGAATATGAGGCTCACAGATATATTCAAAAGACCAGTATGGATACCGGAACCAATATGGTGGAAACTGCTGAAATGATTATTAGAATTATGATGAATTAGTAGTAGCGTTTATGAATCCTGTAATAAAAATATGGAAATCTGAGTTATAAACTAATTGAAAAAAACAGGGTTTTGTAATAATATATTTGTCGTGATAAAAATATATGGCAGAAAGGAATTAATATGTTTAAGATTAATGATAATTATACAAAGTTGCCTGGAAGTTATTTATTTTCAACTATTAGTAAGAAAGTAAATACATTTACAACAGCAAATCCGGGTGCGGATATTATCAGACTTGGTATTGGCGATGTTACATTACCGCTTGCACCAAAGGTTATTGAGGCACTTCATAGTGCAGTAGATGAAATGGGTACAAAGGAGACCTTTAAGGGATATGCACCTGACTTAGGATATGAATTTTTACGTCAGGCAATAGCTGATAATGATTATAAATCAAGAGGCGTAGATATTGCACTTGATGAAATATTTATCAGTGATGGAGCTAAGAGTGATTCAGGTAATATTGGAGATATTTTTTCGGTAGATAATAAAATAGCAGTTTGCGATCCTGTATATCCGGTATATGTAGATACAAATGTAATGGCGGGTAGAACAGGTGTATATGATTCTGCTACGGAAAAGTGGTCAAATGTTATATATATGCCTTGTACAAATGATAATAACTTTGCTCCGGAGCTTCCTGGGGAAACACCTGACATTATTTATTTATGTTTTCCAAATAATCCTACAGGTTCAACCATAACAAAGGATGAGCTTCAGGCATGGGTTGATTATGCACTTAAGGAAAGAGCTGTAATTATTTATGATGCTGCTTATGAGGCATACATATCAGAAGATAATGTACCTCATACAATTTATGAATGTATGGGTGCTAAGGAATGTGCTATTGAAATCAGAAGCTTTTCAAAGAATGCAGGCTTTACAGGTACAAGACTTGGATTTACGGTTATTCCGAAGGAATTAAAGAGCAATGATGTATCGCTCAACAGCTTATGGGCAAGAAGACACGGTACAAAATTTAATGGTGCTCCATATATTATTCAGAAGGCAGGTGCAGCTGTTTATACCGAAGAGGGTAGGAAACAGACACAGGAGCAGATAGATTATTATATGAATAATGCAAAGGTAATTAGAGAAGGTCTTATAGCAGCAGGATATTCAGTGTCAGGTGGTGTGAATGCACCATATATCTGGTTGAAGACACCGGACAGAATGACGTCTTGGGAATTCTTCGATTATCTTTTGAATGAAGCAAAGGTTGTGGGTACACCGGGTTCAGGTTTTGGTCCAAGTGGTGAGGGGTATTTCAGACTCACTGCCTTTGGTACATACGAAAATACACTTGAAGCTATTGAGAGAATTAAAAGTTTATAATATTAACACAAGGACAGGACCTTCTACATATTATGGTAGAGGTCCTGTTTTATTTTTTTATAAAAAATAACTATACTAATAGTAAAAAATGGTATATAAATATAAGTATTAAATATATATTTTATAAAAATTAAATGCTGTAAAGAACTGCATTTATAAATATTATTTTAATATAAAATAAAGGATGGTATTTATATGAAGGAATTAAAACTTGCAGATTTTAGCGAAAATGTATTTACAAAAATAGGTAAGGAATGGATGCTTGTAGGTGCTTCTAAAGATGGAGAAAGTAATGCAATGACAGCCTCATGGGGTGGACTTGGTATTATGTGGGGTAAAGAAGTGGCATTTGTATTTATAAGAGAGAGCAGATATACTAAGGAATTTGTTGATGAAAGTGAAAGGTTCAGCTTATCATTTTTCAGTGATGAATATAAAAAGATGTTAGGATATATGGGAAAAGTTTCAGGGAGAGACGAAAATAAAATAGAGAAAGCAAATTTAAAGCTTGTAAAGGAATTTGATGTACCGGTATTTGAAGAGGCAAGTATGACTATGATATGTAGAAAGTTATACCGACAGAGTATGAATGCTGATAATTTTACAGATAAGACTTGTATTGATAGATGGTATGGTGATAATGATTATCATACAATGTATGTGGCAGAGATTGAAAAGATAATATGTAAATAAAATTTAAATCTTAAAGTTTCCGTATTTTTTATTTTTAGCTTCAAAAAGCTTACATCATCATAATGATGTAGGCATCTTGTACAAAAAATTGCAGATGAGAGTTCGCTTTCATCTACAACTTTTTGTACAAGATGTCTATGTTGCCTTTGGCAACAAGACTTTTTGAAACTGAAAATAAAAAATACGGAAACTCAAGAATTTAAATCAGATTAAAATCCGTACAAAGGTGTGGTAAAATTTGGAGGAACACATGAAAATCGGAATATGTGATGATGAAACATATATTGCAGAATTGTTGGAGGATATGATTAAAGTTGCATTTGAAAATAGAAATGTAGCTTTAACAATTGCAAAATACAACATACCGGCAGAAATGTTTCAGAAATGTAAGGAGTATGATGCTGTATTCATAGATATAGATATGCCTGAAATGGACGGAATAGAATTGGCTAAAAATATTATGAGAGAAAATCCGGAATGTGTAGTCATAATGGCAACAGGTAAGAATGACAGGTATAGGGATGCAATTCATATCAAAGTAGCTGATTATATATTAAAACCATATAGACAGGCTGATATAGATGAATCAGTAAGTCTTATATTAAATGAACATATAGGAGAAGGTGAGATTGAGGTTTATTATCAAAGAGAGATATACAAAATCAGGGAAAGAGATATAATTTATATAGAGGCATTTAATGGCTATGTACTTGTAAATACAGCAACTACAATTTTTAGAAAAGATATTTCATTACTTAAGCTGATGGATATTATAGAAAATAAATTATTTGTACAGATTAGCAGGAAAGTAATTGTTAATATGTTATGGATAGAGAAATACATATGCGGTAATATATATATAAATGATAAAAAATTAGAGATTGTACGACCAAGAAAAAAGAGTTTTGAAAAAAAATACATAGAATTCGATTTGGAATACAGAAGATTTAAATAGGAGAAAAGGTTGAAAGAAAAATTCAACTCTGAGTTTGTACTTTAACTGGAGATGCAGTCAATTCTGATTGAAGCATTAGGAGGAAAAAATGATATACGAAGCGATTTCTTTAATATGCGAAATTACAATTATTATTCTGTTAGCACAGATAGTTTCTGGAATGAAATGCAGATATAAATACAGCTTTATTTTAATACTGGTATTTGTGCAATATATGATTTTTGGCAAAATGTTAAGTGGTTTATATTATGACCAGCTATTATATTTACCGGCGATACTGATAGCGGTATTTGTAATGATAGATGATACATGGAAAAAGAAGACAGAATACATACTAATAATATGTGCATGCTGGATGGTCCTGCAAATAATAGTATATTTAATTCTTAAGTTTATCAGTACAAATGATTTAGGTATTATGCTTGAAACCATGGTTGAAAACAACTATGTTTCCCTGATATTTGTGGCAGAAATATATTTTATAAGGCTATCTAATATATATGGAATAAATGACAGAAGTAAGGGAATTAAAAGAGAAATAATCGTATATCTCCTGCTTGCATTTGTAGGAGCAGGCTTATTGCTATGTGTGAGTGTAATCTCGAGAGCATCAAAATATGTAACGGATAGGGAATATTCTGTGATTGCTATTGCAGTTGCAATATTTACTATAATTAGTCTGGCTATATTGATATATATAATATTCCACATAATTTCTACAAATAAAAGTACAAATGAGTTGTATCTGTATCAATTACAGTTAAATGAACAGCAGGAAATATATTATAAGACGTTGTTGGAGAGAGAAGATGCAACGAGGAAGTTTAGACATGATATAGTTAATCATCTTGTATACATAGAAAGAAAGGCATTACATTCAGGAAATCTTGAAATATTAACATATGTAGATAAACTTACTGATAATATTAGCGAAATTACCCATAGCCGGAAATCCGTAGGAAATAATGTTGTAGATATTATGATGAATTATCATTTTTCTAAGCTTGATGATAATGTGGACATAGAGATTACAGGTAGTTTAGGGGAGGATATTCCTATTAGTAATGTTGACTTAAACATAATATTTGGAAATCTATTCAAAAATGTTGCAGAGGGAGTAGGGACTAATGATGAAAAGGAATATGTAAAAGTAGATTTTACTAAAGGAAATCAGTATTTAAAATGTGTTATAGAAAATTCCATATCAATGGACCCGGCTAAATCAAGAAAAGTGGAGGGTGTAAATATGGGATATGGTATCGGAAATATAAAAAATGCACTGATAAGAAATAATGGAAAAATTAATATTGAAAAGGATGAAGATTTCTATAGAACAACCATAATATTTGACTTAATAAAAAATACTAATAGTGAATAAAAGATACTATTTATTCACGAAAAGATGCGATTCGACAAGTTATCTATTCTTTCGACAAGTTAAGGTTGAATTTTTGAATTTGTAAATTATAATAAAAGAGATAAAACAAATTAAAGTACTTTATTTTTTATTTGGGTTAGTAATATATTTATTACTACAGATGGAGGAGATTTACATAGATTCTTTTTTACAAATGAGGAAGGAGAAAAATTGAAAAAAAGCAGACTTAAGATGATTGTATCGCTTTTTTTGGCAGTTAGCACATTTTTTAGTATGACAGCATTTGCTGGCAGTGATTTAGATGCTGCTGATGAGAGTCCAAAGGAAGATACAGTAGTTACAACAGATACCGATATATATACTTTAACTGATATTGATGAATTATATAAAATCAGAAGTGAATTAGCTCTGGACTTTGACAACAATATAGACAAAATTAGTGAAGTTGACAAACGATTGGAAGAACTTGGTGTTGAAGAAATATCATATAAGGAAGTATATGAAAAGGTAAATGGTACAAGTATTGGTCTAAGCAGGGTGGCAATCAATAGTAGTTCAACTGTAAAATGGACCAGTACAAGACAGACTACAGGGTATAATGGCAAGACGTATGAAATGCAGATTATACGTGGTGTTCCTGCTTCTCTTGAGAGTGAGTTATATGTAAAGTTGGCAAATAGGAATTGTAGCGCATCAGCTAATACAGTATTACTGAATATATCAAATATAAAATCAGCAAATGGTACAGCAACGTGTGATTCTAAATTGATAAATAGAAAATATAGCGATATATTTGGAAGTACAACCGGTTCAAACGTACAGGGAAGTGCCGATATTATAGTAGAGTATCTATATGTTTTTGTAAAATATTCGGGAGATTTGGATACAGGGAATCAGATAAAAGCATATGTAGGCTCTAGAGTGCAGTTTGGCGGCTACTTTAATAATGGCAGTTTAGTAACATTAAGCGGAAATATGTATTCTGAGGGGTATAATTCATATGCCAGCATAGCTTGTAAAAATTTTTTTGATTATAAAAACGGAAATAGTAATTTTAATTGCAATTATATGATATCAAATTTTCAATACCAGCTATGTTCAGGAAATGGTATCTGTAGCGTTCCCTATCCTTTGAGTGGATATTAAAATTAATAACATAGGTTTAAGGAATAAGAATATTGCATATATAAAAATGCAGTATTCTTATTCCATTATATAATGCAAGTACACTATCAGTCGTATGATGAAGTGCAAAAAATGGAGGAGATAATGTTTATGATAACAAAACAAAAAATGTCTGTTGTGGTGGTTTTTGCAATTATAATGGCAATGGGAGTATCACTTATTGCGGCAACTGATTACAGTAATGGTATACATATATTGAACAGCGGTTCAATAAAGATTAACATTGATGATGAGTTATATATATATGATCTTGTAGCTGATGAATTTGTTGATACAGTGGAGGTTAAGATAAATGGAGAGGGAAATGTGAGCAGACTGCTGGAGCCTCACCAAAGAGCTGAATACATAAAGGGGACTACGGAATTTACAGAAGAAGATGGATTTATAGGTGATATCTGTATAGACGGATATGACCTTATGGACAACATAATAACACTTAAAGATACAGATGATAAAATTTATCGTAATAAATGTATATCGAGAACACAGTATGGTACAGACAGAAATATTGAAATAATTAATTATATAAATGATGGATCTGATTTGATATTAGAATATGATTCAAAAAATAATTTATATAATACATATCTTCAGTATTATCTTCCAACGTTTAATGTGAGATTGTCTTATGATACAGACAATACAGATAAATTTTTAATACAGATAGAAAAATATGAATATACTCCTGATAATGAAACTACATCACAAATAACATATATTACAAACATAAATGATAATAGAGAAGTGCTTAAGATGATAATAGCATCAGATATATTTTATAACTATGATATTATATCGACAGTTCCAATGGAGATTATAGAGAAATATGATTTGTATGATTATTGGAAGGAAACGAGCATTGATTTTTGTAAATCCGAGTTAAATTACAGTAAATCATACCAGAATAATATATCAAATGATGAGTATAAATATGATTATTGTGGTGCAAAGATAGAATATCTTGAGGAACAAATAGAAGCATTACAAAGCTTAGAACAAAATGATTTGTTTGCAAAGGTAATAGAAAATACAGAAGAGCTTGATTATAAATTGGGAGAAATAAATCTTAATTACGGTCAAAATAATTATGAAGATAATACGGTAGTTACTGTTGAAAACATTTTAATGGAAAATGAAAATGCAGAGATTTTCTATGTTGACGAAAGTGACAATATTGTTAAAATGGAAATCGAGTGATTCAAACCGGTATAATAAAAAGAGCAGGTTCCTCCCTTACGAAGGACCTGCTCTTCTTTATTTTTCTCATATGGGAAATTCAAAAGACTTTCATATAAGAAGATAATAATTTGCTAGCTTAATTATAGGAATTATACTATAGCTCCTCATAAAACGCTTTTGTAGTAAGAATTTCATCTGTAATAGTTGCACCGCTTCGTTTCAAATTTGCAATTAGATTAGTTATTTCTTTAATTTTTTTAAGTTTTTCACGCTGGTATTTTGACATAGCATCAGCAAATATAGGCTGATTAGCAATTTTATCACGGATATCCTTGGAATATGGGCAATAGGTCGAAAGAATTCTTCTGGATATCTTATTTAAGCGTATAGCACCGGATGATTCATATCGTATATATATAATATAATCATATACAAATATTTCACGCATATTGTTTCGACAACGTGTAATCTGATTTTTAAGGGCTTCCTTTTTCTCTGTAGACAAGTCCTTGTTTTTTCTGTAAAACTGAATATAGTCGCAGTATTCACTTGTAAGGGATGGAACCTGAATATTATTCCAGGCACTTCCGTACAGTGTTTTACAAAGCTCAAATCTGAAACGTCCAAACATTGTAAGCATCACATCTTCAAGCTTTCCTGCAAAAAATGACGGTAAAAGAAATCTTCCGGAACTGTTAATACGTTTTCCGGAGGTTTCCTGCCACATAATTCCATTGACACCGACTGTAGGAAAAAGAACAAACTGTGGAAAAACTTCTTTTTGTATATTTGCTTTTTGTATTTTTTTCTCAGCATCGGAGTATAGTATTTCTCTATAAAAGATGGAATAATCTATAGCCATAATTGAAGCCACGGCATTATTAATATCCTCAGCAGTAAGTACAAGATTTTTTATTTCACGTTCAAAGGCGTGCATATGCAACATTGGAAAGCAGGTTAATACATTTCCGTTTACTAATTTTAAATTATATTTTAAAAGATTTTGAATTTCATATCGTACTTTTAACTCAGAATTATTTAATAACTCTTTTTCCATTGCAGCTGTGAGAGCTTCAGTTTTCTTTTTCTCTCGTACAGAGTCAGTGTAATCCATATCAAATTCATTTTTAGAAGTAAATTCAAGTTCATTGTAAATGCGAAGCAGCCAGTCCTTCATACGATATACAGGGCAAGGAGTACCGTCGGATAATTCAGGAATAGAACATAAAAATTCTATTTGTGATTCTGTAAGTAAACGCTCATCCATAAATCCAAAATCTAAGAATAATTCTATTAATTTTAATTCAGAACGATTTTCAGATTTGGCATAATTGACAAAAACTTCCTCATATAGTTTGAAATATAATTCATTAAATTCTTTTCTAAAACGTCTGATACTATCATCCTTAGAGTCGTAATCAGATATTTCCCTGAATCTTTTAACGGCATTGTCATAGGTAGAGAATACTTTTTCATCAAATCCGGCAAACCTGCACAGCGTATGGAGTGTGTCAGTTACATCAGGAACTTGGTTTGGTATGGATAATTCCAAATCAGAAGCTTCTGCCGAAGCTGTTGTCTTGCTGTCACCATTATTTTTCTCAGATTCAACCTGTGCAGCTTGCATATTTTCTTCCGCAAGGAAATAGAAGTTAACACGATTGTAGTCTATATCAATTATAAGGCCTGAATTGTTTCTAAGGTATTCGTCAATATTGGTTATAACATTTTTCATATCAGAAAGTAATTCTAAAATTTCACCTTTATATTTGTCGGATGCTTTATCGGCAAGGTTTGCAACTAATGAGAAAAGACAAAGGTCACTTTTACTTACAAATAAGGAAATAATAGTTTTGAGATAGTTTACCATATCATCATAAGAGGTGTAGAGATTTCTTATAGTCTCCGCCTGTATCTTTAAAAATTTCGCGCCATTTGCTTTAATAAATGTACTTGCCTTAGGTTTGCTTGTAGAAAGTTCCTTAAAAACCGTATAATTTTTATAGTAGCTCTGCTCACTGAATTCGAATTTTGATGGGTTATGAGGTAATAAAAAGTCTTCAGGTGTTATATCCATTTTTTTGCAGCATTCCAGATATCTTTCATGCGTAACTAAGACAGAAGAATAGAAATCTTCAATGTAACAATACAGAAGCTGATACAGCTCATACTGTTTAGTGATAAAAATACATAATTCATAAGATAATGCAGTATGTATGGCAGGATTTGTAATTAAAAAATTATATAAGCTATCAGGTGAATTAACATTAATAGGTAAAATAGAACAACCGGCTAAAGCAGTGTAATCTCCACTATAAAAGCCGCTATATAAATCTTTTATACATATAAACTCACCCGCCACAAATGTTTCATCAGTAAATCCCTCTTTTAAAATGCTTCCCTCTTTAATAAATGCAATAAAGTTAACCTCGTCCCCATTCTCAAATATAAGATTGTTTTCTTTAAATGTATTAATTTTTCCAGAAATAAGTTTCATATTAAACCTCTATAAATAAATTAAATTTTGTAAATATTGAATGATATATTTTATGTGAATATAAACAATAATATTATTTTACTCCAAAACTGCTGGTTTTACAACAATGAATAAACTAGAGTTTCTGTATTTTTTATTTTAAAATATATAATGTTTACAATTTGAAAATACTATAAACATCTTGCTATAAATACTAAAATATAAAATATGGAAACACCAGTGAATAAAATATTAAATGTAATAGTAAAATAGAAATAAAAATAATTCAATATTTTACTTATTATTTATGAGGGAATTTGTGCTTTGGGATATACAAGAGCTGCTTAACTGTTTTTACAGATTTTTGTGCAAGATGTCTATGTTGCCTTTGGCAACAAGACTTTTTGAATCTAAAATAAAAATACGGAAACTCCAGAGAAAATAATATTGACAATAAAATAATATAAATGTATTATAGTAGTAAATTTTTTTATACATTATATAAATGCAATGAAGGAAACTCATATTATTGTAGTCTCTACAGGGAATTAAAGTCTTGACTGGAAGCTTTAACAGATGACTTATAATACGGGAACGCTCCGGAGCAGATATATTGAAGTGCATAAAATATATATTTAAATCATATGTTATACACCTAGATATATACGTTTCACGCGTTAAGTGAAAGAGAGCAGAAGATGTGAGGCAAAATATTAGTCTTCTGAATGCGGGTGGTACCGCGGATTATATTGATAATTCGTCCCGAGATATAGAAAAACACTATATCTCGGGATTTTTATATAGCAGTAACTATTTTGGATTTAAGTTTTCTGTTATGTAAAAATTCCTGATGACGGAAACACACAGTTATATAAATAATATGTCACTGTTTAGAGACAGCCGGTGCGGTAAAACAGGGCAGAACCATCGGAAATGAGATATTTGTGGATATGATAATTAAGAAATTGTATATCATAAAAATTTTAATTTAATATATAAAAAGGAAGGAATTATAAAATGGCAGACGCAAACATTTACAGAGATATGACACTTAACAATGTTAAGGAAAGTGATATTGGAAAAAATATCAGGATAGCAGGATGGGTTGAGAACATCCGTGACCATGGAGGAGTATCTTTTATTGATTTAAGAGATATGTATGGTGTAGTTCAGGTAGTTTTAAGGGATACAAGTCTGCTTGAGGGAATTGTAAAGGAGGATTGTATTTCCGTTGAGGGATTAGTGGAAAAAAGAGATGAAGAAACCTACAATCCAAAGCTTCCTTCAGGTACTATTGAGGTAGAAGCCAAAAATATAACTATACTCGGAAAGGTATATACACAGCTTCCGTTTGAGGTACAGACATCAAAGGAAATCAGAGAAGACTTACGACTTAAATACAGATATTTGGACCTTAGAAACCAGAAAGTAAAGGACAATATGATTTTCCGTTCAAATGTTATAAGCTTTCTTAGAAATAAGATGACGGAAATGGGCTTTATGGAAATTCAGACACCTATTCTTTGTGCATCCTCTCCTGAGGGTGCAAGAGATTATATTGTACCGTCAAGAAAATATAAAGGAAAATTTTATGCACTGCCACAGGCACCACAGCAGTATAAACAGCTTTTAATGGTATCAGGTTTTGACAGGTATTTCCAGATTGCACCGTGTTTCAGAGATGAGGATGCAAGAGCAGACCGTTCACCGGGAGAGTTCTATCAGCTTGACTTTGAAATGAGCTTTGCAACTCAGGAGGATGTATTTAAGGTTGGAGAAGAAGTACTTACAGCAGCCTTTGAAAAGTTTGCACCGGAAGGATTTGAGGTTACAAAGGCTCCATATCCTATTATCAGCTATAAGCAGGCGATGCTTGAGTTTGGAACAGATAAGCCGGACCTTAGAAATCCGCTTAGAATTATGGATGTGACGGAATTTTTCCAAAGATGTACATTTAAGCCGTTCCATAAAAAGACAGTAAGAGCTGTTAAGGTGCATGCCGATATGTCAAAGGGCTTCCATGAAAAGCTTCTTAAATTTGCTACATCTATTGGCATGGGTGGTTTAGGATACCTTGAGGTTAATGAAGATTTATCATATAAAGGACCTATTGATAAGTTTATTCCGGATGATATGAAGCAGGAGTTAATTGAACTTGCAGCTTTATCAGCAGGAGATACAATATTCTTCATTGCCGATAAAGAGGAAAGGGCAAATCTTTATGCAGGACAGATTAGAACGGAGCTTGGAGAAAAGCTTGATTTAATTGAAAAGAATGCTTATAGATTCTGCTATATAAATGATTTTCCAATGTTTGAATATAATGAGGAGGAAAAGAAGATTGGATTTACACATAATCCGTTCTCTATGCCACAGGGTGGTTTAGAGGCGCTTAATACAAAAGATCCGCTTGATATCTTGGCATACCAGTATGATATTGTATGTAACGGTGTTGAATTATCCTCAGGTGCCGTAAGAAACCATGATATGCAGATTATGGTTAAGGCATTTGAAATAGCAGGATATGATGAAGAAGTATTAAAGAATAAATTTGGTGCATTATACAATGCGTTCCAGTTTGGTGCTCCACCACACGCAGGTATGGCACCGGGTGTTGACCGTATGATTATGCTTCTTAGAAATGAAGAAAATATCAGAGAGGTTATTCCGTTCCCAATGAGCGGAACAGCACAGGATTTAATGTGTGGTGCTCCTAATGAAGTAACGGAGCAGCAGCTCAGGGAAGTTCATATTAAGGTAAGAGATTAGATATATTAAATTTATTATATAAAAGATGATAATATATCCCCCCGTTTGTATGTCTTTAAGGGTAATGACGTCAGATATATTAAAGTAAATGTATTAAAGGAAAGGAGCAGACTATGGCAAACATTATTTCAGATGAAACGATAGATTATGTAGGTATTCTTGCAAAGCTTGAGCTTAGTGCGGAGGAAAAAGAGCAGGCAAAGAAGGATATGGAAAGTATGCTTGACTATATTGATAAGCTTAATGAGCTGGATACAACCGGTGTTGAGCCGATGAGCCATGTATTTCAGGTTAATAATGTATTTCGTGAAGATGTAGTGACTAATGGAGATGACAGAGAAAATATTTTAAAGAATGCTCCGGAAGAAAAAAACGGAATGTTTAATGTTCCTAAGACATTTGATTAAGGAGGAAGTACATGAGTATTTTAGATTATACGGCAACTACGCTTGCAGCTAAAATAAAAGCAGGTGAGATATCTGCCATTGAAGCAACAAAAGCTGTTCTGGAGCAGATTGAAAAAACAGAAGAGCTTTATAACTGTTATGTGACAATAGATAAAGATGGAGCATTAAAGCAGGCAGAAGAAATTCAAAGTAAAATAGAAAGTGGAGAACTTGTATCACCGCTTGCAGGTGTACCGGTAGCTATTAAAGATAATATATGTACAGAGGGTATGCTTACAACATGTTCTTCAAAAATATTGGGCAATTTTGTGCCGACATTTTCGGCGGAAGTAGTTGAAAATCTTAAAAAGGCAGGAGCGGTTATTATAGGTAAGACCAATATGGATGAGTTTGCCATGGGCTCTACTACAGAAACCTCTGCATATGGTGTTACAAGAAATCCAAAAAATCCGGAGCATGTACCGGGTGGTTCTTCGGGTGGTTCAGCGGCAGCAGTTGCCGCTAATGAATGCTTTTATGCATTAGGATCGGATACAGGCGGTTCAATCAGACAGCCGGCAGGATACTGTGGTGTAGTAGGTATGAAACCGACATATTCTACAGTTTCGCGCTATGGACTTATTGCATATGGCTCGTCACTTGACCAAATTGGACCGCTATGTAAGGACGTTACGGACTGTGCAACAATACTTGACATTATTTCGTCGCATGATACAAAGGATTCTACATCGGTAGGAAAGAAAACAGATTATACAAAAGCACTTGTAAATGATGTAAAGGGAATGAAGATAGGTATTCCAAGGGATTATTTTGGAGATGGTCTTGATAGTGAGGTTAAGAAAGCTGTATTAAATGCAGCTAAAGTACTTGAGAGCAGAGGTGCAATACTCGAAGAATTCGATTTGGGACTTGTAGAGTATGCAATTCCGGCGTATTATACGATTGCAGCGGCAGAAGCCAGCTCTAATCTTGAAAGATTTGACGGAATTAAGTATGGATATCGTACGGAAGAATTCAGTGACCTTCACAATATGTATAAGAAAACACGTTCAGAGGGATTTGGAGCAGAAGTAAAGAGAAGAATTATGCTTGGATCATTCGTACTTAGTTCAGGATATTATGATGCTTATTATTTAAAGGCGTTAAAGGTAAAAGCACTTATTAAGAAAGCCTTTGATGATGCTTTTTCAAAATATGATGTAATATTAGGACCTGTTGCACCTACTACAGCACCAAAGCTGGGAGAGAGCCTGTCAGATCCTATTAAGATGTATCTGGGAGATATTTATACTATATCAATTAACCTTGCGGGACTTCCTGCTATCAGCCTGCCGTGTGGGATCGCTTCAAATGGCCTGCCGATAGGTTTACAATTAATTGGTGACTGCTATAAAGAAAATAATATTATTCAGACTGCGTATACTTATGAGCAGGCGGGAAAGGAGGACTAATATGAGTAAAACATATGAAACAGTTATTGGTCTTGAGGTACATGTAGAGCTTGCTACAAAGACAAAGATATTCTGCGGCTGTTCAACAGCCTTTGGTGCCGAGCCTAACGCTCATACCTGTCCGGTATGTACAGGTATGCCGGGAAGTCTTCCTGTACTTAATAAGCAGGTAGTAGAGTATGCTACAGCAGTCGGTCTGGCTACAAACTGTAAGATTACACAGTACAATAAATTTGACAGAAAGAATTATTTCTATCCTGATAATCCGCAAAATTATCAGATTTCACAGCTTTATCTTCCAATATGCCGTGACGGTAAGGTGGAAATAGAAACCGAAAACGGTAAGAAATTTATAGGTATCCACGAAATTCATATGGAAGAGGATGCAGGAAAGCTTATCCATGATGAATGGGATGATTGCTCACTGGTAGATTATAATCGTTCAGGTGTACCACTTATTGAAATAGTATCAGAGCCGGATATGCGTTCAGCAGAGGAGGTCATTGCTTATCTTGAGAAGCTTAGGCTTATTATACAGTATCTTGGTGCCTCTGACTGTAAACTTAATGAGGGTTCAATGAGAGCGGATGTAAATCTTTCCGTAAGAGAAGCAGGTGCTGCCGAGTTCGGTACCAGAACAGAGATGAAGAATTTAAATTCCTTTAAGGCAATTTCAAGAGCCATTGAAAATGAAAGAGAAAGACAGATAGATTTAATTGAAGAGGGAAAGAGTGTTACTCAGGAAACCAGAAGATGGGATGATAATAAAGGATATTCTTATGCCATGCGTTCTAAGGAGGATGCACAGGATTACAGATACTTCCCGGACCCGGATTTAACTCCTGTAGTAATCAGCGATGAATGGATTGAGGAAATAAAGAGCAGACAGCCGGAGTTTCGGGATGAAAAGAAAGCCAGATATATCAAGGAATTTGGACTTCCGGAATATGATGCCGATATTATTACTCTATATAAAAAAATGGCGGATATGTTTGAAGAGACCACAGCTATATGTAAGCTTCCAAAGAAGGTTAGCAACTATTTGATGGGAGAAACAATGAAGCTGCTTAAGGCTGCAAATAAGGAACCGGATGAGCTTAGCTTCTCGCCTGAGAATCTGGCAAAGCTTATAATGCTTGCCGAAAACGGAACAATCAATGGTTCTGTAGCTAAGGATGTGTTTAAGAAGATATTTGAAGAGGATATTGATCCTGAAAAATATGTAGAAGAGAACGGACTTAAGATGGACAATGACGAGGAGGGATTAAAGGCTACTATTGAGGAAATAGTTGCTAAAAATCCACAGTCTGTTGAAGATTACAAAAACGGTAAGGATAAGGCTATTGGATTTTTGGTTGGTCAGACTATGAAGGCAACAGGAGGGAAGGCTAATCCGGGTGTGATAAATAAGATACTTAAGGAAATACTTAGCAGATAAATAAAAAAGCAGTCGCACTAATTACAATTAATGCGATTGCTTTTTTAGTACTTTAACTCACAGTTTTTAAGCCCGTTTCTTGTTATGTATGCTCTCAGTTCCGGCTTTTATGGCCTGTTCGTAATAGCTGCATTTGTAGTTAATTAAATCAAGGGTTTCTTCAAGTTCTTTAATTTGTCCCTCAACAATTTTTCTTCTGTTGAGGAACATTTCATATCGTTCATTTAAAGAAGCATCACCCTCAGTAACCCATATGGAAAACTGCTTAATTTCCTTTATGGACATACCGGTTTTCTTTAGACATTCAATAACCTTAAGCATAGCTATATCATTGTCATTGAATACACGGTAGCCGGAGGCTTTTCTTGAAATATTTGGCAGTAATCCCTCATTATCATAGTATCGAAGTGTGGTAGTAGGGATATTAAGTAACTGTGATGTTTCTTTTATTGTATAGTTCATATTTGCCTCCTAATATTTCGATATAAAGTGTTTCTTGGGTTCTTGTACTTTTATTTTTGATTTAATATTATAATCATGTTTTATGAATTATATTTTTTGATTAATGGTTTAGCTAAGTGATATTCCGGTATACAACTGATAATACTTTCCTTTTTGTTCAATAAGCTCATCGTGAGTACCACGCTCAATAATACGTCCTGCCTCAAGAACAATAATACAGTCGCTGTTTTTTACAGTAGAAAGTCTGTGTGCTATAACGAAAGTAGTACGTCCTTTCATAAGTTTATCCATACCGCTTTGTACGAGCTTTTCCGTATGTGTATCAATGGAGCTTGTGGCTTCGTCAAGTATGAGTACGGGAGGGTCTGCTATGGCGGCTCTAGCAATGGCGAGAAGCTGTCTTTGTCCCTGACTTAAGTTAGCACCGTCACCAGTTAAAACCGTATTGTAACCGTTAGGCAGTCTTCGTATAAAGCCGTCGGCATTTGCAAGCTTTGCGGCAGCTATTATTTCATCATCAGTGGCATCAAGCTTACCATAGCGGATGTTATCCATTACGGTAGCAGTAAATAAATGAGTATCCTGCAATACTATACCAAGTGAGTGACGAAGGTCGCTCTTTTTGATTTTGTTAATATTAATTCCGTCATATCGTATTTTACCGTCCTGAATATCATAGAAACGGTTAATAAGATTTGTAATGGTAGTTTTACCGGCACCGGTTGAGCCTACAAAGGCAATCTTCTGACCCGGAGTGGCATATAAGTCTACATTGTGAAGAACAATCTTGTCAGGATTATAGCCAAAGTCTACATCATCAAAGACAACATCGCCTGTAAGTCTGATATAATCGGTAGTATCTGTATCCTTGTGATAATGCTTCCATGCCCATATACCTGTTCTTGTTTTACTTTCCTTTATTTCACCGTTTTCAACAGTAGCATTTACAAGTGTAACATATCCGTCATCAACTTCACTTTTCTCGTCTAAAAGCCTGAAAATACGTTCTGCACCGGCAAGTGCCATAACTACACTGTTAAGCTGCTGGCTTATCTGATTGATAGGCATATTGAAACTCTTGTTAAAGGTAAGGAAACTTGCAAGCTTACCGAGTGTAAAGCTTCCGAAGTTATTTAATGCCAATACACCACCCAATATAGCACTTATTACATAGCTGACATTACCGAGCTGTAAATTAATCGGACCTAAAACATTGGCAAATTTGTTAGCACTATTGGAACTTTTATAAAGCTCTTCGTTTAATCTGTTAAATTCCTCAATAGTTTCATTTTCATGGCAGAATACCTTTACAACCTTTTGACCGTTCATCATTTCCTCGATATAGCCGTTTACCTTGCCTAAATCCCTCTGCTGGGCTGAAAAGTAGCGACCGCTTCGTGAGGCGGCAGCCTTTGTGGCAAAAAGCATAATACCTACCATAATAAGAGTAGTAACGGTAAGAGGAATATTAAGCATTATCATACTGATAAATACACTTACAATAGTAATAAGACTTGATAAAAACTGAGGCATACTCTGGCTAATCATCTGCCTTAGGGTGTCAATGTCATTTGTATATATAGACATGATATCTCCATGTGAATGGGAATCAAAATATTTAATCGGAAGTGATTCCATATGCACAAATAAATCGTTTCTAAGATTTTTAAGAGTACCCTGTGTTACATATACCATAATTCTGGTATAGGTATAAGAGCAGGCAGCACCTAACAAATAGAAGAAACCTACTTTAATCATAGCCTTAATTAGAGGAGCAAAATCAGGTACAGGAGTTTTAAGCATAGGATTTATATAGTCATCAATCAGATGCTGCATAAACCATGTACCTTGAACCGTTGCAAGTACACTTCCAAATATACATAAAATTACTATAATGATATGAAAGCGATAGTTTTTCATTATATATTTCATAAGTCTTAAAAATAACTTACCGGGATTATCTACCTTTTTCCCTTTCATTACTCTGCTTGCAGGCGTTTTAATAGGTCCGTTAGCCATTATCTGTCACCTCCGTTTTCATCAAAATCACCACTGCCACCGGTCTGTGCTTCATATACATCCTTATAGATTTCACTTCGACCAAGCAGTTCTTCGTGAGTGCCGAAATCAGAAATCATGCCTTCCTCCATTACGATAATTCTGTCAGCATTTTTTACACTGGAAATTCGTTGGGCAATAATAAGCTTTGTAATATGAGGAAGCTTTGTTGTAAATGCCGTCTGAATTTTTGCATCTGTTGCAGTATCTACAGCAGAGGTAGAGTCATCAAGGATGAGTATTTTAGGGTTTTTAAGTAATGCTCTTGCAATACAAAGACGCTGTTTCTGACCGCCTGATACATTAGCACCACCCTGTTCTATATATGTATTGTATTTGTCAGGAAAGGTTTCTATAAATTCATTGGCACAGGCAAGGCGGCAGGCGTTAATACATTCTTCTTCAGTAGCATTATCATTGCCCCATCTTAGATTCTCTAAAATAGTACCGCTAAATAAAACATTTTTTTGCAGTACTACAGATACCTGATTTCTAAGAGTGGTTAAATCGTATTTTCTTACATCTATGCCACCTACAAGTATTGAGCCGTCAGTAACATCATATAATCTGCTGATCAGATTAACCAGAGATGTTTTGGCACTTCCTGTCGCACCTATAATACCAATGGTTTCACCTGATTTTATAGAAAGGTTTATGTTGCTAAGAACATTGTTTTCACTGGATTTATCATAAGAAAAATTTACATTATCAAAAACAATGCTTCCTGATGGAACCTCCATTATAGGATTTTCGGGATTTGTTAAGTCGATTTCTTCATTGAGTACCTCGGCAATTCTTTCGGCAGAAGCAACACTCATTGAAAGCATAACAAATATCATGGAGAGTATCATTAAGCTCATAAGAATATTCATACAATATGCAAGTAAGCTCATAAGATTGCCCGTTGTAAGAGAAGACGAAACAATCATTTTAGCACCTATGTAGCTTATGGATAATATACATGAATAAACTGTAATCTGCATCATTGGATTATTACATGCAACAATATTTTCTGCCTTTACAAAAAGCTTATAAACATTTTCTGCTGCCTTTAGAAATTTATTTTTCTCATAATCCTCTCTTACATATGCCTTTACTACTCTTATGGAAGAAACATTTTCAAGTACACTGGCATTTAAATCGTCATATTTTTTAAATACGTTTTTAAAGTATTTATTTGCTTTGGATATGACGAATATAAGTACAAGTCCTAATATTAATACTGCAATTAAATATATGCAGGCAAGTCTGGCATTTATAAAAAATGACATTGCCATCGCACATATAAGTGAAAATGGTGCTCTTATACACATTCTAAGAAGCATCTGATATGAGTTTTGCACATTGGTAACGTCTGTAGTAAGTCTTGTAACAAGACCGGCAGTAGAGAACTTATCAATGTTTGAAAAGGAGAAGGTCTGAATTTTTTCAAACATTGCTTTTCTTAAATTCTTTGCGAAACCACAGGAGGCCTTTGCACCAAAGAAACCACCGAGAAATCCGGAAAAAAGTCCGAATAAAGATACCAGAATCATCAAAGCACCGATAATATAGATGTGTTTTAAATCACCTTTATTTACACCGTCGTCAATAATAGAAGCCATAAGAAAAGGTATAAGTGTTTCCATAAGCACCTCTAAAATCATACATATAGGAGTAGCTATAGAAGCTTTCTTATACTCTTTAATATGAGCAGTCAAAGTTTTTAACATTGTTATTCTCCTTTAACATTTGAAAATGATTGGTTATGTTTTATGTATATTGTATAAATTTGAAAAAGTACCTTTATAAGATAAATGAATATACAAGTGTACATATGAGTCGTTCCATAAAAATGAAAAGCATCAAAGAACAAAATTTGCATATATGCAAAAAAAAGGTATAAAAATAGTATAGTAAAAAAAATTTTTATGTCAATAAGAAATATAACCGTGATTTAAACGAATAATATCGAATAATATAATAAATATAAATAAAGTCATATATATCTTGGAATTAAAGTGTGGTATAATAACACCGAGTTGGGTAAGCAACTCGGTGTGCCTCATGCATAAAATCTCTGATTTTATCCATGAGGCTGTAGTGATAGTAATATTATGGTATAATAACACCGAGTTGAGAAGCAACTCGGTGTTATTTCGGTGATATATGAAAGAGAGGTCTTTTATGCGAAAGAAAATCAAATCAGTTAAAAAAATCACAGCACTTAGTCTTGCTGTAATTATTGGTGCTTCAATGGTGGGATGTGGTAGTGATGTAAATAATGAAAATAGTGAAAATGATGAAACAACTACACTTGAGGAAGATACTGAAGAAACCTTTAAATTCACAAAGGCTTCTTATAACAAAGGAGTTATAACCGTAAATGGCAGTATACCGTTTGAGGGAGAGGTATCAGAGGTCGTTATATTAAAGGATAGTGACGGAAATGTGGTTGAAACTACAGAGATTAAAAAGGTGAGTGATACAAGTGTTTCCTTTACCTTAAAGAATGACATAGACATTGAAAAAAACTATTTTGTTACATACGAAAATGTGACAACTGCTGTCAAGATTATATCTTTATATTCTAAAGAAGAATTTGAAGATAAATACACATATGAAGGCGATGATTTAGGTGCAGTCTATAGTGCAGATGAAACTAAATTCAGGGTATGGGCACCTACAGCACTTTCCGTAAAGGTAAATTTATATGAAAGTGGTACGGAAGGAACAGATGATTTAATAGATAGTATTGATATGCAAAAGGATGTAAACGGAACATGGATTGCTGCGAAAAGTGGTGATTTAAACGGTGTTTATTATACATATACGGTAAGAGTAAACGGAAATGATAATGAGGTTTGTGATCCATATGCCAGAACTACAGGTGTAAACGGAAAAAGGGCGATGATTATTGATTTAGATAAAACCAATCCTACAGGATGGGAAAATGATACAAATCCAAATGCAGGTTTAAATATCACAGATGCAGTAATTTATGAGCTTCATTTAAGGGATATTTCTGCTGATGAAAGCAGTGGCATTACAAATGTAGGAAAGTATTTAGGACTTGCCGAAACAGGTACGACTAACGGTAATGGTGACAGCACGGGTCTTGATTATATAAAGGATTTGGGTGTTAATTATGTTCATATTATGCCAATGTATGACTATGGTTCAGTAGATGAAGCACAGCTTGATACGCCACAGTATAATTGGGGTTACGATCCTGTTAATTACAATGTTCCTGAAGGTTCTTATTCTACTAATCCGTATGATGGAGAAGTAAGGGTAAAGGAAGCAAAGGAAATGGTAAAGGCTCTGCATGATAATGGAATATCAGTTATTATGGATGTAGTATATAATCATGTATACAGTGCAGATGATTTCTGTATTAACAAAATCGTACCTGAATATTTTTCAAGAATTGATAATATAGGAAAGTATGCTAATGGCTCAGGCTGTGGAAATGATGTTGCATCTGAACGTACAATGGTTAGTAAATATATTGTAGATTCAGTTAAATATTGGGCAGATGAATATCATATTGATGGATTTAGATTTGATTTGGTAGGATTAATTGATACAGATACTATGAATAATATTATAGAAGAGGTACATAAAACCAATCCGGATGTAATTTTTTACGGTGAAGGATGGGATTTAAAAACTTATGTGACAAAGTCAGACATCAAGCTTACTACACAAGGTAACGCTGGTATGGTGCCGGAGTTTGCATTTTTTAATGATTATTTCAGGGATAATCTAAAAGGAAGTAATTCTATTTCAAGTACAGGATACGCCAATGGCTCACCTGAATGCTATGATGCTGTTATTAAAATGCTAAAGGGTTCATGCAGCTTTACCAGTCAGCCAAGCAAAACAGTAAATTATTCATGCTGTCATGATAATAATACTTTATTTGATAAGATTACAATGACCAATAGCGAGGCTTCTATGGAAGAAAGAGCAGCTATGAATAAGCTTACAGCAGCTATTACGCTTACCTCACAGGGTATTCCGTTCATTATGGCAGGTGAAGAACTGCTTAGAAGTAAGACGAATGAAGATGGAAGCTTCAATAGCAACAGCTATAATTCTACAGATGAAGTTAATAGTATTAAATGGTCTGATTTATCTAATGATATATATAAAGATGTTCATGATTATTATAAAGGACTTATTGAGTTTAGAAAAGCTCACAGCGGACTTAGAATGATGACAGGCGAAGAAGCAGAGGCAAACATTACTCTTATGGAAGAGACACCGGAAAATGTGGTAGCATACAGCATTAAAGGCGGAGCAAACGGGGAAGCTTCAAACGGTATTTTCATAATATACAATGGCACTAATGAATCAGCTACGGTAACATTGCCGGCAGGTAACTGGAACATTTGTATTAATGGAGAAAAGGCGGGAACTGAAAGTATTGAAAAGGTCAGTGGAAGTGTGACCGTAGATAAGACTTCAGCAATGGTACTGGTGGCTGAGTAATAACACCGAGTTGTTTACAACTCGGTGTTGTGATAGGAAATAAAAAAGAAAACACCGAGTTGTTTACAACTCGGTGTGCCGAGTGCATAAAATCGACAAGTATTTTTTTGCATAATACATTAATGTGTTAGATTGAACCAAGCGACAGTTCGAGATTTGTTTCTAAGGAGGCTCATATGGTAAAGAGATTTAATGATGTTCCATACCATACCTTTTCGTTTTGGACAAATATGATTGTTGTCTGCCCGAAGTGTGGCAAGGCAGGAACTGTTCATTTTGATAAAGAACATAATACTGCACTTTTTCAATGCGGGTCATGTTATACGGTAAGAAAAATTATGTTAGGCGGAAATGATGCTTTTGAAGTAACCGCTCAATGTACATCAACCGGAAAATATTTTCAGATTACAATACCTAATAATAAAATTCATGGACAAAAGATAAGGGTTAAGTGTCCTCATTGTGAAGAATTTGTCATAGGAGATGTTTCAGATACAAAGAAGCAGAAATATGTTGTATTTGAAGATATACAACATGCAAAAGACCCATATTTTCACTATCCACTTTATTTCCAAACAAGTTATAGAGGAAAAATAATATGGGCGCTAAACAGAGAACATTTACAATATCTGATTGATTATTTGTCAGCAGATATACGCACAGTTCAATCTGATTTTTATGAAACTTACAAGACGATGCGTTCCCAATCTGATATGCTCCCAACTTTTATGAAAACAGCAAAGAATAGAGATGGAATTGTTAAATTGCTTACCAAATTACAAGCGAAATGATAAATGGTAAATTCCGTTTTATTAAACCGGAAAATTAAAATTTATGGAGGTATTATATGAAATTTATTATGTCATACAGCTGTGGCAAGGATAGTACATTAGCTCTCCATAAAATGATTGAGCAAGGACATGAGCCCGTAGGGTTAATCGTTATGGTTAATGAAACTGCAGAACGTTCTTATTTTCATGGTGCAGATTATAATATGTTGAATCAATATTCAGAGGTTCTTGATATTCCAATGATATTATGTCGGGCAAAAGAAGAGACTTATCATACAGCTTTTGAGGAAGGACTTCTAAAAGCAAAATCTATTGGTGCTGAGGCAGCGTGCTTTGGCGACATAGATATTGAACAAAACAGGCGTTGGGAAGAAGAGCGTTGTGATGTTGCCGGACTTATCCCGTATTTCCCATTATGGCAAAGAGGGCGTGAGAAAAATGTGCAGGAGCTTATAGAACTGGGTTATAAATGTCTGATTAAAAGCATCAATATGACTGTTTTGCCAAAATCAATACTTGGAAAATATATAGATGAGGATTCCATATCTGTAATGAAGTGTGCAAATATAGATATTTGTGGCGAAAATGGGGAATATCACACTCTCGTAGTTGACGGACCTATATTCAAAAAAACTTTGAGTTTTTATATCGGCGGGATTATTGAATTAGGCGATTATGCGGTTGTTGATATTAGGTAAAATCCGGTTTATCATTGAGTTAAACAATTAAATTCATCTACAAAAAAGGCAGACGCTACACCAAAGCGTCTGCCTTTTCCTATCCATCATCCTGTTATCTGAACCTGAAAACTTCTTAAGTCTATGTTGCCTTTGGCAACAAGACTTTTTTAAGCTAAAAATAAAAAATACGGAAACTCAAGAAGCAGTATATTGTTGATAAATTCAGATAATTAATATATACTAAAAGTCAAGACTAATAATAGGAGTTTTATTATGAATTTATATGATACTTGTATAAAGGCATTTATAAAAGGTAATTTGGGAGATGATCTTTTCATATATACACTTTGTAATAAATACCCGAATACATCTTTCGTACTGTGCGGAGAAAAAGAATATAAAAATCTTTTTAAGAATTTATATAATTTAAAGTACATATCAACAGATAGTTTTTTTTGCAAATGGTTATTCAGATTTATTAAGCTTCCCGCAAAGCTTGCGAATACCGTTTTAAAGATATTTCACAGGAATGAAAAATATTCATATTATAACTGCTTTGATTTTGTATCAAGACATAGCAGATATAATATTCTGATTTCAGGTTCTATATTTATGGAGATGGATAATAAAAAATTTAGTATAACTCCATATTATAAAAATGAAATAAAATATTATTTACAATCACCATATGTAATAGGGTGTAATTTTGGACCATATCATAGTGAAGAATACAGACGGTTTTATGAAGAGTGTTTTAGTAAGGCCGGTCAGGTATGTTTTAGAGATACATATTCCTATTCATTATTCAAATCTATAGAGCAGGCAGGGTATGCACCCGATATACTTTTTAATATAGAAAAGAATAAATTCAAGCTTCCAAAGATAAAAAATTATGTTTTAATATCTGTATTAAACCCGGGAAAAGATGATAAAAACAGTGAAAACAGGTTATTAGATAAATATATAAGTTCTGTAACGGAGCTGTCAAATGAGCTTATAGCAAAAGGAAAAAATATTGTATTTTTAGGCTTCTGTAAATTTCAGTCAGATGATAAAATAATAGAAAATATTATGGAAGGAATAGTTAGTAAAGCACATGTAAAAAGTGTAAATTATCCTGATATTTCATCAAATAAAGCACTTGGATATGTTGCGAACAGTGAATTCATTATAGCCACAAGATACCATGCCATGATTTTAGGATGGCTGCTTGAAAAGCCTGTATTACCGGTTGTATACAGTGAAAAAATGCTGCACGTTATAGAAGATATAGCACCTGATATAGAGTATATTATGGCAAATGAGCCTGAAAAATGGGATATTAAGGCTATAGCAGAGAAGATTGTGAATAATAAATATGAAGTATGCGATGTTAGTGATGCTGTTGAGAAAGCAAAAAATCATTTTGTACAATTAAATAAAATATATAACAATTAGTAAAGCATATAGTAATATATTAAACAAAGTCCGGTCGTTAATATATATGGAGGTGATAATCCTGATTAGCATAATTATTTCTGCCTACAATGTGGAAAAATATATAGATAAATGTATTGCCAGTGTTGTAAATCAGACATATAAGGATATTGAAATAATAGTTATAAATGACGGCTCAACAGATGCTACAAAATCAATCTGTGACAAATGGGCAAAAAAAGATAGCAGAATTAATGTTGTTCATAAGAAAAATGAGGGAATATCGGCAGCCAGAAATGACGGATTAAAACTGGCAAAGGGTGAATATATATCGTTTGTAGATTCAGATGATTATTTGGATATAAGAATGATGGAAATTATGCTTAAATCATTAAAGGACTACGATGCAGATATTTCCATATGTAAAGAATATGCTTTTAATGAGGATGAAGAGCCGGCAGAAGTATCTGATACCGTTATTGGGTATAAGTTAGAAAAGATAGAGGAAAATAGAGAGATACTTTCTCATTTTACCGATAGATTTACAGGACCTATAGGATGGCCATGGAATAAGCTGTATTCCAGAAAAATTATTGCAGATACACGGTTTGTAAAAGGTCATATTATGGAGGATTTAATTTTCAATTCCTCTGTTATGATTAATGTTAATAAGGCTGTATGGATAGAGGACAGGCTATACTATTACAGACAGCGAAAAGGAAGCCTTATGAATTCAAATAAGAGTGCCATGTATACTGATTATGGTAATGCCATTATGGAAGAAAGAAAAATGCTGTATCCTGTTCTGGATATCTCTGAAAAGAAACGGTTTGCCAGCTATTTTTTAAGAAAGCTGTCGGAATTAGATATGGAGGCAGCCAGAAGAGGTTTTAAGCAGGAGGCAGGATATATAAGGGAAATTTTCAATGAAATATACTTTACAGATATAAAATTAGTTGATAGTATAAAGGATAAAATGAAGATATCTTTATATAGGCATTTTCGTCCTATATACTATTTTTTAAGAACAAATAAGATAAAATATTATGGATATAAGAATAGAGAAAAATAGAAAGGTGTATACTTTATGTTTAAAATTATTTTGTCGAATTTTCATATAGAGAAAATTATGTGGATAATTAAGTCCAAGATTTTATATATGATTTTATCCGGACTGCTTCTGGCAACGGCAACAGGTGTATATGGAAATTTAAACCATAACTATACATATATGGCAACAGTTTCATTTTATGCTTATAACAATCCTGATTATCTCACGGATTCTAATGTAAATCAGTCAGCAAATGATATTAATCAGGCTAAGTATCTGCTGGATAGTTACATGCAGATTTTAAATAGTGAAACCTTTTTAAGCCAGGTAAATGCAAATCTTGATTTTTCCAGAACAATAAAGCAGCTTAGGGATTCCATCGGAGCAGAGGCTGTAGATAATACAGCAGTATTTAAGGTATATGTATTTGATGATGACCCATTATGTGCAATGGAAATAGCGAATGTTATAGGTATACTTGCTCCTAGTGAAATTATAAGAATTGTAAAGTCAGGTGGTATTGAAATTCTGGATCCCGCTACACTGCCTACTGAGCCATATGAGGCTACAAATGTTATTAAACTGGCTGTTTTTGGTGCAGCCGGGGGATTTATTTTAGCAGCAGTTATATTTTTGTTGAAAGGACTACTTGATACGACAATAAGACGCAGATATGAAATAGAGGATATGTTTAATATTCCTATAATAGGTGCTGTTCCTGATATGATGCCTAAAAAGAAGGGTGAAAAAGCAGATAAAATATTGAATGAGAACAGCAGCTTTGCTGTGAAAGAGGCTTATAGCAATATAAGAGCCAGTATGATGTTTATGGGACGGGGACAGAAATGTCCTATATTTGCATTTACAAGTGCAGATGTTCATGAGGGAAAATCTCTTACATGCTATAATGTTTCAAAGTCTTTTGCACAGATGGGCAAAAAAGTACTGTTTATTGATGCAGATATGAGAAAGAGTAATATTGCACATATGATAGGTATTGAAAACAGCAACGGAAATGGGCTTAGCCAGTATCTGGCTGAAATTACAGAGGCACCAAATTTAGTTCATAAGGAAGAGAATTTAGATGTAATATTATCAGGAAAATTTCCGCCAAATCCTTCGGAGCTGTTACTCAACAGACGCTGGCAGGAGCTTCTGGCAGCAAGCCGTGAAGTTTATGATTTTATTTTTATTGATTTACCACCTGTAGGTATTGTAATGGATGCTCTTACTATAGTAGGAGATATTACTGCCTTTGTGCTTGTAGTCAGGGAAGGGTATACAAAGTTTGACAGAGAAGAAATGATTGTCAGAAAACTGGAATCAGTAGATGCAAATATATGTGGATTTATATATAATGCTATTTCCATGAAATCACCGGATTATAACTATAAATCATATGGTGGAGAATACGAATATAAATAGATAATAAAATTTTGGAGGTAGTTATGGCAAAGGTCAGCATAATAGTACCTGTATACAATTCAGAAAAATATCTTGAAAAGTGTCTGGAGTCTCTGGCAGGTCAGACATTAAAGGAACTGGAGGTAGTGCTTGTAAATGATGGTTCTACAGACAGCTCTTTAGAGATTATGGAAAGCTTTAGTAAAAAATATAGTGGACGCTTTGTTATCATAAATAAAGAAAATGGTGGACAGGCATCTGCCAGAAATATGGGTATTAAACAAAGCAGTGGAGAATATATAGGTTTCGTGGATTCGGATGACAGGGTGGATATTCATATGTTTGAAGAAATGTATAATCACGCCGTAGTCAAAAACTATGATTTAGTTGAATGCCATTACCATTATGTGCAGGAGCTGGAGGATGGAACTATTAAAGAACTGGCTACAAGAGGTGATATAAGACAGCATGAAAACAGAAGAGATATGTTTATCAATCCCATGGCGTCACCCTGGAATAAGTTATACAAAAGAAGTGTTCTTATAGATGGAAATATTACATTTCCTGAAGGTTTGATATATGAGGATACTTCGTTTTTTATTAAGAGCATTCCATTTATAAGAAGCAGTTATTATATGGAGGATAAGTTTGTATACTATTATCTGCGTGGCAATTCTACAATGAATGCAAATAAGAGCAGGAGGGTAGGAGATATATTTGAGGTTATAGAGGATTATTTAAAATTTTATAAGGAAAATAATTTCTATGAGGAATACAAAACGGAAATAGAATACTTTACGGTTAAGATTCTTCTTTGCAGTTCTCTTAGCAGAATCGGAAGAATAGAGGACAGAGCTTTAGAAAAAGAATTCAGATATAAAACCTTTGACATGATAGATAAATATTTTAAAAATTACAAAAAGAATCCTTATTTTACGGGTAAGATAGGGATGTATATAAGGCTTATAAACAGAAAAAACAGCAAATATATAGGAAAAGCTCTAGGAAAGATAATGAAAGGATAGGTTATGAAGATATCGGTAGCAATGGCATCATACAATGGTGAAAAATATATTGAAGAACAGCTGGATAGTATATTGTCGCAGACTATGCCGGTAGATGAGATTATTATTTGCGATGATAAATCTAAAGATAATACCGTAAAGGTTGTTGAAGAGTTTATATCAAAAAAAGGCGTATCGGATATTATTAATATATCTGTAAATGAGGAGAACTTGGGATATGCTTCAAACTTTATATCCGCAGTCAAAAAGACTACAGGTGATTTAATATTTTTTTGTGACCAGGATGATATATGGACAGACAGCAGAGTTGAGGAAATGGTACATATTATGGAGGAAAATAAAAAAATTATGACATTAGGATCAGAATTTTCTTCCTTTGTCAGCTCTCCGGATGCTCCAAGCGTTCCGAAATGGGAGTCAAAAAAATATAAAAATAATAAAGCCTTAGAGAAAGTAAAATTTAAGCCTGAAAATATTTTTATTGGTGCACAGGGATGTACAATGTGTATCAGAAGAAGTTTTTTTGAAAGGATAGAGCGATATTGGTATCCGGGGCTTGCGCATGATGAATTTGTATGGAAGTTTGCTCTTTGTATGGAGGGACTGTATATGTATCACAGCTATACATTAAACAGAAGACTTCACTCTGATAATGTATCCTTGCGCAAAATGAGAGATTTGGAAAAAAGAGTAGGTTTTTTGGAGGATTTACTAAAGAGCCATGAGACAACGCTGAAGTTTGCAAAGGATATTAATTTAAACAGAAAAAAAATAAAATTATTTGAAAGAAACATAAAGGCAACAAAGCTTAGAATTGAATTATTAAAGGACAAAAAATATTTTAATACAGTAAAGCTTGTTTTGTTCTATTTTAACTGTTATCACAAGAGCCGTTCAATTCCGGTGGAGCTTAAAATGGCTGTAAAAGGTTAGGAGACAGCATGAAAAAAGATGTAACGAGTAAATATGTCAGGCCATCCAGAGAGGAAAAAATATTTTACGAGGTTTGTGTGATATTTTTAGTAGCACTATTTGTAATACCACAGTACTTCGGAGTACCGTTTCCGATGTTTGACTTTACATTGCTTAGAATTATGATAATAGCAGTATTGCTGATGGTAATAGCAGACAGCGAAAAAAAGAAAAGTCTGGTTAATATCATAATGAATAAGCGATACTCATATGTTTTAATTCCATATATTATAGTATTGCTATACACTATGGTACTCAGAGCAGATATAAATGCATTACTTAATCCGTTATTGGAGCTGGTAGGTTTTTATCTTTGCATATATATTATTAAAGATATAATAGGTATAGAAAAGGCAATAAAATACATAATTATATTCTGCTATATTCTCACGATTTCAGGTGTGATTGAATATGTGCTGGGGCGTTCTCCTTTTTCATATCTCGAAACAATAGGAGGAATATATACAGGCGCATTTGTACGTTCCGGTAATTACCGTATTATGGGACCGTGTAATCATTCATTAGGATATGGACTTTTGCTTATATCCATAGCGCCAATAGTATGTATAGATATGGAAAACAGGGAAATAAATGTTTTGAAGAGACCGATACTGTTCGGACTGTTTGCCATGAATATATTTCTTACAGGTTCAAGATCAACATTGGCAGTTTTTATTATAGAAATAATATTACTGTTTCTGTTTTCAAGTAAAATCAATAAAAAGAAATGTATATTATTTTTGTTTGTATTTGTAGTGGCGTTAGCGGTATTTCTTGTAGTATTTCACAGTACAGGTATTGCTCAGTATATTTTATTACAGATTACATCACTGGTGGATGAGGTATTTGATACTGACTTTGCTGTTGCATACGGGGCGAGCAAGCAGGCATTGGACAGTAGTTCAAATTATAGGGAACAGCTAAAGTACATATTTACATTAGACTGGCTGAATCCCGTTTTGGGAATTGGAAGAAAAAGAGCATTTTCTGCGGAAATTAACGGCTCATTTATAAAATCGGTTGATGATTTTTATATTGCAGAATATATCAGATATTCATATACAGGGCTAATTGCGTATGTGGTTTTTATCATGTATTTTGTTATAAATATTTTAAAGAAGTGCTTTAAGGAAAAATCAGGTATAATTAGGGCAGTACTTATTGGGGCTGTCTGTTATCTTATAAATCTCAAATGGGTAGATTCGTTACAGACCTTAAAATATCTGTATATATTATTTGCATTATATGCTGTAATATATGATGAGGAGGAAACTTTAAAGGATAGAAAGGTAGGACAGGCAGGAAGAGGGCGATATGAAAGAATAGCTGTAAAAGCTGTAAAATCTAAATATATAAAATAATAGAAAATAATTTAAAGGAAAAAGAAATGAAAAAAGTAAGTATTGTAGTTCCGGTGTATAATGCTAAAAAATATGTTGGAAGATGTATTGAAAGTATAATAAACCAAACGTATTCAGATTTAGAGATATTGCTTATAAATGATGGCTCTACAGACTATTCTTTAGATATATTAAAGGAATATAAAAAAAAGGATAGCAGAATTGTAATAACAGATAATGAAAATTCCGGTGTAAGCTATACAAGGAACTGTGGAATTAAAAGTGCTACAGGAGAGTATATTATGTTTATTGATGCCGATGATACAATAAAAAAGACTACGATTGAAGATAATGTCAGATTGATAGAAGAACATAATGCCGATATGGTAATTGCGGGATTTACATATTATTTAACTGAAAGAGCAGAAGTAAAGGAAAATCCCATGGTTAAATTTGCCGGAAGCAGTAGAGAGTTTGTGGAAAAGCATTTTAAGACAGCACTTGAAAGAGAGGTTCTTAATCCACCATGGAATAAGCTTATAAGATTGTCATTATTAAAGGAAAAGAATATATATTTTAATGAGAAATATTCTATTTGTGAGGATATGGCATTCTCAATGGAGCTGTTACGTGAAAGTGATAAGGTTGTTATGACGGATAAAGTATATTATAACTATTTTGTAAAAAGTACAGGTTCATTAGTATTTAAGTTTAATGAAAATTATTTTGAAGCACTTTCTTACTATTATGAGCAGGCAGTTAAAGCACTAAAGAAGCATTCAATACATACAGTCAGTAAAAATAATGATAAAATTCGTACAGTAGATGAAAACAGAATAGCAGTGGACACACTTTTTACAAATTTATCGGTTATGTTTATAAAACTGATAAGTACTAACAGTAATCTGGATAGAAAAAAGAAGAAATCTATGATAAAAAACATAGGAGGGGATAAAAGGCTTAAGAAAGCATTGGTTAATGCAAGACTTAGCGGTAAAAAGAAATTCATGGTTTTCTTTATTAAGCATAAATTGTATAGTATAATTTTGTTGCTATACAAAATTTATTAATAGTATTAGGTGATGTCCATATGGAAAATAATATAAGTTTGTTTGAAAAAGTAAAGTATAAAATTCAGGATAGAATGTTGATTGGTTCAGTTTATGATACAGCTATTAAAAAAATAAAATACAGGGAAAGCAAACTTTCGTTTTTATATAATGTTATGATAGCACAGAAGCATCGTATGCTTTATTATAAAAGGTTGAAAAATAAGTATTTGAAAAAATGTACAGAAAAAAGAGAATGGGAGGAGTTACCAAAGGAAAACAAAAGTGATACTATATGGATATGCTGGTTTCAAGGCGTAGACAATGCACCGGAGCTTGTAAAGACATGTATAGAGTCTGTCCAAAAAAACCTTCCGGAAAAGAAAATAGTGATTTTACATAAGGATAATATTTTTGAATACATAAAAATCCCTGATGATATTGTTGAGAAGTGGAAAAACGGGACTATTGGAATGGCACACTTTTCTGATATTATCAGGCTTGAAATATTGATAAAATATGGTGGATATTGGATTGATTCTACTGTTTTATGCACAGATGCCGGAGCAATAAAATATTATGATAAGCTTCCGTTGTTTATGTACAGCTTTTATTATTTCGGATTTAATCCGGAGATAATGGAAACTAATAACTGGTTTATAAAAAGCTGTACAAACAACAATATATTATGTCTTATGAGAGAATTTTTATATTCCTACTGGAGGGACCATAACAGGGCGCTGGATTATTTCTTTTTTCATATATTTATGACTATTGCCTTAGAGTTTTATGATGAGGAATATAAAAAAATGCCTATAGTCAGTCAGGTAGATGCTCATGTTCTTGCAACTTATATATATGATGATTATGACGAAGAGAAATATGAACTTTTGAAGCTTCAGACGGGCTTTCATAAGCTGAGTACACGGTTTGAAAAAGAAAAATCAGATAAAAAAGATACCTTTTATCAGAAGATAGTTAAGGAAAAAGCATTTTAAATATCAGATATAGAATAAGACAGATATCTGGTCATTAAATATATTAATAATTAATACAAGAAAGGAAAAAAATATGTCTTCAAATAAAAATACAATTCCCAAAATTATTCACTATTGCTGGTTTGGAGGAAAACCCATACCGGAATCTCTCCAGAAATGTATAGATTCATGGGAAATACTTCATGGATATAAGATTATGAGATGGGATGAGTCAAACTGTTCATTTGATGAAAATGAGTTTGTAAGAAAGACCTATGCTGAAAAACAGCTTGGATTTATAGGAGATTACTATAGACTAAAGGCTGTCTATGAGTATGGAGGAATATACCTGGATACGGATGTCAAGGTATGCCAGTCCTTTGATAAACTGTTAGGTCATGAGGCATTTTTAAACTTTATATTTGATGATTCTGTAGGCTCGGCCATAATCGGAGCAAAGCCTAAAAATCCTCTTATAAAAAAACTGTTAGATATGTATGATGCTACAGAGTTTGGAAAAAATGAAGACGGTAAGGTTTTTAACTTTAGAGGAGACAGGCTGGTGGTGGATGGATATGCTACAAGTAACTACTATTATACCTACTATATTTTAAAGCATTATCCTGATTTTATATTAAATAATAAATTTCAGGATTTAGGTGATTTTGTTATATATCCGAAGGAATACTTTGAAATCGGTACACTTACAAATAAGCATTATGCAGTACATCTGTGTGCAGGTGAATGGAGAATTAAAACTGAGGGTAAGGGACTTAAAAATAAAATAAAGAAATTTATTTCAAAATTCCCGTCACTGTTTGATAAGCTGCAGATAATAGTTAGAAAAAGAAGATACAATAAGCTTAAAAAGGAAATCCCTTTTTATGAGTATTATCTGGCACAGAAAAATCATAAAGAACTTCCGGATTTATAAGAGTATTTAATACCGGATTGTTTTAGGAAGACAGGAGAAAGCTATTGTGAACGATATTTTAGAAGCTTTCATAAGCAATATGGAAAAGGAGTTTAAGGAGGTTAATCTCTTTTATCTGCTTATATATATAATAATAGTCTGCTTAATAGTACATATATTAGTGCTTATATATACAAAAAAGAGAAAAAAAACAATATCAATAGGAAATGAAGTTCTTTTTATTATGTTTTTTGGCTATTTAGGTATAATAGCAAGTCTTACAATTTTTAACAGGCAGCCTGACAGCTCACTTAGGGTATTCTTATCGAAGCATCTTATGTGGGAGGAAAACATTAATCAGAATATTACAAATCTACTGAATATTATTTTATATATACCCTTTGGCGCAATGGTGACAGCAATTTTAAAAAGAGACAGAAGCTATAAAAGAGTACTTATAATGCTTTGCTATTCTTTTATAATAAGCCTATTCTTTGAATGTATAAAATATTTTACAAATCGCGGATATTTTGAAGTAGATAATATAGAAGCAAATATCATAGGTGCCATACTCGGTGGTATCATAGTATGTATTATCAGTAAAATGACCAATGAAAATAAATAGGCATTACGGATTATGCAGGAAGGAATATGTTATGAAAAAAGATACTGAAAATAATGTATATAGAAAAATTTCAATTAAAGATATTACCATTATCATTATAAGTATAATTGCACTTATTTCACTTGTAATAGTAGTTTCTGTTTCCAAAAAAAATGATGCAGACAGAGAAAATGAATTAAACAGTATTGGAAAGGATTTAGAGGACAAGCAGATATACAGAATAGATGAAGCGTTGGGTGAGCTGCTTATAAATGAGGTAAGCGGTAATGGCTGGATTGAATTTTACAATGCCGGCACAAATATAATGGATTTAGGTGATATTACTATCTACATAAATGGTGTACTCAGACATACCGTTAAAGCAGATACAACCTTACAGGTTAATGGTTATTATATAGTTGAATTTGTGTCAGGTATCGGACTAAATCATGATGATATTATTTCCGTATATAACAGCAGTAATCAATGCATTATTAATCTGATTGTTCCAAAGATGAATGATAACGAAAGCTATGGAAGAGTAAAAGACGGCGACAGTGCTATGGTTATTATGAAGCCTACAAAGGGAGGCTCAAATGAGGGCAGTGAAAGAGTTGTAAAGGAGGAAATGTATTTTTCCGTACCGGGAGGCTTCTATAACTCTGCAATTACATTAGACTTTGTGGCAAAAGAGGGTACAAGAATATTCTATACTCTGGATGGTACTACACCGGATCTTACCTCGGAGGAATATACAGGAAGTATTTTAATCAGCAACAGAAGCGGTTCAGGATATACATATGCTGCAACAAAAGGACTTTCACTTGGAGGTGAATTTCAGCCTTCGAGTATTAATATGGGAACTGTTGTTAAAGCCATAGCCGTATATCCTGACGGAACGTTAAGTGAAGTAATGACGGAAACATATTTTATAGGAATAGGCTTTGGAAGTGATTATGTAAATATTCCGGTTATTTCACTGTCTGTTGACAGCGAAGAAATGTTCGGATATTTTAACGGTATGTATGTGGCAGGCAGAAAATATGAAGATTCTGTCGCAAAAGGAGTGGGTGTTGATGCAAACTTTTTACAGGACTGGAGCAGAGTTGCACATATTGAATATTATGAGACAAATAAATATAAAACATATGAGGCAGATATTAATATCAGTTTAATAAAGGATTACAGTATTACATCAGCTCAAAAGAGTATAATGTTTACATCGGATGATGAGCTTATACTGACCGGATCAACTCTTGAAAAGTATTTAAATTCAGATAAACCTTACTTTATGCTTAGAACATATAAAAGGGATAACAATTACAAGATTAGGGAAGCCATAGTTAATAATCTTTTAAAAAACACAGGTGCAGGTACAAAACAAATTAATCCATGTATACTGTTTATAAATGGTGAATATTGGGGCGGATATGTAATAGAAAATGTAATAGACAATGACTATATTAGAAAAATGTATGATATAGATGATGAAATTGTCTGGATTAGAGACGGAGCCATATATGGGGATGACAGTGATAAAAAAGAATTTGAGGAAATTATTGAATTTATTACCAAAAGTGATATGAGCAGGGATGAAAACTACAATAAGGTAGCGGAAAGACTGGATATTCAAAGCTATTTAGACTATCTGTGTGCAAATATGTATCTGGCAAATGCCGACTATGGAAAAGAAAGCTATACTATATGGAGGACAAAAACTTACGGTGGAGAGGGGTATAGTGACGGCAGATGGAGATTTATCTTAGGCGAAATGGATAACACTATAAATAATGGAGCAAATGGCAATGTAGCCACACCTACTATTGATACATTTTTACAGCCGGGCGTACAGGAGGATGTGATTCTAAACGCTTTAATTAAAAATGACAGATTTAAAAAACTTCTTGAAGAAACTATGGATAATATGATTAATAATATATTTTCGGAGGAAAATATTGAGGCGGTTATTAATGAACAAAGAGAACTTATAGAAAGAATGGCAAGAGCCAGCTACAGAAGATTTAATGGTGAAGCAACAGATAACTTTTATAGCAGCGAAATAGAAAAGATAGAGGAATTTTTCGAGAAAAGAGGAGAATATATAAAGGTCTATACAGACGAGATTATAAAAAATGGTGTTATAAACTATGGAGATAAAATAAAGGATGAAGATGCAAATTCTGATAACAAATCCGAAAAAGGTGACAGGGACAACAATAGGACGGAAGAGTAAAGAGGATTAAAGTATGAGTGACAGCAGAGTTAAAAATTCAGCACATAATATGATTACAGGTTTTTTATATCAGATAGTGACTTTGATATTAAGCTTTGTATCCAGAACAGTTTTTATAGACAGTCTTGGAAATAACTATCTTGGGCTGAATGGAATATTTCAGGATGTTTTAACACTTTTATCAATGGCAGATTTAGGCTTTAATACGGCAATGGCATATTCTTTTTATAAGCCTCTTGCAAATAAGGATGAAAGACAGCTTGCATCATTAGTAAATTTTTATAAAAAAATATACAATATAATAGCCGCCGCCGTATTAGTTTTAGGACTTTTATGTGTGCCGTTTCTTAAATATCTGGTTAATACGGATAAAGATATTCCAAATATGGAAATATATTATCTCTGCTCATTGGCAGGCATAGTTATATCATATTTATATGTATATAAAACAACAATATTGACTGCCGACCAAAAGAACTATGAGGTTGTAAATATTAATATTGTGACCTCCATTTTAAAAACGGTTTCACAGATTGCCATACTTGTTTTATATAAAAACTATATAGCATATCTTGTAATCGGAATAGTATTCCAGTATCTTAGTAATATGCTTGCCTCTAAAAAGGCGGAAAAGCTATATCCATATATCAGCAAAAAGGAATATATTGAAAAGGTTGATGAAGAAGTATCTGCCGGTATATGGAAGAATATGAAATCGGTATTTATCTATAAGCTAAGCGGAACAATGTTCAATGCAACGGATAATATTATTATATCTGTAGTTATAGGAACTGCAATGGTTGGTATATATTCCAACTATTTAATGTTAAGTAGTAAGATACTTCTTGTGGCACAGATTATTTTTTCCGCATTAACGGCAAGCATAGGGAATGTTATTGTTATGGAGAACAGTAGAAAACGATATGAAGTATTTAGTGCTATGCAGTCGGCAAGCTTTATTCTGTGTGGAGTAATTACAAGTGGATTTTGTCTTATGGCAAATGATTTGATTAAAGTATGGCTGGGAGAGGAATATATGCTGTCTACGCTTACTATTATAGCTATTTCGTTTAATACATATCTGGGATGCGTATTGCAGCCGTTGTGGATATACAGAGATGCGACCGGTCTTTATATAAAGACCAAGTATGTTATGCTGGTGGGTGCTGTTGTAAATCTTGTGCTTTCATTTATACTTGGAAATCTGATTGGGATAGCAGGTATTATATTTGCATCAGCTATTGCAAGATTAAGTACATATTTCTGGTATGAGCCAAAGCTTTTGTTTAAAGAATATTTTGAACATTCACCAATTAAGTATTATTTGTCATTGCTTGGAAATATATGCATAGTAGCTGTTACCATAGGATTGTTATCCTTAGTTACAGACAGATTCAACATAGACAGCTGGTTTAAGCTTATAGTAGAGGGCGTATGTGTGGGAACTGCCTGTCTTGCTATATTTTTAGCTGTATATTCAAGGACAGAGGGCTTTAAGATAATTATGAATAAAGCAAGAAATATACTTAAAAGAAAATAGAAAAAAGAGGCTGCTATTCTACATTAGCAGCCTCTTTTGCCAGCCTGTCAGCTACATCATTATATTTATCTCCTGAGTGTCCTTTAACCTTTACAAATTCAATATGTATTTGTTTTTTGACTTTGTCAAAAAAATCTTTATATGCAATAGTACCCTCTTTATTTGCTTTCCATTCACCTGTACACCATTTGGCAATGCCCTCATAGTCATGATATATTTTAATCGAAGAAATTTCGTTTTCAAGTGCATATCGTATAGCTGCTTCAGAGCCTTTGATTTCACCTGCTACATTTCTCATGGAAGCAAGAGCATCGTTAGAATAGCCCTGTTTTAAATGAATTTCTTTATTCTGATAAAAAAATACTACACCATAGCCATATTCACCTGTTGTAATATTGTAGCTTCCGTCCACATATGCAATGGCAGTATCGGAAGTATTAATATCTAAGTTATGGGTTATTTCTGTTTCTGTGATATTATTAATGTTATTTTTGTCAGAAACAGAAACCTTTGTATTAGTATCTTCACTACCAAAGCCTAAAAACATAGCAGCCTCGTTTGCTGTTTTAAAGCTTTTGTAGCTTGCATTAGGATATCCGTCCACCTGCTTTTTACAATCCTCCCAGGATGTAAAGATACCTGTAGTTCTGCCTGATTTTACGGCATAAAATTTATTAGCCATGATATATCTCCTTAAAAAGATTTTAGTTGTTATATTGATTATGTGTAAAGTCAATTGTTTGAGAAAACTTCTTAAGTTTGTACAGATATTGTACTAAACTGAGAGAGTAATGTCAAAAGTATATAAATCCATATATACTATTGTTAATACAATGCAGATATAGTAAGATATGTGTTTGTAGATATAAGACAGAGGTGTCTAATCAGAAGATTTTGTCGAGACAAAAATTTGGTGAGCTTCAAAAATGATTGAAACTTAGCAGGTTTAGTAATATAATTAAGGGCGTGATGTGGGCTTCTCCACTTTGTTATTATATTAAGCTATAGAGAGGAACGGTTTTTTATGGTAGAGAATAGAAGTACAGGAAGAACAAATGCATCTAGAACAAATCTATCAAGAACAAATGCAAGAAGGAAAAATAAGAAAAAAAATACAGGCAGTATTTTTACAATAATATTATTGATTGCCATATCCATAATAGGTGTTGTGGCAATAGTGTTTTTATCAAAGGACTTATTATCGGGAGACGGTGTATTATCAAAAGAGAGTACTAAAGCCTTTACGGCAAATATAGAAGTCATGGATGTGAAAATTCCAAAGGGATTTGATGTTACGGCACAGGAGTTTATTAATAATGTAGATAATGTCAGTGGTATAAGCTGTGAGTTTGTAAATAAGCCGGATACAAATAAAACAGGTACTACTACTGTAGATATATTGGTAAGTTCAACTGACGGAAGCAGTAAGAAATTTACGGCTAAGCTTGAAGTATATGAGGATACGGAAGCACCTGTTATTTCAGGTGTGGTAGACAGACATTTTAATATAGGTGACAATATTACTTATCTTAAAGGAGTTACTGCTATAGATAATATAGATGGGGAAGTAGAGATAAAGGTTGATAATTCACGTATTATTACTGACGATAAGGGTAATGTTATAGAGGGAAATTATCCGGTAATATACAGTGCTACTGACAGAGCAGGAAATAAAACAGAGGATATTCAGGCGATATTCTATTTTGAGGCAAATGGTGTAAATGATGAGATGATAGATGAAGCTATAGATAATGCTTTAGCAGGTATCATAAAAGATGATATGACTATAGAGCAGAAAGCGTTTGCTATTTACAATTATACATATGACAATATTGCATATACCGGAACTTCCACAAAGGGAGATTACAGATTAGAAGCATACAATGGACTTACAACGTTTCAGGGAGACTGCTACACATATTATGCAGTAGCAAAAGCTATGCTTCTTAAAATCGGTGCCGATGTAATAGATGTAGAAAGAGCAGAGGGAATCAGAAATGATCATCATTACTGGCTGCTGGTAAATCTTGGAAGTGGATATTATCATTTTGATTCTACCAGAAGAAAGTACTACTTCAATGGATTTATGGCTACGGATGCACAAATAGAAGATTATTCAGCAAATGTGGTAAATGGCTATTATTATATAGATAAATCCCGTTATCCAGCAACTCCTGCAGAAGAGTTTACTTTTACAGAATATAATTAGATAGCTCACCACCATAGTATATAATAACCCCGGCAAAAAATTTTTAGAGTTTCCGTATTTTTTATTTTTAGCTTTAAAAAGTCTTGTTGCCAAAGGCAACATAGACATCTTGCACAAAAATTTCAGATGAAAGTTCACTTTCATCTGCAACTTTTTGTGCAAGATGCTTACATCATTATGATGATGTAAGCTTTTTGAAGCTAAAAATAAAAAATACGGAAACTCAAGAAAAATTTTCTTTTACATAATATGAGGAATAGATTATAATCTATAAAGAGACTAAAGCTTCCATATTTTTCATTCTGAAGTAAATTAGATTTATGCAGGAATAAAAGTATGGAAACTCATATATAAATAGAAAATTGTCTGATGGTGCTGTCTGACATATAATATTAAGGAGATTTATGAAAAAGCTTGGAATAATCGGTGGGTTAGGACCAATGGCAACGATATATTTTATGGAATTGGTTATTAAAATGACATCTGCAAAGGCAGATAAAGATCATATTCCCATGATAGTATACAACTACCCCGATACACCGGACAGAACAGAATATATATTAGATAATACCAAACCTAACCCTTTAAAAGCAATATTGGATATGGGTACGGAACTTATAAATGGAGGAGCTGATTATGTGGCTATGCCATGTATTACAGCTCACTATTTTGGTAAGGATATTATAGAAAAAATAGGCAACGGCTTTATTAATATGATTGAAGAAACAGCAAAGTACTTAAAGCTAAAGGATATTGATAAAGTAGGACTTATGGCTACTGATGGCACAATAAAGAGCAGGGTATTTGAAAATACTTTAAATGAATATGGTATTGATGTGGTACTCCCGTCAGAGCAAAAGCAGAAAACGGTTATGGACATTATATATAATCAGGTAAAGGCAGGGAAAGAAGTCAATATTGATGATTTATATTCCGTTAAATCCGAACTTAAGAGGAATGGAGCAAAGCTTTTTATACTTGGCTGTACGGAATTATCCGTAGTAAAGGGAAAATATCCGTTAGACGGAGAATTTCTTGATGTATTGGAGATACTGGCAAAAAGATCTGTTGAGTTATGCGGTGGAACAGTTAACGAGAAGTATGATTATCTGATAACACCGAGTTGAGAAGCAACTCGGTGTGTCGCATTAGTGATTTGAGAATCTAACAACACCGAGTTGAGAAACAACTCGGTGTGCTACAGTAGTGATTTAATAGTATAATTGTCTTCGTGTATAAAACTTCGGTTTATACACCTGACCCATAAAATATAAGAAAGTGGTGAAGAGTTTGACTAATATTTTGGAATATTTGGAGAATACGGTAAAAACCTATGGCGAAAAGGTGGCTTATACGGATGGCGAAAACGCCATGACCTTTAACAGCTTATATGATAATGCAAGAGCTGTCGGAACAGCCCTTGCAAATAAGAATTGCTACAAGGAGCCGATTATTGTTTTTATGGACAAGTCACCGGAAACGGTAGCAGCCTTTATGGGAGTAATCTATTCAGGAAATTACTATGTTCCAATAGATGAAGAAATGCCAAAGAGTAGAATTGATCTCATTATATCAGGACTTAATCCGAAGCAGATAATATGTCAAAAAAATATTGCGGATAGAATCGAAGAATTTACGGATTGTAAAAATATTCTAATTTATGAAGAACTCATTAAGGAAGAAATTTCAGAGGAAATTTTATCTGATATAAGAGGAAAACAGCTCGATACCGATCCTATATATATTGTATTTACATCAGGCTCGACAGGCATACCAAAGGGCGTTATTGCCTGTCATCGTTCAGTTATTGACTATATTGAAACCTTATCGGAGGTATTAGAGGTAAGTGATGAAACAGTGTTTGGCAATCAGACACCGCTTTATGTAGATGCATGTCTTAAAGAGGTATACACAACCATGAAATATGGCGCAACTACATATTTCATACCAAAACAGCTGTTTATGATGCCGGTAAAGCTGGTAGAATATTTAAATGAATATAAGATTAATACAGTATGTTGGGTAGTACCTGCACTTACTATTATTTCAGGCTTGGGTGCATTTGCTAAGGCAGTACCGCAGTATCTGAAGGTGATTGCCTTTGGCAGTGAAGTATTTCCGGTAAAGCAGTTCAAGCTTTGGAAGCAGTATGTACCTGATGCAAAATATATTAACCTCTATGGACCGACAGAAGCTACAGGTATGTCCTGTTACTATATAGTAGACAGGGATTTTGATGAGGCCGATGCCATTCCTATTGGCAGACCTTTTAGAAATACAGAGATTATGCTTGTAGATGATGAAAACAGGCTGATAACACAAAAGGATAAGGCAGGGGAAATATACATTAGAGGTACAGCAGTAACACTTGGTTATTATAATGATTTTGAAAGAACTTCAAAAAGTTTTGTTCAGAATCCGCTTAATAATAAATATCCTGAAATCGTATATAAAACAGGAGATTTGGCAAAATACAACGAATATGGAGAGCTGATTTATATTTCAAGACGTGACCATCAGATTAAACATATGGGACACAGAATAGAGCTTGGAGAGATAGAAGCAGCAGTAAATCAGTTTGAGGGTGTAAATGCCGGATGTTGTGTATATGATGAGGACAAAAAGAAAATCTATTTAGTATATCAGGGAGAGGCTGATGTGGCAACAGTAGTTGAAAAACTGAAGGACAAGCTGCCTAGATATATGATACCAAGCAGTGTAAAGTCGATGGAAACACTTCCTCTTACACTTAACGGCAAGATAGACAGAGTAAAAATTAAAAATGAAATTATTAAAAGAAAGTAGGTAAACACATGGAAGCACTTATTGAAATTTTAAACGGATTACATCCGGAGGTTGATTTTGAAACAGCGACAGGACTTATTGACAATAAGATTTTAGACTCATTTGATATTGTAACTATTATTTCGGAAGTAAATGATGAGTATGATGTTATGATTCCTGCAGATGAAATTATTCCGGACAACTTTAATTCAGCTAAAAGTCTGTATAAATTAATTGAAAGACTCATTGAAGAGTAAGCATTAGGAGTAAAGTTATGTTATTTACATCGGGAGAGTTTATTCTATTTTTGGTTTTAACGGTATTTTTATATTATATTGTACCTAAAAAATATCAATGGATAATGCTGCTTCTTGCTAACGCTGTTTTTTATATGGCAGCAGGAGTAGAGGGCTTCCTATATATAGGAGCTACGATATTATCCACATATTTTATCAGCCTGAGAATAGATTTAATAAATTCAAATGAAAAAGAACAGGTAAAGAAAAATAAGGGAGTATGGTCAAGAGAAGATAAAAAAATATTTAAGGAGAAGATGAAAAAGAAACGTGGAAGATGGCTTATCACGGGAATTGTATTCAACTTTGGAATCTTAGCTGTACTTAAATATGCCAATTTTGTTATTACAAATGTCAATAATATATTTTTTGGAGGAGAAGAAAAACTTCAGCTTGTAGAACTGTTTATACCACTTGGTATATCCTTTTACACCTTCCAGATTATGGGATATTTAATTGATTTATACTATGGAAAGTATAACGCCCAGAGAAATATATTTAAGCTGGCATTATTTACTTCTTTTTTTCCACAGCTTATTCAGGGACCTATAAGCAGATTCGGGCAATTAAGTGAAACACTTTTTGACAGGCATCCTTTAGTATGGTCAAATATCAGACTGGGCTTGGAAAGAGTGCTATGGGGCTACTTTAAAAAGCTGGTAATAGCAGACAGGATGTTAGTGGCAGTAAAGGCACTTATAGGTGATACTGTTCAATATAACGGAACTTACGCATTTGTCGGAATGATATTCTATGCAGCACAGCTGTATGCTGACTTTACCGGTGGTATTGATATAACAATAGGTATAGGACAGATGCTTGGTATAAAGGTAACGGAAAACTTCCACAGACCTTTCTTTTCTAAGGATATTGCAGAATATTGGAGAAGATGGCATATATCTTTAGGTGTATGGTTTAAGGAATATATTTTTTATCCGATATCTATTAGTGGCTGGATGATGAAGCTTACAAAAAAATCTAAAAAGATTTTTGGTGACGGCTTTGGAAAGAAAATACCTGTATACATAGCCTCGCTTATTACATGGTTTGTTACAGGTTTATGGCATGGAGCAGCCTGGAACTTCATAGTATGGGGACTTGGTAACTGCATAATTATCCTTATCAGTGAGGAACTGAAACCTCTTTATGCAAAATTCCATGCGAAGTTTCCGAAACTAAAACCTACTACAGCCTATAAAATATTTGAGATACTAAGAACCTTCTTTATAATGTGTTCTCTTAGAATGTTAGACTGTTATAGGGATGTAATTATAACGGTTAAGATGTGGTTTAGTATGTTTACTGATTTTCACATTAGTGAAATAACAAATGGAGAATTGCTTAATCTTGGACTTACCGCATATGACTATATAGTACTGGCTGTAGGAATTTTGATGATGTTCTTTGTAAGCATGCTGCAAAGAAGAGAGGCTGTAAGAAAGAGAATAAGTAAAAGAGGCTTTGTATTTGAGTGTACGGTTTTTGCATTGTTATTTATAATCATAATAATATATGGTGCATATGGAATCGGTTACGATGCAAGTCAGTTTATTTATAATCAGTTCTAACAAAGAGGTAATGGTATGACTACAAGGAAGAAAAAAGTAATAATATTGGCAGTGGTATTGGCAGTAATGATACTTGTATTAGGACTACTGCAAAATCTGTTAATGCCAAAATATATGTCAGGTATTTATGAAGGTGCTATGATAGCTGAGTATTATGATGACAGCAAAAATCATAATATACTTTTTGTAGGTGACTGTGAAATATATGAAAATATTTCTCCGGTAACGTTGTGGGAGGAATACGGACTTACAAGCTATATGCGTGGCAGTGCGCAGCAGCTTATATGGCAGTCTTATTATCTGCTGGAGGAAATGCTTGGATATGAAAAACCTGATGTGGTAGTGTTTAATGTTTTGTCCATGAAGTACGGTGTACCACAGGATGAGGCGTATAACCGTATGACTTTAGACGGTATGAGACTGTCTGCTTCTAAGCTTAAATCCATAAATGCGTCGATGATGGAGGACGAGTCTTTTCTGTCCTATATCTTTCCTATCCTTAGATATCATTCCCGTTGGAGTGAGCTTGGTGAAGAAGATTTTAAGTATTTTTTCTCTAAGGATAAGGTAACCTTTAGCGGTTATCTTATGAGAGCGGATATTAAGCCTTTCACATCACTTCCGACAATGCCGATATTGGGAGATTACACATTTTCCGAAAACAGTTATAAATATCTGGATATGATGGTGGAGCTTTGTAAGGAAAATGATATAGAACTTGTTCTTATGAAAGCACCAAGCCTTTATCCGTTCTGGTACGATGAATGGGATGAGGCTATGGTAAAATATGCAGATGAGCATGATTTAATGTATATAAATTTTCTGAACAATACAGAGGAAATCGGAATAGATTATGATACGGATACTTATGATGCAGGGCTTCACTTAAATGTATATGGTGCTGAAAAACTGGCAAAGTACTTCGGACAGATTTTAGTGGATAACTTTGAATTTACGGATTATAAGTCGGATGATGAAGTTCAAAAGCATTGGGAAGAGCTTTCAGATGATTATTATGCAGAGAAGCAGAAACAGAAAGAATTGTTTGAGGAATATGGATATTTAAAAGGGTATTGATATGAGGTTGTCATATTAAAAAAAATCTACAGGATATAGTTTTTAAATTTTTAAAAATATATCCTGTAGATTTTTTAATAGTGTGACAACCTTGTAATAGGTTTGTTATTGATTTGAGTCTGTTGACGAATCATTTTCCGGGTTATCTTCTTTTGTTGTAATGTCATCGGTTTCAGTATTATCTGATTCATCAGGAGTGGTATTACTATTATCGTTATTAGTGGTTGTATTATTGTCAGTAGTGTTATTATTGTTTTTAGTAGTATTATTATTGTTTTTAGTAGTATTATTATTAGTGGTGTTCTTTGTAGTGTCTTTATCAGTAGTAGTATTTTTTGTGGTGCTTTCACTAGGTAATTCATTGACAACCATAAAGGTTACGTCAAGACTTGCAGTGCTGCCAATAGCATCGGTTACATTGACCGTAACAGTATATGTACCACATATGTTCAAATTGTAATTACCCGCAACAGTTGCTTTCTCAGGTATTTCATTTCCGCAAGTATCTTTTATCGTAAAGCAGCTAAGTAAATCTTCAAGGCTGGAGCCTTTTACAAGCTTAATACTTTTCTCTTTAGCCTTAATTGTAGCACTATAGTTTAGCCAAGGATTGGCAGGATCAGGATCAGTTGGGTCCCAGCCCTTGTATGGACTGTTCAAAGGTATTTTTATAGTGTCAGGCTTACCCAAAGGTCCCGGTGAGGATGGATCATCATAGAGGATAACTGTAGTATTTATATCACAATTTTCATATATCCACTTTGCATCAGCTACACATAGACGTACACATCCAAGTGAAGCAGGCTCGCCAAGTTTGTTAAATTCCTCAGTTTCGAGATCATTCTTAGATGCAGAAAGGTAAGGAACTGAATGGAAAAGATATGGACCTTTGAATCTGTAGACATATTGGGCACGTGTACTATCTGCCATAACTGCCCACATGAACTGGTCAGAGGTTACATATGTACCAAGCGGTGTATCGTGACCTTCTCTTCCTACCGAACACGTCATTGCCTTTACGGGAACTGTAAACTGTCCGGTTTCATCCTTGCTGTATATGGTAACACAGTTCATTGCTCTGTTGACCATTATAAGATAAGGTAATTCTTCGGATGGTAATGTTTCTCTTACGGTAGTTTGAGGTTCAAGGGTACCGATAATAATTTCGGCATCACTGGAGGTTTCTGTTTCATTCGTATTTGAAGAAGCAGAGGTGGCTGATGTATTTGAGGAGGTTTCAGGGTTCTTCTCGGAAGCCTCTGCTTTTGGAATATCCAAAAAGAGTATTGCCAAAACTGAAAAGATAGCAATACATACTATGGATACTCCAATAGTAAGTGCGGCTAAGTGCCTGTTTCGTATCATAAAATTTTTAAAGGTATTCATATTATATCTCCTAATTTATCAGTAATAAAACCATAATACTATGTTTTTATTAAACTTTCATATTTTTTATATTGTATATTAAATGGTTTAATGTAAAAAATAGAATACACAACCTTAAATATATAATTAAAACAAATATAGTCAGTTTAATATAATTTTTCCTGAGCTTTTTGTATTTTTAATTCTAAAAATAAAAATACAGAAACACTACAATATAGCTAATGAATTATATTAAAATTATATAACTGATATAAATAGTATTCAAAATTAAATTCTAATAATAAATTGTAAGAAATGCAATAGAAAAATAAGGAAAAAAATATTTTTATCATTTTTTACAAAAAAAGAATAAAAAAATGATATGTATTGTAAAATTTGAACTTTACATATACCCCATGGGGGTATATAATATATTAAAAGTTTTGTAATTACCTGTAAACATAAAAGAGTAAGGAGCTTCTGTTATGAGTGAAGAACAATGCTGTGAAAATAAATGTGATTGTAAGTTGAAAAGTAAGGAGAGAAATGATAAGGAATACAAGGATTTAATAAACAGATTAAACAGGATAGAGGGACAGATAAGAGGAATTAAGGGAATGATAGAAAACAGTGCATACTGTACTGATATTATAGTGCAGGTAGCTGCGGCAGGTGCAGCACTAAACAGCTTCAACAGAGTGCTGCTGGAAAATCATATAAAAACATGTGTAACAGAGGATATAAAGGCAGGAAAAGAAGATACAGTTGAGGATTTGGTAAAGATACTGGGTAAGCTAATGAAGTGATATAAAGTATTATATTAAGAAATTAATATTAAGAAATATCAGAGCGGATAAAATGAAAAATCCAAAATTCAGGTAAAATAATACAGATAATTGCAAACTGAAAATATATTATATGATGATGTATAATTTTTAATTCGGACTGAGGTCCTGCAATTACATTAGGAAAGGAATAGATATGAAACAGTATAGTGTTACAGGTATGAGCTGTGCAGCCTGCAGTGCCAGAGTGGAAAAAGAAGTACTTAAGGTTGAGGGAGTTACCTCCTGTTCTGTCAGTCTGCTTACAAACTCAATGATTGTAGAAGGCAGTGCAGGTAATGACGATATAATAAAGGCTGTTATAGCGGCAGGATATGGGGCAAGCAGCAGGGAGAACTCCCAAAAGGATAATGACATTGTAGAGGATAACGGTCTCATAGATACAGAAACGCCAAAGTTAAAGAAAAGACTTATAGTTTCAGTGATTTTTACTATTATACTGATGTATTTTTCAATGGGACATATGATGTGGGGCTTTAAACTGCCATCATTTTTTTATAATAATCATATAGCTATGGCATTGGTTCAGCTTTTGCTTGCTGCTATAGTAATGGTAGTTAATCAGAAGTTTTTTATAAATGGCTTTAAGGGAATTGCAAACAGATCTCCGAATATGGATACCTTAGTTGCGTTAGGTTCAGGAGCCTCTTTTGTATACAGTATATATGCATTATTTGCCATGACAGATGCCAGTGTAAAGGGAAATATGTCTGCTGTAATGGAATATATGGATGACTTATATTTTGAGTCGGCAGCAATGATACTTACACTTATTACAGTGGGTAAAATGCTTGAGGCCAGGTCAAAGGGTAAAACTACGGATGCGCTTAAAGGACTTATGAAGCTGTCACCTAAAAGGGCAGTAATATTAAGAGATGGTGTGGAAGTAGAGGTTGCCATAAAGGAAGTAAAAAAGGGAGACATTTTTGTCGTAAAACCTGGTGAAAATGTTCCTGTAGATGGTATAGTTATAGAGGGAGAAAGTGCCATAAATGAGTCGGCACTTACAGGAGAAAGTGTACCTGTAGATAAGAGTGTAGGTGATGAGGTATCAGCGGCTACCTCCAATCAGTCAGGTTATATCAGATGCGAGGCTACACGTGTTGGTGAAGATACAACACTTTCCCAGATTATTAAAATGGTAAGTGATGCATCGGCAACTAAAGCACCAATAGCTAAAATTGCAGATAAGGTGTCAGGAGTATTTGTACCGGCAGTAATAATTATAGCCATAGCTACATTTATTATCTGGCTTTTAGTGGGACAGAAAATTGGCTTTTCATTGGCAAGAGCTATATCAGTTCTGGTTATAAGTTGCCCCTGTGCATTGGGATTGGCAACCCCTGTTGCGATAATGGTAGGAAACGGTATTGGTGCAAAAAATGGTATATTATTTAAAACAGCCGTTTCTTTAGAGGAGACAGGTAAGGTAGATATAGTGGCTCTTGATAAAACAGGAACTATTACAACGGGGAAGCCTGTTGTCACGGATATTGTAGCTGTTAATAATACAACAGATGAGGAATTGACAGAACTTGCATACTCATTGGAAATAAAAAGTGAACATCCTCTTGCAAGAGCTATTGTAGAATATGGTAAGGAGAAAAATATATCATCGAGAAATATAGAAGAATTTAAAATATTGCCGGGAAATGGATTAACAGCTATATTAGCAGAGGATAATGGAAAAAATCCTATATATGGAGGAAATTACAATTTTATAAGTACAAAGGCTGATATGCCTGAGGAAATCGAAAATATAAGTAATAAGCTCGCTGAGTCGGGAAAGACACCGCTATTTTTTGCAAAAAATGATAAAATGCTTGGAATTATTGCTGTGGCAGACACTATTAAAGAAGAAAGTCCAAAAGCTATAGAGGAGCTTAAGAACATGGGAATACGGGTGGTAATGCTTACAGGTGATAATGAGAGAACTGCAAATGCCATAGGAAGTCAGGCAGGTGTAGATGAAGTAATAGCAGGAGTTCTGCCGGAGGGAAAAGAAAAGGTTATTAAGAGACTTAAAGGAGAAGGTAAGGTGGCAATGGTAGGTGACGGTATAAATGATGCACCTGCACTTACAAGGGCAGATATGGGTATAGCTATTGGAGCAGGGACAGATATTGCCATAGATGCAGCAGATGTAGTACTTATGAAAAGCAGACTTAGTGATGTGCCGGCTGCAATACGTCTTAGCAGGGCAACCTTAAAAAATATACATGAAAATCTGTTTTGGGCATTTTTATATAATACAATAGGTATTCCTTTGGCAGCGGGAGTTTTTATTCACTTATTGGGAATTAAGCTCAATCCTATGTTTGGAGCGGCAGCCATGGGACTTTCAAGTTTTTGTGTAATATCGAATGCACTTAGATTAAACTGGTTTAATATCCACGATACAAAAAGGGATAGAAAAATAAAAAAATCAAAAAAGAAAATGGAGGAAATTACTATGACAAAGACAATTAGAATTGAGGGAATGATGTGCGGACACTGTGAGGCAACAGTCAAAAAAGCATTGGAGAGCTTAGAACAGGTAAGTGAAGCAAAGGTAAGCCATGAAGACGGAACTGCTGTTGTAACATTATCAGAAGAAGTAACAGAAGCACTTTTAGTGAAGACCATAGAGGATAAGGATTACAAAGTGCTTAGTGTGGAATAATTATATGCAGTTTAAGAATACTTTATTGGATGAATGCAGACTATGTCCCAGAGAGTGCGGGGTTAACAGGAATAAGGGAAAAACAGGCTATTGCAGGTCTGATTCAAGGCTCATAGTTTCAAGGGCTGCACTTCACTATTGGGAGGAGCCTTGTATTTCATCTGATAAAGGCTCCGGTGCAGTGTTTTTTTCAGGCTGCTCTTTAGGCTGTGTATATTGTCAGAACAGACAGATTTCAAAAGGAAATGCAGGAAAAGAAATATCTATAGACAGGCTTGTTGAGATATTTTTTGAATTAAAGGATGAGGGTGCGAATAATATTAATTTAGTTACACCCACACATTATATATGTCATATAAGAGAAGCCTTATTAAAAGCAAGAAAAGAGGGATTGGATTTACCTGTTGTTTATAATTCCGGTGGCTATGAAAAGACAGAATCACTAAAGCTGTTAGACGGACTTATAGATATATATTTACCTGATATGAAATATATTGATAGTGGACTTTCAAAGAAATATTCATTTTCGGAGGATTACTTTGAAGCAGCGGATAAGGCTATCCGGGAAATGGTAAGACAGGTTGGAGAACCCAGGTTTAATGAAAATGGTATTATGACAAGGGGAGTAATTGTAAGACATCTGGTATTGCCGAATAACACCGGAAATTCAAAAAATGTAATAAAGCATTTATATGAAAATTATGGAGATAAAATATATATCAGTATTATGAACCAGTATACGCCAATGAATAATATAGATAAAGAAAAGTATAGTGAGCTTACCAGAAAAATAACAAAAAGAGAGTATGGTAAAGTAGTGGATTATGCGATAGAATTAGGAGTGGTAAACGGATTTGTACAGGAGGGAGATACAGCTAAGGAAAGCTATATTCCTGATTTCGGTTCATCTGTGTAAGTGATGAAATGTACATAATTGTATTTGTACAAATAGCGTATAATTATAATATGCAGCTGGAGTTTTTGATAGTCGTAAACTCAAGAGGATAATAAAATGAGAGAAAAATTAACTGAAAATGATGTAAAAAAAATACAGGCGGAAATAGAACATAGAAAGCTTGTAGTAAGAAAAGAAGCCATAGAGGCTGTAAAGGAGGCAAGGGCACAGGGAGATTTAAGTGAAAACTTTGAGTATTATGCAGCAAAAAGAGATAAAAATAAAAATGAAAGCCGTATAAGATATCTTGAGAAGATGATTAAAAATGCTGAAATTGTTTCAGACAAATCAAATGAGGATGAAGTAGGAATTAACAATGCAGTCGAGTTACTGTTTGTAAGTGATGGTAGTATTGAGAAATACAAGCTGGTTACATCAGTAAGAGGTAATTCACTTAACGGATATATAAGTATTGAATCCCCACTTGGAAAGGCTATAAAAGGTCATAAAGTGGGAGATGTGGTAATGGTAAAGGTAAATAGTGATATAAGCTATGAGGTGGAAATTAAAAGCATAGATAAAACACCCGATGATTCAGAGGACGCTATACGAAGCTATTAAAGTAACAGACAATTACTTATTGTCTGTTACTTTATATATAAATGCAAAACAGGAGAAGCTTATGCGTGAAATGGAATTTAAAATGGAAAGAGAAGGTCTTGTAAAAATAGGTCAGGAGGTAGATATAACTGAGGGAAAACTGCCCGGCAGCTATTACTATACATTAGAGCCCGCAGTGGCAATGTCTGCAAATTATTTATTCAGAGAGAGATTAAAGAGTACTAAAGGTATTGTAAAGGATATACACGAGACAAAGAGAGGCTTCTTTGTAACGGTAGAGTTTGATGAATAAAATCAGGTGTGAAAAACCCCCTCTTTTTTGGGGGGAAAAAAACAAAAAATGAGGTAGACAAATAATAATTAATAATGTATCATCTACAATGATGTAATACATATTCACATTATAAAAATATGGTGAAAGAGAAAGAGGAATGAAAATGAAAAAATTTTTTAATGCTTTATTTAAACAATATGTATTATTGTTTTTAATTATTGGTATCGTATTACTGGTTATATTTTTAGGAGATACGATAACTTCATTTATGCCTTCAAAGGATTTTGAGGACATTATGGAGTATGGACTGGAAGTGGGAGACCATGTATCCGGTGATCTTTTATATTCATTTGACTATTTTGCGGTAGAAGATACTGTTACTACCCATAAGGGCGGTGCAACGACTACAAGCAAGGGAACAGCATATTTTTATGTAATTCCAGGTGATTACAATTTAGATGTTCTTTATGGTTTGGAAGTGAGAAAGGCTGATAGCAGCGAAGTATCTAAAAATACTGATGAAACCTTTGAATATTTAGATGGTGCCGGTGAGCCGGTAACAAGACCCTATATGGAGGGTAAGGCTGTAAAAATGGATGATGAAATGGCGGGATACTTTAAAAAATATCTTGAAGATTCAGGATATACAAGTAATGAAATAAAAGCAATGGGCGATTTCATTATGGTAGATTATATATCGTTTATTAGTGTGAGAATAGCTACTTTAGCAGGTATTGTTTTCCTACTGTTAGGAATAGTATTTTTTATACTTGAGTTTAGAAAATTATCAAAAATTGAAGCTAATAGTATGAATGCTAACTACAATAGTGGAGAAAACTATCAGCCATTTAACAACAATATGGATGTATATAACCAGCCATACAATAATACGGATGCTTATGGACAGTCACAGAATGGATATGATAATTATTATGGCTATAATAGTCAGCTCGTATCACTTGAGTTAATAGATGCAGGTGAAAATAAAGTTAAAGTTATAAACGAAATAAGAAACATTACGGGATTAGGACTTGCAGAAGCAAAGGAAATTGCAGACAGAGCACCTAGTGTTGTAAAATCAGAAATTACTACGGCAGAAGCAGAAAATTTCAAATCAATGCTTGAAGCTGCCGGAGCAACTGTTAGTATCAGATAGTTATTTATAGTTGTAAACTCAAAAATCCATATAATAAATAAAATTATAGTGAAATGGGATTTATTGCTGTTTGTTATATTACAGATAGTGATAAATCTCATTTTAATATTGTAAACTTTATAAACCACAAGATAGAAATCATTAGCTTACTGTGGGGATTTGAATTTAAAAACAAAAATACTGAAACTCAGGATATTAATTGTAGATTATTATTATCGACTATGATAAAATCATAAGGGCATACATTTTTTGAAAGTGAGGAATTCTAAATTGGATTATTTTGTCAGAACGCTATTTAGTAAAGCAAATAAAGGGTTATTAATATTAGGAGTAGTATGTTTAATTCTATCAGTTTCGGATACAATACTTTCATTTAAAAACTCAAATAATTTTAAAGATTTATTTTATGGTAATGTAGAAGCAGCTTATATAGATGGTGAATCAGAATATGTATTACCAGTATTTGCCGAAGTAAAGAGTGCTGAAGAAAATACAGATGAAGCAAATAAAACAGATGATTTGGAAAGTAGCGGTGATATAAGTGATGGCTCTGATTTGTATGATTTAATTCCGGATGATGAAAGAATCGTCAGAGTAATGATATTTGCCGGTGTTTTAGTTGCTATATTAATTATAGTTAATATTATTTCAAGAACAGTCAGAAATTCCAGAGAAGAAAAAAGCATACTTAAGGATGAAGATATATCAGGTAAATTTTATAGAAATAATAACTATAGCCAGAGAACTAATGTAAGGAAAGTAAAAAAACGTAAAATATATGTAGAAAATTACGATTCTGAAAATAATAATACCGAAAATGACAGTGATGGTGACAGTGAAAGTGTATATGGGGCAGGAGATGTAGAAAATGAGGGAAACTCCTATAAAATGGATAATGATGAACAGGAGAGTGTATATTCAGCAGGAGATATAAAGAATGAGGGAAGCAGGGTAGCAGATGGTGATATAAATGAACCTAGTGAATACGTTTCAGAGATACTTAAGAATGAAGGAAGCTCATATCAGATACCGGACAATATTGATGAAATTGAGAGTGAATATGGTGGAGAAAAGATAAAAAATGATGAGAGTGCCTTTAGAATATATGACACCGGAGAATCGGGTGCTTATGGAACTGCCAAAATAGAAAACTCAAAGAAAAATATTTATGGTGAATTATATGAGGATAATACCAGTACAAGCGGATATGGCAATGATGAAGAAATGGAATTAAGCGAAAATATCTATGGAGATTTATATGCAAAGGATGAAAAGAAATAATACATATTAATTTAGGTTTATAGTTTAGGAATATGTTTTTAGAATATAGTGGTATGTAATAATAATTAAAACTGGTATGTAATACCAGCTGGAGTGGTATTGCAAAAAATAAAGGAACTGGCTATATAAATATAGCCGGTTCTTATTTTATACTACTTTTTGTATTTGAGACATAATCATTGCCAAACCCAAGCAGGCATGGGATGCTCATATATATTATTTATATAAGAAAGGATAATGCGGATATATAAGGTTTGTAGCTATAAGATACAGACAGCTTATATTTGTTGGAACCGGTAAGATTTATGATTGAAAACAGATATGATTTAAACAAGGAATTGGCACAGATGTTAAAAGGCGGAGTAATAATGGATGTTACAACACCCAAGCAGGCAAAAATTGCCGAAGAAGCAGGAGCCTGTGCAGTAATGGCATTAGAGAGAATACCTGCCGACATCAGGGCAGCAGGCGGTGTATCAAGAATGAGCGACCCAAAGATGATTAAGGGTATTCAGGAGGCAGTTTCCATTCCTGTAATGGCAAAGTGCAGAATCGGACATTTTGCGGAAGCACAGATTCTTGAAGCCATTGAAATAGATTATATTGATGAAAGTGAAGTATTGTCACCTGCCGATGATGCATTTCATATTGATAAGACAAAATTTAAGGTACCATTTGTATGTGGAGCTAAGGATTTAGGTGAAGCTCTTAGAAGAATAAACGAAGGTGCTTCAATGATTAGAACTAAGGGTGAGCCCGGTACAGGTGATGTGGTTCAGGCTGTCCGTCATATGAGAAAGATGAATCAGGAAATTACACGTCTTGTATCAATGCGTGAGGATGAGTTGTATAATGCGGCAAAGGAATTGCAGGTACCATATGACCTGGTTTTATATGTTCATAATAATGGAAGACTCCCTGTAGTTAATTTTGCGGCAGGCGGAGTAGCCACTCCGGCAGATGCGGCATTAATGATGCAGTTAGGCGCAGAGGGTGTATTTGTAGGCTCAGGTATATTTAAGTCAGGAGATCCTAGGAAACGTGCAGCGGCAATAGTTAAGGCTGTTACAAATTACAATGATGCCGGGATATTAGCTGAGCTTTCAGAGGATTTAGGAGAAGCCATGGTTGGTATTAATGAGCAGGAAATTGAATTACTTATGGCAGAACGTGGAAAATAAAACATTTTCCAAGCTTTGATATCCTGATACAGGAGGTATATATGAAAATTGCAGTTTTAGCAGTACAGGGAGCATTTGCAGAGCATATAGATATGTTAAAAAAACTGGGAGTGGAAGGCATTGAGATTAGAAAAAAAAGAGATATGGAGCAGGATTTTTCAGGTATTATATTGCCCGGAGGTGAAAGCACGGTAATGGGAAAGCTTTTAAAGGAACTGGATTTATATGATACATTACTTGAAAAAATAAATTCGGGAATGCCTGTACTCGGTACTTGTGCGGGACTTATACTGCTTGCAAAGAAATTATCCAATCATGGTGAAACATATTTTGGAACATTGCCGGTAACGGTAAAAAGAAATGCGTATGGAAGACAGCTTGGAAGCTTTAATACAGTAGCAAATGTAACCGGAGTCGGAGAAATTCCAATGACATTTATAAGAGCCCCATATATTGAAGAAGTAGAAGAGGGTGTAGAGGTAATAGCTACTGTGGATGACAATATAGTAGGAGTAAAGTACAAAAACCAGATAGGAATTTCATTTCATCCCGAAGTAACCGACTGCCTCAAACTACATAAATATTTTGTGGAAAACACCGAGTTGTGAAAACACCGAGTTGAAAACAACTCGGTGTGCCGAGTGCATAAAATCTATGATTTTATCCACGAGGCTGTAGTGATAGGTAGTAAAGAAAATAAACACCGAGTTGAAAACAACTCGGTGTACCACAGTAGTGATAGGTAGTAAGCAGATTGTTTTGCTATAGGTAAAAACTATAGCTGGCAGTCTGTTTTTTGAACTGGACACTTTTTTATACAAGTGATATTATTCCTACATCGAAAGAAAAAACTAAAATAATTGAAGAATAACAAAAACAAAAATTTTATGGAAAGAAGGATTTATATATGAGTAAGAAAACAAGAGAAGAAAGAAATTTAAAATTTGAAACATTACAGCTTCATGTAGGACAGGAGCAGCCGGATCCGGTTACAGATGCAAGGGCAGTTCCGATTTACCAAAGTTCATCTTATGTATTTAGAAACAGTGAACACGCAGCAGCAAGATTCGGGCTTACGGATGCAGGAAATATATATGGAAGACTTACAAACCCGACAGAGGATGTATTTGAAAAGAGAATTGCGGCACTGGAGGGTGGTGTTGCAGCATTGGCAGTAGCATCCGGTGCGGCGGCTATTTCTTATACATTTCAGAATCTTGCACATAATGGTGACCACATTGTATCGGCTAAAAATATTTATGGCGGTACTTACAATTTATTGGCACACACATTGCCGGAGTATGGTATTTCAACTACCTTTGTAGACCCGTTTAACTATGAAGAAGTAGAGAGTGCAATTAAAGACAATACAAAGGCTGTATTTATTGAAACACTTGGTAATCCGAATTCAGATGTGGTAGATATTGAAAAACTTGCACAAATTGCACACTCACATAAGATTCCGCTTGTAATTGACAATACATTTGCCACACCATATCTTGTAAGACCGATAGAATATGGCGCTGATATTGTAGTACATTCGGCTACTAAATTCATAGGCGGACATGGTACTACTATAGGTGGTGTTATCGTAGACAGCGGAAAGTTTGACTGGGAAGCAAGCGGAAAATTCCCGTCACTTACAGAGCCAAATCCAAGCTACCATGGAGTTGTATTTACAAAGGCAGTAGGAGCAGCAGCATTTGTTACAAAGATTAGGGCAATTCTGCTTAGAGATACAGGTGCGACATTATCACCATTCCATGCATTCTTCTTTTTACAGGGACTTGAAACATTATCCTTAAGAGTAGAAAGGCATGTAGAGAATGCACTTAAGGTAGTACAGTATCTGAAAAATCATCCACAGGTAGAGAATGTAAATCATCCGTCTGTATCAGATGACCCGGTACAGCAGGAGCTTTATAAAAAATATTTCCCTAACGGTGGCGGCTCAATCTTTACCTTTGAAATTAAGGGTGATGACAAAAAAGCCAAGGAATTTATTGACAACCTTGAATTATTCTCCTTGCTTGCAAATGTAGCTGATGTAAAATCACTTGTAATTCATCCTGCTTCAACAACTCATTCACAGCTTAATGAGGAGGAATTAAAGGATCAGGGTATTAAGCCAAACACAATAAGATTATCAATAGGAACGGAAAATATTGATGATATTATTGAAGATTTAGAGGAAGCATTTAAGGCTGTACAGTAGTATAAAAGAACAGTAATGTAGGCAACGAGCCAAGTGTAAGGGTTTACACTTACATTTGGCGACTGCGGATGGTCATAAGCTGTGCTTATGATATAATAAGCGACTATAAAACCTGGAGGTTTATTATGAATTGTATCTTTGTTGCATTTTATAATAAAATCCGGGTCTTTATAGCCACTTTTTTTGGATTTTAAAGGATGTGAAATTTTGAATACGGAAAAACTTGTTAAGAATATTATAGATCAGATAAAGGAAGCACAGATAAAGCTTGGATATATGAGGGAAAGTATGAGATTTTACTATCCGTTATCATCGGTAAATGCAATGCTTGATATGGATTTTAAAAGTACCGGTGAGCTTACCAGCTTTATAAATTCTAAAAATATATTAGATAATACAATAATAGGAAAGCTGTTGTTAAGTGTTCATGAGGATAGAATTGAGGTATCCGTATCGGCAGACGGAGTGACATATGTATATGAAAATATTCCCGACCCTCCGTTTTTGCGTGATATTATTAATTTTTTCGCAACACATCACAATGCGGGTATAGATGAGATTAGAAGTATTTTTGAAAAATACGGCAATGATTATGTATGTGAGGGGATGCCTGCGGGTGAAGATTTTGATTATGTGATGTATTTTAAGGATAAGTCAATAGATGAATATTATTATTGTATAAAAAATGAAATGCATCATACGATATATCATCGGTTTTCTAAAGTGGATTTTCAAATGCTTGTATGCAAGGAGGAAAAATGATAAATCAGTTTCAAAGGACTAAAATTTTGTTGGGAAGCCGTGCAATGGATAAGCTTAAAAATTCCAGAGTTGCAGTTTTTGGAATAGGCGGAGTAGGCGGATATGTTGTTGAAGCACTTGCAAGAAGCGGAGTAGGTGCAATAGATATTGTTGACAGTGATAAGGTATGTTTATCAAATATAAACAGACAGATAATTGCGACCAGAAGTACAGTCGGACAATATAAGGTGGATGCAATGAAGGATAGAATTTACGACATTAATCCAGAGTGCGTGGTAAGGGCATATAAGTGTTTTTATCTGCCGGAAACTAAGGAGGAGTTTGATTTTTCGGTCTATGACTACATAATTGATGCGGTCGATACGGTTACTGCAAAGCTTCAGCTTGTAATGGAGGCAGAAGAAAAAAAAGTACCGATTATCAGCAGTATGGGAGCAGGAAATAAACTAAACCCGACAATGTTTGAGGTTGCGGATATATATAAGACCTCTGTATGCCCGTTAGCAAAGGTAATGAGAAGAGAGCTTAAAAAGAGAAATATTAAGAAACTAAAGGTAGTATATTCAAAGGAAGAGCCAATTAAGCCGGAAGATTTGGAAAAACAGGAAACAGGCATTGACTTTATGGAGGAGAATGATAATATAAAAAAAGAGGACACTGTTACAGCAAAAAGAGCTATACCCGGCTCGGTTGCATTTGTGCCGTCAGTAGTAGGATTAATAATTGCTTCAGAAGTTATTAAGGATATAGTAAATATAGAATAGAGCAGATTAAAGTTCACTTTCATCTGCAATTTTTGTGCAGGATGCTTAAAGCTATTTAAGTTTAAGAATAAAAAATACGGAAATTAAGGCAGATTAATATTTAGGAGCTGATTTTAGTTTGGAAGAAAAACCATATTCTATAAAGATTTCTGTCAGAAACCTTGTAGAATTTGTACTGCGCTCAGGTGATATTGACAACAGACATAGCACAGGAGCGGATGCGGATGCCATGATACAGGGGGGAAAGCTTCATAGGAAAATTCAAAATAGAATGGGAGCAGACTATAAAGCCGAAGTGCCTTTAAAAATAAGCGTACCATATGAGGATTTTGAAATAGTTGTAGATGGCAGGGCAGATGGCATTATAGAGGGAGAGGTTATAACCATAGATGAAATCAAAAGTGTAAAGAGAGATATATCTTATATAGATGAGCCTGTGTTTGTTCATAAAGCACAGGCTATGTGTTATGCCTATATATATGGAAATATGAAAGAGCTTTCTAAGCTAAAGGTACAGCTTACCTATATAAATCAGGATACAGAGGAAATAAAAAGATTTACGGAGGAATTTACGTTTGACTATCTTAAAAAGTGGTTTATGGACGTAGTAGATGAATATTATAAATGGGCTAAGTATTTATCAGACAATACAAAGGTGACAGTAGAAACTGCGAAAGCAATGGAATTTCCATATGCATACAGAAAAGGTCAGAAAGAAGTGGCAGTAGGTGTTTATAAGGCATTTATGAGAGGGGTAGACCTTTTTATACAGGCACCTACAGGAATAGGAAAGACGCTGTCTACCATTTTTCTGGCTGTAAAATCATATGGAGAGGGTATTTGTAATAAGATTTTTTATCTGACTGCCAAAACCATAGCAGCAACCGTTGCAATAGACAGCTTTAATATTTTAAGAGAAAACGGACTAAAATTTAAATCAGTGACTGTTACCGCCAAGGAAAAGATGTGTGTAATGGAGGAATGTAAATGTAACCCGAAGGATTGTGACAGGGCAAAAGGACATTTTGACAGAATTAATGATGCCATATATGATATTATTACAAATGAAAGTGATATTACCAGAGAGAAAATATTGGATTATTCAGCAAAGCATAATGTATGTCCGTTTGAAATGAATCTTGATATTTCGGACTGGGTGGATGGAATTATATGTGATTATAATTACGCATTTGATCCTCATGCAAGACTGAAGAGATATTTTGGTGACAGTGTAAACGGAAAATATATTTTTCTTGTGGATGAGGCTCATAATCTGGTAGACAGGGCAAGGGAAATGTATTCGGCAGTAATTGTAAAGGAGGATATTTTAAGTGTAAAAAAAATATTCTCAAATAAGGATAAACGACTGTCGGGGAATCTGGAAAAACTGAACAGAGGCTTTCTTCATTATAAAAGACTGTGTACGGACGGTTTTTTAGTTTTGGCGGATTTGGAAGAAATTATAATGCCTTTAATGAGATTTACTTCAAATTTTGAAAAGTATATAGAGGAGCATAGTGAGTTTGAGGGGCATGACGATGCCATGAATCTGTATTTTGCAGCAAAAACCTTTCAGGATGTATATGAAATATTGGATGATAATTATGAGATATATTGCAGCTTTTCTGATACAGGAGAATTTTTCATTAAGCTGATGTGTATAAATCCGGCTGTAAGACTAAAGGAATGTACAGAAAAGATAGTAAGCACTATATTTTTTTCTGCGACACTGCTTCCCGTTAATTACTATAAAATGCTTTTAACAGGTGATACAGAGGATTATGCAATGTATATAGCTTCACCATTTGATAAGAAAAACAGGATAATTGCCATTGGCAGTGATGTTACATCAAAATATACAAGACGCGGCAGAAATGAGTATGAGAAAATTTCATTATATATAAGTGAAATTATTTCAAAAAGGCAGGGTAATTATATGGTATTCTTTCCTTCATATAAAATGATGAAGGAGGTTTATGATATTTTTATGGAGATAGCCGTAAATAGCAGAGACTGTAATATTAGGACTATTATTCAGGAAAATTCCATGAAAGAAGCTGACAGAGAGAAGTTTCTTATGGAATTTGAAGATACCGAAAACGGAACATTGGTAGGCTTTTGTGTAATGGGAGGAATCTTTTCAGAGGGAATTGATTTAAAAAGTGACAGACTTATAGGAAGTATTGTTGTCGGAACAGGACTTCCGCTTGTGTGCAAAGAAAGAGAACTTATAGCAGAATATTTCAATGAAAGAGGTATGAATGGCTTTGACTATGCCTACAAAATACCGGGCATGAACAAGGTAATGCAGGCAGCAGGAAGGGTTATAAGAACTGATGAGGATAAAGGTGTAATCGTGCTTTTGGATGACAGATTTTTGGAAAACTCATACAGGAGTCTGTTTCCAAGAGAGTGGGAGGATGCAAAAATAACAAATTTGAAAAAAATCGGATATGAAATAGAAAAACTATGGATAAATCAATGAAGAAAAAGTATATAGGGAAAATGATATGGAGGTGATGTGATTGGTTTATACAGTAACCTTTAACCCTGCTTTGGATTATGTACTTAAAGTAAATAATCTGAAAAAAGGAGAGGTAAACAGAGCAGATGAGGAGTATATATCAGCAGGTGGAAAGGGAATAAACGTATCTGTGGTGCTTACACATTTAGGTATAGAAAATGTAATGCTGGGCTTTACGGCAGGATTTACAGGAGATGAAATTATAAGGGTTTTGAACGATGAGGGATATAATAATGATTTTATAACAGTAGCAGGTTTAAGCAGAATTAATGTTAAAATAAAATCAGATGAAGAAACGGAAATCAATGCCACAGGTCCTGATATTACAGAGGATAATATAAACAGCCTTTTTGATAAATTAGATAAGCTGAAGGAAGATGATATTTTAGTGTTGGCAGGAAGTGTTCCAAAATCATTGCACAGTGATATATATATGAATATTATGGAAAGAATGGCTTCTAAAAATATTAAATGTATTGTCGATGCTGCAAATGACCTTTTATTAAATGTACTAAAATATCATCCGTTTCTTATAAAACCTAATAAATACGAGCTGGAGGAGCTGTTTAATGTAACTATAAATGATAATAACGAAGTTGTAGAGTACGCAAAAAAGCTGACAGAGCTGGGTGCTAAAAATGTACTGGTATCTTTAGGCAGGGAGGGTGCGGTTTTTGTTTCGGAAGATGGAACAGTTTATGAAAAATCTGCACCGAAAGGAAAGGCAGTAAATTCTGTAGGGGCAGGAGATTCAATGGTAGCAGGCTTTATTACGGGATATATTGAAAAACAGGAGTATCTTCATGCTTTTAAAATGGGTATTTCGGCAGGAAGTGCAAGTGCCTTTTCAAAATATCTTGCGACTAAGGAAGAAGTGGAAAAGCTGTATAAGACATTATAGTATGAATATACAAAATTAGAAATTACAGATGTATAAAATAAAATATAATAATAGATAAAAGTTAGGAATAAAAGGTAAGGATAAAGATAAAAGGCAGGGGTTAAAATAAAAGCTGGATGCAGAAAGCAGGTGTGAATATGGAAAGGATAACAGGAAAAGGCGTATCCGGTGGAATTGCCATTGGAAAAATAAGTATATATAAAAGGTCTGACAATGAGGTAAAAAAAGTTTTTAAGGATAATAGTAAGGAAGAAATAAAAAGATTCTCTGACAGCAGACAGACAGCAAAGGAGGAGCTTGATACACTGTATGACAAAGCATTAAGGGAAGTTGGCAGGGAGAATGCGGCCATTTTTGAAGTACATAAAATGATGATAGATGATTTTGATTACATAGAATCAGTAGAAAATATCATAAACACTCAAAAGGTAAATGCTGAATATGCTGTAGCAAGGACCTCAGATAAATTTTATGAAATGTTCCAAAATATGGAGGATGAGTATATGAAAGCAAGAGCTGCTGATATAAAGGACATTTCTGACCGGCTTATAAGAGTACTTGGAAACTGCAATGAGTTATGCCAAAACATAAGACAATCGGTAATAGTAGCAGCCGAAGATTTATCGCCCAGTGAAACTGTTTCCATGGATAAGAACAAAGTACTGGCATTTGTGACAAAGTATGGTTCATCGAATTCACACACTGCTATACTAGCAAAAATGATGAATATTCCTGCACTTACAAATGTAAATTATGGTGACATAGACGGAAAAACGGCTATAGTAGACGGATATCAGGGGCTCCTTATTGTAGAGCCGCATGAAGAAGAGCTTGAGAAATATATTAAGAAACAGGAAGAGGAAAAGAGCAGATTAACACTTTTGAAAGAACTTAAAGGCAGGGAAAATATTACGTCAGATGGTAGAAAAATAGATATATATGCCAATATTGGCGGAGTACAGGATATTGAAATGACACTTGAAAATGATGCAGGAGGAATAGGTTTATTCAGAAGTGAGTTTTTATATCTTGGAAATAACGACTATCCGACAGAGGAGGAACAGTTTAATGCATATAAGACCGTAGCAGAAAATATGGCAGATAAAAGTGTTATTATACGGACGTTGGATATAGGTGCAGATAAAAGGATAGGATATTTTAATCTTAAGGAGGAGGATAATCCTGCCATGGGCTTAAGGGCAATCAGAATATGCCTGAAAAGAAAGGATATATTTAAGACACAGCTTAGAGCTATACTTAGGGCGAGTGCATACGGAAATATTTCCATAATGTATCCTATGATTATTTCATTGGAGGAAATAAGGGAAATAAAGAAAATTGCAGAAGAAGTCAAAGATGAATTAAAAGCGGAAAATATTCCGTATAAGGATGTAAAGCAGGGAATAATGATTGAAACTCCTGCTGCGGTTATGATAAGTGAGGAGCTGGGAAGAGAAGTGGATTTCTTTAGCATAGGCACTAATGATCTGACACAATATACATTAGCCATAGACAGACAGAATGACGACCTGTCGGATTTTTATAATCCGCATCATCCTGCTGTTTTGAAAATGATAAAAATGGTAGTGGAAAACGGACATAAGACGGGATGCCTTGTAGGCATATGCGGGGAACTGGCAGCAGATACAACGCTGACTAAAGAATTTGTGGATATGGGGGTAGATGAATTATCGGTATCACCGTCATTTGTGCTTAAGGTCAGGGAGGCGGTAAGGAATATTTAGGGGAGTAAAATTTCCAAATCCCCCTTTTATATTGTTTCAAAATGTGATAAAATTCCTTGAGTAATTATATTAATAATACACTCAAGGAATTTTTTACGGAGGTACTTAGAATGGTAAAGAGAGTCTATGTTGAAAAAAAGACACCATATGCTGTAAAGGCTAAGGAATTAAACGAAGAGATAAAAAGCTACTTAGGTATTAAAACTGTAACAGGTGTTAGAGTTTTAGTAAGATATGATATTGAAAATATTTCAGAGGAAACATATAAAAAAGCTTTAAATACAGTATTTTCTGAGCCACCTGTAGATACATTATATGAAGAAAAATTCCCATACAATGAGGATAGTGACAATGTATTTTCTGTTGAGTTTTTACCGGGGCAGTTTGACCAGAGAGCAGACTCGGCAGTTCAATGTGTCAGATTTTTAAATGAAAATGAAGAACCGGTTATTAAAACCGCTACCACATATGTTATTGAGGGTGTAGTTACAGATGAAGAATTGGAAAGTATTAAGTCTTTCTGTATTAATCCGGTAGATTCAAGAGAAACGGATATGGTAAAGCCGGATACATTAGTTACGGTATTTGATGAACCTGCTGATGTTATTTATTTTGACGGATTTAAGGATATGGCAGAGGACAAACTTAAAGAGCTGTATTCTTCTCTTGGTCTTGCCATGACCTTTAAGGATTTTCTCCATATTCAGAATTATTTTAAGAATGATGAAAACAGAGATCCTTCAATGACGGAAATCAGAGTATTGGATACATACTGGTCAGATCATTGCCGTCATACAACCTTTAATACAGAGTTAAAGAATATTAAGTTTGAAGAGGGATATTACAATAAGCCTATCGTAGAAACTTATGATAAATATATTGCAGACAGAGAAGAAATATTTAAGGGCAGGGAGGACAAGTTTGTATCTCTTATGGATTTGGCTCTTATGGCTATGAGAAAGCTTAAAAAGGAAGGTAAGCTGAAAGACCAGGAAGAAAGTGATGAAATCAATGCTTGCAGTATTGTAGTACCGGTAGAGGTAGACGGGCAGGTTGAGGAGTGGCTTGTAAACTTCAAGAATGAAACACACAACCATCCGACCGAAATTGAGCCGTTTGGTGGTGCGGCTACATGTCTTGGCGGTGCTATAAGAGATCCGCTTTCAGGACGTACCTATGTATATCAGGCTATGCGTGTAACAGGTGCAGCAGACCCTACAAAATCAGTTAAAGACACCTTAAAGGGTAAGCTTCCACAGAAGAAGCTTGTAAGAGGTGCAGCTAACGGCTACAGCTCTTATGGAAACCAGATTGGTCTTGCCACAGGCCTTGTTAAGGAAATCTATCATCCTGATTATGTGGCTAAGAGAATGGAAATCGGTGCAGTTATGGGTGCAGCACCAAGAAGAGCAGTAAAGAGAGAGACCTCAGACCCGGGCGATATCATTATTTTACTTGGTGGCAGAACAGGACGTGACGGCTGTGGTGGAGCAACAGGCTCATCGAAGGTGCATACGGAAACGTCTATTGAAACCTGTGGAGCAGAGGTACAAAAGGGTAATGCCCCTACGGAGAGAAAGATACAGAGATTATTCAGAAGAGAAGAAGTAAGTAAGCTTATAAAGAAGTGTAACGACTTCGGTGCAGGCGGAGTTTCAGTAGCAATAGGTGAACTTGCAGACGGACTTGATGTAAATCTTGATAAAGTACCTAAGAAGTATGCAGGTCTTGACGGTACCGAAATATCTATTTCGGAGTCACAGGAGAGAATGGCAGTAGTAGTAGACCCTAAGGACGTAGAAGAATTTATGGGCTATGCAAAGGAAGAAAACCTCGAAGCTGTAGAAGTTGCTGTAGTAAAAGCAGATAAAAGACTCACACTTAAGTGGAGAGGTAAGAATATTGTAGACATTAAGAGAGAATTTCTTGATACAAACGGTGCGCATCAGGAAACCGATGTATATGTGGAAATGCCAAAGCAGGAAAATAATTTCTTTAAAGCAAAGGCAGTAGAGGATGTCAAGACTACCTGGATGAATACACTTGCAGACTTAAATGTATGTTCACAAAAGGGTCTTGTGGAAATGTTTGACGGCTCTATCGGAGCAGGTTCGGTATATATGCCACATGGCGGTAAGTACCAGCTTACGGAAACACAGGCAATGGTAGCGAAGCTTCCTGTATTAAAGGGAAAATGTGATACAGTAACCATGATGTCTTACGGATTTGACCCATACCTTTCATCCTGGAGTCCGTACCATGGCTCAATATATGCCGTACTTGAATCGGTAGCAAAGATTGTAGCTAATGGCGGAGATTACAAAAAGATTCGATTTACCTTTCAGGAATACTTTAGAAGAATGTCAGAGGATCCGGCAAGATGGAGTCAGCCGTTTGCATCACTTCTTGGTGCATATGATGTACAGCTTGGCTTCGGACTTCCTTCAATTGGCGGTAAGGACAGTATGTCAGGTACATTTAACGAAATTGATGTACCGCCTACACTTGTATCGTTTGCAGTAGATGTGGCTAAGGAAGCAGATATTGTTACACCTGAGCTTAAAGAGGCAGGTAATATATTAGTTAAATTTGAAATAGAAAAGGATGAATTTGAAAAGCCTGTATACCCACAGGTAATGAAGCTTTATGATAAAATTCATGAACTGATGAATAAAAAGGCTGTTGTTTCGGCATATGTTGTTGATGCGAAGGGTATTGCGGCTGCTGTTTCAAAAATGGCATTCGGTAACAAACTGGGTGTAGATATATGTGATAAATGTGTATCTAAAGAAGAGCTTTTTGCAGCCGGATACGGAAATATCGTTGCAGAAGTAAAGGCTGATATGAAACCTATGGTAGAGGAATCTATGGCAGAGCTTAAGGACTGCTTTAAGGTAATAGGTAAAGTTACGGATGATAATAAAATCAAATATGGTGATATGACCATATCCATAGAAGAGGCTGTTAATACATGGGAGGCTACACTTGAAAAGGTATTCCCTACTCATGTAACTACGGATAAAACTGTACTTGACACACCTATATATGATAAGGGTAGTGTATATGTCTGCAAAAATAAGATTGCAAAGCCTACGGTATTTATTCCTGTATTCCCTGGTACAAACTGTGAATATGACAGTACAAAGGCATTTGAAAGAGCAGGTGCAAATGTAGTTACAAAGGTATTTAAAAACCTTAATGCAGAGGATATCAGAGCCTCTGTTGATGTATTTGAAAAGGAAATTTCAAAAGCACAGATTATTATGTTCCCGGGCGGTTTCTCAGCAGGTGATGAGCCTGACGGTTCGGCAAAATTCTTTGCTACAGCCTTTAGAAATGAGAAGCTTAAAGAAGCAGTCCATAAGCTGTTAAATGAAAGAGACGGTCTTGCACTTGGTATCTGTAACGGTTTCCAGGCACTTATAAAGCTTGGTCTTGTACCAAACGGAGAGATTACGGGACAGGATGGCAATTCACCTACACTTACCTTTAATACTATTAACCGTCATATATCAAAGATGGTTTATACAAAGGTCGTTACAAATAAGTCACCTTGGCTTGCAGGAGCAGAGCTTGGAAAGACATATGTAAATCCTGCTTCACATGGAGAGGGAAGATTTGTTGCAAGCAAGGAATGGATAAAGAAGCTGTTTGAAAACGGACAGGTAGCTACCCAGTATGTAAACGAAGATGGCAATCCGACTATGGATGAAGAGTGGAATGTAAACGGCTCATATTATGCTATAGAGGGCATTACAAGTCCTGACGGAAGATGTCTAGGTAAAATGGCTCATTCAGAAAGACGGGGAGACAGTGTTGCCATAAACATTTATGGCGAGCAGGATATGAAGATATTTGAATCGGGTGTAAAGTATTTTCAGTAACAGATAATAAAAGAGCGTTGGGACACGTTTGATTATTATAAATCAGTACAATCAGGCCACAGACATAAAATTTGAACTGATACTTTAGTATTGGTCAGTTTAATGTCTGTGGCTTAAAATTTATGTACAAAAGAAATTAATGTCATTGCTTAAGGAAAGCGGTGAGCATATAGTGACTCCGGTAGGCACGGGATATTATTGGAAATAGAAGACAGTGAAAATCAAATCTGATATTCTGATGTTGATAAAATTTTACTTATAGTAATAAAATGTTATGGTAAATATTTACAAAAAATATTTTAGTGTGATATACTAGCACTGAGTTTCATTTCAACTCAGTGTGCCGAGTGCATAAAAGCATTGAATTACAAAGTAATTCAATGCGCTGAGTGCATAAAATCTGTGATTTTATCCACGAAGCAAAAAAGTATTGAATTACAAAGTAATTCAATGCGCCGAGTGCATAAAATCTGTGATTTTATTCACGAAGCAAAAAAGTATTGAATTACAAAGTAATTCAATACACCGAGGTAAAAAAACATTAAATAGGAGGTAGTTTTGAAATCTAAAGATAAGGAAGCCAAAGAGCTTATAAAAAGACTGTTGGATTTGGCGAATAAGTCATATAAACAGAATATGTTTACCTTTACTGACTTTTTAAGTGAAGGAGAGTTGTCCACGTTTTATGAATATAAGGATAGTTTTAGGTTTATAAAATATAAGATATTTGGAGGCTATGAAGAGGCTGAAAGAAATATAATAAGGTATGGGAATGGAGAGGAATTGGGTTATGAAGAAGAATTTCCTATATCATGTATCATGATTAATCCACTATTAGATAAATTTTCAGAACAGTTAAGCCATAGAGATTATTTGGGAGCCATAATGAATTTGGGCATAGAACGGGGAAAAACAGGAGATATTTTAATAAAGGACAAGGCAGCATATTTGTTCTGCAAAAGCGAAATGAAAGACTTTATAATTGACAATCTCTATAAGATTAAACATACAAGCATTAAGCTTGCGGAGACAGATTGCAGCGCTGCTACAGGAGAAAGCAGACCGGAGTCAAAGGAGATATTAGTAGCATCACTTAGAGCAGATATAATAATATCAAGCGTTTATAACAGGTCCAGAAACCAGAGTATTTTATTGTTCAGGGAGCATAAAGTGTTTGTAAACGGAAGATTATATGAAAATAACAGTGGAGTTCTAAAAGAGAATGATATGGTTTCGGTCAGAGGGTGGGGACGATTCAGATATAAGGGTATAAGCAGAAATACTGCTAAGGGCAAATACAGGATAGAAGTTTTAATATATAGATAAATATATAAAATAACCTGTATTTACATCATTTTTAAATTGTAAGCTTTATGAAGCCTAAAATAAGGAATACGGCAAATAAAGCTTAAATCAGAGTAATTGTATAGGAGAAAAAACAGAATGATAGAACGGTTAAAATGTAAAAAAATGATAAGTATATTTATAGCTTTTTATGTACTGCTTAGTGTTAATAGTACAATAATGGCAGAAGAATATGAATATGATGATTTAAACAGAATTATTAAAGTAACTTATGAGGACGGCTCATATGTGGAATATGAGTATGACAGAAATGGCAATATAATTAAAACAACAGTTCATAGTGGGAAAGAAAATGAAGAGGTGACTACCAAATCAGAAAGCAAGGGACAGGAAAGCACTTCAGATACAGAAAAGAGGGAGGAGGAAACTACTAAACAGGGTCAGAATATACCCGGAGATGGGACAGGCAATAATAAAGAGGATAGCAAAGAAACCGGAAACAGTGGTAACACCGAAGATAACAGAGAAACCGGAGAGGACGGTACCACAGAGGACAGCAAAGAAACCGGAAACAGCGGCAACACCGAAGATAACGGAGAAACCGGAGAGGGCGGTAACACAGGAGATAATAAGGATACGGAAAATAATGAAAATACAGAAAACAGTTCAGATACGGAAAATAATGAGAATACGGAAAATAGCGGAAACATTATTACTAAATGTATAGATGCTATATATGAGATAACAAAAATTTTTACAGAAGCATTATTGGATATTATTAATGATCTAAAGAAAATGTTTGGGTAGTGAGGTACAATATGAGAAAAGTAGAAAGTAAATTAAAAAAATTTGTGGCATTAATATTAATATTTACAATGCTTCCTGTAAATGATTTTATGGCATTATATATAGATGCTAAAGCAGATGAGATATCAGAAACCACAATGAATGTGTCTGATACACAAAAAAATACAGATAACAATGAAGATACAGAGGTTGGTAATACACAAAATGAATTACTGATTCAAGATGAAGATGTTAATACTGACAATAAAGAATATGAAAATCTTACAATAAAATCAAATTATACTCTTAATGAAAACTTAATCGTGGCAAATCTGACCATGACAGCAGGAACATTAAACCTGAATGGATATAAGCTGACCGTAAATGGTGATTATACACAATCAGGTGGTACACTGAACTTTAACAATGGTGTACTGTTATGTAACGGAAGCTTTAAAGTATCAGGCAAAGCCTGTGTAGTTATGGAAAAAGCCAATGATTTCTTATATATCGAAAATGACATTACAATAGATAATGCTTATTCTTCCGGAAATAAATATACAAATGGAATCATAGAGGTAAAGGGCAATTTTACTGCAAATACATATCAGAATTTTGTAGCCGGTGGCTATCACAAAGTGATTTTTTCAGGTGTTACCGCTCAAAGTATCAGTATATATGATAAAAACAGTTTTAATATAATTGAACTTAAGAACTATAGTGACTATGGTGTTACCACGGACAGTATAATTTCCTATGCGGATTTGATAAGAAATGACTGTATATATAAAATTAAGGGAATAACCGGCGGTTATGGTTTTGAACTGACACAGGATACTGTTATAGATAATGACTATTATCTGATAGATGGTGAAATAAATCTGAACGGATACACATTAACTGTAAACGGAGATTTAATTCAGGCAACAGGTTCAGTAAATATAAACGGTGGCAGACTTATAGTAGGCGGAGATTACAGACTTCAATCCAAAACGGATACAGATGGGGAATATGGGGACAGCTATGCTTCATTAATAATGAATAATGAGGCTGATTCAGTGTGCGTTTATGGAGATTTTTACTGCGATACAAGATTAGATACAACAGGCAGTCTGACAGCAGGTACACTTGAGGTCAGGGGAGATTTCAGGGTAACAGACACATATTCCAATAAGGGCTTTGTAGCTACAGGAAGCCATTTGGTATTATTGAGCGGTGATGAAGAACAGACACTGGAGTTTAAGAAAACAGGCTCATCATATTCAAGAATCTGTAATCTGGAAATCAGAAATACAGGTGAGGACGGAATTAATATTACAGGTAAGCCATATGTATCATCAAAATTAAAGGATAACGGCTGTAAAATCACAGGATATGTGTTAATCGGCACATCAACTGTTTTCGAGGGAGGATACTTTGGTGGCGATGTATATATAAACGAAACTGCAACATTAGATGATGAAATTGTAATTGGTGGAAATCTCTATACTTCAGCAGGAGCAACCATAAAAAATAAAGTGACCGTAATGGGAAGCTGTACTATATCATCTTCCGGTTCCACTGTTTTTTCTAATGGACAGCTAATTATATATGGTAATCTTAATGCGACTTCAAATTATGGAATTACTATGTCTAATGCTGCTGATTATTTATTAGTTTATGGAGACGTAAATTATAGTCCAAAATACAGCTCTGCATTTTCGGCAGGTACATTTGAAATAAAAGGAAATCTTGTATCAACATCAGGTATAAATGCAACGGGAACTCACAGATTTTTATTTTCAGGAGACAGCAGGCAGATAATTGATATTGCTTCAAATGAGACAATGGCTGTTTTAGAGCTGAATAATTCCTGTGCTGACGGAGTAGTCGCAAAAAGAGTCTTTAATAAAACTACATTTATCAGAAATGACTGCGTATTTGGATATGAGGGAATAACAGGAGAAATGGGCTTCACTCTGGGTGAAGATATGGTTTATGAGGGCGATTTATACCTTGTGGACGATATTCTTGATTTAAACGGATATACTCTTACGGTAACAGGCGATTTAATCCAGTCATCAGGAACTGTATATATAAACGGCGGTACTTTAAAGGTACAGGGGGATTACCGTATACAGAGCATTGTTAAGGACGAAGAGGAATATATAGAGGGCAGAAGCAAGGGAATTTTAAATATGACAGATCCTTTGGACTATGTATTAATATATGGGGATTTTATTGATGAAACAGATACAAACCATACAGGTCTTCTTACCGATGGAGTTTTGGAGGTAAAGGGTAACTTTACGATAAATGACGTAAATAAAGCAGGCATATTTGTGGCAACAGATAATCATAAGCTGATATTAAGCGGAGATAATAAACAGGTAGTAAATATATATGGCTCGGGTGCAGGCGCTACAAGATTATCAGATTATGAAACAGCTAATACAAGTGATGAAGGAGTATATCATACCAACAGCTTTTATGTTACGGGAAATGTAAATGACCGTAACAATAAAATTAATGGCTGTATATCAATCGGAGGAACAACCACCTTTGCGGACAATTACTTTAGCGGAGGTGTTTATATTACAGGAAGTACAGAGATAAAAAATGAATTTACCATAGCCGGAAATGTTTATAATACCGGAAATCTTCAAGTAACGGGCAAGCTTAATGTATTGGGCAGCTTTAGTAATTATAGCAGTGCATATACCAGAATTAATGGCGGAACACTGATAATTCATGGAGACCTTTCAGTCAGCAGCGGACAGTTGGTAATGCAAAATGAAAACAGTTATTGTAAGGTTTGCGGAAATGTGAATTACAGCTCAACTTATTGCAGTTTATCAGCGGGTACTATTGAAATACTCGGAAATTTAACTTCTACCGGACAAATATATGCAACGGGAACACACAGGTTTTTATTTTCAGGTACTGATAAGCAGATTATAGATATTACTTCAAACAGTTACTTTGCAATATTGGAATTAAACAACCACAGCAAAGAGGGAGTTATATCCAAGAATATATTATCAAAAACCACCTTTATTGCAAACGGAAGTAAATTCAGCTATGAGGGAATAGAGGGAGAAATCGGATTTACTTTAGAAGAAGATATGGAATATGAGGGAGATTTTGTACTTGTAGACGGTACACTTGATTTAAACGGACATACACTTGTAATAAACGGTAATTTAATACAGGCAGCAGGTGAGATAGACATAAACGGAGGCTCACTTCTTGTAAAAGGAGATTATCGTATAGAGAGCAGGACAGGTGAAGAAAATGCTTATACTTATGGCAAGAGTACAGGTGTTTTAAGAATGACAGGTCCGTCAGATTATGTATGTGTTAACGGCTCATTTATAACAAATTCTTCAATAAATCATACAGATTGTTTAACAGACGGTATACTTGAGGTAAAGGCAGATTTTTTAGTAAAGGATGATTATTCAAAATACAATTTTATATCGACAGATAATCATAAGGTAGTATTCAGCGGAAATATAAAGCAGACGGTTACATTTGAATATTCACACTATAATTATTCCAGATTTGCCAATATAGAGCTTAAAGAGGGAACGGTTATAGAGCTTGTGGGAAGACCATATGTTTCAAAAAGCGTATGTGACAATGCAAAAAGTATAACAGGATATTTGAATATTGGTACAAATACCGGGTTTGCAAATAATAAATACAGCGGAAGCGTATATATTGCATATGGAATTACCTTTAACAATGATTTAACCATAGGTGGAGATTTGTGTGCAGCCACTGTTGTGAACGTAAAAAGCAACGTGGCAGTAAAGGGAAGAATGTATTGTAATTATTACCGTGATATAAACATATACGGCTGTCTTACCATATATGGAGATTTTGATCTTAACGGCTCAAATCTGACAATGTATGAGGGTAAATTAATTGTTAAGGGAAACGCCGGATTGGATGGTCTGGGTAAAATAGTAATGGAGCATGAGGCAGATTATATTCATGTATATGGTGATGTAGATACTTATATGTCGCCGGGATCAAAGCTGAGTGCCGGAACCATTGAAATAAGCGGTAACTTAACCTCCAGAGGCGGAATTAAGGGAGTGGGAACACATAGATTTTTATTCTCGGGAAATAGTGAACAGATTATAAGCATAACCTCTGATGAGAACTTTGCCATAATGGAATTACAGAATTATTCCGAAGACGGTGTTTATTCAAAAAGTACCATTAACAAGGATAAACTTATAGCTAACGGCTGTAACCTGTTTTATGGCGATAAAACGGGAAAAGTAGGCTTTACATTAAGCGGAGATATGGAATATGAGGGAGAGTTTATATTAGTAGATGAAACCTTAGACTTAAACGGATACAGCCTGAATATTGATGGAGATTTAGTAATAGCAGGAGGAAGTGTGTGTCTAAACGGCGGAACACTTACCGTAAACGGCGATTTAAGAATACAAAATAAGGTTTTAAGCGGAAGTGATTACATATATGAGGCCTCAAGCGGAATCCTGTACATGAACAATGACACCGACAGGGTTATTGTAACCCACAGCTTTATTATGGAACCTAAAAGTGCTGTCGGAGGCACATTTAATGCAGGAACCTTAGAGCTTTACGGAAACTTTACTCAGAAAGGGCAGTATGGTTATTTGGGAGGCGAGAATAATACAATAATATTTAAGGGGAACAGCAGACAAACCGTAGATGCTACAGCATCAATGACAGTAGGAAGCTTTGAGAACAGTAACGAAGAAGCGTTGGTGTTAAATCAGGGCTTTATCGTGTATGGAACGGTAACAGATAATGGTTTAAATATATCGGGTAATGGAAAGATATGTATAAACAGTACTGACCAGTTAAAAGAGGAAGCCTTTAGCGGTAATCTAACAATTAGCGGTAAAAATACATTAAGCCATGATTTGTATGTGGATGGAGATTTAATTATAAATTCAGAATTACATACAGGTAATTATAAGATAAATGCTGCAAATATAACGGTCAATGCACCTTTATATATAGAGGCTGGGTATGTTCTGACTGGAAATGATTTATCAATAGGCGCTCAGGGTATGCTTATCATGGATAAGCAGGAGGGCTATGTGTTAGTCGGAGGCAATTTTACTACAGACTCAAATAAATCACACGACGGATATTTAACAGATGGAACCTTAGAGATTAAGGGAAATATGTCAGTTATGGGAACCGGCAGCTTTGTGGCAGGCGGTAATCATATAGTACATCTTAGCAATAAGAAAACCATGTCCGGCAGGGTGTTTATTCAGGCGGTAGAGTTTTTAAATAACGGTACAAACAAAATAAATACGCTTATTTTAAATAAAGAAATTAAGGATTACCAGTTTTCGTCATCACCATATGATATGGCAGATAATGTAATCCTTGATATAGAGGACACTACAGCACCTTCTCCTGTATCAGGTATTACGGTAGAAAAGGTATCAGCAAACAGTATTACAATAAGGTATCAGGGTGCAGAGGATGAAACAGGTGTTGCAGGATATGAAATATACAGAAACGGAAGCAGATTAGCCATAACCAGCGCAGATACATATGTGGATTCAGGTGTAAATCCGGATACCACATATACATATGAGGTATATCCGTTTGATGAATATAAAAATGTATGTGAAATATCTCCGGAAATAACGGTAAGGACAGAAAAGGACATAGAAGCACCTTCTGCCCCTTACAATTTACACATTACCAACAAGACAGGCTCAACTGTTACACTGAAAGCAAATGCCTCCTATGATAATGTGGGAGTAGCATATTACAATATTTACAGAAATAATGAGCTGATTGCCGGAAATATTACAGATACCGTATATAAGGATAGCGGACTTGCTGTAAATACGGTTTATGATTACTATATGGTTGCAGTGGACACATCAGGTAATGAATCCGCAAAAAGCAATATAGTAACTGCTACTGTAACCATGCCGCAGATAACGGAAATATCGCCAAAGGATTACAGTACCATCGGAAGCACCAAGGTTACTCTGACAGTAAAGTTTAAAAATGAATGTAACAGCGTAAATAATAAGGTAAAAATAGAGTACTTAAACGAGAAAAATGAATGGTGTCCTATCACACCGAATCTTTTAGAACAAAAGGTATATAACAGCACAACCCTGTATGTAAGCTATATATGGAATGTAGATACTTTAAGTGTTAATGGTGAAAATACCATAAGATATACACTTTATGACGAAGAGGGAAATACAGCTACAGAGTACTATACATATTTTGTAGACAGACAGGCACCGGAAAAAATAAAGGACCTGAGTGCGTTATCAGATAATGGTGTAATAAAACTGAACTTCGATCCATCTGTAAGCAGTGACTGTACTGCATATAATTTATACAGAAAAGAAGAGGGAGTGGGCGGCTATACTTTTATTGCCCAAAATACGGGAATATACAACACGACCTTTGAAGACAGGGCTGTTGAAACAGGAAAGACATATTATTATGTAATAACATCACTGGATAAGTTCGGAAATGAAAGCGAATATTCAGACAGTGTAAAAACAGTGGCAGATATAGATAACATTATACCTGACATAGACAATATATTACCGGGTGGGGGCAGAATAAATAAAACAGCAGTTATTACAGTAACAGCAAGTGATAACAAAAGTGTAGACAGAGTAATATTGGAGTATAGAAAAGAGGATGAGGAAAGCTGGACATCCTTAGGAGAAATGGCAAAGGATAAGGAAAGCTTCAGCTGCAGGTGGGATACCACAGCTCTTGCAGACGGAGTTTATATTGTAAGAGCCATAGCAATAGACAGCAACAATAATTATAGTGACGGAACATTTACCAGAAGATATACTGTGGATAATACGGGTATTAGTAAGATTAATATAACAAAGTACACGGTAAATTCTACAGGCGTATCAATTTATTGGGAGGATGTTACCGAAAATGATTTTGCATATTTTCAGGTAGAACAGCTTGTAAACGGTCAATATGTAAAGCTTGGAACTCAAAGAAATGTACTGGGCTATAATGTAACAGGTCTGTTACCTGATACAGATTACAGCTTCAGGGTAGTAGGATATGATAATTTAGGAAATCGTGGTACGGAATCAGATGTATTACAGGTAACTACAGGCAGTGACAGCATAAAGCCGGTAATAACCTCTATAAATCCTATCTCATCATATTATAAAAACACCATAAACCTGTCAGTATCCGCAAGAGATAATGTGGCTGTAAGCTATGCAGTGTTCAGCTATTCTTTAGATAAAGAAAATTATAAGGTGATAGATACTGTATATGCAGATAAGCAGGCAGGTACGGCAACAATAAGCAAAAAGTTTGATATAACAGATTTACCTGAAGGAAGTATATATGTAAAATTTGAAGTATATGACATTTATGGAAATAAAAATGCACTTTTAGAAAACGGAGAGGAAATAGTAGTAGAGTATGTTATCGACAGAACTGCTCCAACAAAAATAGAAAATCTGATAACCACAGGTAATGAGGGATATATCGGATTAAACTGGGATGCAGGCAAAGAAGAGGATATAAAGAGCTACAGAATATACAGGGCAGATGCGGATACGGGAGTATTCAAGGTATTAGTGGCAAACTGTACTACTAAAAACTATTATGATACTCAGATAGACTATGGAAAATCATATATTTACAGGATTTCAGCCGTAGATATAGCAGGAAATGAGGGAGAACCCTCACAGGAGGTTTATATAACCGTTGCAGATGATTTAGAAGCACCGGTTATAACAGGTATGCTTCCATATAACGAAGATACTGTAGGTAAAAACCCAACAGTAAAAGCATTGGTAATGGACAATGCCATAATAGATAAAATCATACTGGAATATAAGCCAAAGGATTTAGAGGAAGAAGTCTGGACAGAAATAAAAAGTATATCCGTAAATTCGGGAAGCTATCTTGCAAGTGCAAAATGGAATACCGAGGGGTTAGAGGACGGAGAATATCTGATTAGAAGTTATGCAGCAGATAAGTCAGGAAATGTAAGTGACATTTATCAGGTAAGCTGTACCCTGAAGCAGAAAGGCTTAGCAGCACCGGTAATAAGTGCCGAAACAGGTGATTACAGAATATTGCTTGACATATCGGAAACCACCGAAGAGGAATTCTCACATTATGTTATTTACAGAAAGAAAGCAGGAGATACATCATTTACAAAGCTCGTATCAACTTACGACAATACATATGAGGATAAAAATGTAGAAATCAATCAGGTATATTGCTATTGTGTCGGAATAGTAGATATATACGGTAATGAAAACATATCGGAACAGGTATATTCCTATGCAAATGATACGGACATAACACCGCCGGAGGCAGTATTGCCGGAAAATCTGCTGGGTATGGTAGGAATGGAAATGGCATTTGATGCATTGGCTTCAACTGACAATGTGAGAATCACAGAGTATAAGTGGAATATGGGAAACGGCGACATAGTTTACGGTGCAAAGCCAATATACACATATGATACAAAGGGTGTATATACAGTTTCCCTTACGGTAAAGGACGAGGCCGGCAATGAAGCTACCACTACAACTACCGTTCAGATACTTGAAAGAACGGGAAAGGGAATATCAACCGTAAAAATAGTAGATGAAAATGGAAGTCCGATACCTTATGCACTGGTTTATGTAGAAATAAGTGAGGAAGAGCATCTTTCATTAAAGGCAGACAGCAGAGGTATTGTAACCATAGCTGCAAATATAGGCACATACAGAGTAGCGGCATACAGCAACGGATATCTGCCTGACGAAATAAATGTACATATAAATCAGTATGAAACAAAGGAGTACACACTGTCATTAGTGGAAGATGAATTAATAGTAGGCGAGCTTACCGTAAAGCGAATGAATTTGCAGGAAATGGTAGAGGCAGGTGTGGATTTTTCATCACCGGATAATTATAATACATATTCCTTTTCCATAGACTTAGGCTTTATTGGCTTACCTATACCTGAAAGAGTTGTATTAACATATGGTATGGGAAGCTCAACTCAGAATAAGGGTAAGACAGTTCATGTAATAGAAGATGAGAAAGATCCAAGTAAAAATAAAAAGGTTGCTATTACGGTAGTATCTCCGGGTAATCCTGTAGATGGTGAAAAGTTACTGGATGTCCCTATGGTAGCATATATGAGTACCGGAGGAACAGTTTCATGGCTTAAGGAGATGTACAATGTAGAGCTGGGAATATTAAATGCAGCAGACAGTAAGTATTGTATAAAGGATTCCTATGCCACCTTAAATCTCCCGGAGGAGGGACTGTCCTTAGCGGATACCGTAAACGGACAAGAACTGACACAGTCAATGGGAGATATATACGGACAGGAGAATAAGAGCGTATCATGGGTAGTAAGAGGAGATAAAAGCGGATCATATAAGCTGACAGCCGACTTTGAGGGAACATTAATGCCTTTTGATACATTAGTAAAGGCAGACTTTGAAACAGAGGAGGACTTTGTAGTAAAAACAGGCTCCGGAATAACAATAATAGCAAATCCGGAAAAAGCAGCATATTTAGATGATATGTATTATGTTCATTATTCAATAATAAACGGTTCGGGAAGAACACTATACAATTTCGTACCATATCTGTCTATGTACAAAAGGGATGAAAATGAAGACTACAGGGAGATAGTAGTAAATAACCCAAACCTGTCCTCACAGGCAGTGCTGTTAGAGGGGGGACAAAGAATATCCATACCGGTATTCTATGCAGGCGAAAAATATACAACCATAGCAAAATCGGGATTTGCGGCAGCAGGAGATCCGGAAAAGGAATACTATCTGCTGGTAGGCTGGTCAACAAATATATATAAGGGAGAGGATTTAGGTGTATCGTTAATAGTAAAACCAACAGCCTCACATACCTCAAGAGTCATAACAAAATACGAAGAAATGAGCTTTGCCTACGGAGACCCTGTAGATATAACAAGCGGAGCATTTACTGATGAATACAGTGTATTATCGGTAAACGGTGCAACTAAACTGAGCATAGACCTAACCTACGACTCAAGAATAACCTCGACAAAAGGAAGCTACGGCTATGGCTGGCATGATGACTATGAAATAAGCCTCAAAGAAGAAAACGGAATAATAAGCTACTATGCCAACCCATCAAGCGTAGTCACGTTCGTAAATGAAAAAGCCTTAAACGGAGAAACAAACGGAACATATATAGGAGACAGGTTTGTCGTAGACGATACAAAGGACTATTCATACGGAGACTATATTGCCATAAATACATATATGGCAGACTACAGGCTGACAAAATATGAAGATGATACATACACATTAAAAGCTCCAAATCTGTATGAGTATCATTTTAACAGCAACGGACAGCTTATAACCGTAAAGGATAACATAGGAAAGAGCATAAGAATAACCTATAACAGCAACGAAAAGATACTGACAGAAGACATATCAGGCAAAAGAATAAAGCTAAGCTACAATGAAGAAGGCTTAATCACAGGTGTAACCGACGACAACGGTCGAAGGGCTACGCTTGCTTATGATGCAGAAGGAAACCTGACATCAATCACAAACGTGTTAGGAGAAACCATACATTACAGCTACGATGAAAACCACAGAATAGTAGAAGAAAAGCTAAACAACAACAAACCTGCATTAAAAAACGAATACGACTACAAGGGAAGAGTAACAACTCAGACAGATGCAGGCGGAAACACCATAACCTTTGAGTATCAGGAAAACCCATTACCCAAAGAAGCCTTAGAAGCCTATGAAGAAAATGGAGAAAAAACCTACGAGGAATACAT